>CAJTMJ010000026.1 GCA_910577335.1 uncultured Duncaniella sp. | reverse complement strand
AATCCTCGCCCTTTTCTAAACGGCGACTACATCGGCGCGTCCGCTGAATAGTTACAGCTCGAATCGGACTTTATTAAAAAGAGTTAAAAAATATAAAAACCGACAGAGCAACAAAATTCAGCCCGATTCAAGAGGGTAAAAAATCATATTTTTTCGACCTTCGCTGACAATTTGCTGACAAAAATTGGCATGAAAAAACCGTAAGTATTGAAAATCAATCACTTACGGTTAATATAGGTGCCCAGAACAGGACTCGAACCTGCACGCCTCGCAGCACTCGCACCTGAAACGAGCGCGTCTACCATTCCGCCACCTGGGCTTTTACTGTCGTCTACTTAGCCTTTGCTAAATAGGCTTTTTTATTTTTGCTATTGCCTTTTAGCTTTTGCTATCGGGGCTTTTGCGGGTACAAAGTTAGTATTCTTTTCCCATTCTTCCAAATATTATTTTAAACTTCCATAAATTCTTTATGCAAGTTTATGTTCTATGAGGATATATTATATTGGCAATTAGGCTTTTGACGAGGATAATCCAAGTTAACGATTGAGAGGTTTTCAACTTGATTGATGCAAAAGGAGGCATTGATATGCATATATAGGAGGTTGCAAATAATGATTTTTTCATCCAAGGGGTGAGTTTTCCAAAAATTCTGATTAACTTTGCAATTTAGTTAAAGAATCCAACTAAACTTTCTATAAAATCAGTTTAGCATCGCTTTTTTCAAACTTGCAAGTTATGGAAAACAATCAAACAACACCTCAGGAGCCTAAAGGCTTGAATTTCGTTGAACAACTGGTGCTTGAGGATCTCCAAGCCGGAAAGAACGGCGGACGTCTCAACACCCGTTTCCCACCCGAACCGAACGGCTACCTCCATATAGGACACGCCAAAGCCATCTGCATGGACTTTGGAATCGCTGAGAAATTCGGCGGCACATGTAATCTACGTTTTGACGACACCAATCCGGTGAAAGAGGATGTGGAGTATGTTGATTCGATCCGTGATGACATACACTGGCTCGGCTTCGACTGGGGAGACCGTGAATATTACGCATCAGATTATTTCCCACAGCTTTACGACCTTGCCATACGTCTTATAAAGGAAGGCAAGGCATACGTTGACGACCAGACCTCGGAAGAGATTGCCGCACAGAAAGGCACTCCGACACAGGCTGGTACCGAAAGTCCTTACCGCAACCGCTCGGTGGAGGAAAATCTCGACCTCTTCCAGCGCATGAACGCAGGTGAATTTGAAGAAGGCGCAAGAGTGCTTCGTGCGAAAATCGACATGGCAAGTCCTAACATGCACTTCCGTGACCCGATAATGTACCGCATAATCAAGCACCCGCATCATCGCACCGGCACTACTTGGAAAGTTTATCCTATGTATGACTTCGCCCACGGACAGAGCGACTACTTCGAGGGTGTCACCCACTCCATCTGCACATTGGAATTCGTTCCTCACCGTCCTCTTTACGAATATTTTGTAAAGGAACTTGCCGATGAGAGCTATTGCCCACGACAGATAGAGTTCAACCGCCTCAACCTCACATACACAGTCATGTCCAAACGCAAGCTCCTGCAGCTTGTGAAGGAAGGGCTTGTTGCCGGATGGGACGATCCCCGTATGCCGACCATCTCAGGTCTGCGCCGCAGAGGTTTCACTCCACGCTCCGTCCGTAACTTCATAGATGCCATCGGCTATACCAAATATGAAGCTCTCAACAGCATCTCCCTGCTCGAACATGCTGTGCGAGATGACCTCAACAAAGTTGCCACACGAGGCATGGCAGTGGTAAATCCCGTCAAACTCGTGATAACCAACTATCCCAAAGGTCAGGTTGAAACCGTTGAGATGGAGAATAACCCCGAAGATCCCACAGCAGGGACACATGAAATGCCATTCACACGCGAGATATACATCGAACGTGAAGACTTCATGGAAAATCCTCCGAAGAAATTCTTCCGTCTCGCACCTGAAGGGGAAGTGCGTCTCAAAGGCGCATATATCATCAAATGCACCGGTGTGAAGAAAGACGCTGATGGAAACATCGAGGAAATCTACTGCACTTACGATCCTGAAACCCGCAGCGGGCTTCCCGGAAGCCAGCGAAAGGTCAAAGGCACACTCCATTGGGTATCGGCAGAGAAAGCCATCAACGCCACAGCCCGCATATACGACCGCCTGTTCAACGTTGAGAATCCGGCAGCCGAGACAGAACGTGACTTCCGTGAAATGCTTAATCCCGACTCACTGAAAGTGGTTGAGAATATCAAGGTCGAGCCTTATCTAGCCAAGATAGCCCGTCCCGGACTTCCTATCCAATTCCAGCGCATAGGTTATTTCACGCTTGACCCTGACTCAACCGAAGGTAACCTGATATTCAACCGCACAATCGCACTGAAAGACAGTTGGGAAAAAGCCAACAAATAATCCGGGTTGGCAAAACCGACAACCAAACCAGTATAAACATATTATTGTAAATTCGAAGCATGGACGAAAACAACGACGACCGTCAGGATCTCTACGATGAATTTGAATCGGAGGTGGTCAAGCATGGCAACCAAGAAGCTTTTTTTGACGAAAGCGATCTCGTTGAGATATTCGACTATGCTTCGGATTTAGACAATAATATCGTAAAAATGGAGGTGCTGATTTACGGTGCTGTCCATTATCCTAAAAGTGAAGCTCTCGCCACCCGCAGAGCTTGGTTCTATTCATCGTTCGGTGACTTTGAGACCGCAACGGAAATCAACAACCGAGTGACCAACGGAGGCGTGCTCAACCAAGTGCTTGACCTCAGAGTGTCATTGCCAGCAGATTCACCCGAGATAGAAACACGACTGAACCGCATACTGTCAGAAACCACTGATTTCGATGACGAAGGTATAATACAGCTCGTGGATTTCTGCATGGAGTCGGGCAAAGAGGAATGGCTGACAGAGAATAAGGAGCTTATACAGTCAAAATGTTCCTATCCGCAGACATTCATATATGAATTTGCCGACAGATGCGAGGAACAAAGCAATCTCAAGCAGGCGGCTACCCTTTTTGAGGAGCTTACGATGCTCGAACCATTCACACTTGACTTCTGGCAACGTCTCGCAACAGTGCAGATCAACATGGAAGACTATGAGTCAGCACTTTCATCGGCTGATTATGCCTTAGCTATAGACCCCACCGCCGTAATGGCTGCGAGAATAAAAGGTGCAGCCCTCTACCGATTAGAACGAGACATGAAGACTGTGGCTGACCTCTACACACAGGTACTTAAAAGCCCGGAGGCTGAAGACAGCGACGCTTCAACCTTAGCTGCCGCACTTGTAGAGCTTAACCGACAGGACGAAGCCATAAAATTGCTCAAAGAATACATACCCACCCATTACAACCCTCGCACAGCCATAAATGTGTTAATGGTACTTGACATTGAAAGCGCCACGCAGTACGTGAACAATGTGATCCATGACACAGCGATGAATGAGAACGAGGCTCTTGACTGGGCAAAAGAGCATGTTGACAGAGAGCAGTATACCGCCGCATCAGTAATACTGATGGCATACCAAAATATCCGCGGATTCCTGTTCGGATTTGAATTCGCACTTGAAACGTTTTATTATGCCGAGAGATACGATGACATTATCGATCTATATGAAAACCATGTATATCGAGAACTCACCGAATCGCCCTTACCGAGCATAACATATCCGTATGTGATGGCGCTCGTCAGAACCGGCAATCGTCAAAAAGCTCTTTCGGCAGCTACAGAAGCTTACAAGAGAGGGAGCGAATTTCGAGAGCACTACGACAACAAAGCACCAATGCGCACGGCGATAAAATACTCTCCGACAACTACAAACTCTATCATAACAGGCTATCTCGCCATATTAAAAAATATAATTCAGGCGTTGAAGAGTTCAGATGAAATCCCACCTGACGACTTCGACCCTATATTATGATTTTTACGATTGCCTTTAATGTTTTTTTGATTCGATATTCATTCTTAACGTTTATTTATGAGATTATTTTTACGCTTTATTTTCATCTGTGTCCTGCTGTCGGTTTCGGCTTCTGTAACAGGGCAAGTGGTAACCACTACTCCGGCGGTCATTACCAATGACACGAAAGAGATAGTCATAACGTTTCATGCCGACGGCGGCAACAAGGGTATTATGGGAGTGCCGGCAAGCACCGGTGTATATGCCCATACCGGCGTTATCACCAACAAGAGTAACGGAAGTTGGAAATATAACACCCAGTGGGGCGACAATTCCGCTAAATATAAGCTTACATACGTCAGTCCAAACACATGGTCACTGACCATTAAAGATATAAGGGACTACTATGGCATAACCGATCAGCAGGAAACCGTTGAAAGGCTATGTTTCGTGTTCCGAACTGCCGACAAAAGTAAAGAAGGGAAAACAGCGACAGGTGGCGACATTTTTGTGCCTATATATCCCGACAACTTCCCTGCGGCATCTACAGCTGAAAATTACCCCGGAGGAGTTCCCAAAATGGGGACAACAATAAATCCGGACGGCTCTGTGACCTTCTGTCTCGGTGCCCCTGACAAGTCATCAGCTCTGATAGTGGGTTCGTGGAATGATTACAAGCTCGACCACAAGCAGCTTATGAAATATCAGGATTACAATGGGTTCCGCTATTTCTGGACCACCATTGCAAACATCGCTGATGCCAAGGATTATTTATATTACTATATAGTCGAGGGATGCACCTACGCAGGTGACCCATACGCTAATCTTGTGCTCGATTCTGAGGATGACAAGTATATCCCGACAACGGTATTCCCCAATCTTCCTAAGTATCCGTCAGCCAATGTCAATAAAATACCGGTAGCTGTTTTCAACTCTTCAATCAATGATTACGACTGGAAAGTATCAAACTTCAAGGGGGCAGACCAAAGCGACCTTATAATATATGAGTTGTTAGTCAGAGACTTCACAGGCACTGAGAACCAAGCCAAAGGGAGCGGCACCATCAATGCCATACTTGCAGAAGACAAGAATGGCAAGAACAAGCTTGACTACATCAAAGGCTTAGGTGTAAATGCTGTGGAGTTGCTCCCGATCATGGAGTTTAACGGTAACAATTCATGGGGTTACAATACCAATTTTTATATGGCTCCCGACAAAGCATACGGCACACCGAATGACTATCACCGGTTCATTGACGAGTGTCACGCAAGAGGTCTGGCAGTAATCCTTGACATAGTGTTCAACCAAAGCGACAGTCAGCATCCGTGGTACAACATGTACACACAGACCAATACACCATTTTATAACGGCTCAGCCCCACATTCCTACAGTGTTCTTAATGACTGGAATCAAGATTGCGCCATGGTACAGCAGCAATGGCATGACGCTATAGCATATTGGATGACAGCTTATAATGTTGACGGATTCCGCTTTGACTTGGTGAAGGGTCTTGGTAATAACGACAGCTACGGCAGCACTTACGATGCCGCCACCAACAGCTGGAGCAATGTGACGGAAGAACATACCAACCGGTTTAATGCCACACGTGTAGCCCGGATGAAGGAGCTTCACGCTCACATGAAGACAATAAAGCCCGACGCTTATTTCATAAACGAGAACCTTGCCGGAGCAAAGGAGGAGAATGAGATGGCAGCCGACGGAGAGATAAACTGGGCAAATGTCAACCACTCGGCCTGTCAGTTCGCCATGGGCTATAGCGATGACTCATCGCTTGACCGCTTTTATGCACCAAAAGACGACAACCGCAAATGGGGCTCGACAGTAAGTTATGCTGAAAGCCATGACGAAGAACGTGTGGCTTACAAGGTGAAACAATATGGTGCAGCCGGGGTCAAAGGCAATGCTGTGAATACCATGCGCCGACTCGGCTCACTTGCCGCACAGATGATACTTACTCCCGGCTCACACATGATATGGCAGTTTGAGGAGCTTGGCGATGACCAGACCACCAAAAATACCGACGGTTCAAACAATACGAGTCCCAAGAAAGTGATGTGGAGCTATCTTAACGACGCAAACCGCATGGGTCTGTATGACACATACGCTCAGCTTAATGACATACGTACCAGCAACCCCGAGCTATTCAAGGAGGAAGTATCGACCGCCGTCAACCTGTCAAGCTGGAGCGGTCGATCAATCGCCATCGCAGACGCTAACAAGGAACTATACCTTGTAGTAAACCCCGGCACCTCTGCCGCGACAGTACCTTTCCCGAAGAACCCTAAAAACAATGCAAGTGTTAACCTTGCGGACTCCAAGTACACGTTATTGTCATGCAGCCATGGCATAACCCCATCGCTTGAATCGAACGGTTTACGTCTACCCGCAGGATCATTCGCAGTATATGGAGCCTCTATAACCTCCGGGATAGATGATATAATCACCGACTCCGAAGAGAACACTCCACAGGTAACGGTGGAAAACGGGCAGATTAAAGTACTCACACCATACACTACCCTGACCATTCATTCCGTCTCCGGCACAGCGTTAGCTGCCGATGCCATCCTGACACCCGGAATATACATAGTCACCGTTGACAAAACGCCTGTGAAAGTGGCTGTGAGGTAAATCAAATGCCTAACCATTTTGCTCTTTGCAATTTTTTTGTTAATTTTGCACGTTCATTGGGAAAATGCGCCTTCGTCAGGTGTTAATACCAGTGTAAAGAGCAAGCAAATATTCACAAATAAGATAATTGTCCAAACAAAATGAAGATTACAAAGGATGAGATTTCTCCCGTAGACGTGCGTCTGACGGTAGCGATTGACGAAACTGATTATAAAGATGATGTGACCAAACGTATCAAAGAGATTGGCCGCACACACGTAATACCCGGTTTCCGTAAGGGCCATGTTCCCTTCGGCGAACTCAAACGCCGTTTCGGCAAGCAAGTTACCAGCGATGTAATCAACGACGTTGTTTACCGCGCAGTGGTTGACTATATCACAGAAAACAAACTCCCTGTAATGGGTCATCCCGTTCCCGTAGAAGTTAAGGAAGCTGTTGAAGAAGGTCCTCAGGAATTCAAATATGACCTCGCACTCGTTCCCCAGCTTGACATTAAGGTTGACAATGACTCAACCTATCCCTACTACGAGATTGAAGTAACCGACGAGATGATCGACGAGCAGGACAAGAACATGCGCAAGCGTTTCGGCACTCAGAAGCCCGGCGAAGAGATGACTGAGGATGGCGTCGTAAAGGGCACACTCATGCAGCTCAACGAGGACGGAACTGTAAATCAGAACGAAGGTGCCATTCAGGTTAACGACGGTATCGTGTTCCCGCTCTACTTCAAGGACAAAGAAGAGACAGCCAAATTCAACGGCAAGAAGCCCGGCGACAAGGTTGTGTTCAATCCTTGGAAGGCTGCAGGCGGCGATGCAGGCGAACTTGCATCAATGCTTCACATCGACAAGGCAATCGCAGGTGACATTAAGAGCGATTTCGAAATGAATATTTCAGAGATCATCGTAAACATCCCCGCAGAACTTAACGAAGAATACTACAAGATGGTATTCGGCGAAGACAAAGTTCATAACGAAGAGGAATACCGCAACGCAGTTAAGGAACTCATCTCTAACGAACTCAGCCAGAACAGCCACATACTTTTCCGCAACCAGTTTGACAAAGCTATGTTTGAAAAGTATGGCGATATGCAGCTCCCCGCCGAGACTATCAAGAAACTTTTCTTCGCTGACGCTGAAAACGCTGACGAAGCATTCAACGCACAGGAGAAGGGTATCAAACACGAAATCATCGAAAACAACCTTCTTAAGACACTTAACATCGAGGTTACTCCTGATGAAGTTCTTCAGATGGCAAAATTCCTCACTGCCCGTCAGTTTGCCCAGTATGGCATGACAGGTCTTGACGATGAAATCGTAACCCGCTACGCTAAGGAGCAGCTCGAAAAGCCTGAGATTCGCCAGCAGATGACTCAGCAGGTTCTCACTTCCAAGCTTTACGAAGCTATCGAAAACGCTGTCACTCTCGACAAGAAGACTGTCAGCCTTGACGAATTCAAGAAGATCGCTCAGGAAGCATAAACAGACCTCAAAGATGTAATCAGAACGTGATTACATCTCGATGATAAAGCATACTCCCTGTCATGGTTTTGAACCATGACAGGGAGTATGCTTTTCATATAGTATATCGTAGTATCTGTGCGGTCACTCCAATTCGGTTCCGTTCATCTCCGTGAGGTATTTCCAGAACCTCACGGGCATATCCTGACGCTGCTTGCGGGGATTCGACCTCTCGACTATGGCTATAGACTTGACGTAAGCCCTCCATAACTCCTGATATAGCGGCTCTGACTCATCCATCAGCTCCGGAGCGAGTTTCCCGGAAGAGAGATGCCGTCCGTCGGACTTCAGGTTGATGCGCCGAAGCTCCTCGCCATCGAAATGATAGCCATAGTCACGGGCTTTGTCATAGATTATGAACGGCTGGTCACTGAAACGGTCATGGAAATGGGATATAGCCATAGGGAGGACATCAAACAACGGCTCCACGAGCGAGAAATAAGTGCCATCCACAGCTTTTTGGAACCGCACAAACTGTATCAGCCTGCGGGACTCGCACCTCACCCTCCGGCACTCATTAAGCACAGCAAGCACTGCCGGATCCGAGAAATCGTTTTCAATAGATTGCGCCGACACCACTGCTCTGCGCACAAATCTCACCGCAAGTGTTGGAAATTCCTCATTGTCCGTCAGGAATGCAGCCGTGAACGCCGAGACAGCACTACTCGAAATCACTTTGCGCAGCTTTTGCCAGACGCGTCCGGCTTTTTCCTCATCGGTAGCCACATCGCACAGACTGTCATAGAAGAGTGGCAACGCAGTGTCGTACAGACACACCAAATCCGGCTCTTCTTTTCGCAAAAAAGAGTCGAACACTACGGTCAGAAGACCTTCAAACGTACCGTCAAACCTATATATCACCATAACACCATCCGCTCTCAACCGAAATCAAACGACAATTGCAGCGTATTTTCCTTCCGCTGCTCGCGTGCCAATAACTGATGCCTGACATACTCCGGCGATGTGTCAGCAATAGAACATACCGCCAACTCACCGCACGTTATAAAATACTTGGCACGGTTCATAGCCACTCCGATCTTCTTCAGGTGGTCAGAATTAAGATGCCGGAATTTGCGGGCATTAACTATCAACGCCGCCGACTTGACACCCACTCCCGGCACACGCAATATCATCTCGTAGGGAGCACGGTTGACATCCACCGGGAAAGCCTCAGGATGCCTTAACGCCCAGCCGAGCTTAGGGTCTACCTCCAAGTCGAGATTCGGATTGTCGGAATCGGTAATCTCATCAGCCTTGAACTGATAGAACCTCATCAGCCAGTCAGCCTGATACAGCCTGTTTTCCCTCACCAACGGAGGCTGCTTCAAAGCCGGCAGACGAGTGTCGTAAGTGTTGACTGACACATACCCGGAATAATACACACGCCGCATGGTCGGCATACTGTAAAGCGCCGACGACCTGAAAAGTATGTCCCTGTCGGTATCGGCTGACGCACCCACAATCATCTGCGTACTCTGACCCGCCGGGACAAATCTCGGCACTTTCACCATGTGCTTCCTATCCTCCGCACACTCCAGCGATCCCTGCTTGATATACCCCATCGGCTCATATATGCTCTTGAAATCCTTCTCCGGAGCAAGGTATTTCAAGGAAGCCTCGTGAGGGATCTCGATATTCACACTCATTCGGTCGGCATACAGTCCGGCTTCATTCACAAGCTCCCTTGAAGCCCCCGGTATGCTTTTAAGATGAATGTAACCGTTGAACCTGTGAGTCACACGCAGCTCCTTCGCTATCCTCACAAGCCGCTCCATGGTATAATCCGGGTTACGCACCACCCCCGAACTGAGGAAAAGCCCTTCGATGTAGTTGCGCCTGTAAAACTCCATCGTGATATTCACCACCTCCGACACCGAAAGTGAGGCTCTCGGTATGTCATTGCTCCTCCGGTTTATACAATAGGCGCAATCATACTTGCAGTAATTAGTCAGCATGACCTTCAAAAGCGATATACATCTGCCGTCGGCTGCAAAACTGTGGCATATACCTATCCCGCCTACGGTATTACCCACACCTTTGCCGTCATTTCGTCTCACCGTCCCACTCGATGAGCATGAGACGTCATACTTCGCTGCCGCCGTCAATATTTTCAGCTTTTCAAGAGTCGCTTCCGTCATAATAATTACCGATAGAACTGATTTTAACTGTTTCGATACAAAATTAATCACTAACATGGGCAAAAATACGGCATATCCATGTTAAATTACATTAACGAAACTCCAAAATCCATATTCCATGCTCCCCTCGATTATTTTTCGTACCTTTGTACTCCCAAACCCAATCTGATATATGAATACCAGCTATCTGAAATCATACAAAGAAGAGTATAAGAACCTTATACGCCTCGGTCTGCCCGTGCTTGTGACGCAAGTCGGCATAATTGTGGTCAATTTCGCCGACACCATGATGGTAGGCACCTATGGCACAGAAGAACTTGCGGCTGCAGCCTTTGTCAACAGTCTATTCATAATCGCCACCGTGATGCAGATAGGTTTCGCCTCAGGCATAACACCTCTCATCGGTGCGCTCTACAGCCGTGGCGAGCACCATGAAGCGGGACGCACTCTTCGTGCCGGATTGCAGATAAACATAATCCTGTCGCTCTCATTCACCCTGATAATGGGCGGACTTTACTTCCTGCTCGACCGTTTCGGGCAGCCTGAAGAGCTGCTCCCGCTGATACGCTCATATTACCTCATCATCCTCGCCACACTTCTCCCGATGTCGGTGTTCAACTGCTGCCAGCAGACAGCCAACGGCACCACCGACACCGCCACACCCATGTGGATGATACTCGGAGCCAATGTGATAAACATCATCGGTAACTATGTCCTGATTTTCGGAAAATTCGGAGTCCCCGAATTAGGGCTTGTGGGAGCCGGTTTAAGCACCATGACAGCCCGCTACATAGCCATGGCAGGTATTCTGACGGTGATGCTTCTCGGCAAGCGCTACCGCCCTTATCGCGAAGGTCTACGCTCATCGGGTAACAACGGAGAGATACGCCGGAAGGTGTGGGTCACCTCCTATCCGGTGATGATACAGAGTGGCGTGGAGTGCTTCCTATGGTCATTTGGAGCTATAGTGTCGGGATGGTTCGGGAAGATACAGCTCGCATCCTATCAGGTGGTCAACACAATAGCGCAGCTCGGCTTCATGACCTATATGAGTTTCGGCGTAGCCACTTCCATACGTGTGGCTAATTACACCGGTCTCCGTGATGTCAACGGAGTGCGCCGAATAGCCACAGCGGGTATACATCTTAATCTCGTGCTATGCACCATAGCCTCACTCGTGTTCCTCTTCAAGTCGGAATGGCTCATACATGCCTTCACTCCCGACCCTGAGGTGACCTCAGCAGCGATGCTGTTGGTGATACCGCTGATCCTCTACCAGTACGGCGATGCCATACAGCTCACCTACGCCAATGCCCTCCGAGGCACCTCGCACGTCAAGCCGCTGCTTTGGATTTCAATAATAAGTTATCTGATAGTGGGAGTCCCCTTCCTGCTATTCCTCGCCCAAACGCTTAACATGGGCAATGTCGGAGTATACTACAGCTTCTCCGGCGCACTGATAGTAGCAGCCCTGCTGCTACGCAGAGCGTTTAATAGAGCAGTGAGGGTGATTTGATCGGAGTAATCGGACTGATCAAAAGAATAAAAAAATCCGGGCGATGGTCACCCACAGCCCGGATTATCCTTACAAATTACCCTATTGAAACTTGATTACAATTACCTATTTTACCTTAGTGAGCTCAGCGAGCCTTAATGAGCATCAGTGAGACTCAACGAGCCTTAGTCAGACTCAACGAGCCTTACTTAGCTTCTGTCAGCCTCAACACTCTCGATGCGAAGTCGGTATTTTTATGGTAATCTACCTTATAAGTCAACGGCATTTCCAAGCCATTGTTCATCAGATACTTACCGCTAAACACTTTCCCTTCGTAGGGGAGAGGCTCATTGTCTATTCTGTTAAGTTCTGTAACCTTATACATCTTGTCGGGGTCAAGACCAGCCATAGCCACTCTCGGAAGCTGCTGGTTCATGAATGTTTCTATCTTCCACCAATAGAACACAGCGTCATCCTTCTCCGGTGTCACATACATCAGCGATGCGATACCCTTCCCGTCGTAGGGTGACACAAGGCGGTAAATGTCGCCAAACTGCACTATCGGGCGTATTTTCTTATAATCGGTTATAGCCTGACGGCATATAGCCTTATCCTCCTCGCTCATATCCTTGGGCTGCATCTCTAATCCGAGACGTCCGCTCATAGCCACATCGGCACGGAACTTCGTAGGTATTCTCCTGAATGTCTGATGATTGGGCGATGCCGAGATATGCGATGCCATCGCTATGGCAGGGAAGAAGTAGCTTGTGCCCCACTGCATATACACTCTTTGGAGGGCATCATTGTTATCGCTCACCCAAAATTCGTCAAACCAAGGCAACACACCCCAGTTAGCCCTACCGCCACCGCTCGCACAAGCCTGAATAGTCACGTCAGGGTGCGCCTTGCGTATGCGGTCGAGTGTTTTTTCAAATCCTCGGTGATAGTCGATGTAAAGGTGGCTCTGATTGTCGGCGGTCAGATACTGTGACCCGTGATCCATTATGGGAGCGTTGGCATCCCACTTTATATAGTCTATTTCTGGATATTTCCTCATAAGAGTGTCCACCACGGTAAACACTATATCCTGCACCTTCGGATTCGCCATGTCAAGCACGAGCTGTGTGCCACCCCTACCCTTTGTCACCTCACGGTTGGGGGCTTTGATCACATATTCGGGATGCTTCTCGTAAAGCTCGCTCACGGCGTTGGTCATCTCCGGCTCAATCCAGATACCGAACTTCACACCGTTTTTCTTCGCTGTCTCAAGGAGTCCGTTGATGCCGTTAGGGAGCTTGCGGGTGTCTACCACCCAATCGCCGAGCGATGAATTGTCAACATCACGGGGATACTTGTCGCCAAACCATCCGTCGTCCATCACAAACAGCTCGCCACCCATCGATGCGATATCCTCCATCATGCCAGCCATAACCTCCTCATTGATTGAGAAATATACACCTTCCCATGAGTTGAGCAATATTTTTCTTTCCTTGTCGCCGGCATGGAGACGGTGATTTCTGCCCCAGCGGTGGAAATTACGGCTCACACCCGACAGACCCTCGTCGCTGTAGGTCAACGCAAGTTCGGGTGTCTTGAAATTTTCACCCTTTTTGAGGTTATAAGTTGAATTTTCTTCGTTGATACCGGCGAACAGATGATGATAGTTGCTGTCGTCAGTGTCTATAAACACCTTATAATTACCGGGATAGCAGAGAGCCGCACCTATCACACGACCGGAGTTCTCCTGCGCCTTGCCGTCGAGCGAAAGCATCACCTCGGCATGTGAAGTGTGGCTGTTGCGCACACCGTCCTTGTTTTTTATCATCTTCACGCCATGGGTCAGGGGCGCTTCGTCAACCTTACCCTCGTTTGCCCATGAGCCGTAAAGCTGCGAGAGCCATACGTCGCCATAACGCACAGGGAGATAGCCCGACATGAAACGATTGAGCTTCACAGTACCCTTCTCGTTGTTGGTCACATCCACCCATGTCTCTATCACATCCTCGCCGGGATAAGTCTTGTAGTTAACATTGAGATCAAAGGGATACACCTTGTCACGCATCGCTATGGTAGTCACCGTGGCTCCGTCAACCGTCGAGGTCTTGACATCCACCACCTCCACATCGGTGGTCATGTTGCCGTCGGCATGAGTCACGCTCAAAGCCGCCTCCCCCTGAGGCTGGATACCATACACGGGGTATGCGTCACGGTTGATAGCTCCTGCGTCTTTCAGGTTGGCTATGTCAGAGTCATTCATCTTGTCGCCATAGTGGAGTATCTTCAAGCCTCCACCCTTTTCGGCATCAAGCACAAGCGATGTGTTGGGCGTGGAGATATTCACAATCTCCCCCCTCATTTCGCCACCACCTATTAATAATAAGGTGGCTACAGGTATTAAAATTTTCACTGGATTCATGATATTTAGCATTTGTAATGCCACAAAGTTACCCCATTTTCCCAACATTACCAACACACAATCAACAATTTATACCCTAACATCAACAAATAGTCAAAATAGTATCATGAAGCCGTCACAAAATGCGGTTTTGACCTCATCGTTGTTGTTCTCATCGTTGGTATGCACCCCATTGGAATGCTCATCGTTGGGATGCTCACCCTTGGGATGCTCACCCTTGGGATGCTCATAGTAGGGATGCTCCCCCGGAGCATCCGAGCCCATATAGCCTATTTCCCGCCTATTCCATCCGAGCGCATATAGCATCTTTCCCGCCTGTTCCATTCGGATGCTCCGGGGGAGCATCCCTATAACCAATACGCTATTGCCGGGCTGTTCGTTAATTTCATATAAAGAAGTATGTTAAATATACTAAAAAACTTGCAAACCCGTCCTCAATTACTACACGCACATACGCATAATATATAAAGGTGTATAAATTTTCATTCACAAATATTAACAATATCAGACTAACATTTTTACGAATTTTAACACTATATATATATATATATATATATACCTTTGTATCCATAAATGCTTAATCATAAAGCAGAAAGTGCTAATTCACACAGTTCAAGAAAATAACTTTAACTATAATCAATTTAAAATCACTAATTTAAATCAAAGCAAATGAAAAAGTGGACCTTTTTAGTCGCTACTTTGCTGACTCTTTCCGCAGGCAGTCTCATGACCTCCTGTATCGACAACGATGAGCCCGCCGGCATCGAAGCGATCCGCGTGGCTACCGCTAACCTTCTTGAAGCAAAGAAAGCCGTCCTGTTGGCTCAAGCTGAATCTGAAAAAGTTGCAGCTGAGAACTCAAAACTCATCGCTGCTGCTGAGGCTGCTATCAAGAATGCACAAGCCAAGAGAGAAGAGGCTGAAGCAGCTTACAAACAAGCTATGGCTGCCGGCGAACAGGCTAAGGCAGATCAGGTGAAGGCTGAAACCGAAGCATATATTGCTGAGGCAAAAGCTAACCTCGAACTTCTAATCGCTCAGAACGCACAGAAAATCGAAGAAGCTAAGGTTGCAGAAGAAAAAGCTCGCTATGAATTCGAACAGCTTAAGAAGCTCAACGCTGACAAGCTCGATAGCGACCTTTTCAACGCTGTAGTTGCTGCTTACGACGCTTACATCCAGCAGCTTTCTGCTTACAACACAGCAAACGCTAACCTCCTTGAAGCTCAGAAGAAACTTGCTGAAAGCGAACTTGACCTCGAATGGAATGGTTCTTCTTTCGAATCTCCCGCTTGGGACAAGAAGGCAACTCTCGAAAGAAACGTTGCTACCGCACAGGCTGATGTTGATGCTCTCAACGAGTCAAACGCTGAGTTCGAAGAGGCTATCCAGAAGCTCGAAGGCATTCAGGCATCTGAACTTTACACCCTTCTTACTGACTATCAGGCTAAGCTTAAGGATAATAAGGACGCTCAGGAGCAGATCAAGATCGCTTTGTCTGAACTTTGTTACAAGAATCAGGCTCTCTACGATTCAGTTCCCGACCTTCAAGCTCAAATTGATGCTCTCAATGCTGAGGAAGTTGCAATT
Source organism: uncultured Duncaniella sp. (assembly GCA_910577335.1). Taxonomy (GTDB): domain Bacteria; phylum Bacteroidota; class Bacteroidia; order Bacteroidales; family Muribaculaceae; genus Duncaniella. The sequence continues at coordinate 32,376 of CAJTMJ010000026.1, read as the reverse complement.
GCTCCTTACGAATATCCCGGCAACACCGCAATCCCCGGATTCGAAGAAAAATTTGAAATCGTACCCGATGGTAAGACTTTCAAATTGGACGACCTTACCAACTATACTCTGTATACAAACGCCTACAAGCGCAATATCGAGCAGATCAAGGCTCAGTTGAGCACTCCTAACGGCTCAGCTTGGACTTCAGCTGAACTTGCCGAACTCGAACGTTCACAGGTAGCTGCAACAAAGGCTTACGAAGATGCTCAGGCAGATTGGAATCTCGCTCAGACTATCTACAACAAGGGTGGTGTACCCGACATCACTTCTGCCGATATGCCTCAGGTTACCGAGATTGAAGCAGCTGTTACTGCATTAAACGGTGCCGGTGCTAAACTTCAGACCTCTAAGGACGCTGTAGTTGCAGCTCACACCGCAGTTGCCAAGGCACAGAAAGCTTATACCGACGCTGACAAGGCTTACACCGAAGGTTCTGCCACAGTAGCTGCTACCAATGCCAAAACTACATGGGAAAATGCAAAAGCTGCAGCCAATAAGGCTTACAATGATGCCGTAAAGGAGAATAATAAAGCCGCTGACGCTGCTCAGGCTGCTGTTGATGAGCTTGCTAAATCTCAGGAACTTTCTGAAAAGGCAGCCCAGAACCGTGTTGATGCTGCTGAACGTCAGTACAACCTCGCTACTGAAACTGCATTGGCTAATCCTACCGCTGCAAACGTTGCCGCACAATCTGCCGCTTTGACCGCTTGGAACAATGCCATCACAGCTCAGAACAAGCTTGTTTCTGACAATGCAACTGCTATGCAGAAGGCACAGGAAGCAGCTCAGAAAGCACAGGACAACGCATCTCTGCTCAACCTTGCTGCCGAAAATGCTCGTCGCAACGCAATCGATGCCGCAGACCTCGCTTTCATGACCGCCGGTGGTAATATCGTTGACGGCACCTACGATCAGGCTGCTGACCCCGCATACAAGCCCGTTCAGGAAGCTGTAACAGCTTTGGCAGCTGCCAACAAGACATATACTGAAGCTATCAAGGCATTCAACAAGCTCGTTGGTGATACTCAAAAGAAGGAAGTTAAGGATGTTACTACCAACCTTAACAAGCAGAAAACCGAACTCGGCGTAGCTTATCCCCTCACCGCATGGGACAAGTTCACCAGCGATACATTCGTTAAGTACACCACAGTTCCTGCAGCTGATGATACAGACGCAAACTGGAAGAAGTTTGCTGATGACAAGTACAAGGATCTTTCTTACGCAGGTCTCAGCGTCTTCATGGAACTCAACAAGGCTACCGGTGTTTATACCAATGCTAAGGACTATGTAAAGAAGACTTCACAAGTTCTTTACGGTTCTACAGTTTCAGTTGACCGTCTCGAACCTCTCACAATTGATGAGATGAACGAGTACATCGCAGCTAACTATCCGAATCTTGCACCCTACCAGTACTATACAATGTATAGCACACTCTTCGGCGCTTACGGTACAGTAGAAGGCAACAAGGCTCAGATTGCAGCTATCAAGGCTACTATCAACAATGCTGACGCTGTTAACGAAGCTGTTGCAGCCCTCGAAACTCAGCTTAAGGCTCTCGAAGACAGCAAAACCGCTCAGGGAGACAAGGTTAAGGCTGTTGAAGCACAGCTCAAAGCTGTTAAGGATAAGATCGCTGCTCTCGAAGGCGAACTCAACACTCAACTTGGCAAGCTCACTCACGAAGCATCTGACCTTAATACCATCATCGGCACTGTAAGTTCTGCTATACTTACTATTAACGACCTCAATGGCGTAGGAAATGCTGATGAAGTTATCAAGGATGCTATCGAGAATCTCGAAAACCAGATTAAGGCTAACGAGACCCCGCTCAAGAATGCTCAGGAGCGTTTGGCTAAGGCTCAGTTCCAGCTCAACCAGTACGAGAACGGTTACACCGACATCGAGAATCCGTTGAAGCTCGAAGTTGAAGCTGCTCAGGCTGAACTTGCACTCCAGAAGGATAAGCTCGACTTCCTCAAGGCTCGTCTTGAAGAAGCACAGGCTAAGTACGAAGCTAACGCTAAGGCTTAATCAGAACCAATTCATTTCTAAAAAATTTCAATACAAACGAAATGATCAGAAAACTTTGCACAATCTTACTGTCTGCTTTCATGGCTGTGTCAGCAATGGCACAGACACAGGAATCCACAGGCAAAGAATGCGCAACGTTTGGACCCCAAAAAGGCCAATGGGAGATATCGTTGGGTCTTGGAAAGAGCGGTGTGTTCTACAATGAGAACAACTCGTTCCTCCTGCCCAACATCACCCCCGGCGGTGGCTCCGTTGGTCTGCCTAACGGCAGCGGTGTTGAGTCGGGTTATCTTAACCCATACCTCAACATCAACGGGTTCAACAACAATTCTCTGGTCAACATCGTGGGAGTACAGGCTAAATACTTCTTTCAGGACTGCTGGAGCCTCAGTTTCTCAGGCGGCTTGAACACAAGTATCACACCTAAGAAGGACTATATAGAATCTACCGAGATTCTTGACGAGCCCAACATTAGTCTCCCCGAGCAGAAGTATATCAATGCTCAGACCACCAACAACTGGTATGTCAACATAGGCGTTGAGCGTTACTTCAAGACCAAGAATACGCGCATTCACCCTTACGTGGGCGGTATGGTAGGATTTCAGATGGCACGTGTTGACACACGGGAGCCATATACCGGAAAATACGTCACCATCGATCCCAACGACCCCGACACAAAAGTTGACCAGCAGGTTTACGTTCCCGCCGGGAAAGTGGGTCAGATGTACGGTATAAAGGCTGCCGGTGTAGCCGGTGTTGAATACTCATTCACACAGGGCATGTTCATCGCACTCGAATGTCAGCCCTTCGCCTACAGATACGATGTAATTCAGATTGCTCCCCAAGGTTTCGACCACTATAACCTCAGCCATCACAACATCAAGTTTATCGACACACCGATGTTGCGCCTCGGATTCAGGTTCTGATTGAGACCGATAAAATCACTATCGAAATAAGGGAGGGCGGTAAGGTTCATATCTACGAATCGCCGCCCTCCTTTTTAATAATCATCCAACATGAAACATTTTCTGTTTTTCCTTCAGATGTCGGTCATAGCAGCCGCAGCGGTGCTAACCTCCTGCGGAGGGGCGCCGGTGAAGTCGCCATGCTCGGTCGAAGTGTTCATCCCGCTAAAGCAATATACCGAAGTGGAACTTTTGGGTCAGCACGGCAAATTGATTGACTCGACACTCACCATCGCCAACGACTCAGTGCGCTTCATGCGTGACGACATCGACAATATGCCCTACGTGGCAAATCTCTGCTTCAAAAACCCTTCCGACTCGCTCGACATACTCTATATGCCTATGGTGATAGAGGGTGGCACTGTGAAGGTGGAGATAAGCGACGTGCTCAACCTCACCGGCACCGACGACAACCGCGCGCTGTTCAGATTTATCAAGGCTAAGAACTCGTTCGCAGCCCATTATCAGAATCCCGACTATGACCTTGACAAGCTCAACAGGGATTATTCGAAATTTTACAGCGACCAGATGATACTTAACTCCGACAATGCCGTGGGGCGCTATCTGCTCGACACTTACGGCTCGCTGCTAACAAGCGAGGATATGCGGAGAGTGAAGGAAAAGATTAAATGACATCAACTATTTATCAACTGATCGATTAAGGTATGAAACTTAAAAGAATATTTGCCGCATTTGCCCTGACCGCAGCTATGATCACCGCCTCGGCACAGGAGGCGGAGGTAAATCCTTGGTTTATTCAAGGTAGCCTCGGGGCATCCTACTCGGTAGGTGGCGGTGCCGGTTTCGGCAAGATGATCTCGCCAGCCGGGCAGATTGCCTTCGGCAAGCAGTTCAACCCTTACCTCAGCGCACGTCTCGCTGTGGGTGGTTGGAGAGGACGCTACAAAACCGATAACCTGACCACAGGTTTCTTCCACTACGACATCGCCGTGGACGGAATCTGGAACATCTCGCAGACTGCAAGTCTCAACCCCACCCGTCCGGTGGATGTCAACCTTCTTCTCGGTGTGGGCTACGACCGTTCGTTCGCCCGTCCCGCAAGCTCGCTTCTCGTTCGCACAGGCCTCGCTATGGACGTGCGTCTCAACAAGGCTTTTGACTTCAATGTGGAGTGTCAGGTCAACGGCGTAAGTGACCGCTGGAACTCCAAGAGCGACCATGGCTTTGACTCATTCGTAAATCTCCTTGTGGGTGTGACCTACAAGTTCGGCACCGGCTACAGCTGCCCCACTTGCGTCAACCCTGAAATCATAGAGGTGAACGACAAGGTAAACGAGCTTCGCGAAGAGGTGATAAAAGAAGTTATTATCCGTGACACTGTTGAAGTGGTCAAGGAAGTTCCCGTCAGAGGGGAAGATCGTGTGGGCATGAGCAGCCATGTGGTGTTCCAGCTCGCCAAGACCAACGTACAGCCGAGTCAGGAAATGAACGTGATAGCCATCGCCGACTACCTTAAGACACATCCCGGCTCCTACGCCACTGTGATAGGTTATGCCGACAAGGGCACTGGTTCACGTGAAATCAATCTCCGTCTTGCCGAGGAACGCGCCAACGTGGTAGCCGACATGCTTGTCAATAAGTATGGCGTTGCCCGTGACCGTCTAAGAGTAAGCTCAATGCACAATCAGGACACCCAGCAGCCGTTCTCAGTCAATGACTGGAACCGTGTGGTGATCATGACAGCTTATTTGAACCAATAACACAGGATAGGTTTTATTATACGCAAAGGGGTTGGCAATGTGTGAACATAGCCAACCCCGCTTTTTATCGGATGTAAAAAAGCAACCGTATGTATAAAAAGTCACCGTGGGTGTAAAACGAAACCGTGGAAGCGATATGTTTCGCTCCCACGGTGATTATTTTAGGATAGCCTGCTTGGTTCGGATGCTCCGGGGAGCATCCCTACAGACTATATGTACAAGCTATATACAAGCTCTTGAAATTAGATGCCTAAGTCTTTCTTGATGGCTTCTACCTTCTTGTCGGCTTCTACGCCACAGGCGTTATAGTCCTCAACCTTAGCCATGGGCACCTTAACCTCGATGTAGAACTTGATCTTAGGCTCTGTGCCTGACGGACGGACTGACACCTTGGTATGGTCGGCAGTAAAGTACTGGAGAACATTTGAAGTGGTGGGGAAATCCATCTTTTCAACCTTCCCTTCGCTTACATGTGTAAGGTCGAGGGTTGCGTAGTCCTTGATAATCTCAACCGGGCTGCCTGCGAGCGACTTCGGAGGATTGGCACGGAATTCCTTCATCATTGCCTGAATCTCCTCTGCGCCTGACTTGCCGGGACGCACAACAGAGATACCTACCTCACGGCTGAAACCGTATTTAAGATAGATGTCGGCAAGCATACCTTGGAAGTCCTTACCGTTATCCTTAGCCCATGCGCAAGCCTCTGCCATGAGTGAGCAAGCTGAAACTGCATCCTTGTCACGTGCGAATGTCTCGGCAAGGAAGCCGTAGCTCTCTTCACCGCCGCCGATGTAGCGGAGCACATCCTCATTGTCGCGCATAACGGCTGCAATCCACTTGAAGCCGGTGTAGCAGTCGAACATGCGTACATTCATAGCGTCGCAGATCGACTTGATGACCTCGGTGGTAACGATGGTCTTAACCACGAATTCATTACCCTTGAGAAGTCCGAGCTCCTGATTGCGGGTGATGATGTAGTTAAGGAGGATCATCACTATCTGGTTACCGTTGAGAAGCACATACTCGCCGTTGTTGTCACGGATAACGCAACCTATACGGTCGGCATCGGGGTCGGAAGCCATGATGATGTCGGCGTTAACCTCCTTAGCCTTTGCGATAGCCATTGCCATTGCTGAGGGCACTTCGGGGTTGGGAGATTCCACAGTGGGGAAATCACCGCTGGGTATATCCTGTTCGGGGACATGTATAATGTTTGTGAAACCGTAGTTCTTCAAAGATTCGGGAATCAGTTTCACACCTGTGCCGTGGATAGGAGTGTAGACGATCTTAAGGTCTTTGTGTCGCTCTATCACATCCGGGCTGAGTGAAAGACCCTTGATGGCAGCGAGGAATTCCTTGTCAACCTCCGGTCCGACAATCTGGATTTTTGACTTGTCGCCTGTGAACTTGATCTCGCTAACATTCTTGATGCGGTTAACGTGGTCGATGATATTCACGTCGTGGGGAGCGATGATCTGTGCGCCATCTTCCCAGTAAGCCTTGTAACCGTTGTAGATCTTCGGGTTGTGAGATGCAGTGATGTTCACACCGCTCTGGCAGCCGAAATGACGGATAGCGAATGAAAGCTCGGGAGTGGGACGGAAATCATCAAAAAGATATACCTTGATGCCGTTGGCTGAGAAAATATCAGCTACAATTTCAGCAAATTTGCGTGAGTTGTTACGCACGTCGTGACCCACAGCCACGCTGATCTCGGGAAGGTCCTTGAACGCCTCCTTAAGATAGTTGGCAAGTCCTTGGGTAGCTGCGCCCACTGTGTAGATGTTCATACGGTTGGTTCCTGCGCCCATAATGCCGCGGAGACCGCCGGTACCAAATTCAAGGTCTTTGTAGAAACATTCGATAAGTTCGGTCTTGTCGTCAGCGTCAAGCATACGCTGCACTTCTTTACGAGTTTCTTCATCATAACCGTCACCGAGCCATAGTTTTGCTTTCTCGGTGACCTCTTTTAACAATTGTTCGTTTTCCATAATCTTTTATAGTGGTATATAAATTTTTATTTTAGGAGTATAAAACTGATTTAAATTTTTGTCAGAATCGATGAGTCATAGGCAAATTTACAGTCTTTTATGGAAATAACAAAATAAATACTTCAAAAATGTTATTTTATATGGTAATTCGAATTTTTTAAGTTAACTTTGCATGTAACTATACCTTAAAACAGAAACACTGCAAATATATACCAAACTAAATTATGTCTTTTTGGAATGGAATGAAACGTGCCTTTGGCTTTTCACCGGAGGAAGAAGAGGAAGAGGGGGAATATGATTCCGCTCTCCCTACCTATGCCGAACCCGCACCGACACAACGACCTGTAACGCCAGTACACAAACCTACCACCGAAAACGGCACCCCAAACCGAAACATAAAAAAGCCGGAGAGCCAAAATGACGACAAAAAAGAGATTGACTCGAATCTTCCCGCCGATCTGTTTGACGCTATCATAAATCTCTTCAACGAGCAGCAACCCGACTTTGTGAAATCGTGCCTTTCCACTGACGCGCAACGCAAATATATCATTGACTCGCTCAGCGACAGCCTGAAATCAAGGCTTTCGACAGGTACTTCGGAAATGGACGTGCTTAAAAAGGAGAACCGACGCCTTCAACTCAGTGTGGATCGCCAAAAACGTGCGCTACTCGACCGCATAAACGACCTCGAAGCGCAGATAGCCAAATATAACGACGAAAAAGAGAAGATATACACCAAAAAGAAGCTGCCGGTAGACACTGAACAACTCGATAAGGCAAACGCTAAGGTTGCTGAACTGGAGGAAGAGTTGAAAAATCAGGAATCCATACGCAAGCAGCTTGAGACAAAGATACAGATGAGCGACGTGCTCATAAACGACCTCCGCAACCAAGGAGCAGCTGCCCGCAAAGAGCTGGAAAATGCGCAGGAGGAGCAAGAATCGGTCATGGCACACATACAGGAGCAGCTTGACGGATTCGAACAGATAAAAGCCCGCAAAAACGCCAAAATAGCCGAAAGAGATAAAGCTATCGCAGCCAACGAGCAAAAAATTGCCGAAAGCGAGCAGCGAATTGCCGAGTACAAGCAGATAATCGCCGAAAGCGAAAAGCGTACATCGGAGTTAATCGAAGAAAATGAATCACTCAGACGTACAATAGAAAACAACCTCTACAATCAGGCTACCACCGAGCGTGACCTCCGCAGCGAGATAAAAGAGTTGAAGGAAAAGCTTGAAGCAGCGACAGCCGGCAACACTGAGAGCCAAGAAGAGGCCTCGCCGGATGAACGTCCTTCGAAAAAACGAGGACGCCCCAAGAAAGCTCGTATCGACAACACCCTTGACAACACCGAATGGTTTGCCACCGGCAAAAAGGAGGACCCCGATTTCGGCTACCACGAACCGCCGAGACGTCCGGTCAACGACAACGAAGCGCAATTGACGCTCTTCTGACATAAACATAGTCACGACATTGCATGTTGTCCTATCTGTATCTCTTCTTTCACTTGTGTGACACTATTAACTAACCGATTGTTCTAAATTTGTGAATTCAATTTAAAAATATGAAATCCTTTTTAGCAATTATATCATTAGCAGCTACAATCACAGTATCAGCCGCGAATATTTCAAATATAAAGGGGATGGCCCCATACGTTTACCCCGAGAACAGAGTAAACAGCCTATCCAAACCCGACTACTTGCCTGACGGACTCAGCTATCTCGCTTTGTCGTCAGACTACAAGAGAATAGTTAAACATGACACCAAGACCGGCGCAGAGATAGAGACTGTTATGGATGTGACCAACACCCGTGAAAGCAAGCTTGACCGCATCCAGAGCTACGAGCTGAGTCAGGACGGTTCAAAGATACTTATATGCACTGAACGCACACCCATATACAGACATTCGTATAAGGCTAAATTCTATGTATACGAAATCCGTACCCGCATACTCCGTCCCCTTTCAGAGACACATGCCTACCAGCGTTCACCGATGTTTTCCCCTGACGGCAGAATGGTGGCATTCGTGGGTGAGGACAATAATATATATCTGAAAAAAATCGACTTCAACACTGAGGTGCCTGTGACTACCGACGGGCAAATCAACCATATCATAAACGGTGTCCCCGATTGGGTATATGAGGAGGAATTCACATCTTCCTGCTCCATGGCTTGGGCGCCCGACAACATGACCCTCTCCTATCTGAAATATAACGAAACTGATGTCCCGGAGTATTCATTCCCGCTATATGAGGGCACATGCGATCCGATGACCCAATATGCGCTCTACCCCGGTTCTTTCACATATAAATATCCGGTTGCCGGCGAACCGAACTCAAAGGTGACAATCCACAGCTACGACGTTGACAACCGCAAGACCAAAAACATCACACTGCCTGATGACAAGATAGAATATATACCCCGCATACATTACGGCGGTGCCCCTGACAGGCTCATAGCAGTGACTCTTAACAGGGAACAGACCCGCATGGAGATTTTCTCGGTGAATCCCCGCTCAAATGTGTCAAAGTCAATCATGGTGGAGGAGGACAATGCGTGGATCGAGCCTTGCACATACGAGGATATAACCTTCAACGCTGACAACTTCGTGATACTCTCAGCCCGCAGCGGTTTCATACACGCTTACCAATACTCATACGCTGGTTCGATGACCCGACAGATCACATCGGGCGAATATGACGTCACAGCCTACTATGGAGCTGACGCCAAAGGTAACCACTATTACCAGTCCACAGTGACCGGTCCCGTCAACCGTGTAATATCACGCATAGATGTTAAAGGTGTCTCTAAAAACATCACACCTGAAAAAGGGACAGCATCGGCATGGTTCACACCGGCGATGAACTTCTACACCGTGAACTATAACAATGCTGCCACACCACCAGCATATACGCTCTACACCATCGCCGACAAGCAGGTTAGAGTGCTGGAAGAGAATAAGGATGTGGCTGCAAAGTATGCTTCAGCACCCAAGAAAGAGTTCCTGACCATCACCACTGCTGACGGCGTAACCCTCAACGCCTACATGATAAAGCCTAATGACTTCAACGCTTCAAAGAAATATCCTGTTATAATGCACCAGTACAGCGGTCCCGGCTCACAACAGGTTCTTGACCACTGGCAAATCGACTGGATGCAGTATGCAGCCATGCAGGGCTACATAGTGCTTTGTGTTGATCCGAGAGGTACAGGCGGTAGAGGCAGAGCATGGGAAACTGTGGTTTACAAGGACCTCGGTCATTACGAGACCATCGACCAGCAGGGAGCTGCCCGATATATAGCAAGTCTCCCATACGTTGACAGCTCACGCATAGGTATCTGCGGATGGAGCTATGGCGGTTATGAAACCCTCATGGCAATTTCAACACCCAACTGCCCCTTCGCAGCAGGTGTGGCAGTAGCACCCGTAACTGATTGGAGATACTATGACAGCATCTATGCCGAACGATACATGTTAACACCCAACGAGAACGAAGAGGGATATGAAGAATCAGCACCGCTAAACGCAGTGGCAAACATGAACGTACCCTTGCTTATAATGCATGGCACAGCCGATGACAATGTGCATCTTATGAACACTATCCAATATGTGTCACGTCTGCAGGCAGCAGGTAAGTTTTGCGACATGTTCCTATATCCCAACATGAACCATTCGATCTACAACTGCAACGCAAGGCTCTCCGTCTATTCAAGACTTCTCGATTACTTTAACAAGAATCTTTAGGAACCATGTCAGACTCTCGCACAGTAAACGAAAACGCCATATTCTCCCTTTGGCTAAACTGGGCAATGTCACTCGGTATGCTTACCATGCCTATGGTATTCGCCCTATTCACAGCAAAAATATGGATACCGCTCGTCACTTTCGCAATGATGGGTATACTTATCCTATACGATAATTCCGGGAAGATGTACAAACCGTCAGCATGTAACCTGCTTCCGCAGATAGCTATCCGCTCTCTTGCCATATCCGGGTTCATAATGATGATAATATGTATAGTTTACGCTCGCGGAATCATAGATTATTTCTATGACCACGACCTGCTTAACAATCATATCCCGTTTATCTCCATTTTGATCATCGCACCTGTCACATTTCTTGTCACCCTGTGGTCACGCATCAGAGGTAGCAGGTCATCGATATGCCGTCAGTGTGTGATACGCTATGGCACATCAGCCGAACGAGGCTTTATCGGGAAACTCTTCTCACAGGAAAGCAAAGCACAAGCCACATTCTTGCTCACGATTTCAGGAGCGTTGTCAGTGGTGGAATGGATATATTATGCGACCTTTTATATCAATGTCAACTTCAATTCCCCCGACAAATTCATATTCATCTGGGTGCCTATAATACTCTTCGGGCTCTCACTTATCTATGAGGGAATGAGATGTTTTTCTTTATGGGGATATTACTACCAAAACATTGAAGGAAGCACACATCGCCAAGGCGCATCATCTTGCATCAGATATTTAGTGATATGCGACGAGAGTATATTCTTGAATAAGTCGGATGATTATTATGACATCCCCGACCAGAACAAATATGACTCGCCGGCGATGATATTGCTTAAGTACAATAATAACATGTCACTCAAGCAGGCTCGCGACCACTTTGTGGAGATAAGTGACATTTCTCCTGATGATTTTTCATTCCGCTTCATGTATTATAACGATGACTCAAGCGGTATATGTAATTTCTATCATTATATCTGTTGCGCCAACTCCAAAGAAGTAGTGGAGAAATCGCAACTTCCCGGCAGATGGTATAGCATGTCACAGCTCCAACGTCTGCTCTATAACCACGAGCTTTCTCCAATGCTTGCATCTGAAATCCATCGTCTTTATATGGTCACCATGGCATGGAAAACATACGATGCGGACGGAAGGAGACTTTATAAGATTAAAAATTACAGACCGATGTTCCGCTTGAATGGCATCTGCGATTGGGATGTTGACTTCAATAATCCTCTATGGCTTGAAGTATCATCATTCAATCAGGATAAACCATTCTACAGTATCCGCCGTCTATGGCGTAAACATACCGCCAAGAAATAATAAATGAGACCATCGCTTATAGTAATAACAGGTCCTACCGCATCCGGGAAAACCGGACGTGCGGTGCATCTTGCCAAGGCAATCGGTGGTGAGATCATCAGTGCAGACTCACGCCAGATATACCGTGGTATGGATATAGGCACCGGTAAGGATATTGAAGAATATGGCGATGTTCCCGTGCATCTGATAGATATTTGTCCTGCGGGATATAAATATAACCTTTTCGAATTTCTCCGTGACTTTTCGGCGGCAAAAGACGATATTGTGTCACGAGGAAAGTTCCCCATACTCTGCGGAGGCACGGGGCTGTATGTGGAGAGCGTGCTTAAAGGATTGCGCTTGCCCGAAGTGCCGGCTAATCCTGAGCTACGGCAATCTTTAGAAGGTAAGTCATTGGATGAGCTTACCTCTATCCTGTCATCAATGAAAGTTCTGCACAATGTTACCGACGTTGACACAGCCAAACGTGCAATCAGGGCAATAGAGATACAGACATATTACCAACAGCATCCTGACGCAGCACGTCAGGCAGAGCCGCATCCGCTTACTGACGCATTGGTAATAGGCGTGGAAATAGACCGTGAATCACGCCGTCGCCGAATAACACAACGTCTACACTCACGAATGGAGCAAGGGATGGTTGAGGAAGTGCGACGTTTACTTGACTCCGGTATTCCTGCCGACGATCTGATATATTACGGATTGGAATATAAATTCCTGACACTTTATCTTACCGGGGAACTTACGCTTGAAGAGATGACCTCACGCCTTGAAATAGCCATACACCAGTTTGCCAAACGTCAAATGACATGGTTTAGAGGTATGGAGCAACGAGGTTTCCCCATCACATGGCTGTCGCACACCCTTTCACCGGACGAGTTTACTGATAAAATTCTGGCTCTTGCCGAGATGGAACGGAAATAGCACATATCATAAATCCGGGTCAAGGAAGTGTGATAAAGTCAATTTTTCAAATAATTTCTGTTTATAGCTCCTTGATACAGGGACTGACTCTCTATTGCCAAAATGCAACATATTCCCTTCCACACTCTCTATCTTGGAAAAATTAACCACGTATGATTTGTGCACTTGCATAAAACTCTTTTCCGGCAGCTTGGCAATGACACTTTTTAACGATGCACGTGTCACCACTACCCCATTATGAGTGTGAATTTTAACATAATTCTCCATCCCTTCAACAAAATATATTTCATCCAAGATCAAACGGTGGATTATCCTGTCGGATTTCACAAAAATAGCATTAGCGTCTGTATTTTCAGCATTATTGGAATGGGATAGCTGTTCCATAGCCATGCAGTATTCACGAGCTTTATTCACAGCTTTTAGGAATCGGGCAAACGACACAGGCTTTAACAAATAGTCCGTGACATTTAATTCATAACCTTTCAACGCATACTCCTCGTATGCAGTTATTACAATGACTGCCGCCTTTGTATTTACAGAGCCTAAGTATTCCATACCGGTAATTCCCGGCATCTCTATATCTATAAAAATTATATCTACATTACATTCTGCCCCAATCTCCCGACATTGAGTTTCCTTAAGGAAACGATCAAGCTCAAAGGCATTCTCAAATGTGCCCACACATTCAAGCCAGTCAAATTTACGAACGTAGCTTTCAATTCCGTAACGTGCTATCGGTTCATCATCGACTATCACACATCTAAGTTTCCTATTCATAATTTCAAATAAAGTCCGGCTGTATAGAAATTGTCATCACACGATGATTTGAAACTGTATGAGTCCTTATCATACAATAATTCAAGTCTCCTTTTTAAATTCTGCATACCAATTCCCACATGCGAACTGTTTCTATCATAGTTCCCTCCTACACTATTTTTAATTTCAAGTCCAAGCTCCTTTCCGTCACACACAAGGTTAATATCTATTAGATAGCTGCCACCAATATGCTTAAAGGCATTTTCAACAAGCGGGAGAAGCAGGTAAGGATAAATCTTCGTCCCTTCTGACCGGTTTTGGATATTAACATTAAGTTGAAGCCTGTCGCCAAACCGCAATTTTGAAAGTTCAATATAGCTTTCAATTACTGAAATTTCCCGTCCTAAATCCACCTTTCCTTTTCCGGGATAAAGCTGCCAACGCAGAAGGTTTGACAGATGTTCTACGGTATCACGTGCCTCCTGATTATCCTCATTAATACGGAAATAAATCGTGTTAAGCATGTTAAACAGGAAATGTGGATGATACTGAGCTTGCAGAAGCTTCATTTCAGTCATAAGCTGTTCATTGCGAATCTTCTCATTATTAAGCATTGTCATTTGAAATTTCTTATTCAAAGTTGATGCTTTTATCCAAAGATATACCCATATACCTACCAAACTTGCCACGACACCGGGACCGATTATATCCTTAACCGTCAGCATCCTGTCTTCTATATAATGAGACAGCCCCATCACTAAGATAACAAGAACCAATGTGACAACTATTATAGCCCCGTATTCAATCAAAACAGGTATCTTTTTTGACATAACCAAGCCATTCCATCTGATTGTGAGATAGAAACAGAGATATGTCCCTAATATGATGGATACAAGTTCTGAAAATATAAATAGGGATGTATGATTCAGATAATTATCACTGGCAGGATAATCGTGTGACAACCTTATTAACAAAAACATTGCCACAGCTATAAGCAATGGGGAAAATATATGTAAAAATCTGTCGTTATTTACCGGTGGTTTCATATCACAAATTTACTCGTTTTATCTCATCAATCAAATCATCAGTTCGTTTTTTACCTGTGTGCACATTTCCTGTCTTAAATCGGAATCCGACTGATACCCCAATCTGACGCATCGACTCATACTCATATTCCGATAAAGAGCCTGTCTTGGATGTCAATCTTATACTTGTGCGCTGATGATTGGTATTAAACAGATCTCTTACATACACACTCACGCTCCCTTGACCTCGCATAATAGTTTTCTTTAATCCCATGTACACGCTCCCTGACGCACAGACCGTAGCCTGTCCGTATGCCATACGACAACGCCATTGACCCGATAATTCACCGATCCAACCGCCGGGAAATGACAGCATGTTTTTACAATCAAGCATGGGGCTGAAACGGCAGTTACCCGGAATATTCAGCTTCCCGCCAAATTTATAGTTATCATAAATGACAGTGGCGTTAAGTGAGATATGCCACCACGGAGAAACCTTAAGATTAATAGCAGAAACCGTGAGTGATGTTTGAATTTTTCGTGGCAAGTTTTCAGGTGACACATATAAGAGTTTATCGGAAATCTCACGATAGCATTTCACTATGTAATCATCAACAACCGACGCTCCCAACATCACCCTAAACCAAGAATCATGGGAATAAGCAATCTGGAAAGCATTGGTTATAGAGGGTTTTAGGCTGATATTGCCTCCGACATGGGTTATATCGTCGAAAATATACACAAACGGATTAAGGTCGGCATAACGGGGACGAGTTATACGTCTGGCATAACTCAACATCATCCCATCACGCTCACCCAATTGCATACTTGCTGACACATTCTGAAAAAAATCTATGTAATGCCGACGATAATCCGCTTGTTCGATGGCTTCATTTCCTGAAAACTTGCTTTTAACATTTGTCTGCTCACAGCGAATACCGGCAGTAACCAATAAAGGTAAAAGTTCCAATTTACATTCGGTGTATGCGGCATTGACATTTTCCCTGTAACCGAAAGTTGAGCTTAGGTTATCTTCAACAGGTACAGTTGTCGTAGCATCATCGTCATATTTCCCTCCATTGTCAATCAACAGATACGTTGATTTCACCCCGGCAGATAAAGACCATTTCCTTCCCAGCCTACGTTTAAAATCAAACGTCCCGACATAGCCTTTTATCATGCCACCCATATCCCCGTCAACTGACGTTCCCAAATTATCGGACATGCGTTGAATCTCATCACTGCGATAATTGAAATAGTCAATCCCCAATGACAGGTCACCGTTACCATCGTTGAATATTCGCTTTAACCATGCGTTTCCGAATATGTTTCGATAATGCATGTCAGTATTATTCCTTGTATACACATCATAATCGGTATATGGCACGGACGTATACATTTCACCAAGTTCGTATCTGGAAAACCAGTTACCTGTCAAAGAAAGTCCGGTACTCCACCGATCGGAAAAACGATGTTCAAAACCGGCTGAGGCATTATGTATCCTGTCACGTCGTTTACGATTATAAGTTTGCGTCAGCCACTCGTTGCCATTACCATACTGACGGTTGGTAAAAAGTTTTGACGGATTACGGGCGGCGATAAAAATATAAGTCAACGTGAGGGCACTTTTACCTGTGTTATAACCGGCGGATATTGTGCCAAGCCCACGTTTTGCTTTCCATAATCTACCGCTGCCGTTTAATCCAAGATTGAATCCTGCATCACGGTTTTTACGCATCTTAAGATTGATGGTTGTAGTTGCTGATGAGGCATCATTCTTTGCCGTAGGAGGTGACAATATCTCTATACGATCGACACCGGAAGCCGGAAGCGACTTTAAATAGAGCATTAAAGCCTCACCTGACAGGACGCTTTTTCTTCCGTCAATCGAGACCATGACACCCTTCTGCCCATTGACCGATATGGAACCGCCATTATCAACATTGACTCCCGGAAGAGAGCAAAGCGCATCATAGATCGTACCACTGCTACCGGAAACTGTGACGGATGGAGAATATGACACCTTATCCGGCATGACTATAGCTTCAGGACGATGTGCTTCAACAACCACCTCACTCAAGCTTTGTGTCGGAAGCGAATCTAATGGCTCAACAGAATCAGGGGTAGTCTGCGCTGATAAAAATGGAGCTGCTAACATAGCAACACATGTCACGTATTTTCTCATAATCATTCTGATTTTTCACAAAATTACCTTTGCCTTAAATCTCGTCAAAATAAGAGTGACCAATGGTGGGAAAACAGTGACCAACGGTAAAAAAATCGCTAACCGAACGGTTTAAAACATCAATAAACCACACGTATGAATAATCCGGAATATGAAAAGACTAATTCGGAATTCCAAGTATTCACAATTTTGTCTAAATTTGCACCTATAACACCATTATATGTAACTCTTAAATTTAATCGGATGAAAGCAATAGTATACGCTGCAATAGCCCTTCTCTTTCCTATGATATGCTGGGGACAGACATTAAGCAAGGTAGGTGACGGATATTGTCGCACATCAGTCAACACTACAGTGTTTCGTGCAAGCTCTGTTGTTACCCATGAAGATACACAATATGTTGCTTACTATGATCCGGAAGGATATGTGACACTTGGCAAGCGTAAGATCGGCACTGACAACTGGACTGTAGAGCGTTCCAAGCATAAAGGGAATGTGGCTGACGCACACAATGTGATAAGCATAGGTGTGGACGGCGACGGATATATCCATGCGTCATTTGACCATCACGGACATCCGCTGAGATATTGCCGCTCCACAGCTCCCGGATCATTGGAACTTGGCGACCTAATTCCAATGGTTGGCGAAGGTGAGGAAGATGTCACATATCCGGAATTTTACAATCTCGCAGGTGGTGACATGTTGTTTGCCTATCGTTCCGGAGCGTCAGGAAGAGGTAATCTTGTACTTAACCGTTACTCTTTAAAAGATAAAAAGTGGAACCGTGTTCAAGATATATTGGTAGACGGTGAAAATGCCCGCAACGCATACTGGCAGCTGTTCGTTGACCCTAAAGGCACAATACATCTTTCATGGGTGTGGCGCGAAACATGGCTTGTTGAAACAAATCACGACCTATGTTATGCCCGTTCGCATGACAACGGCATTACATGGGAACGTTCAGACGGAACGCCCTACACTCTCCCCATAACTCTTGCTACAGCCGAACGAGCATGGGAGATACCTCAGAAGTCAGAGTTAATAAATCAGACAAGCATGACCGCCGACAATGCAGGTCATCCCTATATAGCCACCTACTGGCGTGACGCTGACAGCGAAGTGCCTCAGTACCGTCTTGTGTGGCATGACGGCGACAAGTGGAGGATGGAACAGGTTGGTAATAGGACACTCCCCTTCTCACTCGCCGGCGGTGGTACAAAAATGATACCGATCTCACGACCTCGTATAGTGAGCGATGGCAAAAAAGCATATTATGTGTTCCGTGACACCGAGAGAGGAAGTAAGGTTTCAGTGGCACAGACTACCGATTTAGGGAATGCGCCGTGGGCCATCGCAGATGTCACAGATTTCTCGGTAGACGCTTGGGAGCCATCGCTTGACATAAATCTATGGAACAATAAGAATAGGCTTGACATATTCGTGCAGACCACGCATCAGGGAGACGGTGAACGTATCGCAACGAGTGAGCAGAATTCAACACCTGTATATATACTTACTCATAACGACTAACAACACTCCCAAACGAGATATTTAGACACTCTGAAATATTTTTTATAAAACCTTCACACCCCCGGGACCAACAAACCCGGGGGTGTCATGTTTACTATATGGGACAATCGTCCTAAACACACAAAACAGATTCTAACAAAAAATACCGTGCACAATGAAATTTGAAAAATCCATAAAAACCACCAGCATTGACGAGCTTAATGACAAGTTAAACACCGTAGGCTATGACCGAGAGAATGTCACAGCCGGCATTCTGCACATCGGAGTTGGTAATTTCCATCGTAGCCATGAGGAATATTACACTAATGAGCTGCTTAACATTGACCCGTCGCAATCAGGATGGGGAATATGCGGAGCCATGCTTCTTCTTCAGGATGAAAAGCTATATCGTGCGCTGGAAAACCAAGGAGGACTTTATACGGTCACCTTATGCGGTTGCAACGGCATAAATATATGTCATGAGATAGGATCACTAACAGAGCTTATATGGGCTCCTGAAAATCCGCAGGCTATCATAGACCGAATTGCAGACCCAAATATAAAGATTATATCCATGACCATCACCGAGGGTGGGTACAACATAGACCGTAAAAGCGGCAAATTCAACTTGGAGAATGATGCTATCAGAGCCGATATTGAAAACCCGTCATCGCCACATACCATATTCGGCTTTTTGGCTGAAGGATTAAGGCGTAGACGTGATACTGGCGGCGGTCCTGTGACACTGCTTTCATGTGACAATCTTCTGCATAACGGTGACACACTCCGCTTTGCACTGACCTCTTTTCTTGAAGCGCAGGATCCGTCATTGATAGAATGGATTGATAAAAATGTCACATTCCCCAATAGCATGGTGGACCGTATCACTCCTGCCACATCGCCCGAAGATGTCAAACGGCTAAACAAAATGAACAGCACCAACGACTTAGCTCCCGTATATTGCGAAGAGTTCTCACAATGGGTTATAGAAGATAAGTTTGCTGCCGGACGACCCGAATGGGAGAAGGTGGGTGTGATGTTTACCGATGATGTCACAGCCTACGAGAACATGAAGCTTAACCTTCTGAACGCATCCCACACACTTATGGCTTATCCGGCGTTCCTATGTGGATACCGTAAGGTTGACGATGCCATACGCGATGAAAGGATATTAAAGTTAGTCCGTGATTTTATGGATAGCGACACCGGACCACATATACAGACTCCCGGCAACATGGATTTGGAATGTTACAAGCAGACTATTTTGGAGCGTTTTGGCAATAATTCAGTAAGCGACCAAATAACGAGACTATGCTCCGACGGATTGTCAAAATTTCCAGTATACATAATCCCAATTTTGAAAAAAATGATAGACGGGAACGGAGATCTTACCCGAATAGCATATCTTATCGCCGCATATCGACACTATCTGAAATACAGGCACGATGACAACGGAATCACCTTTGAAGTGAATGAACCTTGTATGAAAAACGAGGACTACATGCACATAACCAATGAGGATCCAATGGATTTTCTAAAGCTGTCAATTTTTAACGGACTCGGACTGGAGCAACATGACAATTTTAAATCACTCTACAACCAAATGGTAACATCAATCTATCATAACGGGGCAATGACCACGCTTGAGCAAATAAATAACAAATAAATATATCAATTCCCATAAATAAAAACTCCACGGCTCGCAAGAACCGTGGAGTTTAATTATGTATCCTGCGGAATTACCGCATTTCAATTGGCTTAAATTAAGCAGCCTTTGCAATTTTACGATTACGGCGGCTATCAGTGATATAAGCAACAGGTGCTGCCACAAAGATAGTAGCGAATGTACCGATAATAACACCAAAGATCATTGCGAACACGAATGAACGGATAGCGTCACCACCAAGAACGAAGATACAGATGAGCACAAGCAATGTAGAGCATGATGTCATGACTGTACGTCCGAGAGTTGAGTTGATTGAGCTATTGATAGTGGTGAAGAAATCCTGCTTGGGATAGAGACCTACATTTTCACGAACACGGTCAAATACCACCACGGTGTCATTGATCTGGTAACCGATAACTGTAAGTATCGCTGCGATGAATGACTGGTCAACCTCCATAGCAAACGGGAACACGCCCCAGAATATAGAGTAGAAACCGATGATAGTAAATGCGGTGAATGCAACGGCAGCAAGCGCACCAAGTGAGAATGCCACATTGCGGAAACGGAGCAAAATGTAGAAGAACATAGCGATGAGCGCAAGGATCACAGCGATGTAAGCATCAGTACGCATATCGTTAGCCACAGTAGGACCAACCTTCTGAGATGACATGATACCGATATTCTCGTTGGTAGTTGAGAAGTCCTCAATGCTCATACCGTTAAGCTCGTTCTGCAAGCCCTTATAGAGGATGTCGGTAATTTCATTATCGATATTCTCTTCGTCAGAGTCGATCTTATAGTTGGTAGAGATACGAACCTTAGTATTATCATCGATGGTGATAACGCTGAGCTGTGCACCGTCGAATAGAGGAGCAAGCTGAGCCTGAAGTTCATGAGTCTTCACAGGATGGTCAAACTGAACCACATAGTTGCGACCACCGGAGAAGTCGATACCCTGATTAAGACCACGTACGAAAAGTGACACGATAACCACGAGGACTGCGATACCTACCACTGTGAAGCTTACCTTACGACCACCAAGGAAGTTGAACTTGGTGTTGGTAAACATCTTGCGTGAAAGAGCGGTAGTGAAGGTAAGATTCTCAAACGGTTTGGTCTTAGCACACATGATGTAGATAAGACGGGTAAGATAAACCGCTGTGAAGAATGAGCAGATAATACCGATGATAAGAGTGGTAGCGAAGCCCTTGATAGGACCTGTACCGAAGAGGAGAAGGATGACACCGGTAATGATTGAAGTCAAGTTAGAGTCGAAGATCGCAGAGAATGCGTTGCTATAACCATCGGCGATAGCGGTACGCACGCCCTTACCAGCACGAAGCTCTTCCTTGGCACGTTCGTAGATAAGCACGTTAGCGTCCACAGCCATACCGAGCGCAAGCACGATACCGGCAATACCTGAAAGCGTCAACACTGCCTGGAACGAGGCAAGAATACCGAACGTGAAGAAGATATTGAAGATCAATGCCACATTGGCAATCAGACCGGGGATAAGGCCGTAGAAGAGGCACATGAACACCATAAGGAGCACAAGTGCGATAACGAATGACCAAAGACCATCCTTAATTGCCTGTTCACCAAGTGACGGACCGATAACGGTGTCTGAGATAATATCAACCTTGGCTGCCATTTTACCGCTCTTAAGCACGTTTGCCAAGTCTTTTGCCTCATCAGTGGTGAAATCACCTGTAATCTGTGATCGACCGCCCTCGATTACAGAATTCACGCGGGGAGCAGAATAAACCTGATCGTCAAGCACGATAGCAACCTGCTTTTCGATGTTAGCAGCTGTGATACGTGCCCACTGGCGTGCTGCCTCAGGCTTCATGTTCATTGATACGTAGTTACCACCCTGCATTGCATCGTAGTCACTTGTAGCCGATGTGATGACATCACCGCTAAGAGCGGGCTTGCCATTAGTAGTCTTAAGAGCTACAAGCTGATAGATTGACATATTGCGAGTTCCCTTAACAGAATCCTGAATCTGCACAACTTCGGGTTTGAATTCCCAAGCGAGCTTAAGATTTGCAGGGAGAATGCGCTTGGCAGCGGGTGATGCAAGAATCATATTGATAGTGTCACGACCTGTTTCAGTAGCCGCACCCACACCAATTAGGTTACGAGGATTACCAACCTGAAGGAAATACTCAAACAAACCCTTACCATTGCCGGTAGAATCGGCACGGAGAGTATTGTCAAGCTGCTGCAGGAGGGCAGAAACTTCATTGAAAGGAGTTGTCTCGTAGAATTCGAGGTTTGCGCTTGATTTCAGAAGCTCACGCACACGGTCATGTTCCTTAACACCCGGAAGTTCGAGAAGAATCTGACCGTCTTTTTCAAGTTCCTGAATATTGGGAGCCACAACACCAAACTGGTCGATACGGGTGCGGAGCACATTTGTAGAACTGCTCACACGGTCCTTCACTTCCTGTTTGAGGGCATTTTTAACAGCATCGATATTGTCGCCACGCTTTACCTGATCCTTGAATACCACGGTAAGATCGCCCTGCGGGTCAAGCTTGCGATACTCATCGCAGAAGATGTCAATAAAATCAGTACTCTTGTTGGCACGAGCCACTGAATCAGCGTTGACAACTGCTTTTTCAAAGTAGGGATTTCCTTCGGCATTAGCCATTGAACGGAGAATGTCGGGAACTGAAACCTGAAGGGTGACGTTCATACCACCTTTGAGGTCAAGGCCCAGCCCTACGCCGAGTTTTTGTACTTCGTTAAAAGTATAGCCTAAATAAACCTTCTCATTAGCGATGTTCTTAATGTACTCGCTATAAGCTTTACGTTTAGTTTCAGAACTGTTGTTATCCTTAGCTGCTTCAGCCACGGCATATTCCTCAGCCTTATTCTCATAGTGGTTGGTAACCACGGTGAATGAGAGGTAGAACAGGCAGATGAGGACCATGAATATGGCTATCACACCGGCAACAACACTTCCCAAAGATCCTTTGCTTTGCATTTGATTAAAGTGATGTATTTAAATTGGTTATTAATATTATTTTCTTATTGTTTTCATGGACAAAGCAGGGACACCCCCACTTTTCAGCTTGCAAATATACGAAATATCTTTTAATTACAGCTATCTAACGGCTACTTTTTGGTCAAAAACCACGAACCAAAATATTTAATATGTGTGACAGCATAATTATTGATGCGGAAAACGTCACAAAAATATTGCATATCAAGCCACAATTATGCACTATTTAAAACATTCCCTTCTACCTGCATCAAGTCATGGATTAGCCCTTACACCTTAATTTATATATTATGGGGTTAACTGATGGATTATTTTCTAAGGTCATTTATTATCACATACCAATCTCATGTACGATAACTCTCAGAAATCTTTTCAGCCGTTTTTTATCATACTCACCATATCCAATTTTTATTCTCTTGCGCCATATCCGACCAATCAATCAGGTAAAACAGCATATTTTTTAATCTATTTTGGATATTTTTAGCGAAAGACTGAATTTTTTTCGCAAAATATTTGGCAGGTCAAAAAAAACATTCTACCTTTGCATCGCAATTGAGAAAAGCTCATAAGCAATGACTTCGTAGCTCAGTTGGTAGAGCAACTGACTCTTAATCAGTGGGTCGAGAGTTCGAGCCTCTCCGAGGTCACTAAAGGGTCTATCAGACCGATGAATTCCTCTGAAAATCATTGATTTTCAGAGGTTTTTCTTTTTACCCCTATCCCCAATCGGCGCAAAATATTGAAACTGCGGGTGTGCAAGAAGGTGGCAATAAAAATTCCACCAAGTTTTGCCACCTCGAAAGGCTATATTTCATTATTTTTCAAAGATATACGAGGAATAATCCCGTTGGGTGTCTGCCACCTCGCAAGGTGGTTGCAGGTGGCAAAGAATAATTCTGAACTCCAGTAGATATAGGCTTATGAAGCCTACGATAAGTCCCGCTGCCACCATTTTTTGCCATCGGCACAGTTAAAAAATGTTATGCAAAAGGTGGCAGTTGGAGGTGGCAATTCAACATTATTCGTTGAATTGGTCGTTTTGCCACCTCGCTGACCCGGATATTTCATTTGTCCTTCGGATTCACAGTTTGTGTAACCGAGAAAAAATTTGTATCTTTAGTTTAACCATTAAAGCCACAAGTCAAATGAAATTATCCAACGAGAGTTACTTCTCACTGAACTTCATGGTCAGGAGAAGCCGCCCCAACAAAGAGGGCGAATTTCCCATTCTTCTGCGAATAACGATGAATGGGCAACGTGCGGAGGTATATACCAACCGGTATGTAGCTCCCAACAACTGGGATGCGTCCAAAGGTCAGTCGAAAGGTAAGACCAAGAAAGACCTTGAACTGAACCGCTACCTCGACACCATCCGTACCAAAATCTGCGAGATCCACAACCAGCTCGTCATGCGCGATGAGATGGTCAATCCCGACACTCTGAAAAAGGCCTTCCTCGGCAAGCTGCAAAAGCCGACGATGCTCTGCGAGGCGTTCCGCGAAGTCAACAAGAAGGTAAAGGACAAAAACGAGCGAGGCGACATCTGCGATGGTACGCGCCTGCGCTGGGAACGATGCGTCAAGTATCTGGAGGAATTCCTCATCGACAGCCACGATGTTAAAGACATTCCGATGAATAAACTGACATCGGGAATGGTTGACGACTTCGAGCATTTCCTGCACATCAAGAAAGGTTGCGCCAACAACGCCGCTGTCCGTTATATCCGCTATCTCAAAAGCGTTATACGCACCGGTATCGCTAACAAATGGATAGAAGATGATCCATTCGTGGGCAAGCGCTATGTCCGCACAAAACCCAAAAGAGAGAAGCTGACTGAGGCTGAACTCCAGCGCATCATAGAGCTTGACCTCAGCGGGCTGCCCCGTCTCGACCTCGTGCGTGACACATTCGTGTTCTGCTGCTTCACCGGGCTGGCATTCGCAGACATATCCACCCTCAAACGTGAGCATGTCGTCACTGACGACAAGGGCGAGATGTGGATACGCAAGGCCCGCGAGAAAACAGATGAAATGAGCGTAATCCCGATGCTGGAGATACCGCGCAGACTGATGGATAAATACCGTACCCATCCACGGGTTGTGGAAAAGGACGCCGTCATACCGGTTATCTCAAATCAGCGCATGAACTCGTATCTTGATGAGATAGCAAGTAAAGCTGAAATCAAGAAGCACCTGACGACCCACATCGCGCGCCACACCTTCGCCACAATGTCGCTCAACAATCATGTGCCTATCGAAACGGTATCGAAGATGCTGGGGCATAAAGACATTGCCACCACTCAAATCTACGCGACCATGCTTGATCAGACTGTGTCGGAAGATATGGGCCGCATGAGGGATAAGTTCGACAGTCTGAAAGTTGACATCAAACCGTTGCCGGAGAAACCGACGACATTTGAGCGTCCGCCCCAGCCTAAGCGCGGACGACCTAAAAAGACGAAATAATCCACCGCTAAATGAAAGAGCGACAATAGAGTATTTTTACTCCGTTGTCGCTCTTCAAATGTTTAATCGTAATATGCCGGATGAAAATTATCGTCAAGCATCTGCTGTATTTCATGCTCCGGATAGAGGCATTTGCCACATATCATATAATACGAGAGTATTCCCCGGTCCCGGTAGTTCTGTACCGTGCGCCTCGTCACTTTGAGGCGTTCCGCGACTTCCTTGTCGTCAAGGAAACATATTCCTGCCAATACCGGATGGTGGCTGTCGCGGATTATACCGACTGCCTCAAATGCGTTCTGGGTTTGTGAGCGTGCCGCGATAATGCGGCTGTCAGATTTGGTGATTATCTCATTCCCCATAGGCAATTCGATTTGGCTTTATACCATATTTCTCCATGTAACGGATAAGCTCAGTTACAGGGTATCTGACGCTTCCGTCGTCGATTCTTATATAACCTATTTTACCGCTGTTGCGGAGGGATGCAGTGTTGTGTTGCCTATATGGAGAAAATCGCAGACCTCGGCAGAAGTCATCAAATCAGCAGGTTCCTTGCGACGCAAGCGATTCGCCAATACTATGACCATATTGCATAGAAGCTCATGCTCGTCAAGGATGCAGTCAAGCGTTTCCTTCTCAATTAGTAATACTTCCATAAAGTGTGGGGATTTAGTGGTGGTGTGGATAAGAAGTGTAAAAAGGCAGCGGGTATCCCTCCCGCTGCCTCACCACTAAATCCACAATCAAAAATAAAATTTATGACTGCGATTCAGTGGCAAAGTTAACAATTTCTATCCGATTTTCAGCTATGGTAAGCCGGTTATTTTTGATAGAAATGCGATTTACAGCGGTTTGCAGCGGATTATTCTCCGGCTTCGGGGTTGATTGTCTCCACCATACACAGCAGAGAGTTGGAGAATCCTTCGATTACGGAGCGTCCCGTCTGGTCGCCTTCGTAGAGGTCGTTGGCCTCGAACTGCCATGTGAGCAGCATTTCGGCGAACTCCCGTCCGGCAAACTCGTCATAGACATACTGGCCTTCGGGCGAGAGATACACTTCATCGCCGTCAAGGGTGATGAGCCCCTTGCGTATGAGGCTGTCCAGTGCGCTGCCGTAGTCGCCTGTTTCCAGTGTGTACGGTACGTTGGTGTGCATCATTTCATCGACATACTCCGCCTTTGAGGTCACGGCGCACATCACATCGGTGAAGGCGTTGGATTCGGCGACAGGTGCATCGCAGGGATATACCGCCGCATCTGCGATTGTAACGCCGGTCTGGAACGAGCCGGTTTCGGTCACTTCATACGCCTCTCCGGTAAGTTCCCACTGGCGGTAGAACACGGCTTCGCCAATCTTGAACTCGACGGTGGCATACTTGCGGCTCGGCTGTTGCTCCACAACTGCCTTCATGCGGTTGAATATGAGCCAGTATAGCTGCTTCTCCTTTTCGGGCAGGTCTTGGTCTATTGCGCGGAGAGTGATTATCGCGTGGTGGTCGATGGTCGCGTCGTTCTCGCCCCAGCGGTATCCGGGGGTGTCGGGGAAGACCGTCTGTATATGCCCGCGCAGTTTTTCGGGCAGATGTGAGCAACGTGTCAGGGGCGACGAGATAAGACCCTTGTCATAGAGGCTCTGTGCCAGTCTGAGAGTCTGGGCCGGCATGAAGCCGAGATTGTTGAAGGCATCCATCTGGAGCGTCAGCAGAGTGTGGAAGCGGAGATTGAAACGGTCGGTCTCGTCAACCGTCAGTGTGGCGGATACCGTTTCGCCGACAGGGATTTCGTCGGCAACTTCAAGAGCGTCTTCCTCGGCCTCCCAGACGGCTTCGGATTCAAATCCTTCGCCGCCATTGACATTGACGCGGATTGAATGTCCGTCAGGGATACCGTTGAAACTGTCGAAACGGCCGGTAAGGTCGCCGACATAGTCAAGGGCGATTGCCTCCTGACGGGTGAGGTCGTATTCGGGCAGTCCGATATGGAGAAATGTCTGGTTGATGTTGTATGTGAACATCAGGTCCATACCCTTCGATACAAGTCCGGTCTGTGCGAGGCGGTGCAGGTGTCGCCCGGACTCGCGGAAGTGGAAAGCTCCGCGTATGGCGCCGTAGCTGAGGCGCGTGAGCCACATACGGCTGCGGGGGCAACCGACACGGAAGTGGCGGCAGATGTTGAAGAAGCGTGCCTGTGCGTCGGCTCCACCGTCGGAAGCGAATACCACCTCCCCGGCTTCACGGAACAGGGGCTTGAGCTGTCGCTCCAGTTCTTTCATCGTGACAGACATTTTGAATCTGTCAGGAACGAAGGGATATTCTCCCTCAGCCAGCTCGCACAGCGGAGTCTGGCGTATGAAACGGGGCGGGATGTTGGCTACGGTGACGGTGTCGGATGTGTAGATGCCGTTGGCGGCTTCGGTGTTCGCGCCCAGAGAAAGGGCGACGGTCTTGGTGGCGAGAATGTTCTCGCAGATAATCAAAATCATAAATTTAATGTGGGTTTAGGGGTGATTTTATGAAAGTCACGGGGACGGTCGCCCATCCCCGTGACTTGGGGATAGTTGAGTCTGGGTTGACACGGTTGGCCGCAGGTTGGGATAGTTATAGCTTTGCTGTGGACATAGTGGTTGGAATCGCGGCTATGCGGCGGCAATCATGTCGGGTGAATCGCAGTATAAAACTGATTGTGGAATATGCGCGGTGAGTGGCGGTCAAGGCTTGGGGCCTTTGGGCTTACGCTGCTGCCTCTGCTGGTTCTCGTCTTTCGGCGCGGTCTGTCCTCGCTGAAGCGGCTCCTTCACATTCTTTGTCGCCTCGTTGGTGGAGCCGTCGTTATTGACTGCCATCTGCGTCTTGCTTTCCTCTGCGATGCCCACGACTTTGTCGCGGTCGGGATATACCCGCGTGGTCTCAGGCTGGCGTTTTTCGGGATTGTACTGGAAATAGACGGTGCAGTCGTTGCCGAATTTGTCCTTGGTCTCGCCTACGAGGACTTTCTTGCCTGCGAGGTAATCGGCCTGTTGCTGTTCGTTCAGCGGCAGCTTGCACCAGTGTTCGAGTCGCTTGACGGAGCCGTCGGGATTGTGCCATGAATCACGGACTTGCTGTTGCTGAGAACTGTTCTGCTCCTGCTTCTGGCGGTAAACATCGGAATTGACGAACACGATGTCGCGTTTCGCTGCGTTGTATTGCAGGTCGGCTGTGAATTTGGCGCCGTTGGGGAGTTCCACATGCTGCTCGCGTATCATGCCGCCGTTTTTGAGTATGCCGATGGCCTGCATATCGAGGCTGATGTTGGCGACTTTGGGCTTGATGTAGATTTTATCTACCGGCACGGCCTCTATCTCGTTGGTGAGCCTGTCTATGCTCACGAGGCATTTTTTCATTTCCCCGGTCTTGGGGTCGGCGAGTTCAACTGCTTTGCCGAGGTTACCGGTCTTGCGGAGTTCCGCCTTGTCCTCCTTTGTGAATGTATAGCCCTTGAATTCCTGATCGAGCTGCGGCTCATTGCGGATGAAGTGAGGCACGAGTGAATATGAGCCGTCGGGATTGGTGCGGAACGAGAGTTTGGCCTGAAGAGAGAATGTCTCGTCGCCGAAACGGGGCGTGACTGTGAACAGCTGCGGCGACTTGTGGTTATATACCATCTGGTCGAGTGCCCCTGATTTTTCAAGGTCGTCGCGCTTTATGCCCCACTGCTGTTCTATTTTGACCCAGTCTATGCTGTCGCGGTCGATGGGCGGCTGCTTTACACCGGTCGTTTCCGGCTGCTGAGGCTGTTGAGTCTGAGACGGGGCCTGTTCCTGCTTCTCTGCCTGTGCGGGGGCTTTCAGTTCCACCTCGTAAGGCTTGAGCATTTCGGCATTGTCGCCGGGATTCTTGATGATGTCCGCCATTGCGGGGCCTACAAGCTCGTATTTGTCTTCCTGCAATCTGAAGAAGCTGAACAGCGTGGGGTTCCTGGCCTGCCGCATGAAATTCGACATGAACGCCTCGAGGGGGTTCTGCCCTTTGTTGAACTTTATCAGTTCGCTTAATGGCGTCGATTTGACATCCGCCATTTTGGGAGTGCCGTCGGGATTCTGCCCTACGACAGCTCCCACCTGCCCGCTTGTGTTGTCGCGGGCGATCAGCACTTCCTGCTGGTCGGGAGTTTGGTCCATAATGAATTATGATTTAGTGGTGGTGTGGTTGGCGTTTCCGCCGTTGGTTGATTTCTTCTTCACAGTCTTATAGTCTGGATGGGACGAACTGATGAAGGAGTTTTCGAGAAACCTGTCGAGGTCGCATTGAAGTACAAACTTGATATTGCCCTCTATGCTCTCGTAAACCTTGATTTTTCCTGCGTCGCGGTAGCGTCTTATTGTTTTCTCGCTGACATCAAGCCCGGTTACGATGTCTTCGAGAAGGATAATCGGCTCTCCGTGAAAGTATAATCGCGGTCGGTTTCCCGTCGGGTACTGGCCGGGACTTCTGGCGCGCTGCTCCACAAGCGAAACGTATGCGTTTACGGCGGTCTTGAAGTCGGCCTCTTGCGTGTCTGTCTGTCGCATAGGCTCAGTCTGTGGCTATGTCTGTTTTGCGGAGTGCCGGGACATCGAACCCGATAACAGGGCCGAGTATCTTTGCGGCGGCGATGAGAAACATCGAGCCTAACATCCATGCCTTCGCTTCGTCAGGCATTCCGGCAAGCGGATTGAAGCCGGACTTGCGGTTTGCTGACTTGCGCCCGTTGATGCGCTTTCTCTGTTTGGGCTTCCTGCTGAAGCCTGCGGCGTTTGGGGGAGTTGTTGCTTCCATACGGTTATATGTGTTTTGAGTTAGACTTGTCGAGGTTTTGCGCCTCGTTTGCAATTATAACCGAATGGATTTCAGAAACGGCGATTTAAGGAGTGTTAAAGTCGTAATACGCTGAGATAATGGAGATTTCAGTGATAGAATAATTGTGATGTTAAATCTTGGGGGTTGGAGAACAACCAACAGTGTTTTTCCAAAGGTAAAGGATTTGAGTGTTGTCTGTAGATTAGATCTGGGCAAAAAATAGCGTATAACCTACGCTCACAATTGAAGGCTCTGGTATTGCCCATGACGAAAGCGGAAGCCATACGCTATGCGGTAAGCATAGCATAAGCGTCTCGCTAAGCTCGTCATTAATGAATTTACCAGATTTCTTTGATAGAAAAAAGGGAATAACTCAAATGAGCTAATCACATTTGTTATCAGAGAGATAGCCGTTGTCAATATTGCGGTGATTTTCCTGCTTTTGACCCGATTTTCTCAAAAAGTACACCTTTTGTACCCTCGATTATGGACTGTAGTCAAAGGGTAAATGTTAAGGTCTGTAAACAGCGATTTTCAGATTATTACACCTCGGATTATCTTTGCGCAAAAATTTAATCGTATGGCAAAATTAGAAAATCGCAAGAAGCAGAATCCCAAGCTCCAGCAGTCGGAATTATGCGACGGTCGCGCCAGCCTCTACCTTGAATATTATCTCGGCAGAACTGAAACGCCCGTGCTTGACGAGGACGGCAATCAGGTGTTTTACACCGAGGGAGCGATGGCGGGTAAACCGAAATATCAAATCAAACACTCCCGCAAGAAAGAGAACCTCAACCTATATATATGGCTTCATCCCCGCAACCAGCAGGAACGTTTGCAGAACAAGAATACTCTTGCCCTTGCAGAAAAGATACGTTTTGAACGGGAGCAATCTTTCCTCGAGGACAGAGAGGGCTATCGTCTCCGAAAAGATATGGACGAGGATTTTCTTGAGTTCTGCAACGAGTTCATCAAATCTCCGGCCCTCACCAAATATACTCGCATAACGCTCGGGCACGGACTGCAAAAGTTCAAGAACTTTCTTGCCGATACGCCGAGATATTCTCTCTACAGGAATAATCTTAAGATGACGCAACTGACGCTTGACATGGTGGCAGCTTATGTGGAGTATCTGAAAGAGAACGGAACAGGCGACGGTCCGAAAATCTATTTCCGGATGTTCAAGCGTATGGTTACTGCGGCTGTTGACAAAGACCTCATCAAGAAAAATCCGTGCCGAGGCTTCGTGTTGAAGAACGACAACATGACGTTGCAAAAAGAGATTCTTCTGCCGGAGGAAATACAGCAGCTTGTTGCGACACATTTTGAAGGCGAGAGGCCGGAAATTCACCGTGCGTTCATCTTCGGTTTATACACCGGGGTGCGTTGGTGCGACACAAGCCAGTTGACCTACCGCAACGTGGATTACTCAACCCAGACATTGCGGTTCCAGCAGCAAAAGACAAAAGATCACAGCAGCCGGAGCTGGGTAATCGTTCCGTTGAACGACACCCTTATCCGTCTAATCGGTGAGCCGGATAACGACAACTATGATGAACGGATATTCACAGTTCCGCATTACAACATCTGCAACCTGTATCTGCGTAAATGGGTAAAGGCGGCAGGCATCAGGAAGAAAATCACATGGCATTGCGCGAGACACAGCTTCGCGGTGAACGTCCTCACCAAAGGAGCGAATATTAAAACGGTGTCGAGTCTTCTCGGACACACCTCCATAAAGATGACAGAGCGATATCTCCATGTCGTTGACAGTCTGAAACAGGACGCAATCAACTCCCTCGGTGAAATCAATTATGCACCGATGTAACCGTTATACCGAAGCCGATAAGTCCGATGTGATTTGTCGGCTTTTTTCTTTTCGCCGCCAATCATAATGAAAACAAAAAGGGAAAAATCGGAGTGTGAAATCGGCAACGGGGATTACGACTTTGGAGTAAGACCAACCAATATTCTGCAAGGGTTTTGAGCTGCAAAATCAGTTTCGTGCAGCTCAAAACATACCTTATCCTTTCTTATGGAAGATAATATATTATTATTCAGTGGATTATAAATTATATATTGTACTAATGTTGTACTAATTAGTTGGATAAATCGAATTTTCGAGGTTCGATTTA
The DNA here is from genome assembly GCA_910577335.1 of uncultured Duncaniella sp. Lineage (GTDB taxonomy): Bacteria > Bacteroidota > Bacteroidia > Bacteroidales > Muribaculaceae > Duncaniella. The sequence continues at coordinate 58 of CAJTMJ010000026.1, read as the reverse complement.
TGGATTTTTAAGAGGCGTTTGTTTTATTTAATTGACTTTCTTTCGATGGATTTTCCGA
>CAJTMJ010000025.1 GCA_910577335.1 uncultured Duncaniella sp. | reverse complement strand
TGTTTTTCAGCAGATTATCAAAAAAGAGGCTGCGCCTATTTTGACACAGCCCCTTGTTAGCATCCTTATTATTAATGTAGTGATGCTCCCATGGAGCATTCGAAGGCAAATAGCTTCTATAACAACACCTTTTAATATATCCGGAGACTTAACAAAGCATATTTACTCAAAAAGAGTCGTTGAGAGATAACGCTCGCCGGTGTCAGGGAGGAGCACAACGATATTTTTACCTCTGTTTTCGGGTGCTTTAGCTATGGATGTAGCCGCATGAAGGGCTGCTCCGGAAGATATACCCACGAGTATGCCTTCGGTTTTCGCCAAACGGCGTGTAGCATTAAAAGCTTCTTCTGTCTCAACAATAATTACCCTGTCAACCACTCCGCCATTGTAGGTCTGAGGCACAAATCCTGCACCAATACCTTGCAATTTGTGCGCACCCGGCGCACCGCCGCTAAGAACCGGAGAATCTTTCGGCTCAACAGCTATTACTTTAATTTCGGGATTTCTTTCTTTAAGATACTTACCTATGCCACTGATTGTCCCTCCGGTGCCCACACCAGCCACGAAGAAGTCGATTTTTCCATCCAATGCATTCCATATCTCAGGAGCGGTAGTCATATAATGAGCCTGCGGATTTGCCGGATTAACAAACTGCCCTAAAATCACAGAACCCGGAATATCTTTTTGCAATTTCTCAGCTTCAGAAATAGCCCCTTTCATACCTGCGCCCCCCGGTGTCAGCACTATTTCAGCTCCGAGCGCAGCCAACAGTTTCCGTCGCTCTATGCTCATGGTCTCAGGCATCGTGAGTATAACCTTATATCCTCGTGCCGCACCCACCAAAGCGAGACCGACACCTGTGTTACCGCTTGTCGGTTCAATGATTGTTCCTCCCGTGGATAGCACACCCTCCTTTTCAGCGGTAAGTATCATATTCAGAGCCACACGGTCCTTGACAGAGCCGCCGGGATTAAAAAATTCTATTTTAGCATAAATCTCACCTTGCGTTCCCACAGCCTTGTCATAGCCGTTAAGACGCACCAAAGGTGTACCACCAATAGTCTCGATGATCGAATCAACAAATTTCTTCATAATAGTTTGGACTTTAGCATAACATTAAATGAATAATCCTGTATGTTAAAAACACTTTTCCTGTATTTTGGGTTCATAGCCTACCCTCGTCATTATAGGAATAACTGTCATTACATGCTATAATCACATGATCGAGGACTTTTATACCTAAATATGTAGCCCCGTCCTTAATCTGCTTTGTAAGCCGGTCATCCTCGGCACTCGGTCGATTGTTTCCCGATGGATGGTTATGGACCAATATTATACCCTGCGCAAGGCAATCGATAGCCCTTTTCAACAGTAATTTTACATCTACAACGGTGGACGCTACCCCACCCTGCGATATACACCGTTTATACATCACTCTGTTGCTACGGTTCAACATAAGTGTCCAGAACTCCTCATATTCAAGCTGTTCAAGTATCGGTCGCATAAGTGACACCACATCTGCGCTCGACCGTATGACCGGCTGGACATTGGCAGCGGCTTGTTCATTGTTACGCCGTCCGAGTTCAAAAGCGGCGGCAAGACTGACAGCTTTAGCTTGTCCCACACCCTTATATTTGCTCATGAGTTCATTCATGCTTAGCCGTGCGAGATTATCCACCCGGTTATCGCAGTCATAAAGAATCTTCCTTGCCATATCCACTACCGACATGCCCGGAAGTCCTCCTCCGAATATTATAGCCAAAAGCTCGGCATCGCTTAAAGCCCGTATTCCGTACGTCAGAGCTTTTTCACGAGGTTTCTCATCATCTCCAAGATCATGGACACGAATTGACGTGAATGGTGATTGGTTCATAAATTATATAGTTGAATTATAGATAGTATTGTGTGATTGTGTGGTTCAGAGATTTGGAGAAGCTGCTATTTCCCTTTTCGCAGCATTATCTCCTCATCCACATCTCTGCCTCTGCGTAAAAATATTTTCAGGAAATAGGCTTTTATAAAGCCGCATCCGTACCCGACAATCTGTATCACACTTGCAGGTATCGCTTTCAGTGCTATCACAAATGACTTGGTGGAAATCCATGCCATTATAAACACAGCCAACAGATACACTCCGATGGGGAGCAGGAACCACGGTGAGATGAATATTCCGCATATAACCAAAATAGCACCTATTATAACGGCAAGTGCCGGGAGTGCGTGTACAAGCTTCAGCGAACCGGGATAAAGAAGTTTCAATGTTATGCGCGACATGCCGAACACATATACCTGACGCAAAAACTTCTTAAAATCCACTCTCCTTTTGTGGTATACAAACGCCGGATGGATCAGCGACAGGCTGAACCCGGCATTACGTATTCTCGTAGACATATCTATATCCTCCGAAAACATTTCCCGGAATCCTCCCACCTTATTATATACGTCACGGGAGAAACCCATATTGAAAGTCCTCGGGACAAACTTTTCAAGGCTTACTTTTCCACCACGTATACCGCCTGTGGTCAGGAAAGAGGTCATAGAATAGTTTATAGCTTTCTGAGTGTCGGAAAATGACTCATGTGCGGCATCGGGACCGCCGAAACAGTCAGTCGGATTTTTATCTAACTCAGCGGTTAGTATCTTAAAATAATCCGGAGGGATAACACAATCGCTGTCAAAGAAAATGAAATAGTCACCTTCCGCCCGTTCGATACCATAATTACGAGCTATAGACCTCCCCTCATTCTCTTTATAGAAATACCGGGCATTCACATTTGGAAATTCCGCAAGTACCTCCTCGCACGGCAGCGTTGAGCCATCCTCGACAAATATCGCCTCAAAATTTTTCAGCGATTGCTTGTCAAGACTCGCCATGAGATCACGCACTTCGTCTATACGATTATAGACAGGCACTATAATTGAAAATCTCGGTTTATCCATCAGCTCATACGGTTTTTATAATCCTGATAATCAAACTGCCGCAAGTAACTACATTCTCCACGGCTGTCACAGAACACGATAGCCGGATGCTGAATGCCGTTAAACATATTAGTCTTTACTGTGGTGTAATGGTTCATATCCTCCAAAGTCAGACGGTCGCCCTCCTTCAACGGCTTTTCAAACCACCAGTCGCCCACATAGTCACCACTCAGACATGAATTACCTCCAAGTCTGTATTTTGGCAACCCGTCCCGCTCATCCACACTCTCGGTGATAGCCGGCTGATAAGGCATCTCAAGGCAATCAGGCATGTGACATGCAAAAGAAGCATCTATAATGGCCGTCTTCACTCCTTGGTTCTCAACCACATCCAGCACACTTGTTATAAGGTCGCCTGTACGCCATGTAAATGCGCTTCCCGGCTCCATCACAACCTTAAGCCACGGATAACGACTGCGAAAACCCTTCAACAGGCTTATCAGATGCTCCACATCATAGCCTTCACGTGTCATAAGGTGTCCGCCGCCAAAATTCACCCATTTAATCTGCTTGAAATATTGTCCGAACTGCGCTTCAAAAGCTCCAAGCACTTTTTCCAAGTCGTAGGATGAACTTTCGCACAAGGCATGGAAATGTAAACCTTCTATACCCTCAGGCAATACCCCGCCAAGCTGTTCGGAAGTCACTCCGAAACGCGAACCGGGAAGTGCCGGATTATATATTTCTGTATCTATAACAGAACATTGCGGATTAACACGCAATCCGGGCGACACACCCGCAGCTATGGCTTGCGCGCCATATTTTTCCCACTGGTGCAAGGAATTGAATGTGATATGAGTGGCACGTAAAAGAAATTCCCCGATAGTCGCATCGGTATATACCGGACAATACACATGTGCTTCTCCACCAAGCTCCTCGTTGCCAAGTCGCAACTCATTCAGAGAACTCGCCGTGAAATCCTTGTTATACTCTCTTATGACATTAAAAGTGCGCCAAAGCGCATTTGCCTTGAATGCCATTATGATATTCACGCCGGCTTCCTGCTCTACACGATTGATTAGCGCAAGGTTCCTTCGCAACTTATCTTCATACACCACATAAAACGGTGTGGGAATTTCCTGAATTTTCATATTCTTATGTATAGAATTGATTCTAACTTATAATAGCAAATTTTGCGAATTTCAGCAGCAATACACGGCTGCCGGTGCTATCAAACTCGACAGCAATTTTCGCATCAGCGCCTGAATTGTCTATATCCTTAATAACACCTTTGCCAAACTTTCCATGCTCTATCACCATACCGGCTTTCACTTCCGAGACTGAATGAAGTGTGAGAGCGCCGGAAGAGTTACCCGTCTGAGAAACCTGAGCGGGGGTAGCAACACGTTTTTGTGTCTCTATCGAGGAGACAGAATCATATTTCGGCTGCCGAATCGGTGACGACGGCTCCGGCTTACGGCGCAAGTCGTTCAGACTTCTCCCTGAACCGGACATTGAGGCATGATAGTTAACCGTAGGACGTGTCTTTGGATACCCGGCGCCGAAGTCTGTTCCTGCAGAAAGCCTTAGATACTGACGGTCAATATCCCCAAGGAATCGTGAAGGGCGACAACTCATGGTCTGCCCGTTACGGAAACGTGATGCTGCGTATGAAATCATACAGAACTTCCTTGCCCGTGTGATAGCCACATAAAGCAAGCGACGCTCTTCCTCAATCTGTGAAGGTGAATCCTGCGCCATTGCTGAAGGGAACAGCTCCTCTTCCACTCCGACTATGAACACATTATTAAACTCCAATCCCTTGGCGGCATGGACGGTCATCAGTGTAACCCTTTCCTCCATACCATCGGAATCAGAGTCCTGATCTGTGGCAAGCGACACTTCCGACATGAAATGCATCAACGATGTCTCGTCACTACCCTCCTCCACCCGTGTCTCCACAAACTCCTTCACACCGGTAAGCAATTCCTGAAGATTCTCCTGCTTGGATATACTTTCAGGTGTGCCGTCAGAGAGCAACATAGTGAAAAGACCGGTGCGGTCTATTATCATCCTTGCCACTTCGTAGGCATCTTTCCCGGCATCATTGGCATCGATGAAATCCTGTATGAGATCGGCAAATCCCGCAAGCTTCTTGGCTGTACCCGAATTGACACCGATGTCATACGTCTGAGGATTAGTTATCACATTCCAGACGCTTGTATTATTATCCAATGCACAGCGGGTAAGTTTGTTCAGAGTAGTTTCACCTATACCTCTCGCAGGGAAATTAATAATACGCTTCAACGCCTCGTCATCATCCGGATTGATAGACATACGGAAGTATGCAACAGCATCCTTCACCTCCTTACGCTGATAGAATGACAGTCCGCCGTAGATTCTATATGGAATATTACGTTTACGCAATGCTTCCTCAAGCACACGGCTTTGTGCATTGGTACGGTACAATATCGCAAATTCATCGCAGCTGTCACCCGAAGTCATTTTCACCTGCGAAAGCCTTGACGCTACCTGATATGCTTCCTCAAAATCACTATAGCATTTTGCCACCTCTATGGGTGAACCCACCTCATTTTCCGAATATACGTTCTTCGGTATCTGGTCATGGTTCTTGTCTATCAGCGACCCCGCAGCGTCTATGATGTTACGTGTGGAGCGATAATTGCGTTCCAGCTTGAATGTCTGCAAGCCGGGACATGACTTTTTCAGGTCAAGAATATTCCTGATATTCGCACCACGGAAAGAATAGATGCTCTGAGCGTCATCGCCGACCACACACAGCTTTTCATTCACCTTTGTGAGCTGGGTGACTATGACATGCTGTGCGAAATTCGTGTCCTGATACTCATCGACAAGCACATATCTGAAAAATTCCTGATAGTGGTGCAGCACATCCGGATTATCACGCAACAGTACATTCGTATAATAGAGCAGGTCATCAAAATCCATAGCGCCTGCCACCACACACCTGTCACGGTAATTCTTGTATATGGCATGTAGCAGCGGACGTCGGGCTTGACGGTCGGCATCCATTATATCCTTATACGTGGCATAATCCTCGGGGGAAATCAGTGCGTTTTTAGCTGTGGAAATAGCGTTGAGCACCACTGACGGCTTATAGATTTTGTCGTCAAGCTGCATATCCTTCAATATGGTCTTGACGAGTGATTTACTGTCAGAGGTATCGTAAATTGTGAAATTGCTCTTAAAGCCTATGCGTTCGGCGTTGCTGCGAAGTATACGTGCGAAAATTGAATGGAATGTACCCATCCATAGTTTTGAGGCAGTGGGATGCCCCACAAGCTGCTCCACACGTTCACGCATCTCCCTTGCAGCCTTATTGGTAAATGTCAGAGCGAGTATGCGCCAAGGTTCATACCCCAGCTGCAAAAGGTGTACTATTTTATAAGTCAGGACACGGGTTTTGCCGGAGCCCGCACCGGCTATCACCAGTTGCGGGCCCTCGCAATATACCACCGCATCCTTTTGCTGAGAATTGAGTTTACTCAGATATTCGTTCATCAAAATGGATTTACTTTATCAACAGATGATCGCCGGTATCCTCAACGATTGAGCGATAATAGCGGTCATCATAACCACCGTAGATAGGTGACACAGGCATACCTTCGGGAGTACGAGCAAATTCGCCATCCTTCTCACGCTTGATATTGCCATCGATATATTTTACCAAGAGATAGTCGCCGAGAGCTTTATAACGCTTAACATAGCGGTTGCTCGCCATAGCGGCATGGTCATTAAGGAGTGAACGTGCGGCGTCCGGGTCAAGATTCTTCACCTCAGCCAAAAGCTTTGTCACTTCTGCTTCGAGAGTGTCCTCCTCAGCCTTCTGCACCTTGCGGATATCAGGAATCATGACGCTGTACTTGTTGTACGCCTGATTTGCCACATAATTGTTCACCCAGAATGAAGAATCCCATGACAGGTTCAGCATATCGCCGTTACCATGTGCGAATTCATGAGGCACTGTGGTGACACAATTGTAGATGGGAACATAGACGCATGTATTGGCATCGTCAGTACCGAACCAAAGGATACCCTTCATCAGTTCAGGATGAGATTCATTCATCTGCGACACAAACGAGAAACCTGTCTGCTGAGTGGCAATGGCACGTTCGTTAAGATACTCTTTACCGTCAACTTTGAAAGTCATCGGACGCCAACGATAAGGCACTGCGTAAGGACCGGCACCTATATCCTTTGTCATATCCATAGGTGTACCCTCAAAATGGTCACGCATAGCCCACTTCATGTCATTCACACTCACCTTCTTATTCGGCTTCACCCACAGAGGGAGAGTCTCGCCCTCAGCTTTAAGCACCCAAGGGAGATACTGATCCATTCCATCAGCAAACATATTGAAATATGACCACACACGTCCGTCGCAACCACGTGTCGCAGTACCGTCAAGCTCACCGTATGCAAGCGAGAAGCTGAAATCCTCATCTTTGCCATCAAAATAACCCATCTTGCGGGCAAATTTTATAACATCGGGAGAATACAGGGTGTTTTCTTTATCCTTAAGCGGGAATTTATGTATACGGGGATGATTTGCGTGACCTGCTATGCAGTCGTCCGGAATACGGCGAGCCACCCAAACTGCACCTTTCTCTTTGCCGCCCTTGCCGATAAGCTCCATAATCCAAGCTTCGTTGGCGTCAGCGATAGAGAATGACTCACCGCTGGAATAGTAGCCATAGGTATTCACGAGATCAGTCATTATCTTGATGGCTTCCCTCGCTGTCTTCGCACGTTCAAGAGTGATATATATCAGCGAACCGTAGTCAATGATACCAGTTGTATCAACAAGCTCAGAATGACCACCCCATGTGCTCTCGGAGATGGTAAGACCATGCTCGTTCATATTACCGATAGTGGTGTATGTATGCGCCACCTGAGGTATCTCGCCGAGATACTTGCCGGTGTCCCATTCATATACCTTGCGCATCTCACCCGGCTTGTGGTCACCACCGGGAGTGTTGTACAACTCGCCATAGAGAGTATGGCTATCAGCAGCGTAGGTAACAAGCACCGACCCGTCGGTGGTAGCGTTCTTACCTGCTATCAGGCTGGTACATGCCAACGCCTCAACCGGAAGAAGCGCAAACATAGCTAACAAAAACTTATTTACTTTCATGATTGGTATTATTATTTTTAGATTATTTAATTTCACATTTACCGGCTCGGAATCAATCGTGCCAACGACATTAAAGCCAATATCTTCCAAGCATTGTTTACATCAGCAAATTTAATCAAAATCCGCCACAATACCAAGCCAAACACAGCAATTAAGAGGTTGTTTAATAACAAAAGTTAAAATCTGAGTGGGGTATCTTTTAGATAAATTGTTGTAATAGAGGAGGGAGCATAGCGAGCTATGTGACCGACGAGATTCAACAATTTAGCAAAAGAGACCCCAAGCAGAAGTAATTTTAAAATTCAATAACAATGGATCAGAAAAAGATAATACCATCGCCTCTGAAATATTTGAGCGTCTATGACTCTTCATCTCAGTCACATAGCTCGCTATGCTCCTTCGATTCAGAGCCATATCCGTCTCAAATATTTCGCTCAGATTTTAACTTTGGTTATTAAACAACCTCTAAGTCCCTCAGCCAAAAATTTCCGATAAAAACCATTGTCATAAAATATTTTTTGTTAATTTTGCACAAAATGACCATGCAGTTTGTTTTTAATTTCGTTATAGCAATCAGCTCTATAACTATCGCTGACGCTCTCCCCCGATTTTGACTATTTACTAATATTTTTCATTAACATTAAAAACCATTTATGAAGAAGTACATCGCAGAGATGATCGGAACATTTGTTCTGGTTCTCATGGGTTGCGGCAGCGCAATCTTCGCCGGCATCGGAGTCGGCACGACCGGGTATGGCATTAGCACATTGGGTGTCGCTTTCGCATTCGGTCTCTCAGTAATAGCAATGGCTTACACCATCGGAAACATTTCAGGTTGCCATATCAACCCCGCCATCACTCTCGGCGTATGGGCTAACGGCAGAATGCCGGGCAAAGAAGCTGCCGGCTACATGTTCTTTCAGGTAATCGGTGCTATTATCGCCTCAGCAGTTCTCTATCTTTTAGTGCATACCGGTAATGAAGCCGGCGTAGAGGCTGTATTTAACAACACTACCACCACCGGAGCCAACTCATTCATGGAAGGTAACTTAGTACCTGCATTCCTCGCTGAGTTAATCTTCACCTTCATCTTTGTGCTTGTGGTTCTCGGCACTACTGATGAAAAGAAGGGCGCAGGTAATTTCGCAGGTCTTGCCATCGGTCTTACCCTCGTATTGGTTCACATCGCATGTATTCCTATCACAGGTACATCAGTAAACCCCGCACGTTCTATCGGTCCGGCTATCTTCGCTGCAATCGAAGGCAACTGCCAGCCTATAGCTCAGGTATGGTTGTTCATCGTGGCTCCGTTCATCGGTGCTATCCTCAGCTCTATTACTTGGAATATTCTTAAATCAGAAAAATAATATTTCCAGATAACCGATAGGCGTGTCCCTATCGGCAACAATACAGGTGCAACTGCCGGAATCATCCCGACAGTTGCACTTTTTATTGCATATACCCTACCCTGTCATCCTTGTTTCAGCCGTCTGAAAGCCACTAACCCGGGCTTTCAGGCGGTATTTAATAAAAGCTTAAACTTTATGAAACATTTATGAAACATATTACATGTTACTTTGTAATAGTAAATAAATAACACACCACACTACATGGACATATTATTTTTATGCGTCGTGATTTTTCTTTTCCTGCTGGCAACATTCGACCTGTCGGTTGGAGTAAGCAATGACGCTGTTAATTTTCTCACATCTGCAGTAGGGTCTAAAGCTGCGACATTCAAACGTATTATAATCATCGCTTCGATCGGTGTATTCATTGGTGCCGCAATGAGCAATGGGATGATGGATATAGCTCGCCACGGCATCTTCCGACCCGAACATTTCTCTTTCTATGACCTCATCTGCATCTTTATGGCTGTGATGGTCACTGACATTATCCTTCTCGACATCTTCAATTCGCTCGGAATGCCGACGTCAACCACCGTATCAATGGTGTTTGAGCTATTGGGCGCCACATTCGTCGTAGCGCTTATCAAAATGGCAGGTGGCATAGATGAAGGATTTAACGAGTTGCTGAACACTGAAAAAGCCTTATCGGTAATCATAGGTATATTCCTGTCGGTGGCAATAGCTTTCGTGTTCGGAACATTGGTGCAATTTCTGTCACGAATGGTGTTCTCCTTCAATTACAAAAGCCATCTCAAATGGAAGATAGGTATATTCGGAGGTATCTGCACCACTGCCATAATATATTTCCTTCTTATAAAAGGAACCAAGGATCTTACATTCATGACTCCCGAAGTGAAATTATGGATTAAAGAGAACACGCTTCTGATTGTAGGCGCATGTCTTGCCGGATTCACCCTGCTCATGCAGTTGTTACATGTATTGGGTGTGAATGTCCTTAAAATAATTGTGCTGTTAGGCACATTCTCACTTGCCATGGCTTTTGCCGGGAATGACCTCGTGAACTTCATCGGCATACCGTTAAGCGGACTCGCATCATATCAGGATTACATAGCCAACGGCGGCGGTGACATGAAGGGTTTCATGATGGACTCGCTCAACGGACCTGCCGACACACCTATATGGTATCTCATAGGTGCCGGTGTGATTATGGTCACTGCCCTTGCCACCTCAAAGAAAGCCCGCAATGTCACCAAGACAACTATAGGGCTTGGAAGTCAGCAAGGTGGCGATGAGATGTTCGGATCTTCACGTATAGCCCGCCGGTTGGTACGCTGGGCGTTGTCAATAATAGGATGGGTACGCAGAGTGACACCTCCAAAGGTCAGAGCATGGTTCAACAAACGTTTTAACACCGACGAAACCATCATGGAACAAGGTGCGGCATTCGACCTTATCAGAGGTTCTATCAACCTTGTGCTCGCAGGTGTGCTGATAGCCATAGGTACATCACTGAAACTCCCGCTTTCCACCACGTTCGTGACTTTCATGGTAGCAATGGGAACATCGCTTGCCGACCGTGCTTGGGGACGTGAGAGCGCAGTGTTCCGTATCACCGGGGTCATTTCAGTGATAGGTGGATGGTTCCTCACTGCCGGTGTGGCTTTCATCGGAGCCGGTGTTATAGTGTTCATCATGCATCTCGGAGGTCATTGGGCTATGTTTGCGCTTGCGCTCCTGACCATCGGGCTAATAATCCGCAGCAATCGCCGCTTTAAGGCTAAATCATCGGAAGAATCGGGCGACACACTGTTTCAGACCATTCTCTCCACCAACGACAAGGCTCAGACTTGGACACTCCTCATGCTCTACATAAAGGAACAGCAGGCGAAATTCCTTACATTCGCATCTGAAAGCTATTCCGCTATGACCGAGGCTTTTATTAAAGATGATAACAAAATCCTCGGCAAACTCGACAAAGTTCTTTTCGAGACCAAAGACACTCTCAAAAACACTCGCCGCAAAGAGACATTATGCCTCCGTCAGGTGAGCCATGAAGTGGCTATCGAGAAAAGCGCATGGTTCCATCTCGCCAACAACTGCTGCATGGAGATGCTATATAACCTACGCCGAATCAACGAGATATGCAAGGAGCATGTGGATAACAATTTCCGTCCTCTCCCCTCACAATACGTGGAAGGATTCATGCAGATACGCACAAGGGTATCGATACTCTTCAACGACATCCTTGACATAATGGACAACCCGGAACCGGAATTGATACGAATTCTTCGCCGCCATTGCGACGAAATCAAGGACACTATATCTGAAACTTACCACGGGTTGCAGGATCAGCTGCGTGAAGGGGATCTCAAATCAATGACAGTAGTATACGTATACATCAACACCCTTCAGGAGACTCAGGAAATGGTATCCATCCTGCGTAAATACCTCAGAGCATACGCAAAACTAAAGGACAGCCAGTTCTCATCCTACCCCCATGCCGTACCTTCGACGCAAAAGGCTTGATTAAGAGATTGTTTAATAACCACTTAATAGCCATTAAATGGTCTTTATTCGTCTTAACTGTTGACTGTTTGAATTTTTATATTTACTTTTGCACATAGGTGCTAATTTTAGAATCGCACCTAACAAAAGGCACTGAGAGCGTGTTTAATTGATGTTAAGCTCGCTCTTTTTGTAGGTTTTTACAATTTAAACTATTATGAGACTAAACGGACGAAGGGAAAGTTCCAACGTTAGCGACCGTCGAGGCGGCGGTGGCAACGGATTGAAAATCGGCGGCGGTATAGGCGCGGTTATTATCGCTGCAATTATCGCTTGGATAAGTGGCGGCAATCCACTTGACGTAGTAATGTCGGGCGCAGGGTCGATGCTTGGCGGTGGCACAGAACAAAACTCAGGGGAATATACCCCGACTGCCGAGGAAGAAGAACTTGCTCAGTTCTCCCGTCAGATTCTTGCCGGAACCGAAGATGTATGGACTAAACTTTTTGCGCAGATGGGTAAAGAGTATGAGCCGCCGACATTGGTACTGTTCACTAATGCGGTACAGAGCGGATGCGGCAACGCCTCGGCTTCAATGGGCCCGTTTTACTGTTCAGCCGACGAGAGCCTTTATATAGACCTGTCATTTTTCCGTGACATGAAGAAAAATTTGGGCGCTGACGGTGACTTTGCCTATGCATACGTGATAGCCCACGAGGTAGGGCATCATGTGCAGCATCTGCTTGGCACTCTCGACGAGGCGCACTCAGCCATGAACCGTATGAGCAAGACTGACGCCAACAACACCAGTGTGCGCATAGAACTTCAAGCCGACTTCCTCGCAGGGGTCTGGGCGCACCATGACAACGCCATGTTTAACTCATTGGAGGACGGTGATATAGAGGAAGCCCTCACGGCTGCACAAAAAATCGGTGACGACTATCTGCAAAAACAAGCGCAGGGATATTCCGTACCCGATTCATTCACCCACGGCACTTCAAAACAGCGTGAACGGTGGCTGAAACGTGGACTTTCCACAGGCGACATCCGCATGGGCGACACATTCACACCCGCCTACGAAACTCTTTAGCGTCCCGCAAGCCAATTTTTTAACATTTACAAATTGACTTTTTCGCACCTTTTTACCACTTTCTCATACTTAACTTTGTGATAGTTAAACCCACCATAAAGATAATTATGAGAAAGTTTTCTTTATCACAACTTATTGACGCTATTAAACAGCGACTGAGCTACGTTGGCAGCCGCCGGACTATCGGTATGAAGCAACGCTTTTACCCTGCCATAACCGTCAAGCTGCGCCTTGCGTGCGTTGCCATCAGGGATAAGCTGCGACAGTTGCGCATCGACATTATCAGGAGTGCAATTATGCACCAGCATTTCAGGGACAATGCACCCCCTCACACCCGTGCGGATAGCCTCACGGTTAACCTCGTCACGTGTTTTCCGGTCAATCTTTCCTCCGACTAAGTTTGGGAGGGAGCAGTATGGTATTTTCAGAATATGCAGGAACAGGTCATGAGCCCACTTCCATCCCACAGCCCTGTAGCACACCACTTGTGGACATCCGGCAAGCGCACACTCCAACGATGCGGTGCCCGAGGTCACAAGCGCGGCTCTCGATTGCGCCATCAGTTCAAGGGTCGCAGCTGAGATAACGGGATAGGATGTCAAGGATGCATAAAGCGAACTGTCGATCGAAGGCGCTCCGGCAACCACTGTCTGCATTTCAGGGTAACGGTGTGCCACAGCATCCATCACAGGCAGGTTGGCTTTTATCTCCCCTACCCGGCTTCCCGGCACAAGTGCGAGAATCGGTCGGTCTTCAAGCCCGTAACGAGCCAAAAACTCCTTGCGTGACGGTAATTCCGCAATAGCTTTTTCGACCTCCTCCACCGACGGGTTACCCACATATTCAACCTTCACTCCCCTTTCGCCAAACCACGCAGGTTCGAACGGAAGTATTGAGTAGATTTCATCAACATATTTGCGAAGCTGCTTGATACGGTATTCCTTCCACGCCCACAGCTTGGGGGCGATGTAATAGAACACCTTGCAGCCCATTTTTTTCGCAAATTTGGCGATTTTTAGATTGAACCCCGGATAATCCACCAACACCACAGCATCCGGTCGCATCTCCTCTATGGCAGCCTCGGCAATACGGAAATTTTCAAGCACCTGCGGCAGATGACGTGCCACATCGATAAAGCCCATAAACGCCATGCGCTTATAGTGTATGAGTGGTTCGTGACCCACTTCCGATGCCATCTCATCACCGCCGAGAAATTCTATGTCGGCGTTCGGATCGACCAATAGCAGGTTTCTTATCACTTGGGCGGCATGTAGGTCGCCTGATGCCTCTCCGGCTGAAAAAAAGTACTTCATGATGGCAAATTTACTGTTTTTTTTTGATACTAATGAAGAATTTTTTGTAACTTGCGTGTTAATATATGGTATGGATTTCAACTATTGTTATGCCCCTGTGATGAAACGACTGTTTAACTTGCTTATACTCACTTCCATCAGCTTCTGTGCATGGTGCCAGACATCCATATTCGGCTCTCCACAAGTGGATATTGAGACTATGTACCGATTCGTGTCAGCACGCAATCCTGACTTCGACCGGGATGTAGCCGAAACTTTTTATACAGTCGGCGAACGCTATGGGATACGTGGCGACATTGCCCTGTGTCAGGCTATCATAGAAACCGGATGGTTTCGTTTCGACAACGGCACTGCGGTAAAGCCCGATTCCCATAATTACTGCGGGCTTGGGGTTCGCAAACGTGGCGACAAAGGGTGTAAATTTGACTCTGTTGAGGAGGGTATCACCGCAATGATACAGCATCTGTACGCTTACGCCTGCAATGACAAGCTACCCAAAGGTGAAAAAATAGTTGATCCCCGTTTCTCATACGTCAAGCGCGGATGTGCGCCATCTTGGGAATCGCTCGCCGGACGCTGGGCTATGAACCCGAGATATGGCAAAAGCATTCTACGAATATACGAAAGTATGCTCAATCATGAACCTGTCGATAAGACAATCGAGCTGATCGAGGTGCTTATTCCCGACGACATCCTCCTTTCTGCCGAAAACGAAGACGATTCGCCCGAAAACAGCCAATATTTTGATTGAGTTGAGCCTAAGATATTATGAAAGAAAAAGATATAATCTCCAACATACAATCCCGCCTCGGGATTGAATCCCTGAATGACATGCAGCTACGCATGGCAGGAGTACAGCCTAAAGGTGTGGTGACTCTTCTCGCACCTACAGGCTCAGGCAAGACAATAGCATTCGCCATACCGTTATTAAAAAATCTGAAACCGGCGTCAGGGTTCGTGCAGGCAGTTGTGATGGCTCCTTCACGAGAACTTGTGTTACAGATTGCCGATGTGATACGCCCCATAGCCACAGGATTAAAGACCGTGGCATTTTACGGTGGTCATTCCATGCAGGAAGAGGTCAATTCGCTCTCTGTCACCCCCGATATAATAGTGGCGACCCCGGGACGCCTTCTCGACCATATAAAACGTGGTCAACTCGACCTCGGAACAGTGTCAACACTTGTACTCGACGAATACGACAAGGCCCTTGAACTCGGTTTTTCCGATGAAATGAAGCGAGTGTGCCGCCGGCTTACCGGCATAAAATTTATAATTCTCACCTCAGCCACTCCGCTCATTGAGCTTCCGTCCTATCTACCGGCATGGACACCTACCATCATCGACTTCTCAGGCGAAGATTCTCCACGCCGCCGATTACAGATAGTGCATGTGGAATCACCCTCACGTGACAAGCTCGACACTCTGACAGAACTTTTACGGTCGCTCCCCGATGGGAAAATCATAGTATTCGCTAACCATCGTGAAAGTGTCGAAAGGATATATGCGGCTCTTAAAAAAGCCGGATTGCCTGTAGGATTATACCATGGCGGACTCGAACAGAATGAAAGAGAAAATGCAGTGGAGCTGCTTACCAACGGCACCACACCCATTCTCGTATCCACCGACCTCGGTTCACGCGGGCTCGACATCGCAGAACTATCAGCGGTGATACACTATCACCTCCCGCCCACTCCCGAAGCATGGACGCATCGCAACGGACGCACGGCACGTCAGGACGCATCGGGCGAAATATATGTTATAACAGCCGAGGGTGAAGATATCCCAGATTATGTGGAATGGGATCGTGAGTACTATCCGAAAGGTGAAAGCCAGAATCCGGTGACAAGCCATGTCGCCACGTTATATCTCAACGTTGGGAAAAAAGAAAAAATATCACGTGGAGATATTGTCGGCTTCCTAATTGCAAAAGGTGGACTTGACGCAAAAGAGATAGGACGCATCTCGCTGCGTGACCACTCAGCTCTTGTAGCCATACCACGCACAAAGGCAAAAGCGGTAATCCAAGCTCTTACCCCCCACAAAATCAAAAACACCCGTGCCAAAATCACCCTCCTCGCCTAAATTTCTCTAAAGACAAGCAAAAATTTGAATCAACATACGTACATAGAAATAAGAAATGCTGTCCACGACAAATAGACAGCATTTCTTATTTATGAACAATTTTTTCGTATTTGGCAACTCCAGATTATTTGTGGAGGTCAAAGCCGCGGCGGCGCAATGCACGGAGCATGTGGTAGCTCATGGCTTCATCATAGTAGCTTACAATGTGCGCTACCCAGTCGTTGATTGACTTCTCACCGGCACGTGTTCGGTTATATTCAGTGACCACTATGTTGTAGTCGTTAAGCTCTTTCACCATTGCAGCCTCATCGCTACGGTAGCAGTCCTTATGTATCATAAGACTCGCAGGTTGCTTCGGTTTCAAATCAGGCATTTCACGGGGAACACCGATGGCAAGACCGCACACTACGAAAGTCTTTTGCGGAAGCTTCAGCAGATTTGAAAGAGCTTCGGGTGCGGCAGTGCGCGCATATCCTATCGGGCAGGTCCCGAGTCCGAGAGATTCAGCCATGGTGAGTGCGCTCATCATTGCGAGAGTGGCATCAACCACTCCGACTATAAGTCCGTCAACCGTATTATTAAAATCAGGCATTGTAATGTTCTGATCCTCGGCAAGGAGCGATATCTTATTATAATCAGCTAAGAATATCAGGAATCTGTTGCAGGTCTTTATCTGCTTAGCTCCTGTAAGGTCATAGATTTTCTCTTTCAGCTCCTGATCCGAGACATCAATAACTGAAAACTGCTGACCATTATAGCTCGTGGGTGTATTACGGATAGCATCATAGATCAGCTCCATATTTCCTTCCGATATAGCTTCGCGTTCATAACGACGAATGCTTCGGCGCTCCAACAACGTATCTTTAACACTTTTCATAAGCTGAATATATTAAGTAAGTCTGAATACTAAATTTAATTTGGATATATAATTACT
The DNA here is from genome assembly GCA_910577335.1 of uncultured Duncaniella sp. GTDB lineage: Bacteria > Bacteroidota > Bacteroidia > Bacteroidales > Muribaculaceae > Duncaniella. Next base: position 31,360 of record CAJTMJ010000025.1, on the reverse strand, counting down.
AATAGTAGTAGATTGTAAATTATCCAAAGGGCAAGATATTTTTAAAAATGGTAACACCCGACCATGCCGGATTGTTCATGACGTATAAATATTTTTCAAGACACCCCTACTCTTTCGCAGAAAACATCCATACAAGGGACTGAATCAGGGGGAGCTAATTGAAACAATCTGTCACATTATAATAAAAAGATAAAATCAGTTTAATAAAAAGCTAAAATCATTTCGTTGAATTATCGTCAGAAAATAGGCGGCATTATTTCAAAAGAATATGCGGAAAAATTCGTAACTTTGCACGGTTTTCTATAAGGTTTACGTTTCTAAGCTTGTAATTCATTGATTCTAAGTGTCTGATTTCGGACCTTTGCGAAGCCACATAGTAAAACAACCCTATTTCAACAATTTCTATCGCATGCGACAGTCAAAGCGCGCCACTCTTATCTTAGAGGATGGCACCAAATTTGAAGGGAAATCATTCGGCTATGAAGCCTCAACCGCCGGCGAAGTTGTGTTCAACACCGCTATGACGGGTTACCCCGAAAGCCTTACCGACCCATCTTACGAAGGGCAGATCTTAGTCTCAACTTATCCTATTCTCGGCAACTATGGCGTACCTCCGCGCCGTGAAAAAGATGATGTCAGCGAATATTACGAAAGTGACCATATTCACTGCCGGGCAATAATAGCACAGGATTACTCATTTGACCATTCTCACTGGCAAGCCGACCGTTCATTGGCGCAATGGCTGCAAGAAGAAAAAATTCCGGGAATTTATGGCATCGACACCCGCGAACTTACAAAACATCTACGCGAGCATGGCTCAATGCTCGGAAAGATAGTGATTGAAGGTTGCGCAGATGTCGATTTTTATGATCCCAACAAAGAAAACCTCGTAGGCAAAGTAAGCTGTAAGGAGGTTGAATACCATGGCGATGGCGACAAGACCGTGGTGCTCGTGGATTGCGGCGTGAAGCATAACATCATACGCTGCCTCACACGCCGTAATGTCAAGGTTATATTAGTGCCTTGGGATTACGACTTCACCACCATACCTTACGACGGACTTTTCATCTCAAACGGACCCGGCAACCCGGACATGGCGACCAAGACTGTGGAGAATATCCGCAAAGCCATGGAAATAGGCAAGCCAATATGCGGTATATGCATGGGCAATCAGTTGCTTGCGAAAGCGGCGGGTGCCAAAACATATAAATTGAAATACGGTCACCGCAGCCATAACCAGCCGGTGAGACTCGCAGGTACCGACAAGTGTTTCATAACTTCACAGAACCACGGATTTGCCGTTGACAACGACACTCTCCCTTCCGACTGGGAACCTCTATTCGTCAATATGAATGACGGAACCAACGAGGGGATCCGACACAAAACCCTCCCCTTCTTCTCCGCACAGTTCCACCCCGAAGCAAGCTCCGGTCCGAAGGACACTGAATTTATCTTCGACGAGTTCATCAGTAAACTCTAAGAGAGCATATAACCACAAAAGCAAAGAAATCCCATGCGTAACGAAAATATAAAGAAAGTTTTGCTGCTCGGCAGCGGTGCGTTGAAAATCGGTGAAGCAGGCGAATTTGACTACTCAGGTTCACAGGCTCTCAAGGCTATGAAGGAGGAAGGGATTACCACAGTCCTTATCAATCCGAACATCGCCACTGTGCAGACCTCGGAAGGTTTTGCTGATAAGATATATTTCTTGCCGGTGACACCTTACTTTGTGGAGAAGGTAATCAAAAAAGAGAAGCCCGACGGCATCCTTCTCGCTTTCGGAGGTCAGACAGCCCTCAACTGCGGTGTGGAGCTTTATCGCTCCGGCATCCTTGAAAAATACAACGTCGAAGTGCTCGGCACACCGGTGCAGGCGATAATGGACACCGAGGACCGTGAGCTTTTCGTAAAGAAGCTCGATGAAATAGATGTACGTACCATTAAAAGTGAAGCCGTAAACTCGGTTGAGGACGCAAAGCAAGCCGCCTCTGCCCTCGGCTACCCCGTGATAGTACGTGCGGCATACGCCCTCGGCGGTCTCGGCAGCGGATTCTGCGATAACGAGCAGGAACTTGTGGCACTTGTTGAAAAGGCTCTTGCCTTCTCGCCGCAGGTGCTTGTCGAGAAGTCATTGAAAGGTTGGAAAGAGGTTGAATACGAGGTTGTGCGTGACCGTTATGACAACTGTATAACAGTCTGCAATATGGAAAACTTCGACCCGTTAGGTATTCACACCGGCGAGTCAATCGTAGTTGCACCGTCACAGACTCTTTCAAATGAAGATTACCACTGGTTGAGGAAACTCGCCATCAAGATAATACGCCACATCGGTATCGTGGGCGAATGTAACGTACAGTATGCGTTTGACCCCGAATCAATGGACTACCGTGTCATCGAGGTAAACGCACGTCTAAGCCGATCATCAGCCCTCGCATCCAAAGCCACCGGCTACCCCTTGGCATTTGTGGCAGCGAAACTCGGTCTCGGATACGGACTGTTTGACCTTAAGAACTCTGTCACAAAGGTTACATCGGCGTTCTTCGAACCCGCACTTGACTATATAGTATGTAAGATACCCCGTTGGGACCTCGGAAAATTCCATGGTGTGCGCCGTGAAATCGGCTCATCAATGAAATCAGTGGGTGAGGTGATGGCTATAGGTCGTACATTCGAAGAAGTGATACAAAAGGGTCTCCGTATGATCGGTCAGGGTATGCACGGTTTCGTTGGTAACCGTGAGCTCAAAATCGATGATATAGACCATGCGCTGAAAGAGCCTACGGACAAGCGTATATTTGTGATTTCACAAGCCATGAAGAAGGGCTACTCCGTGGAACGCATACATGAGCTTACCAAAATTGACCGCTGGTTCCTCTACAAGCTCCAGAATATAATGAACACTGCCACCGAGCTTAGCCGTTATGACACGCTTGAATCATTGCCGGCAGCACTTATCAGCCAAGCGAAAGGTCAGGGATTCAGCGATTTCCAAGTGGCGCGTGAAGTTCTGAAAGACAGAATGACAAATGCCGACGAAGCCATACTTCAGCTCCGTGGCATACGCAAAGAACTCGGTATAGTGCCGGTGGTAAAACAGATAGACACTCTTGCCGCTGAATATCCTGCACAGACCAACTATCTGTATCTCACATACAACGGTTCGGCTAACGATGTTAAATATCTCCATGACCACCGTTCAATAGTGGTGCTCGGTTCTGGTGCCTACCGCATCGGTTCCTCAGTGGAATTTGACTGGTGTTCGGTCAACGCCCTGCTGACTGTAAAGAAACAGGGGTGGCGTTCGGTGATGATAAATTACAACCCCGAGACCGTATCTACCGATTATGATATCTGTGACCGTCTTTATTTCGACGAACTCACATTTGAGCGTGTGATGGATATCATGGAGCTTGAACAGCCCCATGGCACAATACTCTCAGTAGGCGGTCAGATACCTAACAACCTTGCAACACGTCTTGACGCACAGCATGTCAACATACTCGGCACCTCCGCACAGAGCATTGACAACGCTGAGGACCGCAACAAGTTCTCGGCTATGCTCGACCGTCTCGGCATAGACCAACCACGCTGGCGGGAGCTTACAAGCCTTGAAGATATCAATGAATTCATCGAAGAGGTCGGTTTCCCGGTGCTCGTCCGTCCGAGCTACGTGCTTTCAGGAGCAGCGATGAATGTGTGTCACAATCAAGAGCAGCTCACACGTTTCCTCCGCCTTGCCGCCAATGTATCCAAACAGCATCCGGTGGTGGTGTCACAGTTCATATCCTCAGCCAAGGAAATAGAGATGGATGCTGTGGCGCAGAAAGGTGAAATCGTGGCGTATGCCATCTCCGAACATATCGAATACGCAGGTGTACATTCGGGTGACGCAACCATCCAGTTCCCCCCGCAGAAGCTATATGTGGAGACCATGCGACGCATCCGCAAAATATCCCGACAGATCGCATCAGCACTTAATATCTCCGGACCATTTAACATCCAGTTCCTTGCCAAGAACAATGAGATAAAGGTAATAGAATGTAACCTCCGTGCGTCACGAAGCTTCCCGTTCGTGTCAAAGGTGCTAAAAATCAACTTTATCGACCTTGCCACACGAGTAATGCTCGGTCTGCCGGTTGAGAAGCCTCACAAAAATGCCTTTGACCTCGACTATGTAGGCATCAAGGCATCACAGTTCAGTTTCTCACGTCTGCAGGGAGCCGATCCGGTGCTTGGTGTCGATATGGCTTCCACCGGCGAGGTAGGATGTATCGGAACAGACTCTGCCGACGCACTTATAAAGGCTATGATTTCGGTAGGCAACCGCATACCGAAGAAAGCGGTGCTGATGTCAACCGGTACAGCCAAGCAGAAAGCGGAACTCCTTGACGCTGCCCATGAGCTTTCAAACAGAGGGTATACAATATATGCCACAGGAGGTACACACAGCTACCTCAACGACAACGGCATACCGGCAATACGTGTCTACTGGCCCTCGCAGCCCGACATGCAGCCGCAGGCAATAGAATTGCTACATGATCATCTTGTGGATATGGTGGTTAACATACCCAAGAACTTCACCACAACCGAGTTGACCAACGGCTACAAGATACGCCGTGCGGCGATAGACCTCAACATTCCACTGATGACCAATGCCCGTCTGGCATCCGCTTATATCGACGCATTCACTACCCATCCCCTCGATGAGATAGAGATACGCAGCTGGGATGAATATTAAATCAGCTCAGTCTGGGAATGGAATATATTGCCCGAATGAGTGTGTGGAAGATAAAATCTTAAAGCATTAAGCAATTTTCAGTTAATATTTTGAAATTCTTATTGCAAACCGCACGGAGATTTTGTAAATTTGCCGGCGATTTCCAATAATCTAATCATTAATATACTACAACTCTCAATTTAAACAACATATCACTATGAAGATTGAAAAAATTATCGGTCGTGAAGTCCTTGACTCACGTGGTAACCCCACCGTTGAAGTTGATGTAATTCTTGAATCAGGCGCACGTGGTCGCGCATCTGTTCCCTCCGGTGCTTCTACCGGTGAAAACGAAGCTCTTGAGCTTCGTGACGGTGACAAGAACCGCTACATGGGTAAGGGTGTTCAGAAGGCTGTTGCTAATGTTAACGGTCCTATCGCTGAAGCTCTCAAGGGCATGAGCGCTCTTGACCAGATCAAGATTGACGAGACTATGCTTGCTCTCGATGGCACTGACACTAAGTCAAACCTCGGCGCAAACGCTATCCTCGGTGTGTCTCTCGCTGTAGCCAAGGCTGCCGCTGACTACCTCGACCTTCCCCTTTACAAATATATCGGTGGCTGCAACAGCTACGTGCTCCCCGTTCCTATGATGAACATCATCAACGGTGGCGCTCACTCTGACGCTCCCATCTGCTTCCAGGAATTCATGATCCGTCCTATCGGCGCTTGCTGCTTCAAGGAAGGTATCCGCATGGGCACTGAAGTATTCCACAACCTTAAGAAGGTGCTTCATGACCGCGGTCTTTCAACTGCAGTAGGTGATGAAGGTGGTTTCGCTCCCGCACTCGACGGTACTGAAGACGCTCTTAACGTAATCATCAAGGCTATCGAAGCTGCAGGTTACGTTCCCGGCAAGGACGTTACTATCGGTCTTGACTGCGCTTCTTCTGAATTCTACAAGGATGGCGTATATGACTACACTTGGAAACAGGGCGCTGACGCTCCCAAGCGTACTTCTAAGGAACAGGCTGAATACCTCAAGGAACTCGTTGAAAAATACCCCATCGACTCTATCGAAGACGGTATGGATCAGAACGACTGGGAAGGTTGGAAGCTTCTTACCGACATGATCGGTGACCGTTGCCAGCTCGTAGGTGACGACCTCTTCGTTACCAACGTTAAGTACCTCGAAAAGGGTATCGAACTCGGTTGCGCTAACTCAATCCTTGTAAAGGTTAACCAGATCGGTTCACTCACTGAAACTCTCCGTGCAGTTGAACTCGCTCAGCGTAACGGTTACACCGCTGTCATCTCTCACCGTTCAGGTGAAACTGAAGATGCCACTATCGCTGACATCGCAGTTGCAACCAACGCCGGTCAGATCAAGACTGGTTCTGCAAGCCGTTCTGACCGTATGGCTAAGTACAACCAGCTTCTCCGTATTCAGGAAGAGCTCGGCGACGCTGCTCAGTATGGTTATGGCAAAAAGACCAAGATGCCCCAGGCATAATCGTCTTACACGTCAAAACTAATCAACGATTTTACTCACGGACATTACGTCCATGAATAAATCATACTAACGAAGGGACGGAACGTCGGATAACCCGATTATTCCGTCCTTTACTTTATTATCCATTCTGCCTTACCCCCTTCAATTGATAGACACCAACTACTGATACCCCGTCGTATCCATCGATAACTCAGTCTCATCGATTGAGTGCAGTGTTTAAGAAGAGTAACCATTTGCCATTATGTTTTGTCGAATATTCCGTGTATATTTGACTCAAAAAATTGGCTTAGCCATCGCGAACCGGCTTTCAGCCGACATTCGCTATTTTTTTCGTCGAATATTATGCTTAAATTTGCAAATATAATTGAATTGACTCAACATTATCTCCATGAAAAAGTTACTTGCTATGTTATTTGTAGCTGTGGCACTCGTTGCCTCGGCGCAAAGTGAAATCGACTTAAGCGGAAAATGGCAATTTGCACTGGATAGAAATGCCACATTTTCACCTGCCATGACTATGACCGAAAGTGTGACGCTTCCGGGAACCACCGACACCAACCGTAAAGGTGACATCCTGACCGATAGAAGCGAAACCACTCATCTGTCACGCCCATATTCCTACAAAGGTCGAGCATGGTACAGACGCACTGTCGATATTCCCTCAGCATGGCAAGAAAAACCTATATGGCTCTCTTTGGAACGCACAAAACCGGCAGAAGTATATATTGACGGCAAATTCGCCGGCTCATCCAACGATATTTCAACACCTCAGGAATACGAACTCAGCAAGTGGCTCACTCCCGGACAGCATACTATAGATATAATGGTTGATAACAGCAGCGGAGTGCCCGAACAGCTCTATGCCAGCAGCCATGCCTACACCGAGGACACACAGACAAACTGGAACGGTATAATCGGCAAAATATTACTTACCACTGAGCCATTCACTCCTGCCACGGTCACAAATATCCATCCGGCACTGCGTGATTTCCGTGCCGAAGGACGGCATTTTTATGCCAATGGCAAGCAAACATTCCTCCGCGGTCGCCATGACGCTTGCGTATGGCCCTTTACAGGTCATGTGGCAATGGATATCGACTCGTGGCGCAAGTATATGAAGGTATGTCAGGACTATGGGCTTAATCATGTGCGCTTCCATTCATGGTGTCCCCCCGAAGCAGCGTTTCAGGCAGCGGATGAAGCCGGCATAGTGCTCCAACCCGAACTCCCGTTCTGGGGAAGCTTTGACAAGAACGACAGCACCCTCATGACATTTCTCTACAAGGAGGGTGTGAATATACTAAAACGTTATGGACATCACCCGTCATTCCGTCTTTTCGCATTAGGTAATGAGCTTTGGGGCGATGTGGACGCTATGGGTAAATTCACTAATGACTTTCGTGAGATAGCTCCCGACAAGCTGTATACTTTCGGCTCTAACTATTACCTCGGATACCAAGGTGTGAAACCGGAGATGGATTTCTTCGTGACCTGCCGTATAGGCGGTGAGGGCTGGGGAAATTTCAACACACATACCCGAGGTTCTTTCTCCTTTGCCGACGCATTGGACGGGGGCATGATAAACCATTTCCGTCCTAACGCATCCATGAACTTCGAGGAAGGGTGTCTGAAAAGTCCGGTGCCTGTCATCAGCCATGAGACAGCGCAATTTCAGACTTACCCCGACTATAATGAGATAAAGAAGTATACCGGAGCGTTGACCCCATGCAATCAGGAGGTGTTCCGTTCACGCCTTGAACGGGCAGGTATGGCAGATCAGGCAGATGATTTCCACCGTGCAAGCGGGCAATGGTCGCTACGCCTTTACAAACAGGATATTGAAATGGATTTGCGTACACCCGACATGGCGGGATTCCAATTGCTCGACCTGCAGGATTATCCCGGACAGGGTAGCGCATACGTGGGGATACTTGATGCCTTCCTTGACAGCAAGGGGCTATGTACTCCCGAAGAGTGGAGAGGATGGTGTTCGCCGGTGGTTCCCCTGCTTGTGACCGACGCATATTGCTATACTACAGCCGACACCATCAACGCAAGTCTGCAGATAGCCGACTATGGCACCGAATCGCTCACCGGCAAGACCATCAGCTGGAGCTTAGGCAATGAGCGGAGCGGCAAACTGACTATCCCGAATGGCGAAGGGCTTATAAATATCGGAAACATAAACGTATCGCTTGCAGGGATAAAAGCGCCGGAGAAATTACGCTTTGAGCTGAAAGTCGATGACACTGACTGGCATAACGGGTATGATATATGGGTATATCCCGCAAAGGTTGACCTCAAGAAATTGCAGCGCAAAGTCATCGTGGCTCGTGCTCTCACTCCCGATATAGAACGGAAGCTTGAAAAGGGCGCAAGCGTCCTGCTTATGCCTGACACATCAGCCCTGACCGTGGGACCTCTTTTCCAAACCGACTATTGGAACTATAGAATGTTCAAAACTATATGTGAAAAGAATGGCAAGGAGGTTTCTCCCGGCACACTCGGAATACTCGCCGACCCCTCTCATCCGCTCCTACGTGAATTTCCCAATGACGGTCATAGCGACTGGCAATGGTGGAGCGTGGTGAAAAACAGCCACCCGTTCATGCTTGACAACACAGCCACGACATATCGTCCCATAATACAAGTGATCGACAACATAGAACGCAACCACAAATTAGGACTTGCTTTTGAATTTGCAGTCGGACGAGGAAAACTGCTCGTGGTGATGGCTGACCTTGACCGTGCGGCAGATTATCCGGAGGGACGTCAGTTCTATGCGTCTGTATTGAGCTACATGAATTCGTCTGATTTCAAACCGGCTACCCACATATCCGTAGCCGATCTGAACAAACTTTTCACCACCCCTGTAAAGGAAGGACAAATCGGCGCCCTCGACAATATCTCACCTTATTAAAACAATATAAATAATGAAAACAATTAACTTTCTCTTTGCGGGTGTCATAGCCGTATTGCTATTCCCGTCAAATATCAGTGCCGAGACGATAGAATTTGAGGGCAATGACAGCACAAAAGTCGCTGAAAGTATCGCTACCCAATCGGATACCGATTGGATAAACGAAACCAGCCGACATGCCCTCTTGATGACATTCAATTTAGGTGCGAATTTTAATACAGGGTCAAATGGCAATCAATCCATTTTCCCTAAACGTCCTGACGCTGCCACTCAGTTCAACTGGATGATGCATTATTCATTCACACCACATTGGTCTGTTTTCACTGATTTTGGATTTACATATTATCGTCTCGAACCCTTTGATTTCATGGATGCTGTGGTTGACGTATTGGTAGATACATTCTTACCCGGAATAAACAGAATCCATCCATCCGTAGCTATCGGATCCGCCTACAAAATTAATTTCGGGCGATTTCAATTAATGCCACGTGCTGCTTTCGGCTGGATGTCAATCAGCTCCAGAGATAAAACTAAAAGCAAAAACGGCACAACGGTAAACTATAAATACAATCTCAACCCGCCGTTTTTTAATCCGGGAGCCAGCATAGGATACCGCACATCCAAAATATTGTCACTCCAATTAGATATAAGTTATCGCTGTCCGCTCAAAAGTACCACAGCAACGTTAACCACGACAAAGGATGGTGTCACTGATGTGCAAAAATTCAAAACACGCGGCTGGGGCAACGACCTTTCAGTTTCATTCGGAATATTGCTTCAAATGGGACTCAAGTAAAATAATGTTGCGAAACTGATCGGTTTCGCAACATTATTTTTCTCCTGTCATGCACAGTAACCTATGCGGAGGCGCGGGAGCTGGATGGATTTGACAGCTACGGGTATGTCGGAAGCTTGTATTTCCGACAATGAACCTGCATCGGACAGACCGGCAGAGACCACACGCATAGCCATTGCGGGAAGTATCTCAGTCTCTATCAGATTGACGACATAGCGAGCATTCCCAAAATTATCACCCTTGTTGGCGTAGTCAGCGGCAAGCCTTTGAGAAAGTGCGTTTCGTGCCTCTGATGAAAGTGAGAACTGATTACGTTCGATATATCCCTCGGCAATCTCCATCAATTCCTGACCGGTAAAATCATCGAATACATAAATGTTCGAATCGGGGATTCGTGACTTCAAACCGGGGTTCATACCAAACATCCTTTTCATAGGCTCCGGATAGCCTGCAAGGATAAGCATCCAGTCGCGCTTTGACTCATCGGCAAGCGCCATCATAAGAGTTTCGATCACAAACTTAGCCGGATCTTTGGGGTCGTTATGCTGACAAAGCTGATATGCTTCATCGATAAACAATATCCCACCCTGCGCCTCTTCAATGGCTGCAAGAGTGTTGGCTTCCTCATTGCCATAACATGGACCCATAAGTGTGGAACGTTCCTTTATAACCACATGACCTCTTGACAAAAGTCCGGCTCGTCTGAGCATCACACCCATCATCTTAGCTACAGTGGTCTTACCCGTACCGGGCGAACCGAGAAACATGGCATGTAAAGGCATCGAGGGGTATGGCAATCCGATGTCGGAGCGCAATTTGTTAAATCGGACTACCTTTTCGTAGGTGTTCAGCTTTTCCTTAACAGCCTTGAGTCCGACAAGGCGTGAAAATGCCGGGGTGATGAATGACTCTTCGGCATTTTCCTTGGGAGTATCTGCCGATGTGTCGGGAACATTATCAAAATCCGACTCAAATTCGTACTCATCGTTATCTTTGAGCAATTCGAGTTCGGAGTTAATGAATGCGTCAAGAGCCCGCTCGAACTCGTCAGGCTCCTCTTGATTATTTATTGATTCATTATTAACGACCGCATTAGGGATGCGGTCAAAATAAACTGTTGATCTAATCATAATATTCTTACAATTTTAATTATACAATTCATTTTTCACAAACACAACCAACATGTCAATGTACTCCATCCGGCAACCATATAGGACACATCAAGGCATACCAATGGCTGTCAGTTGATTTCTGCGGATAAAAATGTTGGATGGGATTACTATGCTCATCACATCTCACTGCAACCCGGAGGGGCTGCACCGCCGAAACATACTTCAGTAGGATGTAAATGCAACATAGTTAAAATTAAATAATTAAAATTGTAAAAACACGGGAATATAATAAATCCCACAATTCTTAATGTCGCAAAATTAATAAACAATATTTAATATCGCAACTCCGGGATAAAAAAATTGTAAATAAATATGTATTCTGCCTTCGACACAAAATTTTGTGCCGGTGCTATCCATGTTAAGGTATCATACAGGTTACAAATAATGACGGTCATCCACTATTAACAGAGATGACCGTCATTAATATATTAGGTGTTTATTTCAGGATTACTATGCCTTGGCGAGAATCTCGACGAAGCGGCTATAGGGTTCATCCCATGCTTCGGGAGCTTCAGGCTGATAGGTTTCAGTCTTGACATTCTTACGTACGATCTCACGAAGTGCTCCGAGCGAGTCAACATATCCGGCAGCCTTTGCCTGCATCAGTATATTGCCGAGGGCAGTACATTCGGCAGGACCTGCCACAACAGGCAGATTGATAGCTGAAGCAGTAAACTGGTTAAGGAGAGCATTGCGTGAACCTCCGCCGATGACATTAAGACGAGAGATAGGTGCATGAGCAACCTCCTTGAAGAGGTTAAGAACGTGACGATACTTAAGAGCAAGGCTCTCGAAGATGCAACGCACAAATTCGCCATGATTCTGAGGTGCTTCCTGACCGGTAGCAGCGCAATATTCCTCAATGGCTTTAGGCATGTTTGCCGGAGCCACGAAGCATGTAGCGTCAGTGTCGATGAAACATTTGAACGCCGGAGCTTCAGCAGCCATTGCCACAAGCTGCGGATAAGTGTAGGTCACACCCTCAGCCTTCCAGCACTTCAGACACTCTTCAAGCACCCACATGCCGGTGATATTCTTAAGGAGACGGATGGTGTGTTCCACACCACCTTCGTTTGTCATATTGTAATCAAATGAAGCGTCGTTAACCACAGGTTCCTCAGTCTCAACGCCCATTAACGACCAAGTACCGCTGCTGAGATAAGCCCAGTCGTTACCCTCAGCCGGTATTGCAGCCACGGCAGAAGCAGTATCATGACCACCCACAGCGATAACGGGCACAGGCGGAAGTCCTGTTTCAGCACAAAGCTCAGGAGTGAGCGTACCGATTTTGGTGCCGGGAGCTACGATAGGACCGAATTTCGCAGTGTCAAGACCGACAGCAGCAAGAATAACAGGGTCGAAATCACGCTTTTTGGCATCGAGGATAGCACCGGTTGAAGCGATGGTATACTCAGTGATAAGATTTCCAGAAAGGAGGTAAGAGATAATGTCAGGCACAAAACCGATTTTCTCCGCAGCCTTCATGGCAAAAGTGTCACGCAGAGCATAGAGCTGGAACACAGTGTTGAAATCAAGCGTCTGAATACCTGTGTGACCGTAAAGCTCACGCTTGCTCATCACCTTTTCAAAGAACTCGGCAGTGTTTGCGGGGCAGAAACGGCTATCACGATAAGCCACCGGAAGCCCTATCAAAGAACCGTCGGGGGCAACACCGGCTATATCCACACCCCAAGTGTCAACTGCAACAGAGATCGGGAGTATGCCACGACGAGCCACACCTTTAAGACCGTCCTTTATATTTTCGTAGAGTGAATATATGTTCCAATGGGAAACGCCATTAACTTTCATTATGGCATTGGGGAAACGATTGATTTCTTCTGTTTCAAGACGACCGTCTTCATGGAGAGTCGCAAGAATAGTGCGACCACTGGTTGCGCCTAAGTCAAAGGCTACAAAATGAGCTGGATAATTCATATAGTTTAGAGGTATTAGTATTTCAAGTATCGAACCGATAGCAAAATCCACATCAATTCGTCACAAAAATAGCACAATTTAATGTAAAGGACAAATATTTTCGTTCTTCATTTTCAGAAAAATTTCGTTAACTTTGCACTATCCATTAACCATTCAGTAACAAGCAGACCATGAAAACTGTAATTTTTGCCGTGGCAGCCTTACTCTGCGCCACTATGCAAATCAAAGCTGCGGAAACAGCTGACAAAGCGTGGGCTGAAACTTATCCGGCTATCGAGAAGCAGATAAAAGTGCCGGAATTCCGCAACAAAGAGTACAAGCTATTAGACTTCGGAAAGCGTTCCAACACCGAAGGGTATCTCTACACCGAGCTTATCAACCGTGTGATAGACCGATGCTCATCGGAGGGTGGAGGCAAAGTGGTGATACCAGCCGGCACTTGGCTAACCGGTCCGATCACACTTAAGAGCAATGTCAATCTCCATTTGGAAGAGGGAGCGACACTACTTTTCACCACCGACCTCAAGGAATATCCGCTCGTGCGCACACGTTGGGAAGGCATGGATTGCTACAACTATCAGCCGATGATATATGCCTACGAGCAGGAAAACATAGCCATAACCGGCAAAGGCACTATTGACGGTGGCGCAAGCCGACCGAATTGGTGGAGAATGTGCGGTGCCGTCAAATACGGCTGGGAAGAGGGTATCACCTCTCAGCGCATAGGTCGTCCCATCCTCATGGAATGGAACGAAAAGGGTGTGCCTGTGGAACAGCGCAAGATGGGCGACGGCTACGGAATGCGTGTCCAGTTGGTAAACCCCGTCAAATGTAAAAACGTGCTTATCGAGGATGTCACCCTTCTGCGCTCGCCGTTCTGGGTAATCCACCCTTTGCTCTGCGAAAATCTGACCGTAAGAGGCGTGCATGTTGAAAATGACGGTCCTAACGGCGACGGCTGCGACCCCGAATCATGCAAAAATGTGCTTATAGAAAATTGCTACTTCGACACGGGTGACGACTGTATAGCCATAAAGAGCGGACGTAACCGTGACGGACGTATCGCAAACATACCTACCGAAAATGCGATTGTGCGCAACTGCCGTATGAAAAACGGACATGGCGGCGTGGTGGTAGGCAGCGAGATCTCAGGCGGCTTCAAGAACCTGTTTGTTGAAAACTGCGTCATGGACAGCCCGGAGCTTGAGCGTGTTATCCGCATAAAGACCAACAATTGCCGCGGAGGTGTGATAGAGAACATTTTCGTACGCAATGTCACCGTGGGTCAATGCAAGGAAGCGGTTCTGAAAATCAATCTCGTGTACGAGCAGCGTGAGAAATGCCAACGTGCGTTCCCGCCGGTGGTTCAGAATGTGTTCCTTGAAAATGTGACCTGCCAAAAGAGCAAATTCGGTGTTAAGATTGAAGGATTCCCGGACATCTGCAATATCCGCAACGTGGAGGTGAAAAATTGCGAGTTCAACAATGTAACCTCAGGAGGAAACTCCATCACAGGAATGACCGAAGGTATCCGATTTATCAACCTTAAAATTAACGGCAAGCTTTGCGAGGAATTCCCCTCAAACCAATAATTTAGACTCAAAATCACAAAGACACCGCATCTGCCATCCGATGCGGTGTCTTTCATTATATTATCACACGACTAAGCTCATCACAAGCTTCTCCCCTGCACCACTTTGTATGGCTCGTATGAGGTCACGGTGCAATACATGGTTATGCTCGACGAGCTGAACGTGCCTTTGACTTGTACCACAGCCCGGTTGGAACCCTTTGCCATCTGAAGCACTACCTCTCCCGAACGTCCGCTGCCAACTATGCGCATAGACATTGTAAGATTACCCTTTTTGTCAAATCTGACGTCCATATCACGCACGGTACCCTCAAGCGTGATGCCACCGAGACCGTTGAACCCGAGCATACCGTATGTGGAGGCAATCTGAATCACGCCGACGTTACCGTTAAGCGACACATAATTTAGATTTGAAGCCACGTTAACGCTTCTGCCTCGCTTGGTCATAATCTGATCGGCACCGGCTATAAAACTACTGTCGAGCACTGCACGCCGGGCTATTTCAGCCACAACCGAGTCCTCATACTCACGTTGGGCTTTCCTCTGCGCTTTTGTAAGTCCGGTATCGCTGTCCAATCTTAAAGCCGAACAACCTTCCGTGACAGCCGCAGATGCCAATATAAGAACAAGCCCTAAAATATAAATCAACTTTTTCATCCCGTAATAATTTTGAAAGTGAATAAATTATATCGATAAACATATCCTTATTGAGAACATCTATCGGGTAATATAAATATAACAATTTACAACTCGTTTTTATTGTTTTCGTCAGCCGATATAATAAAAGTTAAACGCAATATCCGATCATCCGGAATGCCAATGAACTGATCTCAACACATGCAATTTTGGAGAATTTGATAGTCAATAATACTTTTTAGACGTAATATTAAATTATTTATGGGGTTTACACCTATTTATTTCATTATTTTTTCTATCTTTGCAAACTGAAACAATCTGTACGCTAACCAATCTAAGAAGTGCTGAATCTAACAAAAACAAATTTAGGCATTTTGAACGAGCCAGTAGACTGTTTCATCGCTGCAAAAAAGAAGAAATTTTATATAAGCTGAAACAATAATTTATGAATGTAATCAAAAAAACCATCGAGCTGCCCGACGGTCGCACCATCACCCTTGAGACCGGCAAGTTAGCAAAGCAAGCCGATGGAGCGGTAGAACTGCGCATGGGCAACACAATGCTCCTTGCGACAGTAGTAACGGCGAAAGAAGCCGGCGAGGGGGTAGATTTCATGCCCCTCCAAGTTGAGTACAAAGAGAAATTTTCATCCAACGGGCGTTTTCCCGGCGGTTTTCTCAAACGCGAAGGACGTGCGAGCGATTACGAGATTTTGACAGCTCGCCTTGTTGACCGTGTACTTCGCCCACTTTTCCCTGACAATTACCATGCTGACACATTCGTACAGGTGACTATGTATTCATCTGACGGTGTTGACATGCCTGATGCTCTCGCAGGTCTCGCAGCATCAGCTGCGCTTGCAGTGAGCGATATACCATTCAACGGACCCATCTCAGAAGTACGTGTGGCACGTATTGACGGTGAATTTGTCATCGACCCCACATTCGAACAGCTTGAAAAGGCTGATATGGAACTTATGGTCGGCGCCACCTACGACAACATCATGATGGTGGAAGGCGAAATGAACGAAGTTTCAGAAGCTGACCTCCTCGCTGCCCTCCGTGCGGCTCACGATGCTATCAAGGTACAGTGCAAGGCTCAGATGGAACTCGCTGAAGAGGTCGGTTCGACTGTTAAACGCGAGTACTGCCACGAGACCAACGACGAAGACCTCCGCAAGGATGTTCATGAAAAGTGCTATGACAAGGCATACGCAATCGCTAAGGCAGGTTGCGCCGACAAGCACTGGCGTCAGGACAGCTTCGATAAGATCTGCGAAGAATATATCGAATCACTCCCCGAAGAGGAACGTGAGGAAAAAACTCCGCTCGTTAAGCGTTACTACCACGATGTAGAGAAAGAGGCTATGCGCCGTTGCGTTCTTGACGAGGGTATCCGTCTTGACGGACGTAAGACTACTGAAATCCGTCCCATCTGGTGCGAGGTAGACTATCTTCCCGGGCCTCACGGATCAGCAATCTTCACCCGTGGCGAAACTCAGTCACTCGCCACTGTGACACTCGGCACCAAGCTTGACGAAAAGATTCTTGACGACGTGCTTAACCAAGGTCGCGAGCGCTTCCTCCTCCACTATAACTTCCCACCCTTCTCTACCGGCGAAGCTAAGCCCGTACGTGGCGTGGGACGTCGTGAGGTAGGACATGGCAACCTTGCACACCGTGCGCTTAAACGCATGTTCCCCGATGATTTCCCCTACGTTTGCCGCATTGTCAGCGACATTCTCGAATCAAACGGTTCATCATCAATGGCGACTGTATGCGCAGGCACACTTTCACTCCTTGACGCAGGTGTCAAGATGAAACGTCCTGTCAGCGGTATCGCAATGGGTCTTATCTCTGACGGTGAAAAGTACGCTATTCTTTCAGACATACTTGGTGACGAAGACCACCTCGGCGATATGGACTTCAAGGTTACCGGAACACGTGAAGGTATCACTGCCACTCAGATGGATATCAAGTGTGACGGTCTTAGCTACGAAATCCTTGAAAAAGCCCTTAATCAGGCTCGTGAAGGTCGTCTCCACATCCTTGACAAAATTCAGGAAACCATACCCGCACCCCGTGAGGACTACAAGCCTCATGTGCCTCGCATCGTGACCATGATCATCCCGAAGGATCTCATCGGTGCTGTGATTGGTCCGGGCGGAAAGATCATACAGGGTATTCAGGAAACCAGCGGTGCTACCGTATCAATCGACGAAATCCCCGAAGGAGGATATATCGAAGTTGCCGCATCAAACAAGGCTTCTATCGACAAGGCTCTTGAGATGATCAACGCCATCGTTGAACTCCCCGAGGAAGGCAAAGTATACAAAGGCACCGTACGCTCAATCCTTGACTTCGGCGCATTCGTAGAATTCATGCCTAACCGTGACGGTCTGCTTCATATCTCAGAGATTTCTTGGGATCGTCTTGAAAACATGGAAGCATCGGGCTTGAAAGAAGGTGACCAAGTAGAGGTTAAACTCATTGAAATTGACAAGAAAACAGGTAAATACCGTCTGTCAATGCGTGCTCTTCAGCCCAAACCTGAAGGCTACGTAGAACGTGAACGTGCTCCCCGTGGCGACCGTGGTCCCCGCCGTGACAACAATAACGGCAACGGAAATCGTGGTCCCCGTCGTGACGACCGTGGTCCTCGCCGTGATAATGGCGACCGTCCCCGTCGTGACGACCGTCCTCGCCGTGACAATGGCGACCGTGACTAAGATCCTTAGTTAACCCTATAATAACCAATGAAAAAGCGCCCCGGCGGATGAATCTCATCCGCCGGGTTTGCTTTTATCTGAATAATTGGTTATTTTTGTATTGAGATTTGAATTGATATGCAGAGAATGAATTATCAGATAATCGTGGCAGCGGGGAGCGGAAGTCGTTATGGCGGAAATATGCCGAAACAGTTCTGCGACCTGAATGGTAGACCATTGCTCATGACCACCATAGAGAGGCTTCACAAATGTGACTCTGAGAGTGAGATAATTGTTGTGCTAAGTCTTGATATGACAGACGAGTGGAGGCAAATGAGCGATGAGTATTCGTTTGCAATCAAACACACGATAGTTGTCGGTGGAGCTACACGTGCAGCAAGCGTCAAGAATGCGATTGACCACATAGAACGCTCAACATGCGGAACGCCGGGGTGGATAAGCATACATGACGCAGCCCGTCCGGTGATCACTCCCAAGTTATTCAAAGCCATAGTTGACGGACTCGACGGCTATGACGGAGCATTGCCGGCTTGCAAGCTGTCGGATTCTATACGTAGGATAGAAACGACCGGCTCGGTGGCTGTCGATCGCTCGCTATACCGTTCGGTACAGACTCCGCAAATTTTTCATGCCGACATACTCATTGACGCATACAGACAACCGCTGCGCCCCGAGTTCACAGACGATGCCTCGGTGATGGAAGCTGCCGGCTATACAAATCTATGTCTCGTAGATGGTGACCCACATAATATCAAAGTCACCAACCCCGGCGACATGGCTGTGGCAGAACTATACCTTTCACTCTTGTAGAATATTCAATACGGATACTGAATATCAGGATGGAACGACTGAGGAGAATGGATGTTAAATTCCTTCGTGGAATGGGACCTAAACGTGCCGAGCTTTTAGAAAAAAATCTCGGCATAAAGACCTATTATGACCTTCTCTACCATTTCCCGACCCATTATCTTGACAGACGTTCAATCTACCGCATCATTGACTTCTCAGGCGAGGATATGCCCTCAGTGCAGGTGAAAGGGAAATTTGTATCATTCACTGTGCAAGGCGAGGGCGCCAAGACAAGACTCGTGGGACTGTTTTCCGACGGCTCTGCCGTGATGGAGGTGGTATGGTTTCAACGTATAAAAGGTATCCGACAGACTTACCATACAGCCACTGAATATATCGTTTTCGGTAAACCGACATGGTTCAACGGGAAATGGAGCATGGTACACCCCGAAATCGACCCTCCCGGAGCAGCTCTCGCACGTACAGGTTTCCGAGGAGTATATCCGCTCACCGAACAATTGCGCAACCGAGGCTTCTCGTCACGTACATTTTCGGCAGCGGTAAGTGATATTCTCAGCGGAATATCCGGGAGACTTACAGAAACACTTCCACAAGAAATCATAACGAGACATCGCCTAATGGGTATCCATGAGGCTCTTCTCGCCATACACAATCCGCAAACCAATGAGCAACTCCAAGCAGCTAAATTAAGACTGAAATTCGAAGAACTGTTCTATCTCCAGCTCAATATCCAACGGTACGCTCGACGCAGAAACAGCACCACACAGGGATTTCTGTTCCCCCGAATAGGACATTTTTTCAACACATTCTACTCACAGTTTCTCCCCTTCCCTCTCACCGGAGCACAGAAGAGAGTGATAAAGGAGATACGTGCCGACATGGCTACCGGCAGACAGATGAACCGACTTCTGCAGGGGGATGTGGGATCGGGTAAAACTCTCGTGGCATTGCTTTGTATGCTTATAGCCCTCGACAATTCAACGCAGGCATGTCTGATGGCACCCACTGAGATTCTTGCCACGCAACACTTCGAGACCATATCGCAGTTAGTGGCGCCAATGGGTATAAATGTTAAGCTACTCACCGGCTCGACACGTAAAAAAGCCCGTGAAGAGATACATTCACAGCTAATGGACGGCTCCTTGCACATATTGATAGGCACGCACGCAGTGATTGAAGATAATGTCAGGTTTCGCAATCTCGGATTTATAGTTATTGACGAGCAACACCGCTTCGGGGTAGCGCAGCGAGCCCGCTTATGGACAAAGAACATCATCCCTCCCCACGTATTGGTAATGACAGCTACACCTATACCGCGCACACTTGCCATGACAGTATATGGCGACTTAGATGTGTCGGTCATCGACGAGCTTCCTCCGGGGCGCAAACCGGTGCAGACATTACTGCGATATGACGAGGACAGATTTAAAACCTATCAAGGGATAGGTCGTCAGCTCCGCTTGGGACGTCAGGTCTACATAGTGTATCCTCTTATAAAGGAGAATGAAAAACTTGACCTAAAATCGCTTGAAGAGGGTTATGAGACTATCCGTGAGACCTTCCGTGACTATAAGGTGGCATTCGTACACGGACAGATGAAACCGGTTGAAAAGGATTATCAGATGGGGCTGTTTGCGTCGGGAGAAGCAAACATCCTTGTAGCTACAACCGTGATAGAAGTGGGTGTCAATGTCCCCAACGCCACCACTATGCTTATTGAAAATTCCGAAAGGTTCGGGCTGTCGCAGCTACATCAGTTAAGAGGCAGAGTCGGCAGAGGTGAGGGTCAGAGCTACTGCATACTGATGACCAAACGGAAGATAGCCAAGGACACACGCCGTCGTCTCGAACTCATGACCGCAACCACCGACGGATTTGCCATCGCAGAAGCTGATATGCAGATGCGCGGTCCCGGCGACATAGAGGGCACCATGCAGAGCGGCATACCTTTGGACCTTCACATAGCCAATCTTGCGACTGACGGACAGATAGTGCAGCTCGCCCGTGACACGGCATGTGATGTGCTCGATGCTGATCCTGACCTGACACACCCCAACCATGCTGTTTTAGTGGCACAACTCCGTATGCTGACCGCCCGTCTGCAGGACTGGTCACGCATATCATAATTCCTACTTTTTCACCTTTATCACCGAATTCCTACCCATTTTCACCAAAATTTTAACACAATTCTCATTTTTAACCATTTGATTGACGTTTTTTAATCTCTTTTAGCGCAATCAATGGATGAAAAGCTGGGGAACGATTGTTTTAATGATGTAAGTAAAGATAAAGAAGCTACTAAGCAATTGAATCTAAATTTACATCCCTCGTCCTCTTTATCGAGTTGTGAAACTGGGTATGGAGGCTCTCATAAATAAATAGTTGAAACGTGAGGGGAGGAGTTGGAACGGTGTTCCGACTCCTCCTTTTTTATGTAAAAAATTCATTTTACCGGGTTAGCTTAAAAACATCATTGATTTTCTTGGAAATTAGGAATAAATTTTAGACTTTTGCCTATGAACTAATAGCGGATACAAACCTTATTAAAATATGAGCAATATAAATACAGATACAGGCGCTACACCTGCCATGCAAAAACTTGCCTCACTGCCGGGACGGATATTCCGATTCTATCTTGACGGGTTCAGGTCAATGACTGTGGGTAAGAAACTATGGATACTCATATTGATAAAGCTTTTCATCATCTTTTTCGTGTTTAAACTCTTCTTTTTCCCGGATATACTGGAGAGGGATTACGACAACGACACCGAAAGAGCCGAAGCCGTAAGGTCAACACTTTTGAACAGATAACGGCTCCGCATCTCTCCATTTCTTCACCCCATCACCTGAAACTTAATATACAACAATCAATATTTATGAGCTTATGGATGATTTAATGACAGTAGTGGACTGGTCAAGATGGCAATTTGCGCTCACAGCAATGTACCACTGGCTTTTTGTCCCCCTCACATTAGGACTTAGTGTAATCATCGGGATAATGGAAACCATTTATTACCGTACACGCAACGAAAAATGGCTTGCTACTACAAAATTCTGGATGACACTCTTCGGTATAAACTTTGCCATGGGTGTGGCAACGGGTATCATTCTTGAATTTGAATTCGGCACCAACTGGTCGAACTACAGCTGGTTTGTAGGTGACATATTCGGTGCCCCTCTTGCCATAGAAGGACTCATAGCCTTCTTCATGGAGGCTACATTCATTGCCATTATGTTCTTCGGATGGAAAAAAGTAAGCCCCGGATTCCACTTGGCATCCACATGGCTCACAGCCCTCGGCGCATCAATCTCAGCCTTATGGATTCTCGTGGCAAACGCATGGATGCAATATCCGGTAGGCATGGAATTTGACCCTGCGCAAATGCGTAATGTGATGGATAACTTCTGGGAAGTCGCACTGTCGCCCGTGGCAATTCATAAATTCTTCCATGCGGTGTTTGACGGATGGGTACTTGCAGCAGTCTTCGTATGCGGAGTCAGCGCATGGTATCTTATGAAGCAACGCCGTCGGGAATTTGCAATGGACTCTATCAAAGTCGCAGGTTGGGTAGGTGTAATCGGAATGGTGTTCACTCTCTGGACAGGTGATAAGTCGGCAGTCGATGTGGCTCGTGTTCAACCCATGAAGCTCGCCGCCATGGAAGGGCTTTACAACGGTTCATGCGGACAAGAGATCGTGGCGTTCGGTATACTTGACCCATCAAAAGAACGTACTGATCCCGCTGACCCCTATCTGATGAAGATAGCAATACCGAAAGGGTTATCATTCCTCGCCAATCACGATTTCAACTCATTCGTGCCCGGTATCAACGACCTTATCGACGGCATTGTCATCACTGAATCAGGCGACACCGTGCGCACCACTTCATACGCAGAACGCATAACCATGGGTAAGGAAGCCCACGAGGCATTACGTGCGTTCGACAAAGCTCTTGCCGCAGGTGACTCGGCAGGGATGGATGCGGCAAAAGCAGATCTGAAAAAGAATTATCAATATTTCGGATACGGGTATCTTGACTCGGCTGACGAAGCTGTTCCACCTGTAGGTATGACATTCTATTCATTCCATATAATGGTACTTGCCGGAGGCTACCTCACACTGTTCCTTATAATTGTGCTCATCAGCGTATACCGCTACCCCAAACTATGGGAACGCCGCTGGTGGCAATGGCTGTCAATACTCTCAATAGCCATCGTATGGATATGCTCTGAAGCCGGTTGGGTGACAGCCGAAGTAGGACGCCAGCCATGGATCATCGAAGGTCTTATGCCAACACGCGCCGCTATCTCAGCGATTTCATCAGCTTCCGTACAGTTGACCTTCTGGATGTTCGCAGCAGTATTCACTGCCCTCCTTGTAGCAGAAATCACTATCATGCTCAAGCAGATTAAGAGCGGCAAGAACGAGGATAAATATTAATTCACTATCTTAACATTAAAATTATGGAACTTGAATCCTTACAGATATATTGGTGGCTGCTGATATCGGTACTCGGCGCACTATTGGTCTTTCTGTTATTCGTGCAAGGCGGACAGACATTCCTGCTCGGCGTATCTGACCGTTCGGAAGCGTCACGGCTCATGATCAGCTCGCTCGGACATAAATGGGAATTGACATTCACCACACTCGTGGTATTCGGCGGAGCATTTTTCGCTTCATTCCCTCTGTTCTATTCCACAAGCTTCGGTGGCGCATACTGGCTGTGGATGCTGATTCTTATAAGCTTCGTACTGCAAGCAGTGAGCTATGAATTCAGGGCTAAATCAGGGAATATCTTCGGCACACGCACTTACGACACATTCCTATTCATAAACGGATGCGTCGGGTGCATACTCTTGGGAGTGGCTGTATCAATGTTTTTCTTCGGTGCTGAATTCAGTGTAAGCAAAGGTAATATTCTCGATGCCGGTGCTCCTGTCATATCACAATGGGCGCCCTCACATGGTATTGAAGCTATCTTCTATTGGAAGAATCTTGTATTGGGATTTGCCGTGCTATTCCTCGCCCGCACACAGGCAGCTCTGTATTTCATGAATAACAATGTGGGTCCCGACAGCTTCTTCGCAGCCAATAAGCAGCGTGTGTTGGTCAACGGTGTTATCTTCGTGGTGTTCTTCCTGCTTTTCGTAGGACTGCTTCTCTCTGCCACAAGCCTGCACACAGTTGTTGACGGAGGCATTTCGGGTGGCAAGAGCGTGTTTGAAGTAAGAGAGTTCAAATACTTCTTCAACTACGTGGAAATGTGGTGGTGTCTCGCCCTGTTCCTCGTGGGTGTTGTCATGGTACTTTACGGAGTGCTCAGATCAGCGTTCGCAAAGCATTACACTTGTGGAATATGGTGGAGCGGAATAGGCACAGTACTTGTGGTACTCACACTCTTCTGGGTAGCCGGCTATAACAATACACCCTACTATCCCTCGCTTATCGACCCCGCATCATCACTCACAATACACAACAGCAGCTCAAGCCACTTCACCCTCACAGCCATGAGCTGGGTATCATTGGTAATACCGTTCGTCCTTGCATACATCGCATACGCATGGTACGCCATGGACCGCCATCATTCTCATGAATGAAAATGTGAATCCCTATAAAAAATAAAGCGCTGGCAGTTTTGCCAACGCTTTATTTTTTATGAAAACGTTATTTATTATACATTTTCGGGACGGAGTGTGCGGACGGTAGCACCGGCACGCCACATTTCGCTTTCACGAAGAGCCTTGAGTTCCTCTTCGAGCTTTTCGCGATAGTCGGGCTGAGTGTTGGAGTCAATTGAACGCTGAGCTTCCTTACCTGTCTTCACGCTCTCGTAAAGTTCATATACCACAGGCTTGATTGCATCGTGGAACGGACCCATCCAGTCAAGAGCACCACGCTGAGCGGTGGTAGAGCAGTTAGCATACATCCAGTCCATACCTTTGGCAGCAAAAAGAGGCATGAGAGACTGAGTAAGTTCCTCAACTGTTTCGTTGAATGCTTCAGAAGGTGTATGACCGTTTTCACGAAGCACTTCATACTGTGCGAGAAGGAGACCCTGAATAGCACCCATAAGTGAGCCGCGTTCGCCTGTAAGGTCAGACACTGCCTCACGCTGGAATGTAGTCTCAAAAAGATAACCTGAACCGATACCGATACCTATTGCAAGTGTGCGGTCGAGTGCGCGACCGGTAGCATCCTGATATACGGCGAAGCTTGAGTTAGTACCCTTGCCTTCCTTGAAAAGGACACGAAGCATAGTACCCGAACCCTTGGGAGCAACCATAATGACATCCACATCAGAAGGAGGAACCACACCGGTGCGGTCGCTCCAGTTGATGGCAAAACCATGGCTGAAATAAAGAGCCTTACCGGGAGTAAGGTGCTTTTTGATTACAGGCCACTGTGAAATCACTGCTGCATCGCTGAGAAGACACATGATGATAGTGCCACGCTTGCAAGCCTCTTCGATAGAGAACAAGGTTTCACCGGGAACCCAGCCGTCGGCAACAGCCTTATCATAAGTCTTGCCTTCACGCTGACCTACGATCACATTGAAACCATTATCACGGAGGTCAAGACCCTGACCGGGACCTTGAACGCCATAACCAATCACTGCAAGAGTCTCATCTTTGAGTATCTCACGAGCCTTTTCCAAAGGAAATTCTTCACGGGTGATGACTGTTTCCTCAACACCGCCAAAGTTTAATTTTGCCATAGTGCTAAATTATTATCTATTAGTTTTGAATTTATCGTTGTGTAAAATATATTCTTGCAAGCGCACAAGGAGCTGTGTTGACCTCTATCATCACATCAAACACCTCAGGGCTTCCCTCATGCGGGGCGCTGACCGTGCGTGAAAGTTCATCGTAACGGGCTTCACGCTTGAAAGCGATTTCAAATCGTGACACACGGTTGGCGTCAAACCGGTCAAGTGACCATTGATCCACTATAAGATCTATGTATCGCCGAGTGGTGACGTGACGATTTACATCAATGTCAGACACAGCGAAACGATATGTTTTCTCCTCCGTTTCATCAGTAACCGGCAAGAGTTTGCCACCCTTGTCGTAGGGATAGGGACGTCCGTTTATCGAGTCGGTCATTTCTGTCAGCATAGTGAGGTCAGACGGACGCCTTGTCTCCATATTGATAGCCATCCAAGTGGAATGTGCCCATACGATAGCCTCACCAGTTTCCACATCTATTATCTCGAAATTACGGTCGGAGAACATGCGATTCAGATTTTCAATCCATGTGTCAATCCTGTAAACATGGTTCACAGATAGGGGACGCTGAATATCAATGGTGAGACGACTGAGAACCCATGAAATGCCATAGCTTATCATACGGTCAAACCCGATGCCGATGGCATTGGCATGACCGGTAGCAGTGTCGATAATCAGAGTTACGAGCCTTGACAATGGCATTTCACGCTGAGCATTGACCTCTGCCGCAGTAAGATAAAATTCATGAGAATACAGCTTCATACCTGCCATAAATTAACCTTCCAAAAGTTTACGACGCTTCTCCTGCTCTTCAAGGAAACAGGTGAAGTGTTCAGTAGGTGATTTGGTGACGCATATACGTCCTGAACGTATGAACTGCAGAATGTCATATTGCTTCAACAGTTCATAGAGAGCCTGAGTCTCGTATTCGTGACCGGTCTTTTCAATCACAGTATAGTCACGTGAGATTTCAAGAATACGTGCGTTATGCACACGTATGATGCGTTCAAGATTTTTCTCGTCAAGCAGACGTTGTGTCGGGACTTTATACAGAGCCACTTCCTGATACACTATTTCTTCATCAGTGTAAAGGAAAGCTCGCAGTACATCTATGCAACGTTCTATCTGTTTGATGACCTTCTCCATAGTGGCACGATCACTCGTGCAGGTGAAGTTCATCTTATGTATACCGGGCATAGAACTTGCACTTGACGACACGCTTTCGAGATTTAAGCCCCGGCGAGTGAATATAATCGAAATGCGGTTAAGCAATCCGACCTGATTCTCGGTAAAAACCGCTATCGTGAAAAGTTGTTTTTCCATCTATGCCTTATATTTTGTGGTGCGGTTAATCAAAATCTCATCAACATTCGACCCCGGAGCGACCATGGGGAATACCATATCCTCAGGTTCGATATTAACATTAAGGAGATATGCTCCGTCATGCTTAACCATGCGTTCTATCGCAGCGTCAAGTTCTTCTCGGCTACCTACATTCTCTGCCGGGATATTATATGCCTTGCAGATTTCCACAAAGTCAGGGTTGACCAGCGGGGTAGCTGAAAAACGATTATGATAGAACATTGCCTGCCATTGACGGACATTTCCGAGGAAATTATTATTCAGAATTATCATCTTGACAGCCACGCCATATTCCATGATGGTGCCAAGCTCCTGCATAGTCATCTGGAAACCGCCATCGCCCATAAATGCGAATACCTGACGTCCGGGACAAGCTATCTTCGCTCCTATTGCAGCGGGAAGGCAAAATCCCATAGTGCCGAGACCTCCGGAAGTCAAAATACTCTTAGGGAGAGTATATTTGAAGTAGCGGGCACTCATCATCTGATTCTGCCCCACATCTGTAACGAGGATTCCGGCGTTTCCGGCAGCCTCCGATACCTTACGTGCCACTTCACCCATGCGCATCTCTCCGTCACGAGTATCAGTGGGCGCAAGCTCGCGAGCCATTACCTCTTCGCTCTCCACTTTTTCAGCGTCGGCGAATGAGTCTATCCAACTGTCATGGCTGCATTTATTTATAAATGGCAGCAGAGCCTTGATAGCTTTCTTGGCATCGCCATGGATGGCTGTGTGGATGCGGATATTTTTATTAAACTCGGCTTGGTCTATATCTATATGTATGATCTTTGCTTGCGGAGCATAACCTTTGACATTTCCGGTAACTCGGTCGTCGAAACGCATACCTATGGCTATGAGGACATCAGCTTCATTGGTCTTGATGTTGGGCCCTATATTGCCATGCATACCGAGCAAGCCTTTATTAAGGCGGTGGTCGGAAGGTATGGTTGAGAGTCCGAGCAGTGTGGTAGCAACAGGTATGTCGGCTTTTTCAGCAAGTGCAAGCAATTCGTTTTCAGCTTCCGAAATCATCACACCGTGTCCGGCAAGAATCATAGGTCGCTCGGCACGATTTATCAGTGTGGCAGCTGAAATAACATCACTCGGAAGAATATCCGGGTCAGGATTATAGCTACGTATGTATTTCTTCGGCACATAATTGCCCCATTCCATCATCCCGACCTGAGCATCCTTAGTAATGTCAAGCACAACTGAACCGGGACGTCCTGTGGAAGCGATGAAGAAAGCTCTGGCAACCGCCCAAGGTATCTCCTGTGCGCTGCGCACCTGATAAGCCCATTTTGTGATAGGAAGAGTGATACCCATCACATCAGTTTCCTGAAAGGCATCAGAGCCTAACGAGTTAACACCGACCTGTCCGGTGATCACCACTATAGGAGTGCTATCGACATTAGCATCACTCACACCGGTGATGACATTGGTAGCAGCCGGACCGGATGTAACTGTAACCACTCCCACCTTATTTGATGCACGCGCATACCCTTGAGCGGCATGGACAGCACCCTGTTCGTGTCGTGTGAGTATGTGATGCAAGCGGTCAGAATAATCATAAAGCGTATCATAGAAAGGCATAATCTGTCCGCCGGGATAGCCGAAGATAGTGTCCACACCTTCAGCCAACAATGCGCGACACAGAGCCTCTGCGCCTGTAATCATTTCACCCATATTAACAAGTATGAAGTGTTATATTAATCGATTATTAGTCAAGTTCCCTAACTCCACCCTTATCGGCTGAAGTAACCATAGCGGCATAAGCTCTCAAAGCCTGAGATACCTTACGGTTACGTCCGCGGGGTTTAAATGCGTCTTTGCCGTAAGCCTCTTCCTCTTTTCTGCGGACAGCAAGCTCTTCGTCGGAGAGACGCACATTAATTGAACGTGCGGGAATATCTATTTCTATTATGTCACCGTCACGCACAAGTCCGATATTGCCTCCGGATGCGGCTTCAGGTGAGATATGTCCGATGGAAAGTCCGGAAGTACCACCCGAGAATCTGCCATCGGTAATCAGCGCACATTCCTTACCGAGATGTTTGCTCTTTATATAAGATGTGGGGTAAAGCATCTCCTGCATACCGGGTCCACCCTTCGGGCCTTCATGGGTAATGACAACCACATCGCCACTTACCACCTTATCACGGAGGATGCCGTCTACAGCTTCTTCCTGAGAGGTAAACACTTTGGCGGGACCGCTGAAGCGGAAAATGCTTTCATCTACACCGGCTGTCTTAACCACACAGCCATCTTTTGCAATGTTGCCTTTCAGAACTGCCAAACCGCCATCCTTTACGTATGCATGTTCCATGTCTCGGATACAACCATTGGCACGGTCAGTGTCGAGTTCTGAGTAGTAGCTCATCTGCTTGCCAAGTTCAGTGGTGCGTTTATTACCGGGAGCACTCTTCCAGAGTTCATCGGCATAATCATTGAAATCCTTACCACCAACGGCAAAATGGTCGATAGCCTCACCGAGAGTCATGCCGTCAACACGATTGACAGATGTGTCAACCAATCCGGCATCGGCAAGTATCTTCATGATTGAAAGTATACCACCCGCACGGTTAACGTCCTGAATATGATAATGTGAATTAGGAGCCACTTTACAAAGCACCGGAGTTTTGCGAGAAAGGCGGTCAATGTCATCCATTGTGAAATCCGCCCCAGCCTCATGAGCAACAGCAAGCAAGTGGAGCACTGTATTGGTAGAGCCGCCCATAGCAATGTCGAGCGTCATGGCATTAAGCATAGCCTGACGAGTGGCGATATTACGTGGCAATACGCTTTTATCTCCGTCACGGTAATAAGCGTATGTATTTTCAACTATGCGCTTAGCAGCTTTTTTGAACAACTGCAGACGATTTATATGGGTTGCCACCACAGTTCCGTTACCCGGAAGAGCCAAACCGATAGCTTCGTTAAGCGAATTCATAGAGTTGGCGGTAAACATGCCTGAACATGAACCGCAAGTGGGACATCCCTTCTGTTCAAGAAGTGTCACGTCATGATCGCTGACTGACTCATCAGCCGAATCAATCATGATGTCAATGAGGTCAACCGCACGCTCCCCTACCTGACCGGCTTCCATAGGACCGCCGGAAACAAAGATGGCAGGTATATTGAGTCGCATAGCAGCCATAAGCATACCGGGAGTGACTTTATCACAATTCGATATGCACACCATAGCATCAGCCTTATGAGCATTTACCATGTATTCTATAGAATCGGCAATCATGTCACGTGACGGAAGTGAGTAAAGCATACCGTCATGCCCCATGGCAATACCGTCATCAATGGCAATAGTGTTGAATTCGGCAGCGAAACATCCTTGCTTCTCTATTTCTTCCTTTACAATCTGCCCTATCTCATGAAGATGGGTATGTCCGGGCACAAATTGTGTGAAAGAGTTGACAACAGCTATAATAGGTTTTCCAAACTGTTCATCCTTCATTCCGTTAGCTCTCCAAAGAGCCCTTGCCCCTGCCATACGCCTACCTTCGGTACTGGCTGCGCTTCTAAGTGGGAAACTCATATATGTGATAATTTTATCTTGAACCTACAAATTTGTTAAAATTTCTCGCAAAAATACGACAATATGTTGTAAAACACAAATATTTAACAGAGAATTTTCACTCTCTGCACTCCATAACATACAAACCTATAACAAATGGAGGGATAATGTAAAAAACGAAACCGTCACCTTAGCTTTTAAGATGACGGTTTCATTTTCAGTAGCCCATAGGAGAATCGAACTCCTCTTTCAAGAATGAAAATCTTGCGTCCTAGCCGATAGACGAATGGGCCCTCTGCTTAACCAAGACAGCTATTCAACTGCAACCTGCTATTAAGCGGCAAGCTTAGCGATATGATGAGCGAGCTTGCTCTTAAGGTTGGCTGCTTTATTCTTAGAGATAGCGTTCTTTGATGCGAGACGGTCAAGCATAGCACCGATTTTACGGAAAGCTGCTTCTGCCTCAACTTTATCAGTCATTTTGCGAAGATTGCGCACAGCGTTGCGGGCAGTCTTTGCATAGTAACGATTACGAAGTCTGCGTGATTCGATCTGACGAATTCTCTTAAGTGATGATTTATGATTTGCCATCGGTTAATTGTCTTTTTCTTGATTAAGTTCTTATTTAGTAGCCCATAGGAGAATCGAACTCCTCTTTCAAGAATGAAAATCTTGCGTCCTAGCCGATAGACGAATGGGCCGTTTGCAAAAGCGATTGCAAAGTTAAGCACATTTTTCCGTTCAAACAAGCATTTTAAGAAAATTTTAGCAATTTTCGCCTTTTCACCCAATTTTATTCATTTTTATTGCCATTTTTACCAATGAGTTAATGAACTGATTTAAACTTTTTATGAAATGTTGACTATCCCTGTGACTATCCCTGAAAAGTGTTGACAGATTTGAAGGCGATTAACTAAAGTGGTTT
>CAJTMJ010000024.1 GCA_910577335.1 uncultured Duncaniella sp. | reverse complement strand
TATGTTTTTCAGCAGATTATCAAAAAAGAGGCTGCGCCTATTTTGACACAGCCCCCATAATCAGTCTAACGACTGTCAAAATAGTAATAGTAGTGTTTTTTATAGTATATAAGTAGAATCAAATATCTTTTTGTATGCCATGATTACGACATTAATACATCGGCGTAAAGGGCTTGGTCTTAAAGAGATGTTTGTTAGCTTCTCCTACATAATCAGTTGATTTGGACGTATCAATCTTTAACACCGGAGCACCGGGACGCAAATCACATTTTTTAAGATCAATATAAAACATACCGGGATTAGTGACGAGATCGAAATAATATAGACGGTCTCGTATATTGGCAAATGTACGCCACTGAGTGGATGAAACATTACCCTCACCTTCGACTGTATATGTATAAGGTACAGAAACGTTATACAATATAGAGCGGGTTATTGACACTCCTAAAGCGGCATCACCG
Source organism: uncultured Duncaniella sp. (assembly GCA_910577335.1). Classification (GTDB taxonomy): domain Bacteria; phylum Bacteroidota; class Bacteroidia; order Bacteroidales; family Muribaculaceae; genus Duncaniella. The sequence goes on along the minus strand of CAJTMJ010000024.1, from coordinate 48,826 downwards.
GTCTTTTCCACATTATGGTCAAAGAAATATGCCCTTACAAAACGGTCGGGAGATGAGACAGTTCCGGGGAGTGTATGCACACCACCTTTCTTCACCCAGTAATCATTAATAGCATTCATAGCCGGGAAAGTCGGGTCGTTGGTAAGCACCGGTATATCCTGACCTTCATAAATTTTTATGGTTCCATGATCAAATTCCACAATAGCCGAACGGCCTTGTTCATCCGTTATACCCCAATGTAGAGCAGAAACAGTTCCGCCATCGAATGTCGCTCCCGAGATATTGAAATCATGTTTACGCAAAAGCTCTACCGCTTCAGGCGTATTTGAGCACATGTCAAGAAGCCAAGCCGGAAACATGGCAAGTGACATTGGCGGACGAGACATTGTGGAATCATTAACGTACACCGTTCCTTTACAGAAAAGTCCGTTTACAACGAGCCCTTTTTCATTCATACCTTCAGTGACGCCGCCATCATAACCCACAGCGTAAACAGACCCGTATTTAGAAGTCCATTCAACCGAACCGGGAAGATTGTTACCAACTTTCTTCATCCCCCTCGGATATATATATATATTGGTAGGAATAGGTGTTTTCCAGTCAAGAGAACGCCCTACTATACGCAGGGAATCGTCGCCGACATAAAGCACTCGCGAACAAGCATCGGCTTTATTTATAGAACCTAATGCGATGAGACCCAACAAAAGTGCTCCAATTTTAGTTTTCATAATCACTTAATTGTTTTTGATATTGTAAGTTATAAAAGTAACACCATATAGGGTCATTAGGTTCAACAAAAAACGCCGGATTCATAACTGTCATGGCAGTCACGAATCCGGCATTAGCTCGTATGCTTATTACGACGTAAATTACAATATACCTCTCAGTCGCAGATACTCCTTTATAAGCTCCACATTGTTCTCCATACTCATGATGGAGCTGTCGAGAGTGAGGTCATAGCTTTTAGCATCGCCCCATTGCTTGTCAGTGAAGAAATTATAGTATTCGGCACGCCATTTGTTAGTCTTTTTGGCTATAGCAGAAGCCTTTGCCTCATCAATAGCATCATTGCGTCCCATAATACGCTTCACACATTCCTCCAACGGCGCATGTACAAATATATTGACACATCTCGGATGATCACGCAGTATGTAATCGGCACTTCTGCCTACCACCACAAATGATTTTTCCTTCGAAGTCTTAAGCAGGAAGTCGCTTATTGATTTATACAGACCATCATCAGTGATGGATGAAGTTCCAGTGTAGTAGCACATCGGAGTCACGCCCATAGAGAAAGAGAACAGTCCCTGCAAAAACGTAGGGAAACGCTCATCCTTTTTCTCGAAATATTCCGGGTTAACACCCGCAAGTTTTGCGGACTCCACCAGAAGTTCTTTATCATAGTATTCAATCTCCAGTGCCTCGGCGAGAGCCTTGCCGAGTTCACGACCGCCACTCCCAAACTGGCGGCCCACTGTTATAACAAAAGGTTCTTTATTCATCGGGACTGTACTTATTTGTTTCGTGTTAATTTTTTCTCTTTTATCAGGAATATTTCGGTCGGGAAATGGTCGGAATAGCCATTAAGCCATTTACCACTGCCGTAAGTGCGTAAAGGTGTCCCCTTATACGGACCATCCTGCTGATATAGGAAATCAAAGTCATTAATTATGCAATTCCAATAATGCAGATGGTCATAATTCGGTCCCATAAGAGTTCCCGACACTATAATCTGGTCAAACAGATTCCATGCACCTCTATATGAGAGTGTTCCCACGCCGCTTTCCAATAATCGCCACCATGGATTATAGAACCCATGAGGAGCCAAATCTGTAGCATCACGCTTGGCACCTAAAGCCACGGCACATGATTTGTCATGCGGGTCATCATTAAGGTCACCCATTATTATAACACCTTGATTAGGTCGAATAGCCCAAAGAGAATCGGCAATATGCTTGCTCAGCCTGGCAGCAGTCTCACGAAGATAGCTTGAACGCTCCTTGCCTCCGAGTCGTGAGGGCCAATGATTCACTATGACACTAAGGGTGTCACCCCCCATCACACCGGTGACACACATCTGGTCACGGGTAAGGAAATCAGGGTCATCAGGCACACAAAGTGTATGGTTGGTCACATCTATCGGCTTGAAGAAATAGGGACTGTAAAGTAATCCCACGTCTACCCCTCTACGGTCGGGAGAATCATGATGAATCACCTGAAGATTCCATTGCTTGATTGAGTCAGCCATCACAAGGTCGTCAAGCACACCCTTGTTTTCTATTTCTGATACACCGATTATGGCTGGACCATAAGGTGTCTCGGGTGTGGTCATGTGGGAGATACTCCGGGCAAGGTTATTTATCTTGCTCCAATAGCGTTCACTATCCCATCCGCGCGGTCCGTCAGGAGAAAACTCATAGTCGTACTTACCATTATTATTAATGGTGTCAAACAGATTCTCCAGATTATAAAAAGCGACACCATACACAAGGTAAGCCTTGTTATTCTGAACTTTAGGCACTGCATCATCCTGAGCAAACGATACGAATGCCACACACAACGCAAACAATGATAAAAGTATATTTCTCTTCATGGTAAATGTAAGAGGGGTTTAATAACTATTTATTCGAATCAGCTACAAACCGATTCAGGTTGTAAATTTACAAAAATTTTCGAATGGAATCAAAAAACGAGACCGACAACTCAGCATTGTAGAATCAACTCAGTATTGCCGTTATCTCTTTGAAAGCATACACATAAGTTTCACCTTCAAGGGTAACAAGTGTTATATGACCGGTAGGCGCCACTCCACGTATCGCAGCCATCATATCCACATCACGGATATTATCATGGTAGGGATAATATCCGTCACGTCGCCACAACAGACCGGCATAGTCCTGCGACAGTTCAGCAAATAGAGAAACCTCCACACCATCCGTGTCCCGACTAATATCTACTTTATTAAAAATAGACAAAATCTCAGTCACAAATTCAGTCACGAGCGAACTGACATCATATCTGTCACACGTAAGCTGAGTTAGTGACACGGGATTGGGAGCATCCGACAAAAATTCCCGCTGATTCACATTTATACCCATTCCGACTATTGAATATTCAATGGAATGTCCCGATATAGTATTCTCAATGAGTATTCCGCATATCTTTCGGTCATCCACATATATGTCGTTGGGCCACTTGATGGAGACTTCCCTATCCGGGAGATATCGTTTCAGCACGTTTACTATGGCCACCGACACTGCCTGCGATATGACAAACTGCGCAGCCGGAGCGATGTGCGACGGACGCAGAAGCAGCGACATGGTTATATTCTCACCGGGAGCTGACTCCCAGCTATTACCACGCTGCCCTCTCCCTGCCGTCTGAGCATGGGTAACAACAACTGTACCATTCTCAGATTCCGCTGCTATACCTGACAAATAGGTATTTGTAGAATCAACTGCAGGTAAATCTATTATCCGCATATACGTATATCTGGATGCTGGCAGTTATTCTTCGGCAAGCCCGTCGATAATCAGTCGGCGTTCCCCATTAGGAGACACTTCTATTTTGACTCTTACAGTATCGTCAGGAAGAATGTCATCTATCCTATCGGGCCATTCAATCAAACATAAAGCGCCGGAATCAAGGTAATCCTCCACACCTATATCAAACGCCTGTTCAAGTGACTCTATCCTATAGAGGTCAAAATGATATATGAGTTCCGCTGTGGTATCAGAGCGGTATTCGTTGATAATTGAGAATGTGGGGGAACCTGTGGGATCATCCTCCACACCAAGCGCACGGCAAAGGGCGTTGATGAATGTCGTCTTACCGGCTCCCATTTCACCCTCGAAAGTATAAACAGTCTCGTCACCCATCAGCGACAGAAATTCCTGCGCTGCGGCATCGAGATCGGACAGAGTTGGTATAAGTATCTCTTTCATATTTATGTTATTTTGCAGTCAGCGTTATCAACGGCACAAGCATCTCCTCCATAGAGATTCCACCATGTTGGAATGTGCCGTCATAATACTGAACATAATGATTAAAATTATTCGGATATGCGAAAAAATCTTTGCCGGTGGCAAATATATAAGTCGAAGAAACATTTGGTGAAGGAAGCCCGAAGCGAGAAGGATGTTTAACTTCATAGACCTCCTTGGGGTTATAGGCAAGATTCTTACCTACTTTATAACGCAGATTGGTATTAGTGTTCTTATCACCGACAACTTTAACTGCATTTTTCACCCTTATAGTACCGTGATCGGTAGTAAGGATTATTTTATACCCTTTTGATGCAATGCGCCTGAATATCTCTATAGCAGGTGAATGTCGGAACCATGACTCAGACAGAGAACGGTAGGCGGCATCGGTGGAAGCCAATTCACGTATCATTCTTGATTCTGTCCGGGCATGTGACATCATATCTATAAAATTCAGCACTATCACATTCAAATCATTAACAAAAAGATTGGGGAATTCACGCAAAAGCTTTTCTCCGGCAATCGAATCGTTAATTTTATTATATGAAAACCTGTATTTACGCCTATAACGTTCAAACTGTGTCTCTATCAGTGGGGATTCATTCAGATTTTTTCCCTCCGGCTCATCCTCATCCACCCATAATCCGGGAAATCTGCGCTCTATTTCCACCGGCATAAGCCCGGAGAATATAGCATTACGGGCATATTGAGTGGCAGTAGGCAAAATCGAACAATACATCTCCTCGTTAAAGGCAAACATATCAGCAAGCAAGGGCTTTACAGTAAGCCATTGGTCGAGCCGGAAATTGTCAATCACCACGAAAAACAGCTTCTCCCCGTTGTCGAGAAGAGGTATAATCTTATCTCGGAAAAGGTCATGCGACATCATCGGACGAGCGGGAGCCTTCACATCTGTTACCCATGATTCATAGTTTTTCCTGACAAACCTCGCAAACGAATCCTCCGCATCTTTTTTCTGCATACCGAGCAGTTCAGCCATCTGCGCATCAGTGTCAGCCAATTGCATTTCCCAATGGATAAGCAATTTGTAAAGATCAAACCATTCATTGATGGTTGACGCATCATTAATCAGCATGGAGATCCGTGAAAACTCTTGCCGATAATCGGTTGAAGCCCGATTAGAGATAAGCTCACCGGAATGAAGGCACTTTTTTATGGATAGAAGTATCTGCTTGGGATTTACCGGTTTTATAAGATAATCAGCGATTTTACTCCCGACAGCTTGATCCATAATATCCTCTTCCTCGCTTTTGGTAATCATTATCACCGGGATATGAGGAGACACCAACTTAATACGCTGCAATGTCTCTATCCCGGTAAGTCCGGGCATGTGCTCATCGAGAATGATAAGGTCAAAATCCTTCTCGCACACTAAATCTAATGCGTCAGAACCGCTGCAAGTGGTAACGACATCGTAACCTTTACCATGCAGGAACAATATGTACGGTTTAAGCAGATCTATTTCGTCGTCCGCCCAAAGGATTGTAGGCATAATTTATCAATATCACACATATTACGGGATATCAGATATATCGTATCCCGTTATCTACCGCAAATTTAAAACATTTGGTTAACTATTCAAAAAAAATCAGCTTTTGATTGCCTACTCAACCAAAAATTATTACCTCATTGCAAAAGCCATCAATTAATATTTTAAATAAATTTAATTATTCATTTTGCTTTTATTTTAATCAAAGCCATACTCACAAACAGATTAATACAGAATTTTAATTTACCAACTAAAGCACATAATAGCCTATTAATTAAAAATATATAATTTTAAAAGTTTACCGAAATAATTTACCTAAAATTGTTGAATAAATAATAAATATGTAAATTTGCGAAATTATAAATAGGATTATCATAACTTAAAATAACATAATACGATTAATCTAATAAAACGGTCATTTAATATCATGTCTAAACTTAGATTGAGCATCATCACGGCTATGTTTATGATGTTTGGATTCCATTATCACGCCCATTCAGCGATTAGGGAATCGAAACTTCTTTCTTGCGATGTGGCAAGCCTGCTTGATTCTTTAGATGTCGAGCTAAGCAAGAAAGATGTATTTGAAAACATCAAAAAATCAAAGATTGAAACTTTGAGAAAAAAGTTGCACGGTGTGGATGATCCGGAACATCTATACTGGATTAATCGTGACCTTTACAATGAATTTTCTTTTTTTGACTCCGATTCAGCTCTTCACTATGCCAATATCTGTTATGACATTGCGTTGAAACAAGGGCGCAAATCATGGATGGATGAAATGAATCTGAACAAATCATATATTTATGCGGCGACCGGACTCCTTGACGAGGCGAAGCAATGTATAGATATGGTTGACATAAACAGTTTATCAAACGGTATGATTGTCGATTACTATGAGAGACTATTGTTTATAGCGACTCATAAAGATCAATTTCTTGGTAAAAATTCACTTGAGACTCCGTTTCTTCCCGACATGGAACCACTGTTGATGAATCTCGGAAGAAACCTGCCATCCACCGACCCGTTATATTGCTGGTTTATAGGCTGGAGAAGTTTTAATGACTTTGATCTCGCAAAAAAATCTATTCCTCTGGTCGAAAAAGTGGTTAGAACCAGTAATTTTTCAACCCGTAAGGAAGCGATGGATGCATGGGTTCTCAGCCACCTTTATAAAAAGACGGGTGATACTGAGAATGCGTTTAAATATCTTATTCTCTCTGCCATTGCTGACATCAGAATGTGTAACAAGGAGATAGCTTCATTGCAAGAAATTTCAAGCATTGTTTACGGTGCCGGCGACCTTAACAGAGCAAATGATTATATAACCTATTGCCTACAATGTGCCAATGACTACAACAGCCGTGTACGAGTAGGACGTCTTGCCGATTTGCAGTACCATATTGCTGAAGCCCTTAGCATGAAGAGCAACGAGCAGGCAAAAAGGATAAAATCATTCATATACATACTGATATTAATATTAGTGGTATTAGTAGTTGCGGTATGTTATATCTACCGTCAGTTCAAGAGATTAAAGAAGCAAAAATTGATTCTCAATGAAACAAACGACGAGCTAAACCGCCGTGTCACGGAATTGCAAGAGACACGTATGCAGCTTAAAGATGTAAATACCCGTCTGGAGGAGTTAGTCCGTAATACACAGCAATCGGCAAGTGAGTTGCTTGTCGCCAACGATAACAAAGAGCGCTATATCGCCGACATATTTTCAATCTGCTCAAATTACATCAGTAAACTCGATGACTTCAGACGTGATATTTATAGAAAGATTATGGCACATAAATTTGAGGAGGTTAAGGAACTCACAAAATCGCCGGAGCTTTCCCATGGTGAAATAAAAGAGCTATACTCTAACTTCGATCAGATATTTTTAAGGGTATACCCTAATTTCGTGGAAGACTTCAATACGCTTCTCCGTCCCGCCGACAGGATTGTGCTAAAGAAAGGGGAACTCCTCAACACTGAACTTAGGATATATGCGTTTGTCCGTCTTGGAATTAACGACAGCGTGAAGATATCAAAATTCCTTCATTGCTCTGTCCAGACAGTCTATAATACACGCCAACGAGTCCGCAATAAATCAGATATTCCTAATGAAGAATTCGCTTCTGCGGTTCGCCTGTTAGGGAAGCCTTCAATCTGATTTTAATGACTTCCTGCAATCAACACCATACCTTACCGAATAGCACAATATGTAACCTTATATAATATTGAATATTAACCGATTGAATCAGCGCAGCATTTACCAAAGTATATTACTATGACCTTCAGCATAGAAATATCGTCTGTAATTTTGCTCACAGAAATTTTTCAATCATTATTACCAAAATTCAACAAATGGAAAACTTAAAAATGCGATTAAAATCCTTCGTGATTTTGTTTGCCATGATTATGCTGGCTGCTCCAAGTATAATGGCACAGATCATAGCAAAAGGTGTAATCCAAGACGTAGGCAAAGAGCCAATGGTCGGAGTTGCGGTCAAAGAGAAGGGCACCAACAATGGTGTTTTGACCGATATTGACGGACAATTTTCTCTTAAGGTAAGCCCGTCAGCTATTCTCGAGTTCTCTTACGTAGGTTATAAGCCCTTAGAAATGCCGGCTAAGGCTGACATGGGCGTAATCACCATGCAGGAGGACACCGAACAACTTGATGAAGTGGTTGTCGTAGGTTACGGCACACAAAAGAAAGTTAACCTTTCAGGTGCTGTATCAGCAATTGACGGTGACAAGATTTCATCAAAGCCTACCACTGATGTATTGACAGCATTGCAAGGAGAAGTCCCCGGACTTCAGGTGCTACGTACCAGCGGCGAACCCGGTTCGGAGACAAGCGGAATGAGAGTTCGCGGATTTTCATCAGCCAACGCCACCTCAACACTCGTGTTGATTGACGGTGTGGAAGGAGATATGACATTGCTTAACCCTAACGACATTGCATCCATATCAGTACTTAAAGATGCTGCGGCAAGTGCTATTTATGGTGCCCGTGCAGCTGCCGGTGTAATACTTATCACCACAAAAAATGGCACTGAAGGGAAAGTGAAGGTCAGCTACAACGGATTTGTAGGTTTTAATAAACCGGGACTTATGCCCCAGCGTCTTCCGGCATGGGAAGAACAGGTGATGATCAATGAAGCACGTGTGCAAGCAGGACAGAACCCCGAATGGAACGCCGAACAGAGCTCATGGGTCGGCAACCCCAATTTCAACTATCGTCCTAACCATACAAATGGCAGATGGGACCTTTTCGAATCTACCAACTGGGTAAACGAAGGTACTAAAAGCCATACCACTCAGCAGAGCCACAGCGTCAGCCTTACAGGTGGTAAAAAGGATTTGAACTACCTCGTTTCAGGCGGATACTATACTAAGGATGGTATACTCAAATACGGTCCTGATAAGAATGAACGATACAATCTTCGTGCGAAAATCAATTCCGAACTGAATGACCATATCAGTTTCAATCTTATGGCAAGTTATGAAGGTAAGTTCACCAGAAACAATCCTTACGGTGCAAAGGGACTTCTCAGCCGTCTGTATCGAGTACGCGGTCGCCAGCCTATATTAAACCCGGAAGAGGATATCAATGACAGTCCTTACAATGGTGACTTGCAGCAAAACGCCATCGACATTATGCTTAACGGTGGTGAAAACAAACAAAAATATGAATCCTATATCGGCAAAGCTGAACTAAACATTCATGACTATTTTGTCAAAGGGCTTGCTCTTACCCTCCGTGCCAGCCGTCGCGCAGGCTACTGGTCACAGGACATCACCCGCCGAAACCTCGAATGGAAAGACCGTCTCGGACTGACAAATCGCCAGCAGGTTAACAACCCCAACTCTATGGAACGCAGAAAGAATAGCGACTACCATGACAATGTGGAGGCTATCCTGACATACAACGGTCAGTTTGGAAAACATGGTCTTGGAGTACTTGCCGGTACTTCCTACGAACGTTATCGTAAAGAGGAGATGTATGCAAGCATCAAGAATTTGATTTCAAATGATTTCTTCTCGCTCAACTATTATGATTCATCCGACCCTGCCAACACAATCGTAGGTGACAAAATAGAGACATGGGCTATGATGTCATATTTCGGCAGAATCAACTATGATTTTGATGAACGTTATCTCCTTGAAGCCAATGTGCGTTATGACGGCAGCTCACGCCTTGCGCCTGAACGTCGCTGGCACGCTTTCCCCTCATTCTCCGCTGCATGGCGTGTAAGCCAAGAAGATTTTTGGAATATTGAGCAGATCAACAACTTTAAGGTGCGCGCATCTTGGGGTCAGCTTGGTAATGGTGCCATACTCGGTCTGTATGACTATATCCCCGTCATAAACAGCTCGTCAAACATGGGTGTTGCCAACTACTATCAGAGCAACATGGCTTCCGTTGACAAAACATGGGAAATCATCACATCAACCAACGTCGGTGTTGACCTTGGAATGTTAAACAATCGACTCACATTCACAGGTGATTACTATTGGAAGAAGAACGACAACATGCTTGCCGGTGTTACACTCCCCCATTTGGTCGGTATCACAGTTCCTAATTCAAACGTAGGTACACTTAAGACTTGGGGATGGGAAATAGAGATCGGATGGCGTGACCGCTGGAAAGATTTGACATATAACTTTAGCTTCAACCTGAGCGACAGCGATAATAAGGTTGTGGAATATTCAGGACAGAATACTATCAAGGCTGGATCAGTGGGTATCCTCGAAGGTTATCCCCTCAACACCATCTGGGGTTATAAGACAGACGGATACTGGTCAAGCCGACAGGAATACCTTGATTACAAAGAGGCTCATCCCGGCTATCAGTCATTCAATGACGCTAAGGTTAGCGGAGGTGATGTCAAATATGTGGCACAGGGCAACCCTGATCATCAGATCGGACAAGGCGGAGGCACACCTGAAAACCCCGGCGACCTCGTATGTCTCGGTTCATCCAACGGACGTTATTTCTACGGCTTTAATTTAGGAGCACAATGGAAAGGATTTGACTTCTCTATAATGTTCCAAGGTGTTGCAAAACGTAAAGTTGCTATCGACGCAGCCGAGATTGCTCCTTTGAATCGCACTTACGACATGCCATGGACTATCCACCGTGACTATTGGACTGAAGATAATCAAGATGCTTACTGGCCCCGCCTATTTAGCGGAAACGCCTTCAACTATAACACTTCTGACCGCTGGGTTCAGGACGCATCCTATATCCGACTTAAAAATGTGACATTAGGTTATTCCATACCTCTAAAGAAATATCATATCGAACAACTTCGTGTATATGTGAACGGAAGCGACCTTTGGGAACACTCAAAAATGTTAAAGGTATTTGACCCGGAAGTAGGCAACAACCCGAGCGCCAATTATTACCCATTCTTCCGTACTTGGACTGTAGGACTTAATCTCACTCTTTAAACCAAATTACCAATGAAATCTATATCTAAATATATAATCATGGGGGCATTTGCCCTCGCAGTCACCGGCTGTGACCTTGACATGCAACCGGAGACCACAATGACGGATACCGGATTCTGGAAAACAGAGACTGACCTCCGTGGCGCTTGTAACAGATTTTATGAGCAACTTAACGGCAATAATGATCTCGGCGGAGGATTTACTCATGACAAACGTTCTGATGAACTTGCCGGCACCAACGGACAGAGCCAAGGTAACTGGACAATCCCCTCTACTAACGGGGCATGGACCGACTCTTACTGGCGTATCAATATAGCCAACAACATTCTTGAAAAGTCACCCAAGGCGGCTGTGCCGGAGGATATCCTCAACCGTTATCAGGCAGAAGCAAAGTTTTTCCGTGCATACTATTATTTTGAACTCACAAAGAAGTATGGTGATGTGCCTTTGCTTCTGAAAACCATCGATAACACAACGGATCCCGATCTTAAGATGGGACGCACACCCCGTGAGGAAGTAATCAAGCAGGTTTACGAAGATCTTGATTTCGCTTCGCAATGGCTCCCTGACATTGATAATATTTCCGCTAAAGACTGGGGACAGGTGTCTCGACAGGCAGCTCTTGCCATGATTGTCAGAGTAGGTCTTTACACAGGAACACATGGTAAGTATCATAAGGATGCCGGCTGTGATCCTAACCACCACCTGACAAAAGCCGTTGAGGCTGCCCGTAATCTTATAGTCGGAGATAACAAGGGTAAATTCGAGTTATATTACGATTTTGAGAAACTGTTTCAGGATGAAGCCGAAGGCAGAGGTAACCGTGAGAATATATTTGTCAAAGTATATGGACCTAACGGAGCTGCTACCACAAACCATCGTAACTCACGTGATCTTGAAACCGGGACCTCTCTGACCCGCAATATAGTAGACTTGTTCTTATATACCGATGGTCTTCCCAGAGAAAAATCACCGCTTGCAATCATCCCTGAAACCAGCTATGATGATATTTTCAGCAATCGTGACCCTCGCCTTGGAATGACAATCTACAAGATTGGAGAAGAAGCCTATAAAGGTGCGTTTAATCCATTCGCTTTTGGCACCGGATACAGCATTAAGAAAGGCTTTAGTTAGCTCAGTGGACCACTAACGGTGGTGAATGGACTGATAAGATGATCATACGTTATGCGGAAGTTCTTATCTCATACGCAGAAGCGTTATATGAGCTTAACGGCTCGATATCCGATTCAGACCTTGATATTACTGTCAATGCTCTTCGCCGCAGAGTAGGTATGCCTGCTATGTTGACCAATGCTTTCGCATCAGCCAACGGACTAAACATACTCGATGAGATACGTCGTGAACGCACCATAGAGTTCATCGATGAGAACAAGCGATATGACGACATTATCCGCTGGAAAATAGCCGAATATGTCCTCCCAGTGGATATTATCGGTGCTAAATTCAACGATGATGAAACTCCGAAACAGCGTACAGACTATGACGGACATCTTACCGAAACAGCCGGTATGTTAAATGGCAAGACCCGCTATGACCAGAACGACATGTATGTCATAGAATTTGCAGAGGATAGAAAATTTAATCCGGCAAAGGATTATCTTTACCCTGTACCTCTCTATGAAATAGCTAATTCCGGCGGTAACGTGACACAGAATCCCGGTTGGGAATAAATTTGCTTACCTTTAAATTTTAATAGATATGAAACTGAAGTATATATATGCGGCAATAATGGCAGTCATCATAGGTGTCACCCTAAGCTCATGTGGCAGAGAAAATGACTGGGATTATGACCATTCGCTTGAAAATGAATTCTTCTTCGGACCCAAAGAATGGGGATACGAGTCAACTAAGCTCGGCAGCAATAACGTGCTTACATATTCAGTTATCGAAGGACAGACAGTAGCTGTGCCTATGCATTTATGGAGTGAGTTTGTAAGAAGTTTTAATGTGGAGACATTTTATTACACCACACCTAAACCTGCTGATGAGAAGTATTATCCCACTCCTGAGGTAAATAAGACTCAAGTAGCATACGATGGCACAGTTCTGACACGAGGCGTCGATTACGAAGTGGTTGATGCCAACGGCAATGTGCTGCAGCCCAACAGCGACGGTGCTTTTGCAATGTCATGGCCCAATGCTAAAAAGGGTGACCAGAATATTTACATAAAGGCACTCCCCGGATGTAAGAAAGGCTGTTTCAACCTTGAGACATTCAACCCTAACTCTGATGTGACTTTGAGCAATCTTGATCCGGAAAGTACCTATCAGGTACGCACAAAGGATTATTCGGTTCGTATTTTCACACAAAATCATCGTGTTACAATTGCAATAATTTGATGGTAAATTAATTAATGGTAGAAAAGGTTGTATATTTAGCCTGTGAAGGTTGAGATACTAAATATCCACCTTTCCTCTCATTCCATCAGTGTCGCTGATTAAAGAATCGGAAGAAAGGTGGATACTTTAATCTCAATCTTATGCCTGTTACCATCTATTATAAAAGTAAAATTATGGGAATAAACAGATTTTTTCTATTGCTGACAATGGTGTTTGCCATATTCGGAGCCAATTCGCAATCCGTATGGGATGCAAACCATCTGGCTGATGTAAAGAATAGTCTTGACCAGCCATTCTATTCAAAGACATACAGTAATCTGATAAGCCAAGCTGACAGATTGCTTGATGCGGAGCCATTGTCGGTTATGATGAAGGAAAAAATTCCTGCGAGCGGTGACAAACATGATTATATGAGTCAAGCCCGTTACTATTGGCGTGATCCATCCAAACCAGATGGGCTTCCCTATATCAGCAGGGATGGGATCTCTAATCCTGAAATTAACAAGCTTGACCGTGTAAGACTCGGAATAACAGCCGGCAGGATTAAAACATTGGCATCGGCATGGTATTTTAGCGGAGATGAGAAATATGCCCGTAAGGCTACCGAACTTATAAAGGTTTGGTTCCTCGACAAAGCCACAGCCATGAATCCGAATCTCGAATATGCCCAAGTGGCTCCCGGACATTTCAATAATAAGGGGCGCTCCTACGGATTAATCGACAGTTATTCTTTCGTGGAAATGCTCGATGCGGTAGCTCTGTTGGAAAATTCAAAATCATTCACAAAAAAGGACAGCAAGAATTTGAAAAAATGGTTTGCCGAGTTTACAAAGTGGATGATTGAGAGTCCGCAAGGTGTTGAAGAGTCAAAGGCTGCCAATAACCACAGTATCGCTTACGATGCTCAGATCATAGCATTTGCATTATATACAGGTGATATTGCCACAGCAAAAAAGGCGATAGAATCTGTGCCGGAAAATCGTATTTACAAACAGTTGAGACCTGACGGGTCACAGCCTCACGAGCTTAAGCGCACACTTGCGTTCCATTACTCCAACTATAATCTTGAGCATCTCATAGACATTATTTCAATGGCTAAAAAAGCCGGAATAGAGATTGACAAATCCACATCTAAGGATGGAATTAATTTCTATAAGGGTATGGATTTTCTTGCTGATTATGTTGGGATGGATGTAAGCGAGTGGCCATACGCTCAGATAAGCGGGTGGCAATCGACGACTCAGAACGTGTGCAAAAGCCTGTACCGATCAGCCGCATTACTTGCCGGGGCTGATGACAAAGAATACGTGAACCGCAGAAAGCGTTATATGAATCTTTATAATGGGAATCGCCATCTCGACTACAATGATATCTTCAATCTTGTATATTACAAAGCTGACGCTGTGGACGATGCTTTCGCTTTTGCAGCAGATCAGCTGAGTATAGCGACAGCTGATGCAGACAAGGCTCGCAAGCAGGAAGATAACGCACGCCAAAGGCGTGTGGTTCCTCGGTCGATCAAGCCGGATGGAACTCTTGCAATGATTCATCCACATGACTGGTGTTCAGGATTCTTCGCCGGCTCATTATGGCAACTGTATGATTTCACCAAAAATCCCGCTCATCGCCAACAGGCAATATCGTGGACTTGGCCCATCGAAGAAGCTAAATGGCACAAAGGCACTCATGACCTCGGGTTTATGATGAATAATAGCTTCGGGAAAGGATATGAGCTTACCAATGAGCAGTCATATAAAGATGTGGTGATACAGAGTGCGAAGACGCTGACTTCACGTTATAATCCTGTAGTGAAAAGCATCCGCTCATGGGATCACAACAGAGACAAATGGGCGTTCCCCGTTATCATCGACAATATGATGAATCTTGAGATGCTTTTCCGTGCCACACAGCTTACCGGAGATTCAATCTATTGGAATGTAGCGGTAAATCATGCAAATACGACTATGAAGAATCATTTCCGCAATGACCATTCATCCTATCATGTCGTTGATTATGATCCCGAAACCGGTGGTGTCAGAGGAAAATTTACTCATCAGGGTTATGCCGATGACTCCTTCTGGAGCAGAGGTCAGAGCTGGGGGCTTTACGGTTTTGCAGTATGTTACCGTTTCACCGGTGATGAGGCATATTTGAAAAAAAGCGAGGCAATTGCCGATTTCGTGCTATCATTGCCAAACATGCCGGCTGATATGATACCTTATTGGGATATGAAAATGCCGGAAGTAAATAATTGCACCCCTGAGAATGTGAACGTCAATGTGGCTCGTGACGCATCAGCCGCAGCCATCATAGCATCAGGGTTGTACGAACTTTCGCAATATGTAAATCCTGAAAAAGGGACACGCTACATAGCCGCTGCCGACAAAATACTTGACAGTCTGCATAATCATTATCAGGCAGAACCCGGCAGCAATCATGGATTCCTCCTGCTTCATTCCACCGGACATCACCCGGGCGGAAGCGAGATAGATGTACCTCTTAACTACGCTGATTACTACTATTTAGAAGCTCTCTTGCGGAAAAGGGAGATTGAAAACAAGTAACAACTTTATTTAAATTTTATAAAATGGTTAAAAACAGATATATATCCTTATTATTTGCCGGAATGACATTCCTTGCCTCAGGATTGCTGTCATGTAATGATACAACAGAAAAAACGGTTCAGACAAATCAGTTTGTAAGAATTGAAGGACAGGATTTGATTCAGCCTGACGGATCCAAGCTATTTATAAAAGGTACGAACCTTGGCAACTGGTTAAACCCCGAAGGATACATGTTCGGATTCGGGAAAACCAATTCTGCGAGATTCATTAATGAAATGTTATGCCAGTTGGCAGGCGAAGATTTCACTGCCGAATTCTGGAAACAGTTCAAGGATAATTATATTACCCGTAAGGATATTGAATTCATTGCTTCGACCGGGGCTAACACAGTACGCCTTCCCTTCCACTATAAACTTTTCACTGACGAGGATTACATGGGTCTTAATTCGGCACAAGACGGGTTCCAACGTGTGGACAGTGTGGTATCGTGGTGTCGTGATAATGGTTTATATCTTATCCTTGATATGCATGACGCACCGGGCGGACAGACCGGCGATAATATTGATGACAGCTATGGATACCCATGGCTCTTTGAAAGCGAAAAGAGCCAACAGTTATTCTGTGATATCTGGAAGAAAATTGCTGGCTATTACAAGGATGAGCCGGTAATACTTGGATATGAACTTATAAATGAGCCAATCGCCCCATATTTTGAGAATATGGATGATTTGAATAGCAAATTGGAGCCTCTTCATAAACGTGCGGTAGCTTCCATCCGAGAAGTTGATAACAATCATATTATCCTTATCGGTGGTGCGCAGTGGAATGGAAATTTCAAGCCATTCACAGACTCGAAATACGATGATAAACTGATGTATACCTGTCACAGATACGGAGGTGAACCCACCCCTGAGGCGATAAGTGAAATAATCGCATTCCGTGACAGCGTTAATCTCCCCATGTATATGGGTGAAATAGGTCATAACACAGATGAATGGCAAAATAAATTCTGTGAGACTATGGAGAAAAATAACATAGGTTACACCTTCTGGCCCTACAAGAAAATAGATCAATCATGCATGGCTGGAATAGCACGTCCGGGAAACTGGAATATGATTGTTGAGTTCGCTGAAAGCCCCCGCACCAGCTATGCTGAGATTCGGAAGACCCGTCCAAACCAACACATAGCGCAAAAGGCTCTGACCGATTGGCTTGAGAATGTTAAATTTGAAAATTGTACTCCTCAAGTCTCATATATTGAATCAATAAAGTTAAATATGCCACAACCATGAAACTAAAATGCATTTTATCTATACTGATTGTCTCCGCTTTCTCAATCAAAGGTGAGACACCTGCATATCTCAATGCAGATCTACCCATAGAGGAACGTGTTGAAGATGCTTTGTCACGTATGACGCTCAAAGAGAAAATTGGGGTCATACATGCTCAGTCAAAGTTTTGTTCACCCGGTGTTAAGCGTCTTGGTATACCGGAAATATGGACTACAGACGGACCTCACGGCATACGTCCCGAAGTATTGTGGGATGAATGGGAGCAAGCCTGCTGGAGCAATGACTCATGCGTTGCGTTTCCGGCGTTGACTTGTCTCGCCGCCACTTGGAATCCTGAAATGTCTGAACTATATGGGAAATCAATTGGAGAAGAAGCCCGATATAGGAAAAAGAGTGTTATTCTCGGTCCCGGTGTCAACATCTACCGGACACCTCTGAATGGCAGAAATTTTGAATATATGGGTGAGGATCCGTATCTCGCAGGAGAAATGGTCGTACCTTATGTTAAAGGCGTCCAGTCAAACGGTGTGGCTGCATGTGTGAAGCATTTTGCACTCAACAATCAGGAATACAACCGCCACACCACCAATGTGATAGTTGACGACAGAACTTTGTATGAGATCTATCTTCCCGCATTTAAGAAAGCTGTGATTGAAGGTGGCGCATGGGCAATCATGGGTGCGTATAACTATTATAAGAATCAGCATCTGTGCCATAATCAATACATGCTAAATGACATTCTTAAAGGTGAATGGGGTTTTGATGGTGTGGTCATCAGTGATTGGGGTGGAACCCATAACACAATGGAAGCTATCACCAACGGACTTGATATGGAATTTGGTTCATGGACCAATGGGCTCTCTAACGGTCGCAGCAATGCGTATGACAGTTACTATCTTGCTGACCCGTATTTGAGCCTCATTAAAGATGGCAAAGTGACCACACAGGAGCTTGACGATAAAGTACGCAGAGTACTGAGATTGATTTTACGCACCGAGATGAACCCGAAACGACCGTTCGGCAGCCTATGCAGCGAGGAGCATTATAATGCCGCCCGTAAAATCGGAGACGAGGGAATTGTGCTGCTTCAAAACAATAGAAAGATACTTCCCTTGAATCTAACTTCCACTAAACGTATACTTGTGGTCGGTGAGAACGCTATTAAAATGATGACTGTCGGAGGTGGCAGTTCATCATTAAAAGTACAACGTGAAGTGTCACCGCTTGAAGGTATTCGCAATTGTGTAGGCAATAATTGTGAGATTGTATATGCCCGAGGCTATGTTGGGGATATTTCAGGTGAATATAATGGTGTCGTAACCGGTCAGAACCTCAGTGATGACCGATCTGCATCTGAATTGATAGCGGAAGCAGTGAATGAAGCAAAAAAGTCGGATTACGTGATATTTATCGGTGGCTTGAACAAAAGCAAAAATCAGGACTGCGAGGATTCCGACAGAGCCGGGTTGGAATTGCCATATCAGCAAGATGAAGTGATCGAAGCTCTTGCCGATGCTAATAAGAATCTGATAGTGGTCAATATCAGCGGTAATGCCGTGGCTATGCCGTGGGTAAAGAAAGTCCCGGCTATCGTACAGGCATGGTTTATTGGCTCGGAAGCCGGTAATTCTATTGCTGATGTGATTTTTGGTAAAGTAAATCCATCCGGAAAATTACCGTTCACCTTTCCTGTTGCACTTGAGCATGTGGCAGCTCATGCCATAGGAGAGTATCCGGGTATCAAACGTAATGATGAGGACATTTGGGACGAACACTACAATGAAGGCATTCTCGTAGGGTATCGCTGGCATGACACAAAAAAGATTCCTCCCCTCTTTGCTTTCGGACATGGCTTAAGCTATACCACTTTTGAACTCGGAAAGGTCAAAGCAGATAAAGAAGCTATTACCGGTGAAGATAAGGTGACATTCACCGTCCCTGTAACAAACACAGGTAAACTTGAAGGAGCGGAAGTGATCCAACTCTATCTTTCAGACCCCAAATGTTCTGTGAAAAGACCGGTTAAAGAGCTTAAAGGATTCTCAAAAGTCTTCCTGCAACCCGGTGAGACAAAAAATGTATCATTCGAAATAGGTAAAGACGATTTAAGCTATTTCGATGCCGGAAATCACAAATGGACAGTGGAACCGGGCGAATTTAAAGTACACATAGGAGCAGCAAGTGACGATATAAGAAGCAGCACTACATTTAAGTACAATTAATCAACGTCAATATTGCCCGTCAAGATAAATTATTTACTATCTTTGGCGGGCAATTTTATGACAATTAAATATATAACCATGAGACTAAGAATAATATTGGGTATATTCATGTTGTCAGTATTGAATATATCCGCACAAAAAATAATTAAGAGTCTTAATGACGGATGGTCGTTCCGATATCCTGATGACACAAAATGGACTTCTGTCAACCTGCCTCACACTTATAATGAGGACGCATACCGCACTAAGGATTACTATAAAGGTAAAGGGGAGTATTTCCTAAATTTAAAAATGCCTGACATAGATAAATCACGCAGGTATTTTATTAAATTCGATGCAGTAAACAAGTCTGCGCTTCTATGTGTGAATGACAGTGTTGCAATCGATCATGCCGGTGGATATTCTGCTTTTTGTCAGGATATAACTCCATATATAAAGAATGATGATAATAAGATATTTGTTACAGTAGACAATTCACGGAGAGATGTTCCTCCATTATCCGCTGATTTTACTTTTTGGGGAGGCATTTACCGTGATGTATGGCTAATAAGCACTCCTCTCCAGCATTTTGACCTTTGTGACAATGCTTCGTCCGGTATTTACGTCACGCCTTTAAATGTGTCGGAAAACTCAGCGGGTCTAAAGGTGAAAAGCCGAATAAAAAACGACGATAAAATCTCAACGGATGTAAGATTAGTGATGACCTTGAATGACAAGTCAGGGAAAGAGGTGTCATCTAAAACGAAAAACATTAAGTTGGAGCCTAACCGAATCGCAGTAATTGAAACTGATTTACCGGAAATACAGAATCCGAATCTGTGGAGCCCGGAGAATCCTTACCTGTACTCGCTAACGGCTAAAATAATTGATTCAAAGTCAGGCAAGACAATAGACAGCTCCACCATCCCCGCTGGATTCCGATGGTTTTCATTCGATGGAGACAAAGGTTTCAAACTGAATGGTCGTCATTATAAACTAAGAGGCATAAATCGCCATCAGGATCTCTCGCCGGTAGGTGTGTCTCTTGACGATGAGGCGCATAGACGAGACATCAGATTGCTCAAAGATTTAGGTTGTAATTTTGTGCGTCTTGCTCATTACCAACAGGATGATGCCATCCTTGATGAATGTGACCGTCTCGGCTTGATTGTATGGGAAGAAATCCCAGTAGTAAATATGGTTCCCGACGAGAACGGTTTCGATGACGTTTGTGAGACCAATCTTGTGGAGATGATTCGACAGCATTATAATCACCCATCCGTGATGATATGGGGATATATGAATGAAATATTGCTTCGTGCACCCTCTGATAAATCTAACGAATGGGACGCTGCGAAAACAAGGATTACTAATCTCGCTAATCGGCTTGAAAAAAAGTTGAAAGAGGAAGATCCGAACAGAGCAAGCGTTATGGCTTTTCATGGCACGAATCGATATAACACAGTAGGGCTCGATATCACTGATGTGCAGGGATGGAACTTGTATCAGGGATGGTATGGAGGAGATCTCTCAGGCTTTGAACGGTATCTTGAAAACCAGCATAGCCGTTACCCTCACCGCTCTTTGATTGTCAGCGAATGGGGAGCCGGATCAGACCGCCGTCTGCACTCCAACTTGCCCGAACCATTTGATTTCAGTATTGAGTATCAGCAAAAATATATCGAGCATTATTTGCCCTATATCGAACAGAATGACTATATAAGTGGCGGAGCTTATTGGAATTTTATTGATTTCAATGTTGCGGAACGCCAAGAGTCTATGCCGCGAGTTAACAACAAGGGGCTTTTCTACAATAATCGAAAGCCCAAAGATGTGGCTTATTATTTCAAATCCATGTGGCGTGATGATATACCGGTAGTACATTTAGCTGTCAATGACCGGGAAAGCGTAGTGTGTGACGATGATTCACTTACTGCCATTAAAATATATAGCAACTGCCCCGATGTTGAGCTGTATGTAAACGGTATATCCCATGGGGTTAAACCAACTGTCAACTGCCACGCTATCTTCAACGTAAATCTTCCTGAAGGACAATCCAAGCTATTGGCGAAAGGCAATATGAGAGATGTGACCGAAACTGACGTTGCGACAGTCAATCGCTCTAAGCTTCCGGATCTGTCCGCAGGTGAAACCTTTGCGATAAATGTTGGCAGCAATTGCGATTTCACATCAGAGATAAATGGTCAGACATGGCTAACAGACAGGCCCTATGAATCAGGGAAATGGGGATATTTGAACGGCAAAAAGCGCTCGACAACCTCCGAGATTTTCAACACTTTAGATGGACCGTTGTATCAAACAATGATGGAAGATATCACCGACTATCGTATTGACGCTCCTGTCGGAAGATATGAAGTCGAACTGCTGTTCACCGACATTAACCAATCGGGGAACAATTCACCATATCTGCTTGGGCATGACAGCAATAGCGGCAAAACCGGGGACATCATTAGAATGTCTATAGAGATTTGTGACAAAATTGTTGATCCGGATTTTTCACCCTCGGAACTTAGCGGATTCCAACATGCAGTCCGCAAAAAATACATTGTAGAAAATACAACCGGCTCAATTCACATTCACCTAATCCCCCTTACCGGCAAAACCACCCTCTCAGCCCTCACAGCCAGAAAACTTTGACCCACCTCATCTTAAATTTGATTACTTTAAAGTTGATTCTTTGTCATCCTCCAAGGAAGATGACAAAGAATCAACTGATTTTCAAAATCGGCGACCCGGATTTACAGGATTAGTTATTTTGGGGTCAGCGAATTTTTCCGGAGGAGACCTGACTTTAGGGATTTAAGCAATTTTAGGCAATACAAAAAGCAGTCAGCGATATCGCTGACTGCTTGACTTTAGTGGTCCTTCAAGGGCTTGAACCTTGGACTCCCTGATTATGAGTCAGGTGCTCTAACCAACTGAGCTAAAGGACCTCGAACTTACCGATTGGGGGTCTCTTTGGTGAGACGTTCGATTTTTAAGTGGTGCAAAGGTAGGGATTATTTTCAAATAATACAAGCTTCTTTGTCATTTTTATTCAGTTTATTTGAAAAATTTCTCATTTCGACAAATTTTTAATAGTTTTGTATCCCCATGTCCCATAATCTCAGAATCAGGACTCATACAAAATTTATCTCCTATCATCGCAATATGAACTCAAGACTCAAAACATCACCCAAACGAACCTTTGAATGTTCAAATGTTCAGGCTCCGACTTCATCGACATATTCCAATGAAGAATTGTGCGCATTATGGAAAAGCGAGCTTGAATCGCACGTTATTCCCGGCAAAAAAGAGGTGTTACAGCGATTTTTTAAAACCGGCAAAGGTGAATATGGTGAAGGAGATATATTTTTAGGGATCGTGGTTCCTGATAACAGGAAAGTAGCCCGGATGTTTTGGGATGCTCCATCAGAGGTGATTTCCGAGATGATATTGTCACCCATACATGAGTTCCGGCTTTCAGGATTTTTAGCTCTCGTGAAGAGATACGAGAAAAGCCGTAACAATCCGAAAGCCCAAAATGACATCATAGATTTTTATCTCAAACATGCCATGTATGCCAATAATTGGGATCTTGTTGACCTTTCAGCTCCTAAAATCCTTGGCGAATATGTTGCAGAAACAGGTCAACATGGCATTTTATATCGTCTAATGGAATCTGAAAACCTATGGGAACAGCGGATATCCATCGTTAGCACATACGCACTTTTATGTCACGGCATATCGGAGCCGACCATAAAAATAGCCACATAACTCAACGCATAGAAAACCGATATAATTGGATATGGCTAAATATGAAGAATATCAATGATTTAGCGAATTGTGTCGTTTGATTGATTTGCCGTGTTTTCGACTGTTTTTCGCATTTAGTACACAATTAGTACATTTCAGTTGTTAATAGATGTTGAGGGTAATTTTCACGTTTCGCAACGTGTGGCTACCTTTGTTCTATAACAACAAAATTACTCAATAAATGGCGAAAATCCAAACGCGAAATAAGCAGAATCCGAAGCTCCAGCAGTCCGAACTGAAAGACGGACGCGCAAGCCTCTATCTGGAATACTATCTCGGACGCACTGAATCCCCGGTGCTTGACGAGGACGGAAATCAAGTATTCTATACCACCGGGGCGATGGCAGGAAAACCAAAATTCAAGGTCAAGCATGACCGCCGAAAAGAAAATCTGAATCTCTATATCTGGCTTCATCCAAAAAACCAAGAGGAAAGAATACAGAATAAAAACACTCTGGCACTTGCCGAGAAAATACGTTTTGAACGTGAGCAGGCGTTTCTTGAAGACCGTGCCGGATACAGGCTGAAGAAGGACAGACAGACAAATTTCCTCGCCTATTTCAAGGAAAAATGTGAATCGGAGAGGTTCACTTACTATGTCCGTAAATCGGTTGTCCAGACTTACAACCGTTTCATCCGGTTTCTCAAAGAAACACCGAGATACAGCAAGTATGACACATTCCTGCACATGGAAACCATAACCCCGGAACTTGTCTTGAAATTCGCTGAATTCCTCCGGGCAAACGGCAAGGGAGAGGGTCCGAACAAAATGTACCATTATTTCAAGCGCATTGTGCTTGACGCGATAGAGGAAGGTCTGATGCGCGGCAATCCCTGCAAGGGCATATCCGTCAAACATGACCGCAATCAGGTTACAAAAGAGGTTCTCACTCTCGATGAAGTGAGGACGCTTGTCGGCACACACTATGAAGGCGAACACAAGGAAGTACAACGAGCGTTCATATTTACTCTTTTCACCAGCACAAGATGGTGTGATGTGAAACTGCTTACATACGGGAATGTGGATGCCTCCACACGGACACTGCGGTTTAATCAGAAGAAAGTGGAATCAAGAAGCACACACAGTGCCGTGTCGTTTCCGCTTAACGATGATTTGCTTGCACTGATAGGCAAGCCCTCCGAACCATACGACCCAAACGAACTTATATTCAAGCTACCGAATTACTCAACCTGCAACAAACACCTCAAACGGTGGATTAAGGAGGCTGGAATAACAAAATGGATTTCATGGCACTGCGGCAGACATTCTTTCGCAGTCAATATGCTCGACAACGGTGTCAACATAAAGACGGTATCGGAGCTTATGGGGCATTGCGGGATAACCACAACCGAAAAGTATCTCCATGTTTTCGACAAGCAGAAGATGGATGCAGTCAACAGTCTCGGCTCAATCGGTTACGGAACAGCGGAAACTTAAAAATCGTTCAAGTCAATCGCACTTTTCGCATTGTCGGGTTGTTATTCGGTTGTGCAAGTGAGAATAAAAAGCTAACTTTGCATACGAAATCGCAGTCAAAATCATTTTGATTGTGGATTTTAGTGGTCGGACATCGGGAGGGATACCCGGTGTCCTTTTTCTTCTCATCGCCAAATTTCACTTCACATTTGCATAATTCAAAAAAATTTCGTATTTTAATATAGCAATCCGACAAGGGTAACAGTCATTTTCAGTCCGGCGACAGTCAAACACAATCGCAAGGTGCTGAAAAATTTGGATAATCCGTGCCGGAGTTGTAGTTTCGTTGCGCCGAAAGGAGAAATGACCGCCGAAAAGAAAAAGCAGGACGCATGGCGGAATAACGCGGACAAAGCCGGACACTGCGAACCATCGCGGATTTCTCCTTGTTGAAAGTAACGGAGCAATGGCAGCCGACGTGCCGGGCACAATGATTAAAACCGCTATGATGATTGCAGCGGCATCAGTGTTCCCCCTCTGCCGACCGCACCCTTGTAAAAGGTGATTATCGCCGATATAATCAGGCAGTTTCAAGACCGTTATCAACGCGGAGAAATCCGCACGCGATAACAGGCAGCCCCCTTATTGCCTTATATCCCGTGGCAAAAGCCGGGCATCAGAGCCGATATTTCAGTGATTCTCGCCAGTTTGCAGGCACACGGACGATTGTCCGATATTAGTTTAACCGCCGACCAGCCTTATCCCTCCGGGTGTAGTCATGGGCTGGAAGGCACATATTAACCCTATTGACAACACCCCACATCTGTATGATGACACCGCAAACGTTTTTAATCCTTAAAAGCCCATGCCCGATGCGCTAAGACTTTCACAGACCACTAATCAATCCACATCCACAATGAACATGACTGACTTTTTACACCTCCCCTTCGTGGAAGTCCTCAAACTTCTCGTCAAGGGGTCGGTAGAGGAATACCTCGCCGAGAAAGAAGCTACTTCTTCAACTGCTAATCAAACCGCAGCCAAAACCGAATGCGAATCACTTGACATGAAGGGAGCTTTGGAGTTCCTCAATTCCAACGGCTACCCGATAAAGAAAGGACAGCTCTACAAGGAAACGAGCGCGGGAACCATCCCATTCCAGAAATTCGGCTCTAAGCTGCATTTCAGAAAATCCGAGCTGTTGCAGTGGGCGGAGGCACGGCTCATCGACGGAAACGCCGTCGGCGTACTCGTACCCGCCACAATCGGGAAAGGAGGGAGGCGATGAAAAAAGAAGAAAAAGCCGCAGAAAAGACCTCCCCGAATCCCTTTCCCCTTGATGTTCTTCCGAGAAAGATGCGTGAAATCATAGACGAGGCGAACACCACCCTCGGATTTCCGAAAGACTATCTCGCCATGTCGATGCTGACGGCGGTTGCCGCCGCTGTCGGAAACACACACAACGCCGAACACATGGCAGGCTGGCAGGAATACTGTATTCTTTTCGTAGCCCTCGTAGGTCGTCCGGGAGCCAACAAGAGCCACCCGTTGAGCTTCGCCATGCAGCCGCTCATAGATTTCGACGCGGAGCAGTCGGCAATCTTCTCCGAGGCTATGAAACGCTATCTCGCGGCGATGGAGCTGCCGCCGAAAGAGAGAGCCGCAAACGGCTATGAAACGAACCCGACCGAACCGAGGCGCATCCGCTTCACAATGCAGGATGTCACGCCGGAGGCGGTACACCGTATCCTCTCGGAAAATCCGAGGGGGCTGTGCCTCTATGCCGACGAGCTTGCCGGGTGGTTCAAGAACTTCAACCGCTACAACAACGGCTCCGAATCGGAGTTCTGGATGTCGGTGTTCAACCACAAGGTAGCCATGTCCGACCGCAAGAGCAGCCAGAGCGGTGTGTTCATCCGCAATCCGTTCCTCTGCGTCATCGGCACGATCCAGCCCAAAGTGCTGGGCGAGCTTGCCGCAGGGAACCGTAACTCAAACGGTTTCACCGAGCGTTTTCTCTATGTGGTGCCGGACGACCAGACAAAGGCGAAATGGAACAGCGAGAGAAAATCGCCCTCATTCGACATCGTTGCGGCGTGGCGTGAGGTTGTCGGCAGACTGACCGGGATTGTTCCTGCGACTGACAGCGGCGGCGACATACTGCCCGAAGATGTGCCGTTCTCGCCGGACGCACTCCAACGCCTCTACTCATGGCAGAATGAATCGACAGAGCGGTGCAATGCCGAGGGGAGCGACACGCTCACGGCGATTGCGAGCAAACTTGAAATCTATGCCGTGCGGTTCTGCCTTCTGCTCGCCCTCTCCGACTGGGCGTGCGGGGCAAAAAAGAAGAAGGCGATAGAGGCGGCGACCGTCGAGAGGGCTATCCGTCTGACGGAGTATTTCCGGGTAACGGCGACAAGGGTGCAGGGCATCATCGGCGAGGACGCGCTGACCGATGTGCAGCTTGCCGTGATGTCGGAACTGCCCGGCACGTTCACCACCGCCGAGGGAGTTGCCATAGCCGGGAAATGCGGGATGGCGGAACGCACGTTCAAGAAATTCCTTCGCGACAGGCGGGGCGTTTTCTTCACCCGTGATGCCTACGGCTCGTATTCCAAACTTTGAATTTACCCCATGCACACCTTGCACTTTTGCACACTCCCGACCGTGCAAGAGTGCAAGGAATGCACGGGGGGTTATCCCTAAATTTGAAATGATGACAACAGAGTTTTTTCTCGGTGTACCACTATACTCATTACAGTGGTTTACCGCTCTGCGACCCTCATCCGGGGAGCAGTTCCATCCGTGCTGCCGCGCACGGAAATTACAGCCATGCGGAAAATTCCTTAGCATATTAGGGAATTTTTCGAGCCGCATATCGTTCCGATACGCTAAAAATATCCCCAATATGCCAAAGGGTGACATCCCTTTGGAAACCCCGCAACGGCTTAACATGAAGCCGTACACTCCGATTGCTCCGCAACTTAAACTCGTCCGCCTATGAGCTACGCAGTGTTACACATCATCAAGGCGAACTCGTCGCTGAACTCGATAGCCAAGCATATCGAGCGCACCGCCCAACCCGAAAACGCTGACCCGGCGAGGACGCATCTCAATCGCTACAATCTGGTCGAATATTCCGACGGGATAACCGGGCTTGCGGCGGCTGTCGAACACCGCATAGCCAATGCCGGGATTACCCGCAAAATCTCCGACAGGCAGGTTCGGTGCCTCAACCTGGTTATGACCTCCGACAACGAGGGTATGCAGAAAATCATCGACAGCGGCAAACTCGACGAGTGGATTGACGACAACATAAAGTGGGCGCGCGACACATTCGGCGGCGACAATGTTGTCGGAGCCGCACTGCACATGGACGAGCGCACTCCGCATCTTCACATAGCCGTCGTTCCGATAGTGACCGCCGAGAGAAAGAAAAAAGCAAGGGAGGCGACCGCAAAGAAGCGTTACCGCACTAAAGCCGCCAACCGTCCGAGGCTCTGCGCCGACGACATAATGGAGCGCGGTAAGATGAGCCGCTATCAGGACATCTATGCCGAGGCTATGGCGAAATACGGTCTGGAACGTGGCATCCGTGGTTCAGAGGCGCGCCACATCGGGCAGCACGAATATTACCGCGACTGCATGGTGAAGAAGAAAGGTCTTGAAGAAGACATCGGCAATCTCTCCATTGAGAAAAGAAAGCTCGACAAAGAGAAAAAATCTTTGGAGAGCAAGGTGGAGAACCTTGAGGGCCGGACAACCGCCCTCGACACCCGGAAGAAAATGCTCACGCAGGTAAACGAGGAGATACGGCAGCAGAACAACAAGCTTTATTCCGAAAACTCCCGGTTGACCGAGGTTAATTCTTCTCTTACCGCCGAAAACAAATCGCTTGCGGCAACATCGTCAAAACTATTTGATGATGTAGCACGGCTTCAAATGCAGAAACTCAACAGCGAGGCGGACGGAGATTTTAAGAAATACAAGGCTGATATTGCCCGGTATTTCCCCGACCTTGAAGATTTGTTGAATTGGGGACGGTATTGCACCCACATCGGATTTCCCGACCGCTTCACGCAGCGCATACTTGCCCGAGAAAAGGTAGGTTTTGCCGGAGCCCTTTTCTCGTCGGAACACAATCAGACCTTTCGCACGGAAGGGTCGGTTGCCAAATTGGAAAGAGATCCGGAAAACAAACACCGTTTCATCTTGAATATTGACGGCGTGAGCGTCTTTCAGTGGTTCCGTGATATGGCTCGCAAACTCCTTGAGAAACTCGGTTTCAGACCCAAAGAGCCAACGCAATCCCACGGCATTAGACGCTGACATTACCACAACAACTATAACGGCTATCTCTCCACAAGTACCTCAATAGGAGAGATAGCCGTTATTTTTATCATGCATTATAAGAGTGTGTAGAACTTTGATTATTACTAACTTTGCAGAGAGAAACAAAAAAATCTAAAAAATTTATTCGCATATATGAAACTTTCGGGGCTAAATCTGCACCTAACGAGGCAAAACAAACAAATCAAACTCAATATGACAGACCCACCAACAAACGAAAGGGACTTTGCCTCGCTCATTAAGCAGCACTCCCGAATCATCAATAAGGTCAGCTATTTCTATGCTACCGACAAATTGCCGTTTGATGATCTTAGGCAAGAAATCTATGTCAACATTTGGCTGGGATTAAGGCAATTCCGGGGCGACAGCAAGATGTCAACATGGATTTATAGGGTAGCGGTAAACTCGGCACTTATGGCCTTGCGCTCATCTAAGCCAAAAATCGAAACCGTATCGCTTGATTTTGGACTTCTTGAACTTTCTTCCGAAATTGACGATACACAAAGAGAGAATCTTCAAACGCTGCAATCTCTGATTAACAGACTTGAAGATATTGAGAAAGCAATCATACTCCTTTGGCTTGACGAATATTCGTATGATGAAATAGCTGATACTCTCGGACTTAAACGCAACACAGTTGCCGTAAAAATACACCGTATAAAAGATAAACTCTCAAAACAGATATAATATGCAGCTCGACGAACTCAAAAAAAGTATGTCAACGCTTGAACAAGTGCTCGCAAAGACAAACTCCGATATAAAGATAAACGTGTCTGCTTCCGAAACCGCGCAGACCAAGATACTTAAAAAATTCCGCCAGGGATTCATCTCTTGCCTTATCCTCGCCATTGTGTTCGCTGCAATGGCACTCGGCAACCTCAACCCGTACTCGTTCCCCTCATACCTCAAAATATACCTTGTGGTATATATGACAATCGCCGCAACATGGTACATTTTTATGTATCTCAAACTCAAAAACATCAACATCGCGGCTCTTACACCAAGCAAATTATTCTCCAAGACAGCGAATATAAGATTGCTGATGATTTCCGGCGAAGTGATATTTGGCATGGGCTTAGTCATCTTGTTTACCCTGCTACTACCGAATGCATGGGAGTTCAACCGTACAGGCTTTTGGCTCACAATAGCAACCCTGATTATCGCAATCATTTACGGCATAGTTCATATGTGGCCACAATACATAAAACTATTCCGCGACCTCAATTCTATCAAAGAATAACAATATTTTTCAAACATTATCCAGAAGCCGCTCTTAATCCGGGCGGCTTTTTCTATTACCATACAACAAGAAAACAAAGGCAATTAAATATAACCAACACACCTTAAAAATCCATAAATCGCTTTATTCTATTTCCTCTTATTATCGCAATAAGTACATTTTTAGTACGCTTTAATAATGATTATCTACTGATATACAGCATCATGGATGTTATACATCGAAACACCTAATATTTCCTTATGCACCCGCATGATTTAATGCGCAAAGCTACCGGATGGATGCTGCGTGAGATGGGCAAACGAGTCAGCGAAGTCGAGCTATGCAAATTCCTCGACACGCATGCGAGAATAATGCCCCGCACAATGCTAAGGTATGCTATAGAACGACTCCCGCAGACCGTAAGAAAACACTATATGGGATTGCGCTAAAGCTTAACAAATACAGGCACCCACGCTTTGACTTCCACAGGAGCGTCAACTCCATGCAATGGCACCACAGTATCCACATCGCTGAAAATCACAGCCACCTTATTATTGCTTTCCTTATCCGTCTTAGTCACCACAAGCACTTCTCCACCATTCTTAGGCTTGAAGGTATAGAATGACGCATCACCTCGCCACATTGCCGGGTTCTCCGACCGGAAAGTCATCGCTTTCGAAATATAATCTTTCAGAGCTTCTTCATGCGGGTTGCGGGCGTCAAGATGTCCCGTGGTACGGGCTATGTTGTCCTTCTGCGCACCTATGCTATTACGACTCAGGTCAGCATATTCATCTCCATAATATAGCGTTATCGGACCGGAGTAAGCCGCCAAAATAGCATTACGGGTCATAAGTTTCTGATAGAAACATGGATCTGCCGTATCAAAATGGTCAGCTAACCGATAACCGTCATGATTAGACAGGAACAAATTCGGCATTACAGAATCATTCAGATAACCACGAGCAGTAGGTGGCGACAAAACAGTAATGACATCAGCCCATCCATTTTCCAGTCCTTCAGAGCCAAGCTCCTGCATAGCTCCGCTGATGAGTTCTTTGCCGTCAAAATCAAATGCGCTGTTCAAGCCCCCATCTTTATACACGCCCTTGTTAATGACATCGGCTGTGCCCCAGTCTTCACCAACCATATAACCGAGTGTCCCCCACTCTTCGCCACGTGCTTTCCGCTGTGCGGTAACTGAATCAACAGCTTCCTTGATTTCGAGCCAATAATTATGACCGCCCTGAGTTGCCTGATATGCCTGATCAAGACGCCAGCCATCCACACCATATTTATCAATCCAATAAGTGGCGAGCTCCTTAAAATACTCTAACGAACCGGGATATGAAACATTTCCGGTGCCACCCATCTCTCCCCTGTCGCTATACACACGGGTAGTGTCAATCGTATTCCCTTTCGGTGAAGGAGCGGTAACACCGCCGTGATGCCCGAAAACGCCGTCAAGTATGACATATAGACCACGTTTATGCGCCTCATCGACAAGCTCTTTAAAATCGTTCTCCGTACCGAAATGCGGGTCTATTTTGAAATAATCGTTAGTGAAATATCCTGTTGCCTGAAGTTTCTCGCCACCTTCCGCAGTAGAGCTGTCAAATATAGGTGTCATCCAAATAGCATTTACTCCCAAACTTTTTATATGGTCGAGTGCTTTAATAACACCTCGTAAATTGCCATTTTTTATAGCATCATCGGGTCCCCACATAGCGTTATAGCCCACAGCACCCTCAGGGTCATGCTGAAATGAGGCTACCATTATTTGATATATTGAAAGTGCTCTCGGATCATCCTTAACAGATGTTTTAGCGGCAGAATAACCAAATATAGATGCAAGAAATGCAAAAAACATAATTCGTAACTTCATAAGGAACAATTAAAATTTAAGGGTTGATATAATCTCTAATACAAATTTAGCACTAAAATTGCTCTTATTTACCGTAATCTTCCTCTTTTTAGGCTATTCTTAGTTAATTAAAGTTAACAACAATCCATGTAACATCATTGTGCTTCTTTTTGTAACAAGTTTGTAACTTCGCAGTGCTAATTTTGTGGCATGAATCAAACAAACCCCTAAAAGGTTTTCAAAATATAGAAATCAATACCTAAACACGAAAATTTTACGGTTGCAAAATAGTTTTTAGTAGACAAAACCAAGAATTTATCACATTTTGAAAAGGCTGTCGCTCGACAGCCTTTTCTGCTATATATATGCGTCAATTTTTCGATATGCCATAGCCGTCAGGATACCTGTCCACAAGGATCACCGTCCCGTCAAGGTGTCCGAACAGTTTTGACAATGTTTCTTTTGCCGACTTACGAGCTCTCCTGACATAGCCCTTGGAATATACTGCGTTAATATAACGCTGTTTCATGCGTTCTTTAAGAGCATTTTCTTCAGCGGTGGTGATTTCACCTTTGCCGAATAAGGTATTGTCCCAAGCGTCATATACCCTGTAAGCTCCCTTGTCAGTAGATTCATATATCTCAACCTTCTCCGGCGGAAGCATCACAATTATGGTATCACCCTTAACCTCATATTCCATGCGTTCAAGGTCAAAAGTGACGTAACCGTTAATTTTACCTTTGGCAAAGATCCATTTGCCGTTTATGGAGTCACGTATAGGGACATCATCATGTATCTCCAATGCACACAACTTCACCATCCCCTTCACATCCTCCAAGGTCGCAGGGATGGTATCGGCTGAAACCCTATGCGACTCAACCCACCATAATGTGCCGACTATCGCAGCAAGAACAAGCACAAGTATCGCTATAAATTTTTTCATCTTCAACACACTTTTTTATTGACACATTATTTAAATGTGATTTCACTTTCATACCCCCTATTTTTAAGGAGCAGCGTAAAGAATTCACGAGCCTTCATTCTCGCTTCGTCCTTGAGGCGTATACCAAACTCAGTGTTACCTTCCACCTCTTTTTTTAAAGCCTGATTCATGACATCCTTTACCTTGGCTCGCTCCTGTGGAGTTATGGACGAACGGAGACCGGTGACACGGAGATGTTCCTCCTTTATCCCCATGTCACGACCTATATATCGTGTACGAATCTCAGGGAGGACGAGCTTGACAAATTTGCGCTCATTATCAACCTCAACATCCCCCTCTCTAAGCTCGCTTAAATCGACGTATGCTTGCAGATAGGTATTGTAGGAATACACCCCGATCCTCTTACCGGGCTTAAAATTATTCACAAAAGCACCCATGTGCTGGGAAAAACCTTTTGCTTTTTCCCATGTCATGTCATCGATAGTGCCAACCTTGCTTAAAGTCATTTCAGCAAGCGCAAGCTGCTGAACATCCTTAAGCTCCGAATATACCTGCATCTGTTCCTCACCTTTGCCACACGAAACAAGCACAAATGGGAGAAACAACATAATCAAATCTCTTATTCTCATATTCATAGCCATATTCACAAGACTGTGATTAACAACAATTATAATATTAGATTAAATATGCAGCGTAAGGTTTAGCGTAAGCCTTATAACAAAAGTTAAACACCTTACCAAACACAAAAATACTAACATTTTTCCTCACCAATAAATATACTTAGATTAATTTCACAAAAATTTTGTAACATTATAGGCTGTTATACGTCTACTATATGTATTTACCTTATCAATTCACAAAATGAAACATTTCATCACTACCATTTTATTATTGGCGGCAATAGCCGTCAGCGCAAGTAATCCTAAGCAAATTAACACTGAAGCTATGGGCGTATGGGTTAATGACAGTGTCGAGGCGGTAATAACCAAAAAAGCCTGCATCGTGTTCCGCCAACTTCAAAATGGACGCATGACAGCGTCAGCAATGTGTCCGATAGAAAATTTTTACGAGACAGTGACCTTCAATGCCGATTCAACCATAACCGCAACCGAAGAATTCACACCTGAATTGTCTCTAATCGGTGACGCTCTATATATCAACGGCTCCAAACTTAAACTTGTGGAACGGATCGAAAGCACTCCCCCATACGACATGCCTAAGGCAACATCCAAATTAGGGATTGGGAGCCGTCTGCAAGAATGGCGACTTGGCGTAACCATATTTTGCAACAATGGCAACTGCGGAATGGAAATAAATACCAACCGGCACATGTTCATATTTCTTAATTCACCAAATATGACATACATCCGTGCAGCAGCCACAGCAAACAATGACAAGGGCACGGTGTTCTGGCAAAATATCCGCATGATGCGTAACAATAACACCAAAGAGCTTACAAGCATCATACTTCCTCACAATGCGCGCATAGCCGAAAACGACATAGATATTGACAATTCAAAATTCCATGTGGACGAATGCGCATTCATCCCTGACGGCAGCATCTACTGGTCACTAATAGATTTCACCCCCGACCTCATAAGGATCAACGGTTGCGGCGAAACCTACACCATCCCCCGCCCGACCAAAGACAGCAGAAAAATAGAATGGCTTAAATTCATCCCCTACTCAGAAGCCAAGTAACATAACAACATATAAGGACAGTCCTCATGGGCTGCCCTTATTTATTGTATTCACAAAAAAAGAATGACTAACGCAATCCGAAGATTAGCTATTAGTCATTCTCCTCTCTCCTCAGCGGTATGGACGGGACTCGAACCCGCGACCCCCTGCGTGACAGGCAGGTATTCTAACCAGCTGAACTACCACACCAAGTTTTTAGAGGTGCATCGTGGAAACTTCGTTTTGTTGTCGCTTCGCTAAGCGTTGTCGTTGTTTCCGTTTTGCGAGTGCAAAGTTAATACCGAATTCAAAACTGTGCAAATATTTTCAAAAGAAATTTGCAAAAAATTTGCATTTTGCGATATTTTGACCAAATACTAATCTATTTCACCGAGTAACCAAAGTTATTTTGGACGAAATACCAGAATTAGGAATTGCCATTACCGGCTACTCTGCGACTCAACTCAGATGTAATCCAAACAAAACTCATGATGAAAATGTTTGGGTAGATGAGATAAAATAAGTAATTTCGCAGAGAAATTGCAAACTAAGTAAAATCCGAACTGATACTTATTCATAAATGAGCAATATATTACTTGAAGTGCGTGACCTCCACGCCTCCGTTGAAGGAAAAGAAATCCTCAAAGGTGTAAATCTTACCATAAATGAGGGTGAGGTTCATGCTATAATGGGACCTAACGGTTCAGGCAAAAGCACCCTCTCCGGAGTACTTGCCGGAAACCCCGCATATACTGTCACAGCCGGTGAAGCTAAACTTCATGGCATTGACCTATTGAGCCTCCCCCCTGAGGATCGCAGCCACGAAGGATTGTTTCTCTCATTCCAGTACCCCGTAGAGATACCGGGAGTATCAATGGTAAATTTCATGCGCGCGGCAGTAAATGCCAAACGCAAATATTTCAATGAGCCTGCGCTAAGCGCAAGTGATTTCCTGAAACTGATGCGTCAAAAGAGGGCTATAGTCGAGCTTGACAACAAACTTGCATCACGCTCGGTCAACGAAGGTTTTTCAGGGGGCGAAAAGAAGAGGAATGAAATATTTCAGATGGCAGTCCTTGAACCACGGCTCGCAATACTCGACGAAACAGACTCAGGTCTCGACATCGACGCACTTCGTGTGGTAGCGGGTGGCGTCAACAAACTTAAGACAAACAAAAACGCCACTATCGTAATCACACATTACCAACGTTTGCTCGATTATATTCGCCCGGATTTCGTGCATATATTATATAAGGGACGTATCGTTAAGACCGGAGGTCCCGAACTCGCTCTTGAACTCGAAGAAAGAGGTTACGATTGGATTAAAGAAGCTAACGAATAGCGACATGGAGAACGCACTTAACCAATATATTGAACTTTACAAGGAGAATGTCGAACTTATAAATGAAAATTCGGCACCCGCACTTAATACGCTTAGGTCAGACGCACTTAATGCGCTTGACGGTGCGCATCTACCGACCAAACGCACTGAAGGGTATGAGAAGACATCAATCGAGGATATGTTCGCCCCCGATTTCGGTGTTAACATATCCAGAGTAAACATCCCTGTTGATGTAGCCAACTCATTCAGATGCGATGTGCCAAACCTCTCCACGCTCCTCGGTTTTGTCCTCAATGACTCTTTCCATCCCACATCAAAGCTCGAATCCAAGCTTCCAGAAGGTGTTCTCTACACCTCCCTGCGTCAAGCAGCATTACAGTATCCTGACCTCGTAGAAAAATATTATGGCTCATTGGCTCCATTAGGAGATGTTTCAGTAGCCCTTAACACTCTTCTCGCACAAGACGGAGTATTTATATACCTACCAAAAAATACCCGCTTGGAACGCCCCATCCAGCTTGTCAACATATTCTCCGCACCGGTTCCCATGTTGGCATTCCGCAGAGTGCTGATAGTACTTGAGGAAGGTGCCGAGCTGCAACTTATAGTCTGTGACCATACACAGGAATCAGGCGCTAAGTTCCTTGCTTCGCAAATAGTAGAGGTGATCGTAGGCGAAAACGCATCATTCGAGACATGCGCCATTGAGGAGTCATCATCCCATACATCCCGCTACTCCAAGCTCTATGTATCGCAACAGGCTCATTCAAGAGTAACATATAATTCCACCACCCTCACCTGCGGCAATACCCGCAATGAATTTACCATCGACTTGCTCGGCGAACATTGCGAAACCCACATCGCAGGGATGGCTATAGGCTCTGACAAGATGCATATTGACAACGATTCGGCAATCAACCACAGATCGCCACGCTGTAAGAGCAACCAGTTGTTCAAATATGTCCTTGACGAGGAAGCCACCGGGGCTTTTGAAGGGAGCATTTTGGTAACTCCCGGAGCGCAATACACCGAGGCTTACCAGAGCAACCGCAACATTCTTGCATCTACATCGGCAAGAATGCACTGCAAACCACAGCTTGAAATATACAATGACGAGGTGAAATGCTCGCATGGAGCCACAACAGGACAACTCGACAACGATGCATTGTTCTATATGCGCACGAGAGGTATCCCCGAAGCAGAGGCGCGCACCATGCTTATGCAGGCGTTCATGATAGATGTGATTGACACCGTGCATATCCCCGGGCTTCAAGAGCGTTTACGCCATCTTGTAGAGCGTCGTTTTGCGGGCACTCTCGGCAATTGCTCATCATGCAAAGAAAAATGCTAAACCACATCTTACACTATCATTATGGACATTGAAAAAATACGTTCGGAATTTCCGATACTCCGGCGCACGATATATAAACATCCGCTTGTCTATCTCGACAACACCGCTACTTCACAGACACCCAACCGTGTTGTGGAATCGGTGGTAAACAGTTATACAAAAACGAAATCCAATGTTCATAGAGGCGTGCACACACTCTCCATGGAGGCTACCGAACTTCAGGAAAGCGCCCGCCGTAAGGTAAGAGAATTTATAAACGCAGCCTCTATCGAAGAGGTGATTTTCACTCGTGGCACTACTGAGTCTATAAACCTTGTCGCTGCGTCCTACGGTGGAGCATTCCTGCAGGATGGCGATGAGATTATACTCTCAACAATGGAGCATCACTCCAACATAGTACCTTGGCAGCTGCTTCAACGCACCAAAGACATTAAAATACGTGTAATCCCTATAAATGCCATTGGCGAACTCGACCTTAACGCATACCGTTCGCTTTTTAACGAACACACTCGTTTCGTATCGGTATGCCATGCGTCAAATGTGCTTGGCACCATCAACCCGATCAAGGAAATTATAGCGGAAGCTCATGCCCATAATGTACCGGTGCTTATCGACGGCGCACAGGCTGCCCCTCATCTGAAAATTGACGTCCAAGATCTCGATGCTGACTTCTACGCATTTTCAGCACATAAAATGTATGGTCCCTCGGGGGTTGGCGTGCTCTATGGCAAGAAGAAACTTCTTGAAGCGATGCCCCCCTATCAGGGTGGTGGTGAAATGATTGAATCGGTATCGTTTGAAAAGACCACATTTGCCGAACTTCCGTTCAAATTTGAAGCCGGCACTCCTGACTTCATCGGCATTGCAGCCCTCCATCAGGCTATTGATTTTATCGAGAGCCTTGGCATCGAGCAGATAGCCGCTCACGAACACGAATTGCTTGAATATACCACCCGCCGTATGCTGGAGGAGATCCCCGACATGCGTATCTTCGGAACCGCTCCAGACAAATGCGCCATAATCTCTTTCCTTGTCGGCAACGAGCACCACTATGACATGGGTATGTTGCTTGACAAACTCGGCATAGCAGTGCGCACAGGTCACCATTGCGCCCAGCCGCTTATGAATGCACTCGGTGTTGAAGGGACAGTACGGGCTTCATTTGCCGTATATAACACTATCGAGGAGTGTGACATGTTCCTCACGGCATTACACCGTGTGGCTGAGATGCTGCGATAAAAACAGCTTAAACATTACCAAGGAAACAGCATCCGGGCAAACACCCATGTAAGTCGGCGGAAATATCTGTTATGCAGGTATATCAGCTCCATTCGCTTTTTATAGGGTGTGCGTTCAAGTACTTTATTTTTCAAACTTTCAGCCAAAATTGCGCCCTTTTCCGAATCATTGCCGCATACGCCCAATGATTCCAATTTATATTGCGCCGCTAAAATCATACATCTTGCATCAACCCATTTCAACAAATCGTTTCGACCAGATTTGATAATATTTTCCCTTATTGTATCCAACGCTCTCTCCCAACGCTCCGGATGTGAGCTAAAATCTATCCCTGTCAGTGAATCTTCCTGCTGATAGGCTATTACAGAAGGTCGCCCGGAAATTTTTTTTGCCTTTCCACCGTTGAGAAGCAATCTTACCCCAAGCTCATAATCATCCCAACCGGTCAACTCTTCATTCCAACCCCCAACCGCCTTCACCAATGCTGTGCGCACTACAATCCTTCCTGTAGATAGCGAAGAGCGGAATATATGGTGAAACATGGCATTATGAGCGGTGAAATATTCCGTACGGCAGCTCCCATCGAGCCTTTTTGTCACAATATTACGTCCGTAAATATCAAAACCCGGATTCGCCTTTATAGCATTTTCGAAATCAGCTATATGGTGAGGCAACATTTCGTCATCGGAATCAAAAAATTCAACAAATTCCGTGCGCACTTCCTCCAATCCTCGGTTACGAGCGGCACATGCACCACGTTTCTTCTCATGCAGCAACCTTACATTTGGTCTGCCAGCCATCCACTGTCGCATCAACTCAGGCGAGCCATCAGTCGAACCATTATCCACCAATATAACCTCAGCCGGTGCCACTGACTGCGACTCTATCGAACGCAACGTCCGTAACAACGTCACTTCCCGGTTGTATACAGGTATCACTATGGTTATCAACGAAGACATACCACAAAGTTAATTAATTTTGGTTTGCGTATGAAACAAGAATACATTAATTTTGTTGCTATAAGTATATTATAACCATCATTTTTAATCTGACTAATTATGAATATCGGAGATAAAATCCCTGAGAATTTGGGACTTAACATTGAAGGCAAAGAGGTAAGGGAATCGGATTTCGCCGGAAAGCCCTTGATTATATATTTCTATCCCAAGGACAACACTCCCGGCTGCACAGCCGAGGCTTGCTCTATAAGAGACTACAATAAAGAGCTGAAGGATTTAGGATATGAGGTAATCGGCATCAGCAAAGATTCGATTGCAAGTCATGTGAAATTCGCCGACAAGTATACACTTCCGTTCTTACTGCTTTCCGACCCCACCACCGAGGTTAACCAAGCCTTTGGAGTATGGCAAAAGAAAAAGATGGCAGGTCGTGAATATATGGGGACAGTCCGCACAACATTTGTAACCGATGCTGACCATAACATCACCCATATCATCAACAAAGTTGACACCAAAAACGCCGGCGAACAGCTCATCAAGCTCATCAAGGCATAATTAAAATCTAAGACTGAGCCCCTTGAATTGTGGAAATCACAATTCAAGGGGCTCAATCTATATATGCGTTCTATGGTTTATTCTTATTTTGCCGGATTGGCTACCTTTTTGCCGTTGATCACCACATTTTCAAACTTTACCTGAGGATATTCACATACGAATTTAGCATCCTCTGCCTTTATGTTTATATTTTTGAGAAGCACGTTGCTTACAACGTCGTTAGGATTCCCGGCAATAGTACCGAATGAGCGACAATCGACATCCACATTCTCTATGGTGATATTCTTGACAGTGCCAAACGGTTTTTCGTTCGATCCTTCAAGGTCAAAGAACTGTTTCCAAGGCTTCATATCAAATATAGATCCACACTTGCCCGTGACATTGCTTACAGTTATATTTTCATATATTTGATATGTCTCGGGGCGCATCTTAAACCTCAACAGTGCGCATGTGTTATTCACCTTGCAATTACGCAGCATGATGTTTTTCGCATGTATACACTCGCTACCCATGGTAAGTGTCCCGTGAAGATTCGGACCAAACGTACAATCCTCCACGAGCACATTCTCAACTATTCCATTTTCAGAGGAAACATGAGCATAGACACCCTTGCCCCCCTTTATGCAGACGCCATCATCATTGCAGTCGAGATAACATCCCCTGATGACAACATTGCTGCACACATCGAGGTCAATGGCATCGCTGCTCGGAGCTTTCACAGGTTTTGTTGGCGCATATATGTGGCAATTTTCTATCAATATAAAATTGCACTGGTAGAGATGTGTAGTCCAAAACGCAGAATTACGAAGTTTGACACCGCTCAACTTCACATTATCGCAACCCCAGAGGAACACGAGTCTCGGACGACGCACCTCAAGGTTAGTGCACGACTTACCCACCTTGGCACGCTCAGCTCGCAATGCCCAAAACTCATCCCAGTATTTTGCGCCATTACCATTGATAATGCCGGGACCGGTTATCTCGAATCCGTCAACATGGTATGCGTTGATAAGTGCGGCATAGTAGTAAATGCTTCTACCCTCCATGCGTGAAGGTATCAGCGGGTAGTCTGAAATATCATCGGATCCCTTGATACATCCACCTTCCTCGACACGAAGTTTGGTTCCGGGCTTAAAGAAAAGTCCGCCGGTAAGATATGTACCCTTCGGTACTACAATGGTGCCACCGCCCTCGCTCTCCGCAAGGTCAATCACTGACTGAATCTTGGAGGTCTGAACCACTGTGCTGTCGTTCAACACTCCATGCTGTGTAATCACATAATCCTTTGCATTACCGGTAACACAACCGATAATCGCCGCAACGAAAAACGCCGCAGGCTTAAGAAATCGTTTCATTTGCAATAAATTTATGGTGTAAGCTTAATTATTAAGATTGTTTACAGTCTTACGTATGTACGGACGCAAGCCCGGAACCTGTTTTGCCAATTCATTGGCAGCAAGACGTGACACAAGTATTCCGCCAAGCACATTCAGGTGAGTATTATCAATCCTGCCGTTAGGGCAAAATTCATATTTCCCGGCAGGTATCCACATATACATCTCCTTTGATAACGTAGCACCAAGAGTCTGCACCAGTTCATGGGTAAGTTTATTCATATCCACAAACACAACATTCATTTCTTTGGCAACGTTACGGGGAGAGTTAAGATACTCACCATGGGTATCCACCAAAATCACACCTTCCTTGGGATAGTTCTCAAAGTTCTTAGTCCATGTCTTACGCTGATCATCGGTATCCTCGGCTACATCGCCATTATTCTGCGGGAAATTACGACGCACAATCGCATTCATTAATATCGGTGTTCCACCTTTCTCACGAGTTTCATTAACGAACTTCTTCAAATTCTCGTCAAATGAGCCTCCGGGAACGGTGTAACGGCGTGCATCTTTGTTCTTTTCGTCATTGTGACCAAACTGTATTATCACATAGTCACCCGGCTGAATCTGTTCACGCACCTTCTCCCAACGTCCCTCGTCAATAAAGCTCTTACTACTCCTGCCATTAACAGCGTGATTGTCAATCTTTATAGCACCGTCAAAATAAATCGGGAGCATCTGTCCCCATCCTCTTTCCTGATTTTCCTTATCGAGAGGTTTATTTGCCATTGTTGAGTCACCGATCATAAATACTGTCACTGTGTCAGCAGGTTCAGAAGCCATGGCAACCACAGGCAAAGCCAATGCCACAAAAAATGATGATAAAAATTTCATGATAATTTGGATATTAAGGGTTTTTAGAATTTTAACACAAAGGTAATCATTTTTAATCTATTCCGATGAAAAAACACTCTAAAATTTGCCTGTCACGATATTAAAAACTACCTTTGCACTAAATTGCAATATTCTATGCCATTGAATATACGTAAATCCATCTTCGGACATGCGTATTTATGTGCAAATTTAATCTTACGTCATTCTATTTTACCTTAAATTGAAATCAACCAATTAAAATGAACATCTCCGGATTTAAGCATCTCCTCGCATTATCATTGCCATTGGCAATAGCCGGTTGCAACAGCGACTCAGCGCCTATCGACCGCCAAGCTCTTGTGGAACGTAACAACCCACACGTAACCGAGATTGACACATTGGCATCACTCACCGTCGGTAACGGTGGCTTCGCTTACACTGTTGACGTCACAGGACTTCAGACCTTCCCTCAGACTTATACTAAAGGTGTGCCCCTCGGGACACAGAGCGAATGGGGCTGGCACAGTTTCCCCAATCCCGAAAACCTTCGTCACGATGAGACTTTGAAGGATTACGACTTCGGACGTGGCAGAATGGAGCCTTACTCCGTGCAATTTAACGAGGATGGCAGAAATAAAGATGCAGCAAACTGGTATCGCATCAATCCGCATCGTCTTCACCTCGGCACAATCGGATTCGCCGACATGACACCGGAACAGGTGACCGACATAGACCAGACTCTTGACATGTGGAACGGCGAAATACGTTCGTCATTCAAATATGACGGCACTCCTGTAGCAGTGCAGACTTCATGCCACCCCGAGCGTGACATGATCGCCGCCACTATCACCAGTGAAAAACATATCCCGGTAGCGATTCGCTTCCCCTACCCGACCGGAGGTCATAGCGATGATGCCTGCGACTGGACTAAAGATGACCTCCACTCCACTGAAATAGTAGAGTCGGCTGCCAACCATGCGCTGCTGCGTCACACATTGGATTCCACATCTTACTACGTTGATCTCGCATGGACCGGAGCCGACACACCGGTTGCAAGCGGACCAAACGCCGTAACATTGACCCCGACAGCTGACTCATGGTCGTTCACAGCCACTTTCTCACCAGAGAAACCCGACTCGCCCAACCCGTCAGTCGATGACACATTCACAGCCGCTGCTGACTATTGGCAGAATTTCTGGAATAAGGGGGGCGTGGTAGATTTCAGCCATTGTACTGACCCTCGTGCCGCAGAACTTGAACGCCGTGTTGTTCTCTCACAATATTTGCTCGCCACAAATTGTGCCGGCGCCACACCTCCTCAGGAAACCGGTCTGACATACAATTCATGGTTTGGTAAATTCCACATGGAAATGATTTGGTGGCATCAAGCCCAATTCGCCCTCTTCGGACATGAAAACCTCCTTGCCCGTACCCTTCCTTGGTATGGTTCGGTAACTGATGTAGCCAAAGATATCGCACAGCGTCAGGGCTATGAAGGACTCCGCTGGATGAAAATGACCGACCCGTCAGGATTGGAAGCACCATCAAAGGTTGGTTCATTCCTGATTTGGCAACAACCTCACCTCATTTATCTTGCCGAACTTCTTTACCGAGCTA
Source organism: uncultured Duncaniella sp. (assembly GCA_910577335.1). Lineage (GTDB taxonomy): Bacteria > Bacteroidota > Bacteroidia > Bacteroidales > Muribaculaceae > Duncaniella. The sequence continues at coordinate 4,899 of CAJTMJ010000024.1, read as the reverse complement.
ATCCGGAAGAACAACAGAAGGTACTTGATCAATATTATGACCTCGTTCAGCAAACCGCTGAATTTATGGGTTCATTTGCCGACTACGATGCAGAAAACGACCGATATATCCTTAAGGGTATTATACCCGCACAGGAAACCCTTCGTGCGGCTGAGACAGTAAATCCGCCCTTCGAACTCTCTTATTGGCATTACGCACTTTCAACAGCTCAGAAATGGCGTGAACGTAAGGGCGAACCCAGAAATGAGAAATGGGACACAATCATTGCCAAACTTTCACCCCTCGCAGCCAAAGACAATCTGTATCTCGCAGCTGAAACAGCTCCGCAGACATACGAGGATATCCGCTTCACTTCCGACCACATGGCGGTCCTTGCAGCTGTCGGCGTTCTTCCGCAATGCGACCTCGTGAAGCCCGACATCATGGATTCTACCTTTGACTGGATTTATGACAACTGGAATTGGGATAAAACTTGGGGTTGGGACTATCCTACCACCGCAATGTGTGCCACACGCCTCGGTCACCCGGAGAAAGCGATCAACGCTATCCTGATGGATAAGCGCACAAACACCTATCTTCCCAACGGGCATAACTATCAGGATAACCGTTTGCGCTGCTACCTCCCCGGCAACGGCGGTCTTCTCACAACAGTCGCTCTCATGTGCGCCGGTTGGGACGGATGTACCGAGAAAAATCCGGGATTCCCGAAAGACGGCACTTGGGACGTGCGCTGGGAAGGGATCAAACCGCTCCCCTAAACTGACCGACATACAAAACATTAATATCTTTAACTCACATAAATCTTAACCAGTAATCTCTTCCTCTGAAATTCTAATGAAAATCCGATTTATAACATTCGCAGCCATGCTTGCCGCAGGGTTATTCCCTGCGGCGGCAGAGGCTACCGACTGGTATCCCGAGATCACAGAAAACAGACCATTCACCCGCTGGTGGTGGCTCGGAAGCGCCGTTGACCCTGAAGGGCTGACTTTCAACCTTGAAGAATTTGCCAAAAAGGGGATGGGAGGTGTAGAAATAACACCTATCTATGGTGTGCAGGGCAATGAAAAGAATGACATACCCTATCTCTCTGACAAATGGATGGATATGTTAGCCTATACCATTAAGGAGGGTGATCGTCTCGGCTTACAGATTGACATGAACAATGGTACCGGCTGGCCCTTCGGCGGTCCGGAAATAACCACCGATGAAAGCGCTCAAAAGCAGATTATCGAAACATGGAATCTGCCCGGCGGTAAAAAGCTCAAAGATAAGATACGTGTATCAGACCCTCGCCAGCAGAGTGTTGCCACTCTTCAAGCCGTCGTTGCCGCCAACGGTGACAAACGTATAGATGTCACTAAATATGTGGGTAAAGACTCGCTCCTTAATTGGAAAGCCCCCAAAGGTGACTGGAAAATATATGCGCTCTTTGCCGGAAGGACATTCCAAAAGGTTAAACGCGCGGCCCCCGGAGGTGAAGGCTACGTGCTCAATCATTACGACAGCATTGCCGTAAAGAATTATCTTGCCAAATTTGACAAGGCTTTTGCCGGTCATGACAACATTCTCCCCAACACCTTCTTTAACGACTCCTACGAGGTATACGGTTCTGACTGGGATCAGAAGCTGTTTGACGAATTCGAGCGTGAACATGGCTATAAACTACAACTTTATCTTCCCGAATTTGCAGCTACTGATAATCATTCCGACCTTCGCGCACGTGTTCTCCGTGACTATCGTAGCACTCTCGGTCGTATGCTTTATGAGAATTTCACACGTGTATGGACTGACTGGGCTAACAAAAAAGGTGCTCGTATCCGCAATCAGTCACATGGCTCTCCCACCAACATCATCGACTTATATGCGGCAGTGGATATTCCTGAATGTGAATCGTTCGGACAGACCGACTTCGACATCCCCGGGCTTGTGCGCAACGGTGCCTCTCGCCCAAGCGATGCCGACCCCGCCGTGCTGAAATTCGCATCATCTGCAGCGCATGTCACAGGTAAAAAGCTCACATCAGCCGAAACACTCACTTGGCTCACCCAGCATTTCCGCACATCACTTGCCCGATGCAAACCTGAAATAGACCAGATGCTCTGTTCAGGTGTTAACCATGTATACTTCCATGGATCACCCTATTCACCAAAAGGTGTTGATTTCCCCGGATGGATGTTCTATGCCTCCATCAATATGTCACCCACCAACTCAATTTGGGGTGATGCGGGAGAATTATTCCGTTATATAACACGGTGTCAGGCATTCCTGACCGCAGGTGAGCCGGACAATGACTTCCTTCTATATTTCCCCTTGGAGGATATATGGTATGAGCAAGGTGGCAGTCCCTATCTCATGTTCGACATCCACAAAATGGATCAGCGTATGCCGGAAGTGAAACGTGCCGTGAATGAGATTATAAACGCTGGTTATGACCTTGACTATGTGTCAGACAAACTTTTGGAATCATTGCATGTTAATCCTGATGGCACAGTTAGCGGTGAGGGAAATGCCCGCTACAAAGCTGTAGTTGTTCCACCTGTGAAATTGATGCAGCCGTCAACCCTTTCACGTCTCATTGATCTTGCCGATCAGGGTGCTACCATAGTGTTTGTAGGCTCTCAGCCTGAGGATGTACCCGGATTCGGACATCTCGAAAAGCGGCGCAAGGAATTTAAAGAGATTGCCAAACGCCTTCCCGGAACCTCTGCCACACCTTCTGAATTGAAAGAGGGTAAAGGTCGTTTCATCACAGGTCCTGATTTCGCATCTACACTCTCATTGACCGGAGCAAAGCCGGAAACAATTCGCACTCAGAATCATGCGATGATGATACGTCGGATCAATGAAGTCGGCGGTCACAACTATTTCATCTCGCTTCTAACCAATTCTCCAATCAACGGATGGGTTAACCTCGCCACCGATGCGGCTGCGGCAGAGATATTTGATCCTGTAACAGGGAAATCAGGCATGGCGCAACTACGAAAAGACGACGCCGGCAACACGCAGGTAAGACTTCAACTCGCTCCCGGAGAATCGCTCCTTTTAAAGACCTTCCCGAAAGCAGTTTCAGCACCGGCATGGAGATATGTCGAAAAGACAGGTACACCTATTGCAATCACCAAGGGCTGGAGCATATCTTTCCCTGAAAGTGAGCCTGAAATAAAAACAGTGTTCGACACCGATACACTCACTGCATGGACCAATCTCCCCGACTCGCTTGCTAAAGTAAACGTAGGCACAGGACGCTACACCGTAAACATCAACATCCCCGACCCGTCTTCAGCCGATGAATGGATGCTTGACCTTGGCGATGTACGTGAAAGCGCAAGAGTATACGTCAACGGAGAATACGCAGGCACAGCTTGGAACGTACCGTTCCGTCTTGAAATAGGCAAATGGCTCCGTCCGGGCGATAACCGCATCGATATCGACGTGACCAATCTTCAAGCCAACCGCATAGCCGACTATGAGCGCCGTGGCGTGAAATGGCGTATCTTCAAGGACGCAAATATCGCAAGCGTCACTAATGAGCGACAGTTCAGCTTCGGAGACTGGGATACCGTTCCCTCTGGACTCAACTCTACAGTCACACTCATACCTCTCACCCTATCAAAATAATATCTTGATTTAAGCATAGCATCAGCGTGTTTAAATCAGTCTAAATTATCGAATAACATTAAACAATTAATAAATTTCACCATGAAGAAATTCGCACTTCTTGCTCTTACAGCCATCATGGCTATTCCGGTTTTCGGTGCCACCGAGCAACTTCCTCCTCGTGAGCAGACTTTGAAAACCCTTATCAAGGTAAATGACCATTATATGCGCAAACACCCGGATCCATATCAGGGTATCCCATATTATTCTCGTAAAAAAGTTTATGAGGCAAATATCTGGACTCGTGGCATATACTTCGAAGGGCTTATGGCACTCCACTCTATCTATCCAGACAACCGCTATTACGACTATGCAATCGAATGGGCTGACAAGCATAAATGGGGTATGCGCCGTGACGATACTACCACACGCAACGCCGACAATTATTGTGCTGCCCAGACATACATTGACCTTTACTGCCTCACACCCGAGCCACACATGCTCACCAAGACCAAGGGCACTATGAACATGCTCGTCAACACTCCGCAAGTTGACGACTGGACTTGGATTGATGCCATACAGATGGGTATGCCCGTTCTCACGAAGCTCAGCAGAGTGACCGGTGACCCGCGTTACGCTGATAAAGCATGGGATATGTATTCATGGACTCGCAACACTCTTGCAGGTGGTCTTTATAACGAAAAAGAAGGCCTTTGGTGGCGTGACGCTGACTTCGTGCCTCCATACAAGGAACCTAACGGTAAAAACTGCTACTGGTCACGCGGTAACGGCTGGGTAGTAGCTGCTCTCGTACGAGCCCTTCAGGACCTGCCTGCCGATGATCCCCATCGTGCCGATTACATTAAAGACCTTCAGACCATGTGTGACGCACTTGTAAAATGCCAGCGCAAGGATGGTTTCTGGAATGTAAGCCTTCACGATGAAAGCAATTATGGCGGCAAAGAACTTACCGGCACTGCCCTCTTCGTTTACGGAATGGCTTACGGTATCAATAACGGTATTCTTGATCGCAATAAATATCTTCCGGTAGTAACCAAGGCTTGGAATGCTATGGTTAACGATGCCGTTCATGAAAACGGATACCTCGGTTACGTGCAGGGCACAGGAAAAGAGCCTAAAGACGGTCAGCCCGTAGCTTACGATTCTGTTCCTGACTTTGACGACTTCGGTACCGGTTGCTTCCTTCTTGCCGGCTCTGAGGTATACAAAATCAAATAAACGAGATCACTACTGTCCACTAAAAAATGGACGAGGTTAAAAATTAAATAAATTCGGTTC
>CAJTMJ010000023.1 GCA_910577335.1 uncultured Duncaniella sp. | reverse complement strand
GACCTCCATCAGCTTGTGGTGGACACAATCGAAGCCACACGCGAGCGAATCCTCCCGTTGTATATGGACGCCGAGAAAGAGCGTCCCCTCACCAGAAAGGAAGTCGCCGAGCAGCTCGGCGTGTGCGAGACCACCGTATTCAACATGGCACGTGCCGGCAAACTGCGCTCGTTCAAGGTGAACGGCAGTACCCGTTACAGCCAGCGTGATGTCAACGCAATCATTAATGCCAAAGCCACGAAACAATGAGCAAACCTCGTTCACTTGACAAATCTACTAAAGAGGACGTGTCATTTATTGACCGCCAGCCTGACCAACTGACCAATCAGTCGGCAGGGAAAGCGGAGCCGGAGTTGCCGACAGGGTATGACAGCGTGATTGCACAGCAATCCTCAACGCAGAATATCAGCGCATTGCCCGTTGATGTCCTGCCTCCGAGATTGCAGGAAATCATAAACGAGGCTAATATATGCCTCGGATTTCCGAAAGACTATCTCGCCGGGGCGATGCTGACGGCTATGGCCGCAGTCATCGGCAACACCCACACCGCCGAGATAATGCCCGGCTGGAAAGAGTATGCCATTCTTTTCACGGCCCTTGTCGGAAGCCCCGGCACCAACAAGAGCCACCCGTTGAGTTTCGCCATGCAACCGCTCATCGACTTCGATGCTGAACAGGCGGCGATATTCGGCGAGGCGATGAAACGTTACGAGGCGGCGATGGAACTCCCTCCGAAAGAGCGAGCAGCCAAAGGCTACGACACAAATCCTATCGAGCCGAAGCGGGTCCGCTTCACCATGCAGGATGTGACCCCGGAGGCTGTGCATCGCATCCTGTCGGAAAACCGCCGTGGCCTCGTGCTCGTTTCCGATGAGCTTGCCGGACGGTTCAAGAACTTTAACCGCTACAACAACGGCTCGGAGTCCGAGTTCTGGATGTCGGTGTTCAACCACAAGGCAGCCATGTCCGACCGAAAGAGCAGTCAGAGCGGCGTGTTCATCCGCAATCCGTTTCTCTGCGTCATCGGCACGATCCAGCCCAAGGTGCTAACCGAGCTTGCCGCCGGAAACCGTAATGCCAACGGCTTCATGGAGCGCATACTCTATGTGCTCCCTTCCGTGCAGGCGAAAGTCAGATGGAACCGCGAGAGGAAATCGCCGTCATTCGACATAGCATCCGCATGGCGTGAAATTCTGTCGAGGCTTATCGACATTGTTCCCGCCGTCGATTCCTGCGGAGAGATAATCCCGGAGGATGTGCCTTTCTCGCCGGAAGCCCTCGATCGACTTTTCTCATGGCAGAACGAAGTTACCGACCGCTGCAACGCCGAGGGAAGCGACACCCCCATTGCGAGCAAGCTCGAAATATACGCAGTCAGGTTTTCTCTTTTGCTGGCACTCGCAGACCGGGCTTGTGGCGATGAGAAAAAATTGATAGACGCCGACACCGTGGAGCGCGCCATACGCCTGACGGAGTATTTTCGCATGACCGCCGCAAAGGTGCAGGGCATCGTAAGCGAGGACGCTTTGACGGAGTTGCAGCTTGCCGTACTATCGGAACTGCCCGGCACGTTCACCACCGCCGAGGGCGTGGCGATCGCCGCGAAATGCGGTATGTCGGAGCGCAGTTTCAAGCGTTTCCTCAAAGACCGCAACGGCGTTCTGTTCGTCCATTCCGCCCACGGAAACTATTCCAGATTATAAACATTCCCCCTTGGCATTATTGTCACTTTGGCATTTCCTACGGAGATGCCGAGCACCCCGTCTGTGCCAAAATGACGAAAATGCCAAGGGGTAAATTCTCAAACAGAAGTCCCGTGAAACATCCCTTTTTCATCGAAGAAACCATTGCAGTCAGTGCAGTGGTTATAGCGGTGCACCACTGCTATGGCAGTGCAGTACCATCCGTGCAGTGGCGGCACGGAAATTACGCCATCCGGAAATTCCTTAGCTCATTAGGGAATTTTTGCTACGCCATTATTGGCGGCGCCTCGGCAATTGGAATAAATTCCATTGCTCTCGGCTTGCTCAATAAGTCGAGCCGCATGGTCTGCCACCACGCTAAAAATATCCCTACTGAGCCAATGGGGTCACCCCCTTTGGAAACCCCTATACGGCTTTACGAGAAGCCGTACACTCCGATTGTTCCACAAGCAGACGCCGCTTGCCTATGAGTTACGCAGTACTCCACATCATGAAGGCAAGCGGTTCATGCACCGCCATCGTCCGACACATCGAGCGAAGCACCCAGCCCGATAACGCCCACCCCGAACTGCGCCATCTCAACCGTGATGATTTCATCAAATATCCCGATGGAGTTGACGGTCTGGGCGAGGCAATCCAGCACCGTCTTGACCATGCCGGACTGACACGGAAGATTGGCAAGAACCAGGTGCTTGCCCTAAACATCCTGCTGTCCTCTGACGGCGATGCCCTGAGACGTTTAGCCGATGAAGGTAGGCTCGATGATTGGGCGGAGTCAAGTGTACTCTGGGCAAAGGAAACATTCGGAGAGGAGAATGTTGTCGGCGCACATCTCCACATGGACGAGCAGACACCGCACCTTCATGTCACGGTCGTGCCGATAGTCACCACCGAGAGAAAGAAGAAGACGAGCGAGTCCAATGCGAAGAAGCATTACCGCACCAAGTCCAAAGACGGACCGCGGTTGAGTGCAAACGACATCATGACTCGCGAGAATCTTATCCGCTTTCAGGACACCTATGCCGAGGCAATGGAACGATTCGGACTGGAACGTGGCATCCGTGGCTCCGAAGCCCGCCATGTCGACCAGCACGAATACTACCGCCAGTGCCAGATCAAAAAGAAAGATCTGGAGCAGGATGTGGCCGGACTCTCCGCCGAGAAAGAGAAGCTCGACACCGAGACGCAATCCTTGGAGAAACGCAAGAAAGAGCTTGAACGAGGCAACCGCTGGATGGACAAAACTTTTGCCGAAACTAAAGCCGCCAACGCGGAGATGTCCCGGCAGAACAGCGAGCTTGAAAAGCGGAAGTCCGAACTTGTCAAAGAAAATTCTTCTCTCGCCGCCACCAATACAACCTTATCCGATGAGAAAAGGCAGTTGGAGGCCGACAAGAAGAAAGTCACTGACGAGATTGCAGATATCAAGGTTGACAAGTCCAAGCTGATTGATGAACGTTCTGTCTGTGTCAAGGAGACTGAGGCAGCGCAAAAAGAGAAAGAGACAGCCTTGCGGGAAGCGGCGGAAGCGAAAGCGCAGCGCGATTCCAACCGCAAGGATGCCCTCAGCAATCTCGCCAACCGATTCACAGGCAGCAAGACCAAGAAACTTGAGTCTGAACTCGCCGAAAGACGTGAGGAAATCAAGACGCTCAAAGAGCGAGCCGATGAAACCGCCAAGACCCACCGCAGCCGGATATGGGATTTGCAACAGCAGCTCGACAGGCAGAAAGAGCAGCATGACAGCATAGTCAGAGGACATAAGGAGACCGAAGACCTTATCCAACGGTTCTTTCCCGGTGCCATTGCTGCCTTGCCAGCCATTAGAGACTGCATCGAGGTGAGAATGTCAGACTCACAAATCACAGCTTTACTTGACGGAAAGCCGAGGTCATTCAAAACAGGCTCTACGCTCTATGACCCCAATGAGGAGAAAAATGTCGATGTCGGAAATGTCGAGGTGCAAATCAAGCGCGACCCGACCGATGACAACAACTACCGCCTTCATCTCGGAGGCAAGAGGATGTTCCAATGGTTCAAGGAAAAGTGGCAATCCCTGAAACAGACAGTCAAGAGAGGCTTCGGAATCAGATGATGCAAAGGGAGCCACAATTTCTAGACTGTGGCTCCCTTTTATAAGGATATATAGCACTCGGATTTATAAAACAGGAATTTATATCCTAAAATGCAGTGAGCTGGAATAGTTTCTATTGATATTTAAGGTAATATATAAATATTTAGAATCGATTCTTTTCGTTTGCACCTGCTCCGCGTCCTTTGTAACGGTCACGACTGGAGTTAAATGTGTACTGTAGTGTCAAGTAAAATGAACGGCTTAGATCCGTAACACAGACGTAACGGGTTATATCTCTGCTGAATGAGGTCACTCCATAATTACGCTTGTTGAAGATGTCGTTTGCCTCGACAGTGACACTGAGGCTGTTGTTAAAGAAAGCCTTGTACAGTTTGGCATTCATATAGGAACAGGATTTGCGGTACATGTTTCTGTCATTGCCTGCGCTTTCCCATGCCATATCAATGTTCAACCATATATCGTAAGGAAGATGTATGGCATTCTGCCACTGCACCATTCCTTGTGGGTTATTCAAGCGTTTACGCCCCTTCCAAGTATCTATTGCAAACCATTGCTTGGTTAAACCGAGATTTATTCGAGGTTCCCAGATGCCGACATTGAAACTGGTTCCGATAAAAGCGCGGATTGAATGTATCTCCGGGAAATTATCCAGAGTCATGAGCTTTACTTCTCCACTTTCACCGTAGGGCTTGGTGGTCGATATGATGGGATCCTTTTTATATGTGTATGACAATTGTGCGAAAATTCGTCTCCATGCTCCGGTAAGTTCCACAGTATGCGTCTTTTCCGGTTTAAGATAAGGATTTCCTCCCTGAAGTGTAAAACGGTTGATGTAATCGATTGTGCCATCAAGATCGCCATAATTAGGCCGTTTTGTCTTGCTGGTATAGCTCATTGAAAGCTGAACCTTATCTACCGTAGTGGACATGAAAAAAGAGGGGAAAAGATTGTTATATGTCTTGCTCTGATCTTCATTTTTCTGTCCGTTCTCCAGATAATCGAATTTCACATGTTCATATCTCAATCCGGCTCCGAGACTGAAACGGCCGAATGTCTGTCTTAAATCAAGGAATCCGGCAATATTATTTTCGTCAACCCTTATATTCGCATCGTTTATGATTTCTGCATCAGTCATATAATCGGAAGAGAAGCGCGAAGATACGAATTCCTCGCCGACCTCAATCCCCCCTTTCCACACAGGATAGCTTAAAACAAGTTTCTCAGCAAACATCCTTCCCCGATTCGTCCCGAGAGAGTTTATCAAAGAGTTTCCCTCATTCACGCTGACTTCATCCACCGTAACATCTAATCGGGACTTATTCCACAGATAATCGGTGTTAAGATCAATACCGAGATTCCCAACTTTGCCATTATAATAGATATTGGCATAATGTTGTGGGAGTTTTTTTGTGTCACCTGAACGTGTACTTGTGGCTCCGTCTAAAAACTTTCCACTGGCTGACAGTTTTGTATCATGAGTATGATGCATCTTGTCACTTGTAATTCCATTGAAATAATATGCTCCTATTGAATGTAGCTCATTGAACATATATGAGAATCCCGCCTTTCCGAAAAAGTCAGTTACGTTTCCGTATCCCTTCTGGGTAATCTTTTCCTCCCATAGCAGAGAAGAGTTGGACACTCCATATTGATTGCTCTGGAACTTTGCTGTTGCCTCACCGAAATTGGCGAATACCTCCAGTCCACCTGTCCTATATTTGAAATTCGCCTGATTCACATTGGAGAAATATTTATTCTCCCTGAGGGTGGAACGAAGCAGACCGCTGAAACCATCTCCCTGCGGACGTTTCGTTGTTATACGAATTACAGAATTTACAGAAGCGTCATACTTCACACCTGGATTTGTCACAACCTCAACGTTTTTTATATCGGCTGAACTTATCTGCATGAGTTCATTGGAATCCCGCACGAGACGACCATTGATGTATATTGCCGGAGAACCTTTGCCGAAAACCTCAAAGACACCGTTGCGTCCTACAACCATGGGAACCTGAACCAAAACATCCTCTGCTGTTCCGGCATGTTCAAGCTGTGTGCCGGCCACATTAGTGACAAGGGCATCGCCCTTGATAGCCGTGACCGGACGATTGGATTTTACCACGACTTCACCAAGCATGGTGCTTTTAGCATCAAGGGTAATTATACCCAAATCTCCCGTCTGCGGAATGTCAAGGGATTGAGAGACATAACCGATAGAAGAGATTTTTATAAATCTGGAACCCTCCCAATTCTCCCTGAACACAAAAAATCCATTTTCATCTGTGACCGTGCCAGCGAAATAGGTAGAGTCGGCTTTAAGCACAACTACATTTGCAAAACTTATAGGAGCTTTGTTTTCATCTACAACAACTCCTTTCAATTCTTGGACTCTGGCAATTACCGAGGCAACGTCCGATTGGCTCGTAATATCTGCATGTGCCAATGCAATGAAGGGCACCGCAATCATCAGACTTAATATTGATATGAGTATCCTATTTTTCATTTGCCAATTTTTTATTGGCAAAGTTCGGCAGAAAAAATGACTTCGGGATAAAACAAGTTTTATTCCCCGGATTTTTTAGCGAGATTTTTTCGGATTCTGCTCAGATATACCGGGGTTACGAGGAGATACGAGGCTATGTCGCGTAACGAAATGATGTCTAAAATATCAGGATATTGGGAGATTAAGTCAAGATAGCGTTCTGTAGGTGTCTTTCTGTATAGTTCAAGTTGACGGGAATAAATTTCACTGAACAGTACACCATTTACAGCAGAAAGATTGCCGTCAAAGAATGCGTAAAATACATTTCGTGCCTCTTGAGTTCTTATTTGGCATACCGAAGTGTCGGTTCCTGCTTTTATTGTGACTCCGGAGGAAAGCCCATTGAAAGAGTTGTAATAATCAGCTACAATCTCTCCCTCAAAAGCAAAGCCTACAACCGCGTCATTGCCCGAAGAGGTCAAGGTCGTATATTTGAAATACCCCGATTCCACGACTCCGAGATATTTGGCTAAACACCCTTGTTGAACAAAAACATCATCCTTTGGATAATGGACAATACGACCATGCTCATGGCAATAATCCTTAATTGCCGTGAGGTCAATCAGAGAGTCGTATTGATTGAACTGCGCCATATACGAACACAAAATTAGCGATTTTTTCTCATTGCCTTGCTATTCAGTGCCTCAAATCTTTGGGAACTCGCCGAAAAAGAATCGCATTAAATATAACTAACGCCCCTTAAAAATCCCAAAATCAGAACTTCGATTTTCGATTTATCCAACTAATTAGTACACCATCAGCACGATACAAATTTATAGCTATCTGAAAAAGAGTATAGTTATCGCGCATAACGCTTCTTATTTTTCAAAATGTCGTGGACAGTCCGAGGGTTATCCTATTTCAAAGTTAGCGAAAATATCTAAGATGGGGAACTTACCTCGCGGATTTTTAGTAACTTTGCGTTGAAAATTACAATGGGAAAGACAACAAAGTCAAAATATTACCTCTTTATTGATGAGTGCGGAGACCACAACCTCGCAAAGTACGACCCCGGATTTCCGGTATTTACTTTGTGCGGTATACTTGTATCCCGACAGAATCTTAATGCACTGAATAAAGCTTTTGAGGATTTGAAAGAAGATATATTCGGTACAAAAGATGTTGTTATCCATTCCGTTGACATCCGTAAATGGCGTGGCCCATTTTCAATTCTTGCCGATGAGAGTGTAAGGATAAGATTTTTTGAAAGCATTGAAAGAATACTCAGTCTGCATGAGGCATATGTAATTGTAAGCTGCACTATTCTGAAAGAGCAACTCAATAAGTTCTGCGTGCGTGGTGAAGAAGATGATGTCTATGGACTGTCATTATCCTATCTCATCGAAAGAAGCATATTCTGTGTTGACAATAACGATAATGAAGGTTCGCCTGAAATTTCTGTTGTTGTTGAACGCCGAGGCAAGAAAGAGGACAATAAACTACTTGACTATTACAATGGCTTACGCAATCGTGGAACAAAATGGGTTGAAGCAAACCGACTGCGTTCAAGAGTCAGAGACTTCGGTTTTAAGAATAAGAAGGACAATATCATCGGATTGCAGATAGCTGACCTGATAGCATATCCAGTTACTATACATCTGCTCCATCCGGAAAGGAACAATCCCTCTTACGAAGCTGTAAAGCACAATATTTTCCAAGACAACGGAGTGCTGTTGGGGCAGAAAGTAATACCGCATTAAAAAATAAAAAAGAGCGGTCTTTCGACTGCTCTTTCCGACCGGGCGAAACCGATCCCTAAAATCGTTGCTCGCGCAAGCGAAGTATTTCTTTCAAGGGGAAACTACCCTTTGTGTTTGCAAAGATAGTAAATATTTTGCTCATCACAAAATTCCAACACTACATTCTGTCAAAAAGTTTATTACACAGTTGCTGTTGAGCCATCATCCTCCTCATTTTTCTCATCAAGGAGGATATTTAGCTGTTTATCAACCCGATATTGAGGCTGATTGAAAGCAGCGCATAGCAGAGTGAACAAGTCTCGAATCTCAAGCATTGAGTAATGTTCTACCGCACTACTGCCAACCTCATGTAGCCCTGTGGCATACATATTGACCTGAGCCTTGTTGGATATGTCAATATGTGTCTTTCGACATAATTTGCTACTGCCGACAGTGTGTAGAGGTACGCGGAGCATCGTACCTGTCGCTTCGTCATACTGATTAACCAATCGGTCAATCTTGCAGTGTTCAAGCAGTTTCTTTATCTTAGCGTTATACCCACTCTTGCCGGACGCATATTTGAGAACTCCAAATTTGAAGCCGGAACGTTTGACGATTTCCAACGCAAACAGCATCAATGGTGTTTTCTTTTCTCGTCGGTCATTCTGTGTCTTCATAGTTTTCTTGGGGAGATATTGAACATAAGGAATGCCATCGTCGGTAATTGCGATATTCGACATTGACAACTTCAGATAATCTCCGATGCGACAACCGAGAGCGCACTGAAGAAGAAAGGCTTCTTTGGTTTCCTTCAGACTATCGGGAACATCTGCCGTCATTATCTGCTGAACCTCATCATACCGAAGAAAGAAAGGGTCATCATACTGTTCTCTCAGTGCTTCGTTCCGTCTTTTCTTGGTGAGACGTCGAAACGGAGATTTCAAAATCTCGTCATTCTCTTCCAGCTCATTGAAAAAAGCCTGCAATGCGCAAAGTTTTGCGGAGGCGGTGTTTATACTCGCCTGCTTAGTCGGCACTGATGTTTTTGGCAAGTTGCCATATACAGTCTTATATTTATCTACATATTTGTATTCATTGATAACGAACTCACGGAATGCCAATATATCCTCCGGGGTAAACTGCTCCGCAGTATATTTGGCTTTCTTGAAAATAATAAGGAAACGCGAAAGTTTATCCCAGACGATACGATATATTTTTGCTCGTCCTTCGCTGACAGTTCCATATGTTTTCAGTCCGTCAATATACCTATTGAATCGGTCGAGTAGTGTCTCCACTTCTTCAACCTTGACAATATTGTATTTCTCCGGGTTGAGTATCTTGTCAATCATTTCTTCAAAATCATTGGCGTCAAATACTCGCCCTTCATCTTTCAATAGATTGTATGCCTCCCGCATAGCCTCAATTTCCCGAGTAATTGCGATACGCAGTTTCTCGTTATAGATACTGACACGAGGCTTCAAGGAGCCGTCCATCTCAAACTTCTTCAAGTCGGCGAGGTCGGCGTCAATCTGACTCTTGTGAAATAGCTGCACCTCACGCCCTTCGGTAAGGCGGAAGCGGAGCTTGATTTTACCGCTCGTCTTTGTCGTGCGGAGGTAGAGAGTTATTCTTTCCATAGTTGGTTGTGCATTTCAAAATACCGTTGTGCAAGTATAACGTTTTTGCACAACCAAAAGTGCGTTGAATTAAATTCCTATGGATTTATTAACATTCAAAATTGTTGTAATACGCTGACTTTCATTGATAATCATATTCAAATTCATTTATAGCCGTACATAATTCCGAATCCTTCCAAGGCAACACAAAGAAAGAGCTAAGTCACAAAGATTTAGCTCTTTCTTTATTCCCACCCACCGCTAAATATTAAAAATTGTATATTTTATATGGGTTTATAGACCAGAGAAACGCTTGATGTCACTTTGGAGGAACGAGATAATGGAGTAGAGGGTTACACACCAGGGCAGCTTCGCCCGAACGGCTTCTATGATGAAGGCATCGTGCGGGATTATCCGGTCAGAGGACGCAAGATGTCGTTCCACACCAAGCGTCGGCGTTGGGTTGAGACTGAAACCGGCAAGAGCGTCAGCCGACGCTGGGACTTGGTCGCCGAAGGGACCCGCTTCTCGAAAGAGTTTTCGTTTTTTTTAAAAGATATGCTTGGACAAATACCCGATTACGGGCCGCTCTCTTGAGTGGTTTTTCGATATCGACGGGGATCTGTTTGAGCGTCAGTACAAGCGGCATCTGAGCGGCTACTGGCAGTGGAAAGACACGGCGGAAGGCCTTCACGCCGAGCACTGGCGTGTCTTCCCTGAAAACATCGGAGAACATCTGAGCATTGACGAGACATCGTTGAGTAAGGGCGAACTATATACGATTGTCACCAACAAAGCAGCTCACGGGCGAAAACATTCCATAGTGGCCATAGTGCTTGGGACTGACTCTGATACAGTGCTGCACGCATTAAGACAGATTGACAGTCGTCTGCGAAACAGGGTGACTGAGATAACTCTTGATCTGGCCGACAGCATGCACCGTATATGCCGCTATGCTTTCCCCATGGCAAAGTGCGTGATTGACCGCTTTCATGTTCAGAAGCTGGCGCTGGAAGCTGTGCAGGAGATCCGCATCAAGCATCGCTGGGATGCCATCAATGCCGGTACCGAAGCGCGTGAACAGGCAAAATTATCAGGCGAAAAGTATATCCCTGAGCGGATTTCAAATGGCGACACTCTCAAGGAGCTACTTGCCCGCGGACGTTATGCGCTGTTCAAATCACCTGATAAATGGTCTGAATCCCAACAGCAGCGCATTGATCTCATGTTCTCGCTCTATCCTGATCTTAAAGAGGCATACTGGTTATCCCAACACCTCAGGGCAATATTTTCCAACAAGAAATCCACAGCCGATGCTGCCCGCCTCAACCTTGCTCGTTGGTATAATAAGGTGGCTGAATCAGGTTTCCGCTCTTTCAACACCATCGCTGCGACATTTTACGAGCACTCTGATGAAATAATCAACTTCTTCAACAACCGTTCCACAAATGCTTCAGCCGAATCCATGAACTCAAAGATAAAAGCTTTCAGAGCAAAGCTTCATGGGGTAAACGACACTAAGTTTTTTATCTTTCGACTCTGTAATCTTTACGCTTAAACACAGGTTTATTACTATGCTCCGTAGAGTTCCCCGATGACAAGCGAACAATTAGCGAACTAAGCCCGTATCATTGCCAAAAGGCTATGGAGCGAGCGTTGCGATTGGCAAAGTTGCCGACAAACAACCACCCGGAGCATCTGAAATTCGCGGCACTGCGCCAGTTTACATCCTCCTTGCGCCTTTAAGTCATCGAACAGGCGATAATATCGGATTCATTTATGAGTGTGGTTTTTATGTTGTTATTTTTTACACTCGTCTTCCGACAATATGCCTTTCTCCAGTTCGTCGATTGTCGGGATAGTTCCCTCTACCTTTTCAGGATAAAGTCGGGCGAGGTCATACTCTGAAATTCCAAGAGGCAGACTGCTTGCTTCAAGTGCATATTGAGCGACAAGATTGTCTTTCTCTTTGCAGATAAGAATTCCGATAGTAGGATTGTCCCTTCCCTCTTTTCTCAGTATATGATTGCAGGCTACAACATAACCTCCAAGTTGACCGGCATCTGCGAAGTCAAATTTGCCGATTTTCACCTCCACAACAACGTATGCCGATAAATTGAGATTGTAGAACAAGAGGTCTATAAATTTCTCAGTCTGTCCGATCTGTAATCGATATTCACGCCCGACGTAAGCGAAGCCGGTGCCAAGTTCTATTAGAAACTGAGTGATATTATTCAAGAGCGCATCCTTGAGTATCTTCTTATACTTTGTCGTTATTCCGGTGAAAGCAAAGTCGTAGGGGTCTTTTGTCAATTCCTGAGCTAAATCGCTTGTCACTTCCGGTAGCGTCTGTTTGAAATTTGTCAACGCTTTGCCCTGCCGCTCATATAGGTCTGTATCAATAAAATTACGAAACATATCTCTGCTCCACCCATTCTTAACCACCTCCCCGGCATAAAACACCGCCTTGTCAGGATAAGTTGAAAACCTATCAATCAGGAGCGTATGGTGCCCCAAGGTATCTGATATATACCATTCATTAAATCTGCAACAACTTGTTGCAGATTTAAGTGCGCAATATCATCGCTTTTATTTTCAGTCGATTGTAAATCTGCAACAGGTTGTTGCAAATTCTGAATAAAGCCGGAATACAGCTCATAAAAACTTTGGGCATATCTGATGTTCCTTTCCGAAAGACCCGTGGCTTTGGGCAATCGTTTCTTCAGGTCTCGGCTAAGTGTAGCATAGAACGCAGAACCATATTTGTTCTCATCACCTCGCTCTGTTATCTCTTTGCCGAGAAGCCAATAATATTGGAGCATTTCTTTGTTTACTTTAACCGCGGCCCTAATTTGGCTTATGCGGTATCGCTCACATAGAGTTTGCACCCATGCGAGATAGTCTTTATCAAGTATTGTTATTGGCTTCATATTCGTCTATCAATCTTGGCATATTTCATACTATAAGTGCAAAGTTAGTCATTTTATTGGATTTTCAGCGTGTTAGGTTGATTATCAATATTGACAATTAAACCAATTACTGAAAGTTTTTGCCTGAGCTGTTGTCAATCTAAGTTTGGTTTAGGCAGTATTTTATTCATTAATAATTCCACAGCCCTATCAAGCCGGGAATCTTTATTATTCAATAGTTCTTTGACTGTATTTTCAATTTACACATCCGGAATAACACCAATCTCGATAATACTATAGATCAGGATTAGCAGGAGCATTCGGATTAATCAGCCCTCTTGTAACACCAACCGCTATGATTCCTAAAGCTTGAACAACAGATGGTCCCTTGTATTTCGGAAATGTAAATGACGGAACTTTATAAGGGCTAAAATTATAATTAGCGAGACTTTTAGGATATGTAGTCAGTACGAAATCAACAAGATTGAATCTTACTTTATCAAACATCATAATAGTTTTTAGCCCTATATTGCAATCAAAATCCATTGCCGCAGATGTTTTTTCCGTATTGACAACGAGCCCGGATATGTTGACAGTATGACCACCCATAGCTACAGGCATATTATCAACACGATAGCATAAAGATTCCACAACACCTCCAAGACCGCCGCGACGAATCGTATCAACCTCTGCATTCGACATAATAAAATCCTTATTGGCATTGAAGAACGATTCTCCCAAAGAACCGTATGCAGAGTCACCGGTATCAATATTCATTATCATAGGATTATTTAATACACTCCCTGCTACATTTAAAGTCATACCCTCGCCAAAACACATATTCGGAAGAGTATTGCTTCTCACCGGAGCTACAGAAGGAACTATAATTTCTCTATTGATGAAATCCACTGTCAAATCTTTCAAATGTAGCATCAGCTCACTTCCAAGAATGATACTGAAACAATCCACAAACTGATCGGCTTTGGCATTTCCTGTTTTGAAATCCATAATAACAAACGGCACATCGCTTACGGCAATATTACCAATTCTAACATCCTTGGCTATAGCAAACTGTCCCTTACGTTGTCCGACACCGGCGACAGTAACATAGCCGTCAATAGGAATAAGGTTGTATTTA
Source organism: uncultured Duncaniella sp. (assembly GCA_910577335.1). Lineage (GTDB taxonomy): Bacteria > Bacteroidota > Bacteroidia > Bacteroidales > Muribaculaceae > Duncaniella. The sequence continues at coordinate 36,296 of CAJTMJ010000023.1, read as the reverse complement.
CGGGCAAGTGAGTCTGAAATCATGTTTACGCCTGCCCCGGTGTCAAAGGTTATATCTACATTATTTCCATTAATAAAACTATTTTCAAGATGCATAAGAACCGAACCACGCTTTTCTTCACCCACTGGAACAATCTTGAACGGGATACGACCAAGAGTATCCGAGAATGTAACGTCGTATGGTCTGTACGCTGATAACGCATCATATTTTGAAATGCATTGCTCCAATGATACAGTCCGCGTTGAGTCAAGGTGTTGACGGGTTGCTTCAAGTATTGACTTAGACAAAGCTCCAGCTTGTTCATTATATCCCAACCTGCCCAGATCAGTTGCATACATTATAGTAGAACTCAGCAGATTACTGAGACCGAGAGATGCTGTATGTTCTTTGAACAATTGGTCAAATGCCGGAATTGAAACGTCCGGACGATTAAAACGATTTCCTATAAGGCATCTTGAGAAAACCTCAAGAAAGGGCATTATGGAATCCTTTGGTGCAGCATTATAAATGGTATCTAAAGCAAACCAATCACCTTCATTCATGGCTGTGGCTATGCGCTCATCATACGATTGAGCCGACCCAGCCAACGAAGATATCACGACTATGAACGAGAAGAGTAACTTTTTCATGATGAATTAAATTTAATGTAGTATAGCAAATTTATACCGGATTATTCATTCATACATATATGATCATATCGAGACATGAGCAAATTCGTGGTCAATCCAGATAGTGACGTCAGTGCCGACGAAACGGAGCAGCACATAGTTCGGATCGGATGGTCCACCGGGAAAATGATTTATATACCAATCCTGCCATTTTTCCTTGCGTACCTTATCATCGTCGATAATTTCCACCATGCCACGCAGGCAAACACTTGACCCGTCTTTATCGTAACATAATCCGGCTTTCGGATTACGCTTGAAATCAGCGACCTTCACAGAGTCGGATGCGGTTGCCATCCAGATCACCCCACATCCCTCTGTATCCCCTTTCGCCATAGGTACAGGACGAGGGAAGCCGTCATCGTTGATAGACGCTATGGTCACTGTGGGACATTCCGCAAGTAGTTTCTCAGCTTTCTTTATCAGATTTGAGTCGTTGCCCTGTTTCCAGCGATTGAGCTGGGATAAATATTGGCGTAACATTTCTTTCATCTGCTCCTTGCTCAAGTTCTGCCCAGACCCTTTGTTGATTTCATCTGTGAACTGAGCGCAGTGTTCAATCATCTGCTCCATATTCATATCCTGCGTGAACTTGCCATCTTTGTAGCAATATATGCAGTACTCCTCGTTGGGCGTACCGTCAGCGTTCGTGCCAAGGATTTCGTTTGTTAGCGGCATTCCGCAACTTTGACAAAATTTCGATTCCATAATCATTCTTAATTTTCGCCCATCAGTCCGTATGGGTCAGTTTGTAATATCAATGTCAAACGACTTGTCGGTATATTTCTTTTCGAATTTTATCTTGATTCTACTATTCAAATTCTGGTAATTCTATTGTTCCTACCCAACTTTGGCTTCTTCGATATAATGTCACATTAAAAGCATCGCCATCTCAAGCGGTTTTGGTGACAGCACCTGCTATATCAATGGTGTGTGGCAAAAGTGTTCTGCCGAAGTCGATGCATGGCGCAAAGCACTCTGGCTCACCACAAAATTAACAAAAAATATCGAGATATACTATATCTGGAACCACATTTCACAGGACAGGTACGGCAACCCGCCATACGAAGCCAATTCACAGCTCCTGCATCATCAATATAGTGTCGCTGACAATCTACCCCGAATCGCAGTTGTATCAGGAAGTACAGTCACGAGAGCATTGCCCGACGACAAAGCCGCGATGCTCCGTGAATTAGACAAAGCGATATCTCGGTTCACTGAAAAGGAACTGAGAAACTATCGCGACAGGATTTGGCATCTGTGAAGATTCCAATCCTGCTTTCGACCTGCTCATTTTTGGAAGGCTTCATTATGCCTATTTGTCATATTTTTAGTAATTTTGCAATTGTAACCTTAGACTATTCTTCCAAGTAATTGGTCACTAAAAAGATATTATGAATACTATTATCCGAAAAGCTGTTCATAAAGATGTGGATGCGGTTGCAGGCATTTACAAGAAACTCCATGCTTTGGAAGAAGCCGGATTGGTTTCGATTGGATGGGATTCAAATATTTACCCGATTAGAGAGACAGCAGAAAAAGCACTTAACGATGAAACTCTCTTTGTCATGACAATTGATGATAAGGTCGTTGCCTCGGCGATAATAAATCAGGAGCAACCTCCGGCATATTCACTGGTAGAATGGTCTTTCCCTGCACAGAATGATAAGGTTGGCGTTTTACATACCCTTGTAGTTGACCCCGATTTTGGGAAACGGGGATTTGGGAAATTATTCGTATCATTTTTTGAAGAATATTGCAAAGCAAATGGATATGAAGAGGTAAGACTTGATACGCAAGTTAAAAACACTCGCCCCTTCAATATGTATCTGAATATAGGTTATAGACTTACAGGAATAAGAGAAACAGCGTTTCAAGGTTTGCCCGTTATTGTTGACCTTGCAATGTTTGAGAAGGAATTATAAGATAGAAATTTTCGATTATAATATAAACACGGGTAATTTCACGATGGTGCCAAATATGGTATAAAAATATAAGATTTGGCACAATCGTGTAAACGAACATAGGCAAAATGGATTTGCCATTAAACCGACAAGAGGTAATCAACAATGGGAAACAATTGCCAAAGTTCTTCCAATGTCATGTATTTAAGGACTTTCTTATTTGATATGGTAGTTAATTCCATCTCGATGCAGTTCCAAGTTTCTCCCAGACAAAAATAGCTCTCTTTTTATGGATACCGAAGTTTTCATCCAGCAGCTCTTTGATGGTGACGGTGAAGAGCTGCTCCGGAATATGGGAACACGCAAAGCGCTTTGCTCTGCAAAGAATCTCGGATGCTGTTGCTGTCAGCCGCTCAATCAGCTCTTTTTTCTGTTCAGCGGTCAATCTGCCGCTCTCTATTGATATGTATGGCATACTATTTCCTCCGGGATTTCGGGAAAGGCAGTTCTTTCCACAAAGTCTCTATTACCTTCAGTGTTTTATGTCGGTCACGGAAATCGAGGATATATCCCTCCTTTGCGCCTTTGTAAGCATAGCCGGTTTCCGCATCAGCCATTAAATCTGCAATGCATGGCAGTTTTTTGACAAATGCTATATTGTCGCAAGCGGTTATTACACATTTATCATTCAGATAAATAACATAATCTCCCATCATTTTGCGGGAACGAACCTCTCCTAAAGGGGCGAGTGCGCCGCAGACGAACTCAATGAAATCGGCAGTACAGGGCATGTTTTAATTACGGGAGAATAATGTGCAGAATCCCTGCTTGTTGAACTGATAATACATTTCGATTCGTTCCGGCGTGTCGTTTTCAAGCAATAGGAGAAGTTCTCTTGCAAATTCAAGGGTTGCAGAACCGTTTGCAGTAACTATGTTGCCATCGCTTACGGCTTGCGCATGTATATAACCTTCGGAATTAGTATAGTTTTCTCCACCCCATATTTTCAGTTGCTCCAAACCGTTGCCGGTATGTTTCACAGCATTGAGGAAACCATGTTTTGCCATCCACGATGCCGCATTGCATATCGCACCGACAATCTTCCCTTTTTCAACAGCTTTTTTGACAATCGGCACGACTTGTTCTGCAAAAGGCTTGCTCCATCCGAAACCACCAATCAGCACCAGTGCGGCATAATCATCGGGCATCGTCTCAAACGAGTAATCCGGCATCGTGCGGAACCCGCCTATTGACTTGACCGGCTCCATAGTGGGAGCCACAACCTTATTGACATACTTAGGATTCTCCTTCATGGCAAACTCATCTGAGGCAACAGCCTGCGAGAGATACACAATCTCATGCGCGGCATATTCCGGCAAGAGTATGTATAGAATTTCGTTACTCATAATCTTTTTATTTTGCTCCACAGTCCGATAGAGCAGATTAATATATGCAGAAGAGCGGACTGCAACACCATACGCAAGCACAGTCTCTTCAGCCACAAATTTAAAGATATTTTCTCAAAACTGCATTATCCACTGACCCCAAAATATATCAACCCAAAATATGCCAATAGCAAAAAAAATAATGCGGCATCTCTTTGGGAAATGTCGCATTATTTTCTGAGGTTCCTAGCAGATTCGAACTGCTGTAAACGGTTTTGCAGACCGGCGCCTAACCACTCGGCCAAGGAACCATATCGTGGTTTTGCGGTGCAAAGGTATAATCTTTTTTCCAATTCTGCAAACATTCAGCCCATTTTTTAATCATCATCTTTAAACATATTGATATTTTTGCAAAATATCCCGAAAAAAATTAATTTTGCGTTTATCATTCCAATCACATTATAATTAACTTTAATCTTCAACATGAAACATCCTTATTTATTAGCCACATCATTGGTAATTGCCGCATTATCACCAATATATGCAGCAACGCCCATTGACAAAAACGGTGGGCTGTCACCGCAAGCCATCGAACAGATCCGCAAATCCTACGAAGCCACCCCGGCAAATAAGGCTATTCACAACGCCATCGCAAATAATTCATTAGCCGTACTTGCTGTAAATTCGGAAAACCGCAACAATTTCGACGACCATTTTTCACACCGTGTCCCCAGCAAAGGGATCACCAATCAACGCTCTTCAGGACGCTGCTGGTTGTTTACCGGACTGAATGTTCTCAGAGCACAAATGATGGCTGAACACAATTTGCCTAAGCTCGAGCTTTCACAGAACTATAATTTCTTCTGGGATCAACTTGAAAAATCAAATCTTTTCCTTCAGGGCATCATTGACACCTCCGACCGTCCGGCAGATGACAGAACTGTAGACTGGCTCTTCTCCGCACCGCTCTCCGATGGTGGACAATATACAGGTATAGCCGACAACCTTATGAAATATGGCGTCGTTCCCATTGAAATAATGGGTGAAACAGCAAGCAGTAAGAGCACCTCAAAAATGCGTCAGCTCTTAGGTCTTCGCCTCAGAGAGGATGGCTTGACACTGCGTAAGATGGCTGCTGACGGTGCCGACAAAAAAGCATTGAACGCCAAAAAACTTGAAATGCTCGGCGAAGTATATCGCATACTCGCACTCAACCTCGGCGTTCCCCCCACTGAATTCACATGGACTCGCCGCGACAAAGACGGCAAAGCTATCGAGACCAAGACCTATACCCCGCTCTCTTTCTATAAGGAATTTGCCGGCAATGACCTCAAAAACGACTATGTGATGTTCATGAACGATCCCTCCCGTGAATATTACAAGAACTATGAGATCGAATTTGACCGTCATTCTTACGATGGCAAAAACTGGACTTACGTCAACCTCCCCATTGAAGATATCAAGGAGATGGCTATAGCATCCATAAAGGATAACAATGCCATGTATTTCTCTTGCGACGTAAACAAATTCATAGACAGAGAACGCGGACTCCTCGACATAAACAACTTCGACTACGATTCTCTTTTAGGGACCAAGTTTGGAATGAATAAAGCCGACCGCATCCGCACTCATTCGAGCGCATCATCTCATGCCATGACCCTCGTAGCTGTTGACCTTGACGAAAACGGCAAGCCAAAGAAATGGTTGGTTGAAAACAGCTGGGGCAATGGTGCCAACGACGGACACCTCATCATGACCGACGAATGGTTTAACGAATACATGTTCCGTGTGGTTGTAAACAAAAAATATGTTGATCCCAAGATTCAGAAAATCTTAAAGCAGCAACCCATACTGCTTCCGCCGTGGGATCCCATGTTTGCTCCTGAAGAATAATCCGTTCATCTTCTAACCCGATAAAAAATAAGATATGCGCCCTTCCGAGCGCATATCTTATTTTTTATTACCTATCCTTCTGGCTTTTCGTTTTTTGAGTTTCAGCGTGTCAAAACCATTGCCGTAAACGCTGCGCACAAATGAATTTGTTATATATGCGTCTTGGTCTTCCTCCTTGACTATCCTGTATATTTGATAGGTATCCATCTCCCGGCACCACACTAGCATCAATTGCCGTCCAGTCTTAGTCCAATACCCCTCACAGTCCCATGTGGTGACTCCTCGTCCGGTTTCATGGGTTATTCTGTCGGCTATAACCTCCCATTTGTCTGACAGTATTATGAACTGCACTGTCTGACGTCCGGCACTCAGAAACTTATCCGTGATATAAGAATACAGGAATATGGCAATCCAACCATATATTATGGTCTCCACACGAAGCTGCACCCTCTCTTCAAGGTCACCGTCAAATGGAAGGAAAAACGACAAAGCCACTATTGACATATCTATTATCATCATCACACGTCCAACGGTGATATCGCTTACCGTTGACAATATCGCTGCGACTATATCTGTGCCGCCGGCTGTGCCATGATGGCTGTAATACACGCCAATACCCAATCCTATCAGCATAGCTCCCATTATCACACTCATTGTCGTGTCAGCCACAATAGGCGGGTGAGACGTGAAATCCCCCTCCACACTACCTATCATCAGCGAAAGCAATGTCGCTCCGAAAATAGTCCGGAACACAAACCCTTTCCCGAGATACTTATAGCCGAATATCAGCAACAGGATATTAGTGCCATACATGGCTGCTGCCACCGGGACAAAACCTGAGGTGACATAATACACCAATGTGCCAAAACCAGCCATACCGCCTATGACTATGTGATGCGGCAAAATAAACACACAGAACCCTATCGTATATATTGCCATCCCAAGCACTATTGCAAACAGGTTCTTGACATCTTCGCCAAACTGAGAATAGCGATTGCTAATTTGTGATAATGATACGGACATTTCCTAAGATTTAGGGCGCAAAATTAATACTTATTTTCATTATTTCTCACCCGCATGTCAGATATTTTCTTCATGGCAATGAGACATAATGCGACAAACATAATTGACAGCAATATCATCCATACCGATTCAGCCCCGAAAGTATCCAAGCCTGAACCTTCACCTTCGCCATACACCCTATTATGCCATGATGCGTAAACCACCGTACTGTTATTGAGGATATGCGCAAAAACCGGAAGCCATATCGAACGTGACCACCATAGGAGATAGCCGAAATAGGCACCTAAAAGCAATCGTGGGAAAAAGCCGAAAAATTGCACATGGAATGAGCTGAATATGAAAGCCGTCAACCATATTGCCGCATGGGGGCTCATCCTTCCGCTTGCAAGCAGACGTTGCAAACCGCCTCTGAAAAAAATCTCCTCGCTGAACCCAGCCAACACACCAACTATCAGAATACTTACCACAAGGTCACCCACCGAGGTCCCGCCAAGAAGCATTTCGACCGCCCCCTTGGCAGCGTTCTCCGACTCACGCATCCACTGCTCGACACCCGACAATGCCGCCGGCAATGTCAGCGACTCATTCCATGCCACTAACGCATTCATTGACGGGAGCGACACGACGAATGTCAGCACGACTATTATTAATAAATTTACACTCGTACCCCTATTGATAGCTAACAGTTCCCCGGGATAAGGTGTTACCATTACAGCTGTGATCACAGCGGGCAGAATAAACAACATCACATCCTGAACCAAGGTGGATATGCGCAAACTCAGTGTGCTGACACCACCCGAGGTCACTATGCCCATTATAATCGCCGCAATCACCAACGACATTAAGGTTATGCCAAAAAATATCAATATCCGTTGAGGATACCCATATCTCAACGCTAAATCTTTTAAATCTTTTATCATTACTTGTCTAAATAAAAATCTGATGTGAGATTTAGATACTCTTTTGTGAGATGATTTTCCTTATCTCTTATGCAAAGGTACGAATTTTCAATAGAACCCCCATCAACTCCTCTATCCTTGCCTACTTGCCACAAGCTTCTGAACGGAGCCTTACCCTCACGGGAATACACTGTGGTGCGCCTTCTGACCTCCAATCTATGAAGCGACAACATAAACTCGATCTCATCATCTCTCCCGGCAGGCGCTATGAATGCCAAAGAGTCAGACTCTGAACGCATAAAACCCGCCGACAATTCCACAAGCTCTTTCACGCCAAATTCTTCTCCGTGACGCGCCAACGACCGTGTTGAGTCAGGAGAATGTAATGCCTCTGTAAAAAATGGCGGATTTGACAATATAAGCAGCGGCGATTTCATAACCTCATTAAAATCAGCTATGTCGCAATTCACAATCCTTATACGCTCACGCCAAGGGGACGATTCCACATTTGATATGGCATCCATACAAGCATCTCCATCAATCTCCACACCGACTATATCCGCATCCGGAATCCGCTGCGCCATCATTAATGAGATCAATCCGCTGCCACACCCTATGTCAATCACATTCTTTACACCCTCAACATCCGCCCAAGCGCCAAGAAGCACCCCGTCCGTACCCACTTTCATCCCGCAGCGGGAATCGTCAATAGAAAACCGTTTAAATCTAAACTGTCCCATTAAAACTCCTTATACATCTAAAATCAATATGCAAAACCGACATTATCCACATAAAGTGTCAACCCCTCGGTCCCCACGTATGCCTCGCCGTTACCTGACGAGAACATCATCACCAAATGGGTTGGAACTGCATCGGGATCATCCCATCCTTCCTCAATTATCTTGGTCATCTTCCCCTTGGAATTCCTCGCATAATATGCCCTGTCGTCATTCCTGAATCGCAGGTAGGGAGCAAATGACTTATCAGTTGACGCATCACCATATATAATAGGCAATTTATAACCATTCACCCAGTTTGAGGAGCTTGAAAACAGTTTCCCGGCAGTGCCTACACGCTTGGCATGTATATTCCCATCCTTATCTTCCCACCTGCGCTGCAGGAACAGAAACACCACTGCGTCATCATGCCCCGGAATCTTCTTTTTAGAGCCAAATCCCGACGACTTTATCCTGTAGTCCACTTCAGGCATATCCACTTTATAGTCGAAGACCAAAGCCTTCGGACGTTTCGTGAACGGCACTCCCATCTCCATTTTGCTATATGGGTTCTTTGTGGATGTTATAGGCTCGAACATGTGCCCTAAAAATATCGACCCGGCAACCATTACATCCATATTAATAAGCCCGAGTACTTTTACAGTCTCGATCTTGGCACACATTTTGGCACATTTGTTACCGCCGCCTCTATCATGGGGATACACTGCATTGGAAGTCTTGACAACTCCTGACACTTTAGCATAAACATTGCTTGTGCCCCAAGGTGATCCTCCCGTGTTGGAGTAGGGCTTATTCCCCTCTATGGTTTGCGTCGGACCTATCTCATATACAGTCTTATCGTTACCGCCAATCACAGCCGATTCATGCAAATGACGTGTAACCCACGATGAAAAATCTCCATATTTTATCTTCTCGATGCTCTGTGCGTCGCAGTTTAACATTGACAAAACAATTATCAATGATAATGATAATTTCTTCTGATAAGAGCGCATAATACGTAAATTTAAATCAGTTCTGCAGTACAAATTTGACAATTTTTATCCAATTATCAAGCAATAATCGCATTTATTACGACATTTTAGCTATATATAATACCAATAAAGAGATAGAATTGATTTTAATTTTTCATTTTTTAATATTTCAAGCCACAATTTGTGGACATTTTTTTATAATTCAGGGCGCAATAGGGTGTTTATACTTATTTTTTTTGACAATTACAAGTTTTTGTATTAAAAAAGTGAAATAAAAATGTCATTTTTTAACCTGAATTGTTATATGTATATGAAAGCTAAAGAGATAGCTCATATATCAAATTTAAATGTTACAATTGAAAATTCTAAACGATTTAGCATTTAAAACTATATTTGCATTTGCATACGCAATTTCTATTCACAAACAACCGCTTTACATTTGCAAATCCAACTTTAAAATCATTTACATTTCACAATCGCAAACAACAGTTTACAATTCATATCTGTTACGAATTTTCAGTTTGCAATTATCCTCAGTATGGATTTATTCATCACTCTTTACATTTGAGTTCTACATCCCGCACGATTTAGGATTTCAAACAAAACACTTATTTTACGCATTTTATTTCATTAACTTTTCGCAAAATATGGTGATTATCAGTTTATTAAATTTTTCATTTGAATAATCACTTTAATACTATTATCCATTTTAACCAATCTTTAGCCCATATAGGCACAATTCCACCTATACAACATTGAAACACCGCAATATGTGAATTTAATTTAAAGTTCATGTTCATAGTTCGCATTTGCAATCACAATCTCCCGTCTCACTCACCCACCCCAATTCACGAAATCAAACATCATTATTTGCAAACTCGCATTATAAGATTTTCAAACACAAATTTGCAATTTACAAATATTATAATTACATTTGCACATCGAATTACGAAGTGAAATTTTAACAATTTGCATTTCATGGACCTTGTTTCAAGACTCAAACAGTATTTAGATGCTCGACAAATCAGTGTCACACAGTTTGCCGATGAATGTTCTATCCCCCGTCCCACTGGCTCCCAGCTGCTTGCGGGACGCAATAAGAAAGTCAGTGATGAGATAATTGGGAAGATACATCTCGCCTATCCCGATTTATCCATCGTATGGCTGATGTTTGGCGAGGGAGATATGGAAACGAATGCAAATATTAAAACCTCAGAGCCTCAAAATCAGGATATTTTCGCACATCAACCGATTGAAAAGGATGATTCTCAGGAATTTACATCTGCATCCGACTTTGCAAATCCAACCAGCGAAAATGTCTCAGAAAAAAATTCCACCATCACGCCGGCTGATTTCGGATTCCATGACGACATTCAGGAAACTCCGATAATCCCTAAAACCGCCGAAACAACCTCCAGCAGCACTTTTTCATTCACGCCACCCCCCGCTACCCATAAAGAGGAGTTCCAACCGGCGGATGAGAAAGACACCATCACTCTCACCCCCGGCAAGGGGAAACGTGTGACCGGTATAGTGGTATATTACGACGACAGCACATACGAATCTTTTATCCCCGACCCGACACACCGCCATCCATTCATGCGATAATATCTCGTCTGATTTGACAAAATGCGATATTCTGTGTAATTTTGCACACCAAATCGTATAGTTAAATGAGCATTTCTATCAATAGTCTTTCAGTAGAGTTTAGCGCAAAATCGCTTTTTGACAACATATCATATATAATAAACCGCAGAGACAAAATTGCCCTTGTGGGCAAAAATGGTGCAGGCAAATCTACCATGCTTAAGATTATTGCCGGCATACAGAAACCCACATCCGGCTCTGTGTCTGTGCCGCGCGACACTACCATAGGCTATCTACCCCAGCACATGACAATCAACGACACCTCTACCGTGATCGAAGAGGTGCGCAGTGCCTTCAGCCATATCGATGCGATGCACGCAAGGCTCGACGCTATAAACAATGAGCTTGCCACACGCTCCGACTATGAGTCTCAGGAATATCAGGACTTAATCGAAGCCATGACCACTTTGACCGATAGGATCTCAATGGAAGAAAGCGAAAACTGCGAAGCCGAAATGGAAAAGACACTCCTGGGACTCGGCTTTTTGCGCTCGGATTTCAACCGCCCTACCGCTGAATTTTCAGGTGGATGGCGTATGCGAATAGAACTTGCGAAACTATTGCTCACTCGCCCGGATGTACTTCTTTTGGACGAGCCGACAAACCACCTCGACATAGAGTCAATACAGTGGCTTGAAAATTTCCTTATAACGAAAGCCAACGCCGTGGTGCTTGTGAGCCACGACCGTGCGTTTATCGATAACGTCACAAACCGCACCATCGAAATCTCGCTTGGAAAGATCTACGATTACTCTGTCAACTATTCAAAATATGTAGTGCTCCGCCAAGAACGCCTCGAACAGCAGATGCGCGCCTATCAGAATCAGCAGAAGATGATTCAGGACACCGAAGATTTCATAGAGCGATTCAGGTATAAGGCTACAAAAAGCGTTCAGGTGCAAAGCCGCATAAAGCAGTTAGCAAAAATTGACCGTATAGAAGTTGACGAAGTTGACACCTCACACCTCAACTTGAAATTCCCTCCGGCTCCCCGTTCCGGCGACTACCCGGTGATAGCCGATAATGTTGGCAAGGCTTACGGCGACCATCAGGTGTTCGACCATGCCACCTTTACTATAAAGCGAGGCGAAAAGGTCGCTTTTGTCGGCAAAAACGGAGAAGGTAAATCCACATTGGTAAAATGTATAATGGGTGAGATACCCTTTACCGGCAATCTCAAAATCGGGCACAATGTCAAGATCGGATATTTCGCCCAGAACCAAGCGCAACTTCTTGATGAAGACATAACCGTCTTTGACACCATCGACCGTGTGGCTGTCGGCGACATACGCACTAAGATCCGTGACATACTCGGAGCATTCATGTTTGGCGGTGAAGCATCCGATAAGAAAGTGAAGGTTTTATCTGGTGGCGAGAAAACCCGTCTCGCAATGATACGTCTACTCCTCGAACCAGTCAACCTGCTGATTCTCGACGAGCCTACCAACCACCTTGACATGAAAACCAAGGATATACTTAAGCAAGCCATAAAAGATTTCAACGGCACTGTTATAGTGGTAAGCCACGACCGTGAATTTCTTGACGGACTTGTGGAGAAAGTATATGAATTCGGTGGCGGTCAGGTCAAGGAATGTCTTGGAGGCATATATGAATTCTTGGAGAAAAAGAAGCTCGCATCCCTTTCCGAACTTGAACGCACCGTGCGCCAAGATGACTCATCCAAAAAAGAGTCTGTCCCATCGTCGGCAAAAAATGCCGATACGGCTGCCGCTAAAACTCAGGGCACCGCTCCCGGCTCTCAGCCGTCAGCCGGAAAGCTCTCATACGCCCAGCAGCGCGAGCATGAAAAACTCGTGAGGAAAGCCCGGAAAAAAGTAGAGGAAGCTGAGGCGGAGGTTTCACGTCTCGAACTGGTTGTTGCCGATATTGAAAAAGAAATATCAGCCGGAAATCCTCCGACTGATATTTACGACCGCCATGCGGCAGCCACAAAACAGCTTGAAAACGCAATGTCGCTTTGGGAACTTGCGTCACTTGAGCTCGACTCTATAAGCTGAGTTTAATTGACTTAATTTTTTTATTTAGCCATAGAAATCCCGCCGGGAGTTATGACAATGGACTTCTTTTTATAGAGAAGCCCTATGGCTTTCTTAAAATCTTTTTTGGAGCAGCTGAATGTCTCACGGATGGCTTCAGGTGACGATGAATCGCCAAGAGGTAAAAATCCGTCAGGCTCTTCCTTTAGCCGCCCTAAAATTTTATCTGCAAGATTTTCCACTCTGCCGTCGTGTGCTCCGTTTACAAGCAGGTCAAGCTTCCCATCCTCTCTCACATTCTTAATGTATGCGGTGATCATCTCCTCGACCACAAGCGGAGCATACAGGTCGCTGTCGTAAATCATCCCGTGGAAAAGATTATCCACAATAGCTTTATATCCAAGCTCCGTATGCTTATATATCAGTGCCTGCACCTTGTCACCAACTTTATAATGGGGATACTTGTTCCCTAAAAATTTTTCAATCTTAGCTGAAGCGACTATACGTTTTGTCACATCGTCAAGATATACATACACCAGACAAACCATCCCTTCACGCAGCCTGACCTTCTGTTCGCTAAAAGGCACAAGCAGCTGTTTGGTCAGCCCCCAGTCAAGGAAGGCTCCCACCCGGTTCACTGCGCTGACTTGAAGAAACGCAAACTCTCCGACCTCGGCATACGGATGCTCCGTAGTGGCTATAAGCCTTTCCTCCGAGTCCCTATATATGAACACTTTGATCTCATCACCGGGATTCAATGGCGATTCAATATATTTAGCGGGCAAAAGTATCTCCTGACCTTCACCGCCATCCAGATACACCCCGAAATCCACAAGTTTTACAACTTTCAAAGTGTTGTATTTCCCTATTCTTATCATTGTTTGTTAATTTTTGCTTGCAAATTTAATCAAAATATCATAAATATCTCTTAATTTTGCATATAGAACTACCTTACTTTAAAACGCTCGGCAAACGTAAGTTGTTAGTTAGAAGCATGAACATAAAAATCTTTCAAAATAGATTATGGATGAGATATTAAAATATTTCCCTTCACTTTCGGAAACTCAGATTCAACAGTTCACGGCATTGGGTACTCTCTACCCCGACTGGAACGAAAAAATAAATGTAATTTCCCGTAAAGACATCTCCAATCTTTACTCCCACCATATACTTCACTCCCTAGCCATCGCCAAGTTTATCACCCCGGTTGACGGCACCACATTCATCGACCTCGGCACCGGCGGCGGTTTCCCCGGTATACCTTTGGCTATTATGTGGCAAAATTGCAAATTCCATCTTATTGACCGTATCGGTAAAAAGATAAAGGTCGCATCATCGATAGCTGAGGAAATAGGGCTTAAGAATGTCACTTTTCAGCATGGCGACATAGGCGAATGTCACATTAAAGTCGATTTCGTAGTGTCGCGTGCGGTGATGCAGCTCGACGAGCTTGTGAAGCTGGTTAAGAAAAACATATCCAATAAGGATCGCAACGGATTCCCCAACGGTCTTATATGCCTTAAAGGGGGCGATCTCGCTGAAGAGCTTAGACGTGTGCAGCAGCCGACTATCGATGTGCCTCTCAGCGATTATTTTTATGAGGATTATTATAAAACCAAGGACTTAATCTATGTAGAATTATGAAAGTAAGCAGATTTGTCTTCAATATGTTCGGAATCAACACCTACGTCATGTGGGATCCCGACTCGCGTGAAGCGGCAATCGTTGACCCCGGCATGATCGATGATGACGAGCGAAAAGCTCTCGACAGTTTTATCGAACGTAACGAGCTGAAAGTTACTCAACTTATAAATACCCACATGCACCTTGACCATATATTTGGCAATGCATACGTGAAAGAGAAATACGGGTTAGAGATAAAAGCGCATCCCGACGACAATTTCCTCGGGCAGTCGCTAAAAAGTCAAGCCATGCAGTTTCATCTTCCGTTGCAGCTGACTGATATGGGACTTGACGTGGAGCTTAACGATGGCGACACTATCTATCTCGGCAAGGAACCTGTGAATATACTCGATGTCCCGGGTCACTCTCCGGGCAGCATCGCACTCTATTGCCCTGAGTCAAACTTTGTTATAACAGGCGATGCCCTGTTCAAAGGATCAATCGGCAGAACCGATCTACCTAAAGGTAATCAGGCTCAGTTGTTGGACTCTATCCGCAGGAAATTGTTCACTCTCCCTGACGACACTGTTGTGCTTCCGGGACACGGACCGGAAACCACCATCCGTTTCGAAAAGGCTCACAATCCCTATTTCTGACACCCCTGTTTCTGACACCTTTCGTCAGTTTCATCCCCTTTCCGCCGCTTCAAAAGGTCACTTATAAATTTACTGCATAAAAAAATTAAAGAAATTTTTCTTTAATTACAAGTTTTTACTTAAATTTGCACAGTTTTAAAATCTGTTCAATATGACACGAGCTAAATTAAAAATACGCGATTTGACATTGCGTGACGGACAGCAATCACTTTTTGCCACCCGTATGAGCCAAGAAACCATCGACAAACTACTTCCTTTGTACGAAGATGCTCATTTTTATATAATGGAAGTCTGGGGCGGTGCAGTTCCCGATTCTGTGATGCGTTATCTTGATGAGTCACCGTGGAACCGACTTCGCACTATTTCCAAGGCAATGGATTCAAAAAGTGCACACCCCAAGTCATTGCTTTCAGCTCTATCTCGCGGCCGTAACCTTTTCGGTTATGTGCCCTATCCCGATTCTGTGTTGAAAGGCTTCTACAAGGAGGCTATCGACAACGGGTTGAACGTGATGCGTATTTTCGATGCTCTCAACGATATTGATAATGTCAAAGAATCAATACGACTTATAAACTCTCTCGGCGGTATAGCCGACGGAGCTGTATGTTACACCGTTGACCCGAAGCAGGAGGAACCCGCAGCTCCCAAAGGCTTCATGGGAAAACTTAAATCAATGTTCTCCGGCAAAGCTCCAGAACCTGAAAAGATCTTCACTGACGAATATTTCGTAGGCAAAGCCAAAGCCATGGAGAGCCTTGGTGCTAAGATTATCACCCTTAAGGATATGGCTGGTCTGGTTAGCCCTTCACGTGCTGCGTCAATCATCTCAGCTCTTAAGCGTGAGGTCAAAGTCCCCGTTGATTTCCATACCCATTGCACCCCCGGCTACGGTCTCGCATCCGCATTGATGGCTATAATCAACGGTGTTGATATTCTCGACACTAATATCTGGTGGTTCGGCGGCGGCTCTGCGGCTCCTGCCATCGAATTGATCTACATCTTCTGTCAGCGCATGGGCGTGGAAGTGGAAGTCAACATGGAAGCTGTGGGCAGAATCCGCAAGGAACTTTTCAATGCCCGCAAATCGCTTGCCGACTTCGACCTCAACCGCGACAATATGCCTATCGACTATGATCCGCTCAAGGATGTACTTCCTGCTGAAATTCTCGCTCTGTTCGATAGCGCTATCCAGTTTGCCAAAGCCAACGATGAAGAAGCTCTCCTCGACACTTGCCATAAGATCGAGGCTTACTTCAATTTCCCCAAGCCCAACGAACTCGTCAAGAATGCCGAAGTGCCCGGCGGTATGTACTCTAACATGGTGGCACAGCTCCGACAGCTCAAGAGCGAAGACCTTCTCGAAGATGCGATGCGCCTGATTCCGATGGTACGCCGTGACGCAGGTCTGATTCCGTTGGTTACACCGACCAGCCAGATTGTAGGTAGTCAGGCTGTTCTTGTGGCTCTCGACCGCAAAAACGGGAAACCCGATTATTCAAACACATCCAATCAGTTCATCTCACTCGTCAAGGGTGAATATGGCAAGACCCCTGTGCCCATCGACCCGACATTCCGTGAAAAGATCACAGGAAGCCCTGTAGAAAAGCCCTACGATGTGTCATCCTACAAGCAGCCCGACAATCCCGTTCTTGAAGATCTTGGCGGTAAGAAACTCGCTTCAAACGACGAAGAGTATCTCCTGCTCCAGTTGCTTCCGTCGGTTGCTAACGGATTCCTCCGTAAACGCCGTGCCGAAGAATTTGCAGCCGAGGAGGCAGCCAAGCCTAAAGAAGCTGTAAAGGAAGAAGTAAAGGTTGCCGTTGAGCCTATCACCGGTCCTGTATTGTCAGCTCCAATGGGTGGTAGGATTGTATCAATCGCAGTCAAAGACGGTCAGGCAGTCAAGAAAGGTGACCTCCTGCTCGTTTATGAGGCAATGAAGATGGAAAATGATGTCCTTGCCGAAAGCGACGCCGTGATCAAGCGTGTACTTGTCACTGTTGACGAGGTTGTAGGGACTGATGCACCACTTATCGAATTCCAAGACTGATAAAACTCTATAATAAAGGAAATGAGGCTGTGCCAAAAATTGACACAGCCTCATTTCCTTTATTATAGAGAGGTATTGATTAATCAGAGATCCTTAACGCAACCCATGAAAAGAATTGTCTTAGTCGATGTTTCCTCAATGACAAACGCAAATGGGCGGTTCATGATGAAATCGATTTTCTTTGAAGGTATATGGTCATATCCAACCGATCCGATTACTGTAACAGAAGCTGCTTCTGCACCATTCTCATCTACTTCAATTCCAGACACCTGAAAAGCATCTGACACATAAATCTTTTGCTGGGAAAGCGCAGATAAATCAGCATCGTTCTTATAGAACACGTCTTTAACTCCAATATATTTCAAATACGGTATGTGATCAATATATGAATCTATCTTAAACCTCGGAAGTTCTATATTACACTCTCCGATATAACGATTATCCTTTGTCATTGTCCACACATCTCCATCAAATAGTGAAATTGTTTCTCCGAGTGAGAAATCCTCATCCGGAAGAATTATATACATTGAATAGGAACCGTTACCAAAGTCCATTTTAAGAATTCCATATTTTTCCCCATCATAATAACGGCAAGTAAGTTTATTGCACATCATGGGAACCTTTTTGATTATTCCTGCTATGTTTGTAAAATCTTTATCCTTGGTGTTCGCCTTATCAAATTTAAAGTTCTCATTCCACTCTCCCTTAAAATACAAAGAGTTTATAAGATAAAACATAGCATCCGGATTCAGTATATCTAAAACCTTCGGGATCATACCTTCGGTTTTTTGGTCATACCAACTGTTGATACGCCTGATCGACGACACATCGGAAAGATCAAGACTCGTAGCCTCGGCGTCATACCATTCACCAACGGCACGGGAATAGGATGGGAGAACTTCAAAACGATTGTCCAACCATACTGAGTTGGCAGCCCGAAATTTCACTTTCTTATCAGCTTTAGGCAATTCCCTTAATAGGCGTTTGTTGAGCGAATTAAGTTCCCCTAATGATTCCACTCCGAGAGCCGCCGTAAGTTCATCCAAGGTGTTTCCATGTGCCCCATTGGCAAGCATTCCAAGCGCAAACTGCGCACTCAACGGTGATATGATAAAATTCTTATCTTCGGTGTTTTCATCATAAAATTTGAGCATGTCAAAAGCCCGTGAATTCTGAACTGAAACAATAGCCGATTCCTCAACGCTCAATTCTATATCCTTCCGATCATTCTTTGAGCCCATATCATCATCGCTGCTGCAACCGGTCAACGCAACAGCAACCAAACTCAGCAAAAATACTAATTCTTTTCTCATAATTTTTTCGGTGTTGGTTTATTATTTCATAGCTATTTACAAAAATCCCCAAAAGTGAATCGGTAAATATATTTTTGCAAATATATAAACAAAACTTAAATTTTAAAACTAAACAATTATGTTTTATAACATATTCATACTTTTGATATTTTCGCACTCTTTTCGGAATTACAGGTATTGATTTTGCCGAAAGTCAGAAACTATCGGAGGAATTTGAGAAGAGGCTTGTACTGTCGCTCTGTTTGGAAAGCTATGAAACCTCCCTCTAAACACGACTTTTTGAACTGATTTAAACTTTTTAACAGGATAATTTTCAGTCTGAGTTTAACATTTTATAAAAAGTTTAAATCAGTTCTTTATATTTTCCTCAAATTAGTTCACTAATTATTAGGGAAATATCTAATTATTTGCTTATCTTTGTAACGATTTTATGCAATTTCATTTTCAATAAACTATTTACTTATGAAAGCAATTAAATTTGTTTTTGTTGCCCTGCTGATGATGGTAGGCGCCACATCATTCCAAGCACACGCACAATTCAAAATCGGACCACGTGTAGGTCTTACAGTCAACGACCTCCATTTTAACAAGGATGTGGTCGATAGTGATAATCAGACCGGTTGGACAGCAGGCCTTACCACCGAGTTTACCATCCCCGTGGTCGGTCTCGGCTTCGACCTCTCAGCCATGTATGTGCGTCGTAACGCAAAATTCCTTATGGAAAACAATCTTGAAAAAAACGACAGAGATTACATCGAAATTCCGCTCAACCTTAAATACAAACTTTCGCTCCCTCTCATCAGCAAAGTGCTTGTGCCATACGTTGCAGCCGGACCAAGCGTGTCATTCCTGACAAGCAAGCGTCACGTTGATGAAGCTTACAAGAACAAATCTGTTGACTGGGCATTCAATCTTGGTTTCGGAGTCCAGCTGCTCAGCCATCTTGACCTGAACGCCCGCTACGGATTCGGTATGACCAAAGCAATGAAAGCGGTAGGCATACAGGACGGCAAAGCTGACATCGACGCCAAAAACCGTTACTGGACCATTTCATTGGCTTACCTCTTCTAAAAAAGCAGGAAGCCGTTGCAAAACGAGACTTTTGTCCCTGAAGTAGGGATTCTCCCCCGGAGCATCCGATAGCAAATGGCTTATTTTCCAGCTTATTCCCTACTTATTCCCTACCTACTCCAACCGGATGCTCCGGGGGAGCATCCCTACTTCCAATATCTTTTGCTCCGGGGGAGCATCCCTACTTCCAATACCTTTTGCCCGGGGGAGCATCTCTACTTCCAATACCTTTTGCAAAGCCACATTATATCTAAGAAATACAATCTCGATGATTTGCACTATGAGATTGTGACCAAATAAAAAAGTGGCAAAGAAATAGAAAAAGCCTTTCGAAAATTTTCGAAAGGCTTTTTCTATTTCTTTGTTGGAAGTGATGATTACTTTCCTGCGATAGAGTCAGAAACGGTAAGACGTGCGCGACCTTTTGCACGACGACGTGCTAATACTTTGCGACCATCGGGTGTAGCCATGCGAGCACGGAAACCATGCTTATTAACTCTCTTTCTGTTAGAAGGTTGAAATGTTCTTTTCATTGCCGTATATGTTTATTTTTCGTTATTCTGCATTTTGAGGTGCAAATTTAAGAATAAAATTCCATATCGGCAAAACATTTTCACATTTTCTAACATATTTCTTCCTTTATTTCATCGCACCATGCCTTAATTCGGGCATCGGTTTCTTCCGGATGGTTGACTTCATCTATACATAGACCTACTATCATACCTTTGACATCGCTTTCGGAATGAGAATAATCGTAACCCTTATTGTTAAATGGAGCTATGAAGATAGGGTGAGCGTCATGCAGGCGATGATATATCTCACCTACTGAGTTACAGAAAGTCTGAGCCATTGACTCGTCACCACAGCCGAAGATTGCCACTTCCTTCTCACGCAGATCCATAGCCTGCATTCCGTCAAGGAATGTAGCCATATCGTCCTGTAGGTCACCGTCCCCCCAAGTGCTTGCGCCTATTATGATAACGTCATAATCTCCAACCATCGAAGGAGCCGCAGATGCCACATCATGAATATCTTCCGGCTTTACGCCAAGCTGTTCACCTATTTTCTTCGCAACGTCCTTGGTGGTACCGGTGGTTGATCCGTAAAATATACCTATCTTTTTCATGTTATGTACGTTTTTATACCTTTGTTTATCTTGATAAAACGATTAATATTTTAGAATTAAACATCCCCTGATGAAACTTAGTTCAATATGATAAAAACAAAACTCCATGCTATTGAAATTTTTATGAGCTGATTTAATTTTTTTATTTTTTTAAGATTTGATATTATTTTCGAAATTATATAAAAAGTTTAAATCAGTTCATTGTAATATCTGAAAGAATTTTCGTAATTTTGCTTTCCAATCATAAAATCATTTCATTAATTGCGCACACGTTAATTCCAAAATGTCAACATCATATTCCCCTATCGACGAGTCATCATACTCCGACAATTCATTGTTCGATGCCGAGGCAATACTCAACCAACGAGAAACTCAGGACTATCGTACTTCCGGAGCAGCTTCCACATATCCTCAGGAGCAACCCTCCGAGAAAAGTCAGGAAACATACAAAGCGGCTCCAGCTGCACCCGAACAAACCTCAACTGCCACACAAACAGCACAGGCAAGGACAGTTGAAGCAGGAACCGGTGCAACGCAAGTATCCGGTACCCGTACCGATAGCCATCATAAATCCGGTATATCAACCACATGGGCATTGATCAAGGATTCACGCACAGCCATGTTCCTCGGATTGGTATTAGTGGCATTCTCGGCATACGCTCTAATAGTGTCAATCTCTTATTTTGCCAACATAGGTAATGACCAAAGCGCAGTCCTCAACGACGATTTCACCCCGGAGATGATAAAAAATGCCGGAGGTCCATTTGGCGCATGGCTCGCCCATAGCATCATCTACAACTGGCTCGGAATCGGTTCATTCATTTTGATATACTATGTCGCAATGTGCGGACTGTCGCTGTTGAAGGTATATCGCCGTAACTTCTGGTCGCTAACCCTCAATTGCTTATTAACAGCCATATCACTTTCGGTGGTGTGCGGATTGATCACATACGAAATGGCTTCCCCTATATATTGGGGAGGTGGTCACGGTCATTTCCTTAACGAACGCCTTATAACATTCACTGGTATATGGGGTGCGATAGGTGTAAGTGTGGTGATGATTGGAATGGTCGTATTCCTGTATCTCACAAAAATAAAAACGGCTTTCGGTATATTCAGCAATAAATATGAGGCATATCGTACACGCCAAGCCGAGCGTAGAGCCGAAAGAGAACGTATAGAAGCTGAAGAGGAAGCACGTAGAGCTGAAGAAGCACGCATAGCGGAAGAAGCTCGGCAAGCCGAGGAGGCTCGTCTTGCCGAAGAAGCTCGAAAAGTTGAAGAAGCACGTAGAGCCGAGGAAGCACGCAGGGCTGAGGAGATCCGCATTGCCAACGAGGCAAAAAGAGCCGAGGAAGCAAGATTAGCTGAAGAGACAAGACTTGCCCGTGAAGCAAAACTTGCTGAAGAAGCTCATGTAGCCATTGCTCCACACAAGGAACCGGAAACAATCACCGATGAAATCATTGAAGCGAAAGAGACTGTGGTAATGGATGCGCCCGATCCTGAGTCAGTAACCACACAGGAAGAAACAGTTTCGATAGCTGCTCCAACTCAGGAAGAAAACGAGGTATCTTACGAACCACTTTTCTCAACTCCCGCCAATACTCCCCTCTTCCATTCATCCAATGATACAGTTGCAGACGTTCCGACATACACCGCAACTATTGAATCCGCTGAAACTCCGATTGAGGATGAAGCCGTCATAGGAAATGAAGTTGCCGAGCACGTACAATCGGAACTTTACGACCCGCGGGCAGAGCTGTCACGCTATAAATTCCCGTCTATTGACCTGCTCCGTCCCGCCGAGGACAAAGGTGTCACAGTGGACGTTCAGGAGATGGAATTTAACAAGCAACGCATCACTGAAACGCTCAAACATTATGGCGTTGAAATCTCACATATCGAAGCCACAATCGGTCCGACAGTCACACTGTATGAAATCATACCTGCCGAGGGTGTTCGCACACGTTCAGTGAAGAGCCTTGGCGACGACCTGCAGTTGAGCCTTGCAGCGTTGGGTGTACGTATCATCGCTCCTATCCCTGCCAAAGGGACAATCGGTATCGAGGTGCCTAACAAGGATCCGCAGGTGGTTTCAATGCGCTCGGTTATTGACAGCGATGTGTACAGGAATTCTAAAATGGAACTTCCGATGGCTCTCGGCCGCACCATTTCAAATGACATATTCATGGCTGACCTTAGCAAGATGCCCCATCTTCTTGTGGCAGGTGCTACCGGTATGGGTAAATCAGTCGGGTTGAATGCCATAATCACATCACTGCTCTACAAGAAGCACCCGTCGGAACTGAAATTTGTGCTCATTGACCCCAAACGTGTGGAACTAAGCCTTTACCGCAAGCTTGAGCAACATTATCTTGCTG
The DNA here is from genome assembly GCA_910577335.1 of uncultured Duncaniella sp. Taxonomy (GTDB): domain Bacteria; phylum Bacteroidota; class Bacteroidia; order Bacteroidales; family Muribaculaceae; genus Duncaniella. The sequence continues at coordinate 12,952 of CAJTMJ010000023.1, read as the reverse complement.
CCATACCCGGCGAGGACGCTATTATCACCGACATGTCAAAGGTTGTGACCGTGCTGAATTCATTGTGTATGGAGATGGACAACCGCCTATCGCTTCTCGAACAGGCTGGAGCCAGAAACATCAAGGAATACAATGAAAAATTCGTGGCACGGAAGCTGAATCCTGAAAAACATCGTTTCCTCCCCTATATCGTCCTTATAATTGACGAGTTTGCCGACCTCATTATCCGTCAAGGTAAGGAAATAGAGAATCCGGTGTCACGTCTTGCCGCTGTGGCTCGTGCCGCAGGTATCCACCTAATCATCGCCACACAGCGTCCTACCGTAAATGTCATCACCGGCGGTATCAAGCTCAACATCCCGGGACGTATTGCATTCCGTGTTATTCAGGGTAACGACTCACGCACCATCCTCGACCAGCTCGGCGCAAATCAGCTCATAGGTCGAGGCGACATGCTCTTCTCGATCAACGGAAAGCTTGAACGTGTGCAGTGCGCATTCATCGACACTCCTGAAGTAAGCGATATCTGTGAAAGCATCTCCAATCAGGTAGGATATTCTCATCCCTACGAACTCCCGGAATATACGCCCGAAGGTGAAGGTGGAAACTATGCCGCTGTCGGCGACAAGGATCCGCTCTTTGATGAAGCAGCAAGATTCATTGTGTCATCCAACACAGCATCCACCTCGTCATTGCAACGCCGTTACTCCATCGGGTACAACCGTGCCGGCAAAATCATTGATCAGATGGAAGCTGCGGGCATAGTTGGTCCGGCACAGGGAAGCAAGCCCCGTCAGGTGTTGGTTGACAGCCTTACGCTTGAGCGTATACTTGAAAACGCCTGATTTCAATCTCTGTAATCGTAAATCTCAACCGTAAGCGCATATTAGTTGTTTATTTGATTGATGAAAAGGTATATCTCAATTTTTACACTGATACTCATGGCGGCGTTATCGTTTAATGCCGCCGGGGCTGAGAGTGTGTCCCAAATACTGAATAGCTCGGCAAACAAAATCAAATCGGCGAAATCGCTGATAGCGGGCTATACCATCACCGCTGACGGTCATTCCCAGTCAGGGATAATGACCATATCCGGTGAACGGTTCACCATCTCCTCCCCTCAGATGGTGTCGTGGTTCGACGGTAAGACCCAGTGGACTTACTCGGCACATTCAGGCGAAGTCAACATGACCGAACCCACAGCCGAAGAGCTACAGCAGATTAACCCGTTTGCCATAATCAGGTCGTTCAACAACCGCTACAAAGCCCAGTTGCTGAAAAGCCCGGCAGGAAGCAAAAAAATACGCCTGACGGCATTGTCACCTAAGAGCGACATAAAAGGCGTGGTGCTCACTCTCAACGCCAAAACTCTCTTCCCTACCCATATCGACCTCACCATGAGCAACAATCAGAATGTCTCGATTGCCATCTCAAGAGTGGAAGAGGGTTCTACCCTACCTATGTCGCACTTCAGATTCGATGCGAAAAAATATCCCGGCGTTGAAGTTATCGACCTGAGATAAATCGCATATTCATTTATAACCGATATTAATAAACAACCGTAAAATAATCATCAAAATGGCAGAAATTAAGACTCGTTGCCTAATCATTGGTTCAGGACCGGCTGGTTATACCGCCGCTATCTATACTTCTCGTGCCAACATAGCACCCTTAATGATCGAAGGCTATCAACCCGGCGGTCAGCTCACCATCACTACCGAAGTTGAGAATTTCCCCGGATACCCCGAAGGTGTCACAGGTCCGAAACTTATGGAAGACCTAAGAGCGCAGGCTATGCGCTTCGGAGCTGATATCCGTCCCGGATTTGTAAAGGAGGTTGACTTCTCAACCCGTCCGTTTGTAGCTAAAACCGACAATGACATGACCATCATTGCCGATACCATCATCATTGCCACAGGTGCGTCAGCCAAGTACCTCGGACTTGACGATGAGACCAAATATAACGGCATGGGTGTTTCGGCTTGCGCCACTTGCGACGGATTCTTCTACCGTGGCAAGAAGGTTGCCGTAGTCGGAGGTGGAGATACCGCCTGTGAAGAGGCTCTATATCTCAGCAATCTCGCAGCAGAAGTGTATATGATTGTCCGCAAACCTCACCTTCGCGCTTCAAAGGTGATGCAAGCCCGTGTTCACGAGAAGGAGAACATCAAAGTGCTTCACAACACCATCACTGCCGGACTCTATGGCGTGGATTTCCTTGAAGGCGCACACCTTGTGGAATTTAACGGCACTCCGGAACAAAGAGAATATGACCTCCCGATTGACGGATTTTTCCTTGCCATCGGACATAGCCCCAACACTGAGGTGTTCCGTCCATTCATTGAATGTGACCACACAGGCTACATAAAGGTGAAAGGTGAAACCACAGCCACCAATATCCCCGGCGTCTTTGCCGCTGGCGACGTTGCCGATCCTCTATACCGTCAGGCTATCACTGCTGCCGGCATGGGTTGTAAGGCAGCTCTCGACGTGGAACGCTTCCTTACCGAAAATGCCTGAGAAATCGCATACAAACTTAACCATATCTGAACTTAAATAGTGGATAAAAACCGACAATTCACTCTGTCAGATGAACGCATCGTTCTCCGTGCCCCGGAGCCAATAGATGTTGACACCCTCTATAAGTGGGAAAACGACACATCGCTCTGGAGCACGGGAGTGACGCTTGCGCCCTACTCCCGCAAACAGCTTTGGGATTATATAGACAATTACGACGGTGATATCTTTGCCGCAAAGCAGTTGAGGTTTATGATAGACCTTAAAAACGGGAATGGGAATGTCGAGACAGGCGTACATGATTCAAAAAAGGAGCTTTTCCCTACCTCGATAGGCACTGTCGATCTATTTGACTTCGACGCTGTAAATTCCCGATGCGGTATAGGAATACTTATCACAAACGGATACCAGCGACAGGGATACGGGTATGCTGCACTAAATTTGGTTGCTGAATATTGCCGTGCAAGGCTCGGGCTTCACCAGCTATATTGCACAATAGCCGAGACCAACCACCCCAGCCGTGCTTTATTTGAAAAGGCAGGATTTCAAATCTCTGGACGGCTTAAATCGTGGTTGCGCACACCACCCACTTACACATCGGCTTATTTCTACCAAAAATTCCTTTAAAGACTACTTGAATACGGACAATCTGAATTGCAGACTTACTGCCTTATCTCTTTATAGAATCGGAGAATAGAGTGCGGTTGAGCAATGACCGTCCGAGAGTTATCTCATCTGTATACTCAATCTCATTCCCTACTGACACACCTCGTGCCAACTGGGTAATTTTCACATCGGTATAGGCGGCAAGACGGCGATAGAGATAGAAATTAGTCGTCTCACCCTCCATCGTGGCACTCAAAGCGAGAATCACCTCCTTAACATCACCTTCAGCCACTCGCTCCACCAACGAATCAATCTCCAACTGATCAGGTCCAACACCATCCATCGGAGAGATTACTCCGCCAAGCACATGATACAGCCCGGCATACTGACCTGTGTTCTCAAAAATCATCACATCCTTGACACTCTCCACCACGCATACCGTCGAGCGGTCGCGACGCTCATTGGCGCATATCGGACAGACCTCGGTTTCGGATATGTTGTGGCACACGGAACAATATCGTATACCCTTCCGCATATTTATTATGGACTCACCGAGAGCCACTCCGGTCCGCTCGTCACAGCGCAGGATATGTAACGCTAATCTCAATGCTGTTTTTCTGCCTATACCCGGCAAGCGTGAAAGTTCGGTCACAGCACCTTCCAAAAGCTTCGAAGCGAATTCCTGTTGCATTATCTTAGAGGATGTTTAATACTATTGTAGTATATAGTGTCATTTCAGACATCTAAATTACTCATTTTCGCAACGAAAAACAAATTAAAATAAATAACTGATTTAAATTTTTCATAAAATATCAAACTCAGGATGAAATTCACCATATTTTCAATCTTTGAAAAATAAAATTTTAAATCAGTTCAAAATAATTTACCTAACTTTGTTATGATTCATGACGCATGTACGTATACTATATGAATCAAAATTCAGAATTAGTGACTACCGACGCAAAGACATCTAATTTTCTCACATTACGCAAGCTTCTGCACGCTACGGCTTCGAAAGTCCTGCTCAATAAGGAGGACGCTGACGACGCATTGCAGGAGCTGTTCATAAAAGTGTGGCAAAATGAGAGAACAGATGTTGGCTCTGACCAAAAGAGAGCGTTCATGTTCACTGCTTTACGTAACATCTGCATAGACATTATCAGACGACGCAAACTTAAAGCAGAAGCCGCCGACTATATATCCTACAGAAGTTGCGACACTGAGAATACTGCAGACAGGATAGACAACCGGGACAAAATTGAACAGATACGGCTCATGTCACGACAGCTTCTGTCAGGGATGATACTTCAAGTGTTCGAACTTTACACCACAGAGGGTCTTGATTACGGAGAAATAGCTGTCCGACTCGGCATAAGTCCTGAGGTCACGAGAAGCTATATGTGCAGAGCTCGTAAAATTTTAAGGAATAATTGTAATAATCTTCTTAACGATTAACCATTATGGAGAAGAATATGACATTAGAACAGATAGAGGAATTGGTCAACGCATATTTCGAATGCAGGCTTTCACGAACCGAGGAAGCTGAACTGCGCCGGCTGTTGGCTTCATCACCTCTCCACTCACCCGATATCGACTCATGCCGGCTTGAAATGGGTATTGAAGCCGCTATGCGGAAGCCAAGCAGAAGCCAAGCAAGGATCCCGTTCAGGCACATATTATCAATCGCAGCATCCATCGCATTAGTGATAGGTATCTGTGCCACCGTAATGTTCCGGTCAACCGAGGAGATGTCGGAATCGACCATTGTGTACATAGCCGGTAAAAAAGTCGAAAATTACACTTATGCTCAAAAATTAGCGGAACAGAGTCAAGCAGAAAGCATGGCTGAGATGCGTGAGATGCTTGACGAAGCAGAAGCTGAAAGCCTTGCTGAGATGCGCGAAATGCAGATTGAGGCAAAAACGGAAAGCATGGAGCAAATGCGTGAAATGCTAAACGAAGCGAAAGCCGAAAAAAGAGGTTATGACTCGATAATGAATGAAATGTTTAACAATAAATAAAATCCGAATCATCATGAACAGACTTATTTTTACATTCTTATTTGCCATAGTGACATCATTGGCAGTTCAGGCGGCACCCCCGAGACTCGCATGTGAGACACTTTTTACCGACACCAGCCTTAGAAACGAGAATACCAGTGTGATGATCACAAAAAGCACTGATAATTATTACCGTAATTTCTCTGTGGAAAACAGTCCGAAACTTGTGAAGCTTATGGAAGAAAAAATAAAAGCGGACACCAAGCGGGCATACAACTCTGTTGAGAGATACGAGGGTAAGAATGAATACCGTATCATTCTGAATATAAACAATGAGGGATACACTATAAACATAGGCTTCACCCGCTATTCCGACTCCGAAGCAAAATTATTTGTACAAGGAGAGATGGCTGCATTTGAATAACGCATACATTGATAGAATATCTCTCCATCTCTCCCCGCTTTTCTCTCATCACATAACCTAATTCCTCTCTCCTTCACTTTCTAATCCCCCATCAAAATGTCGAAATTTTTATTTTTCGCCTTACTGCTTCAGTTGGGCGCAGGGGTTTCCTACGCCCAATCAAGACTTACCGGAACCGTGATTTCAGTTAATGACTCCACAGCTATCCCGACATGTAACATATCGCTTATTCAGAACGATAGCATAGTCAAAAGCACTGTTTCCGACAGTAACGGTATGTTTGCTATTGACAGCATCGCTAACGGAGGGTATGTCATCGAAGCGGAGATATATCAAAGATGGCATAAAATCCATTATAAATATCAAGCTTAAACGCAAGAACCACCCCTACATCTGGTATGAATTAGCGACACGCCATGACATTCCCTTGTGCAACGGCTTCGGAGTGGGATATTTTGAGGTCGGGAATCCCAAATACAGCCTATATGGACGATCATCGGTCTCGTATATCTATCACAATGACATAGATTCAGACATCTCTCGCTCCGATACAGGCTATAAACAGTCGTTCTCGCAACGTAACCGTCAGGACAAACGCAATTGGTTGGGCGAACTGCTGTTCAAAGGGAATCCGTCGCAAAACGATTACCTTGCGGCTCACGCTTACGTATCGACCGGTCACACCAAGAACAGGCAATATGGCGAGGGGACGATTGAAACTGAGATGCCACACGACTATATGTTCAATGGTCGCAATCTCGACAAAAGCGTGATAGTGACCTCAAGCGGATATTACAAACATTCGTTCGCCAAAGGTAATGAGCTTGAAGCCCGTATAGCCTACAATTACAACAAAAACGACTATTCGAGTGACCGTGCAGACATTTTCGCAGATGACACAAATGATATCATCGCCTCACAGCTGTTTCACAACCATCGTCATTCGGCATCGCTGCAGATTGACTATCAGAACGAATATTCCGAAACCGGAGTGTTGTCAGCCGGGGCGCACACGTCATTGCAGATCGACCGCATAGAACATATCCATGAGCCATATTCGCTCTTCAGGCATAATGATGTGAATCAGTATATCTATGCCGGATGGGTAAACAAATTTTTCGGCTGCCTGTGGTTCAATGCCTCGGCAGGAATAGAGGGTGTATGGCTCAAAGCCGGAACGCACAGCAACCATTATTTCCGTCCTCGTGCTGCTGTTGGGCTTACATGGGTAATCAATAGCAATAACTCACTTGAGCTTGAGTATCAGCTCTCTAATAATTCCCCGGAGGTAAATGTGCTGAATCCGTTCAACACCTCAACCGACATGATGGTGCAGAGCGTGGGCAATCCTTATCTGCGACCCCAGTATATGCAATATATCCCCCTCTCCTACACCTTTAATATCAAAGGTTTGTACTTACGCCCATCGGTTTACTATAAGCGCATCACCGATATGCTCTCGCCGACAGGCTATACAAACGATGAAGGGATTTTCATCTACACTTACGAGAACCACGGACGGTTCACCCAGATTTGTGCGGTGATGAACGCAAGCTATCGGCTGAAAAATGGCGGCGTGTATGGGATGGCAGGCTGGTACGGGAACTATTTCAAGGAACAGACAGCCCATAGCGCCTTCACATCGCAGTTCGGGTTCTACTATTACCTTAATAAATTCTCATTTTATGGAGATGTGAGCTATGACAATCGAAAAGTTTCGAAAATGTCGGTTACACGCTATTATCGCCCATCTACGGCTGAATTGCAGGTGAACTATAATTTCACTCCAGACTTCTATATAGGCGCTTGCCTCACACATGCCACAGGCGAATATCACACCCGCACCGTCACCCGGTCAGGCAATTACATGGAGATTGCCAATGTGCGCTACCGTGACAGCAACCTGCGTCCGTGGATAATACTCCGCTACACATTCCGCAAAAACTCCGACCGCAAAATCAAACTCAACAAAGTGCTCAACAGCCAAGAAAAAGGCATCAGCCTCGGGAAATAACAAAACACATATCAGCTTGACAGCTGCAGCCTGCGTGACTTGCGGGCAAAGCGCCGGTCATCACGGGCAACAGCCCGCTCATAAGCCCGACGCTCCCGCCGGTTAAGCCAAAGGCGGTCAGAGGGATCGGAGGGATCAGACTTATCAGACTTATCAGACTTATCGGAGGGATCAGACAAATCAGACAAATCAGACAAATCGGACAAATCAGACAAATCGGACGATTCGGAGCAGCCCAACCACGCAGATAAGTCAGATTGGTCTGATTTGTCCGATAAGTCCGATAGGTCTGATAAGTCCGATCCCTCCGATCCCTCCCTTCTCCTCCTTCCAGCCCGTTCTCGTGCCAAGCGGGAGCGTTGCATTGCCTTGTCAATCCCCGGTCTTATCATCATAAACGCAATTCTTGCCACCTCGCTGCAATCTGTAATCCCCGCCTCCGGCTCCAAACCGTTCAGGTAATTGAACAGCATAACCATCCCATCCTCACAAGCCTTATCGTCAAAACCCAAAGTCTCTTTTATACGTGATGAAAAATCATCGAAAGCCCTTGCCGAAATAGGATACTTCCCACAACCATCCATTCTCAATTTTCTACATCTCTCACCTGTTTTCTTTGCTGACTTTTTCATAGTATTCCGATTTTTAAAATTTGAACTAATTTAAACACCTCACAAAGATACAACCCAAAATCCCCGAAAGAGTGCGAAAAATTCAAAAACCATTGTCTCATATCGCATATAAATATAAAAAATTTCAAGTGTCAAAATTTATTTGTTTTCATCCGACTATATCAGTCTAATAATTAAGATATTACAACAAACCATGTAAGATGCTTTAATCGTCAAAATTATGTCATGAGATGTGTTTAATTACTAATTTTACAGAAACAAAAACATTGACACCATCAGAAAAAATGAAACAGTTTTTAGTATTTGTAGTTCTAATTTTGGTGTTTGGATTTAGTGCTGCCGGAGAACCCGATAAGCCCAAGAATCCTCCAACGCCAATAGAATTAATTTGTGACAATCTTCCTGATAATAGTAAAGATCGTCTTCGTATGCCGACTCGTCACGATAGGGCAAAATGCTTCTATGAAGATGGCTATCTGCACCTCACCTTCGAATACCCCGAAGGTAACGCTACCATATCCATAACTGACATTATGGATACCCCATGCTTAACCCAACAATTCTCTACAACCGTCCCTTTCACATTATATATAGGTGAGCCAATCGAACCACTCAACATCAAAGTCACAACAGAATCCAACATCTATATAGGAATACTGAACTTATAAAATATACAAAATCAACAAACTAACCATCAAACTGTAGCCCATATGAAAACTCAGTGCGCTTATCGAATATCTATAATTTGTTTATGTATGCTTTTCATAAACAAATCATTCGCATTTGACGATGACTTAAGGAAATCATTAGATCGAATGTTTGAAAAGTTGGATAGGACTACTGTCCCTACAGGATTATTACGTGATTACGCCGTTGAAGAAGAAGACTTGGACTTATTTAATGGGAAATCACCTTTACAAAATAAAAATTGTGTTACCGGTATCCAATTCATGGGATTGGTGAACACAATTAATTCAGCAGACATATCTGGAAATTCAGGCATTAAAAACTTCAAACAGGAAGTAACTAACTATCATTATGAAACAAATGAGATACCATTAAGCATTTTGCTTTATCAATACTCTCAAATTAAAGCTGATGCCCTTAATAACGGATTAATAACGTATATTGATGGACAAGTGGAAAGAGTTCCTGATACACCCTCTCCTTATCAATATGAATACGTATTTGCCGTCTGTGGACTTAATCGTAAACTTACAACAAGGGATGTTGTATTTTCAATTCCATCCTCGCTAATGTTCTCCAACTGTGATATCACGGAGGTTGGTATTGATTGCGGTAACGGATATAAAACTTTTGGAGCAAACGATAAAATAAGGATGCATCTTAATACCGGCATTAATAATATAAAAATGTATATTACTTTAAAAAATGGTCAAAGATTACATGCACATACAAATGTGTTAACTGAAAATATTAACCAATCAAGAAATAGCAGTTCAGATAAATTTAAGCCAGACGAAGAGCTTACCATTGGAGGTGATTCTTATTTTGGAATAACCACAACTGCTACAGTTTCTATTCATTTGGGTTCAGAATGGGGGGTGAAACATACTTCCATAAGTAAACCTATAATTATCGTAGAAGGTTTTGATCCTCGATGTTTAAATCCAACAGAAAGAGGGAGCTGGAATGATTCCCGACTCATGTCAAATTATATAATACAAGACTTAAATTCTTATTATGGATACGATATTATTTATGTTGATTGGGATAAATCTGAAGAATATATACAAGCAAATGCGAACGTTTTAACTAATATAATTAAAATCATCAATAATAGAAAAGATTTAAATGATAGCCATAACAATATTATTATAGGACATAGTATGGGAGGGTTAATTGCACGCTATGCTCTTAAAAAGATGGAAGATTCCTCTATTAGCCATCAAGTTGACACATATATAAGCTATGATGTGCCACATAATGGTGCGCACATTCCATTGGGTATTCTATATGGATTCAACGGATTACTAAAATTTATCGATGAGTATGGTCTTCTCACAAAAATGACAGAAATGTTCACAGACATTGACATACAAAATATAATTAAGCTTGGTGAGAAAATCGCATATTCCACAGCAGCCCAACAGATGTTAGTACACCATATCGATCCAGCCGGTATTTTCAATAATGACGAGCATAAATTATGGCAAAAAGAATTAAATGAATTAGGATTCCCAAAAGGCGATCCCGGACATCCCTTAAAAATGCTTGCTGTCGCACATGGCAGCTACAATCAAGTAACCATGCCTTATCATTATCTCTTTACCTCATTCAAAGTTCAATCAGACGTTTTTCAGCTCACTGCACTTGGACCATCTATAATAGGAATTTTCCTTCATAACGTAATGGCAACTTTGCTAACATGTCTTCCCGGTCGCACCACTATTGAAGGAGAGGTCGAATTATATCCCGCACGAGGATATGATCAAAAGATCGCACACCTTAAACTTAAGTATAAGAAAAAGTTCCTTTGGCTTATATCAATAAAGAAAGATTTATTTTCATACGATCGTAATTTCCCAAAAACCACGAACTATGATTCTTACCCAAGTTCAACATACGGACTTCCACAATTTAAATCCAATTTAGGAGAATTGAAATCGGATACAGCAGGAAACTTTGGGTTATATACTCTTTTATGGGGAAATTTTGATTGTGATATTGCCCCTGAAATTCCATTTATACCAACCTCCAGTGCGCTTTCAATAGGTGATGGAATAAACATTAACCCGGCTGATTATTTGAATCCTCCCACGATTGGAACCTCTCCATTTGGCGAGAATTATTATATTTCAAAAAGCCCTGAATCTCACACGGACTTTTCTTTCGATGCACTCCGGTGGATCGTTACTCGTATAACGCAAACACTTGACGGTCCTGTGGTAGGTGTGACCGGAAGTAAATACAGAATATCCAACTATTGGGGAAATATCACTTGGAGCACAAGCGACCCATCAATAGCCACTATTGATTCCCAAGGAATCCTAACAGCAAAAGGGAAAGGTATCATATCAATAATAGCAACCAACGAAAATGGGGATAAATATAGCAAAAGTATAATGGTCGGAATGCCTCGCTTCGTACTTTCGGGACAACATGTACCCGGGGGATATAAAGTAACGGCTCGATGCATTGATAATGAATTTTCAAATAAACTGCACTTGCTTAATGGAGCAATAAAATATAATTGGGGAATTAAATATCCGGCTAAAGATATACTTTGGGATAAAAATGATTATTCAGAGATATTAGTGCCACTAAAAGATGCGCAAGACAATGTTGGGGTATATTTTCAGATCACTGATATGCAGGGGTCCGAATCTCCAATTCACAGCATTACATGTGATGTCAAAAAGATATATTATTCAACCAGTGACAAATTTTATATGGATGCTAATGGAGGAATGTATACATCTGATAAATCCGAGACAGATTATGATTTCGCCCGAGTCTATCTTTATTATGTCAACGATTTAGAAGATAAATATTTTGATAGAGATTGGATGCTAACATCAGCAAAGGTTTATGGACCTATGTCAAATCCTCATGTAGCTCCGGTTAATGCGAGAGGCATATTAGTACGTGATATTGTCACAAATGATGAGTTTACGTATATGAAAACTGCATCTACAGATGGAGATTCGTATACTTTCTTATTAGTCCTACGTAATCCGGAAGAGGACTCAATTCAATTAATGCCCATAACATTTTCTTACTCCACAAATATATGAATATGAGACTTCCCATACAATACATTAATACTGTCATTTTGATGGTATTGCTTATTAGTTTGTCAGGCTGCGAAAAAGAAGTTGTTAAAACATCAGCCTCAATAAACGGATATAATTATGTGGATAGTTACAACATTACTATCGTTGATCATCGTGAACTTATACCCCGAATTACTTTTTTAGAAGAATTCAATTTAGGCAATCTTACTCTGAAGCTCAATCCTGTAGACAAAAACAGACCGTCCTATCAAATTACAATCTACCTAAAAGGAAGCAGGACTGATTTTGGTAAAGGTAAGGTTTACAAAATCGGATACACTGATAAAGATTTGCCCTCAATTGAATGGGATCATGACAATCTTATAAAATGCATTCCGGACAGATTTGACGGGATAGCAGTATGCAGTGAGATTATAGATGGAAATTTATCCTACAATACATATCAACCGACCGTGGTTAACTATGTCAATTTAATTGGAGAAATAGAAATAGCGACAGATAAAAATCGGCTTGGATACTATGAAGGAAAATATAATTTTAAAAGTGTTGATAAGCCGATTCTAAACATAACCAATGGCTATTTAAAAGTAAGAATTTAATATCTAAAAAAATGAAAAATTTAGCGATATTTTTATTTTTTGCATTAACAATCCTAAGTTCATGCAAGGATGAAGTCACAATCAACAATAGTTTCTCTAATTCCGAGGAAAGAGAAGATGATATAAAGAGTAATGATGTGGCAATGCATCTCAAGCAAATAGACAAAAGAAATATGCTTTATTCCCTGATAAGATGGGATAAGCAATCTCAAAATTATATTTTGGATCTTTCAACCAAGGATGCTGAAATATTAGGTATCAATCAAGATGATGTCCAACAAGCAATTGAACTGGTGGACAGATTAAACAATGATAAATAACCAATCAAATTCAAAAAAATGATGAAACACTTTAGTAGATGACAAAAATTAAATTTATGCTGTTAAACACTTAATTTTCAGT
>CAJTMJ010000022.1 GCA_910577335.1 uncultured Duncaniella sp. | reverse complement strand
ATAATGGTGATGTCTATTCCACATTATCGCCTTAGCGTGTCCGCTGAATAGTTACCAAAGCGATTGCTGAAATTTATACTTCCTCAATAAAATAAATGTGAGAAATCCTGTTAGGCGCAAGCTTAACGGGATTTTTTTGTAAAGTAATCCATGACATCCTGCTGGATCCGTGACTTCATCAAGTAATTTATCCCAAGATAAAGGACGGCAAAAGTCAAAGCCTGAAGTATACATATAGCCAACGGAGCCATATCCAAACGTGAAATCATAATGCAAGGCAATGCGAATACAGCCGTCTGCGCTGCGTAGGGGGCTATATCGGCAAGATATGCGAACAGCGACCTATGGGTCAGACGAATCACAAACCACAATGAGACAACCCATGTGACTATGGCAGCGGCAAGCTGTCCGAAAAGCAAAATTTCCACACCCTTCACAATATTATCAGGTGTGCTTAGCCCGATATAAGGCAATGTCAGTATTATGGCAAGCGCAGCCACTCCATCACGGATAACTTCGGTTACAACCAACAGTTTTGACTTGCCAAGGGAGATTATGTAGTTGTTATACTGCAACGACAGCACCATGAATATACCCCTGAACAGCAAAATCTGAAACAAGATGATTGACGGATCCCATTTCTGCCCGAAGAGCGTATGAAATATAGGCGTAGCCATGACTATCAGCAGCCCCATTGCCGGAAAAAGCAGATAGGAGGTAAAACGATGAGTCTTTCCGCATATCCTCGCATATCGCTCAGGTTCGTCCTGAACCTCGGAAAGCAATGGCAGGAATGAGGCGGTGAATGCCTGTGTCAGCGACATTATCCCCATCTTGCTCCACTTGTCAGCCTGCGTGTAGTAACCCAACGGAGCATAGCCCACCTTATAGCCGATGAAAAAGGAGTATATGTTTTGAAATACGGTGTTTAGGAATGAGCTGAACATCAGCCCGGAGCCAACTTTGAAGAACCCACCGAGGACACCCCATGAGAATTGCCACAACGGAGTCCAACCGCTTGTGAACCATAAAATCAAAGATTTGACAGATGCAAGTGTTATAGTCTGCCAGACGATTGCCCATGGTCCCCACCCTGCTACCGCAAGATAAATTCCAACAACGGCACTCACTATAAGCCCCGCACTATTGCTGACCGCCAACATTTTCACATTCATCTTCTTCATCAGCCTGTTGGTCTGGACTATGGCGGAAGCATTGATGATGAACGACAGGAACATAACACGTGAGAGTGGCACCAACCGCTCATCACCTTGGAATATGTCGGCAATAAGAGGGGCACATAAAAACAGCACCACATAAATCACTGTAGCCACCCCGAGATTAAACCACAACACCGTGGAGTAGTCGAGCCTTGTGGGAGATTTCCGTTGTATGAGGGCAGAGGAGAATCCGCTGTCAACAAACAGCGAGGCGAAAGCCTGAAATATCAGTATCACCCCGACGAGACCGAAATCCTCCTCCGTGAGTTTATTAGCAAGCACTATGCCCGTCACAGCATAAAGCAGCTGCGACGCCACACGGTCTATAACATTCCATTTTATAGTGCGTGCTACGGTTAATTTCAGATCCTCCATCTATCCCCGGCTTAAACCGTTGTCAATCCAGCCTACATCTGCGTAGCCTTTATACCAACCGAACGATTTTTGATTTCAGGATTTCCCTTATAATATACTTTGGTAGAACCGGCACCCATGATGGAAAGCTTAGACACAGCCCATACGCCGATAGAACCGGTGCCGCTCGCTTTCACTGACACCAGTTCAGCTTTCATACCGTCAGCCTGAATCACACCGGTACCCATGAAGGTGTAGTTCGCTTTTTCACAACTCCCATCAAGCACAAGTGTGCCGTTACCGGTAGCGATTTTTCCATTCACCTCCACCATCTCAATATTTCTGATAGCCAAACGACCGTTACCCATCAGTGTGGCTGCGAACTTCGGACCCTTAGCAACCGACAGCACTCTCACAGTGGAATCGCCCGAATTTTCGACTTTGGTGAGATATTTTGAATACACTGTCACGGTAGGCATATCTTTCATCCCGACACTCTCAGTGGAAATCTGCATGGAAAGTTTACCCTTCTTATTATTGAATATAAACGCAGAGGCTTTCTCAGGCAATGAGGTAAACACGGCAAGTCCTGCGGAATCATTGTTGCATTTGTAATCCACATTGATACCATCCACGACCTTCAGCTCGTTAAATTCGCCTACTTTCAATTCATATTTTGTAAGATTCTGCCCGTATGCCGCAACACCGCAGATCAGGGCTATAATTGGTGTCAATATAAATTTCATAATCTTTATAGTGTTTGTTGATTTGACAATATTAATTCCTCAATCTTTCCTAATATTTCCATAAGGTCATCCAGATGCGATGCACGAAGCATCTCTATACGGGTTTCCCGGAAATGAGATATACCTTTAAACAAGGGTGATGCGGCAAGATGCCGTCTGATATGAAGTATCCCCCTGTATTCATCTATTCGATCCACACTCTCTCGTATCTGACGGCGCAGAAGCTCGAACTTTTCATGAACCGTTACAGTAGCGACATCATCGCCATCAATGAAGCTGCGGATCTCCTTGAATATCCAAGGGGCGCCAATTGACGCACGACCCACCATCACACCGTCGACACCATATTTTTCAAATGCGTCACGGGCGAGTTCGGGTGTGGTTATGTCGCCATTCCCTATCAACGGGATGGTAAGCCGGGGATTCTCCTTGACTTTAGCTATCATCTGCCAGTCAGCCGAACCGGTGTACATCTGCGAACGGGTTCTGCCATGCACAGTTAGAGCCTGTATTCCGCAATCCTGAAGCTGCTCGGCGAGAGTCACAATTATTTTTGACTCATGATCCCACCCAAGACGGGTTTTGACTGTCACGGGGAGTTTCACGGCATTGACCACTGCTTTTGTGATTTCAAGCATCTTAGGGATATCACGGAGCATACCTGCACCCGCACCCTTTCCAGCCACCTTTTTGACGGGACAGCCGAAATTTATATCTATTATATCAGGATTGGCACTTTCAACTATTTTCGCAGCCTCGACCATCGGCTCCACCTCACGCCCGTATATCTGAATGGCGGTAGGACGTTCTCCGGGATCGATGGCAAGCTTCCTTGTGGTGGCAGGAATATCCCTGATCAAAGCGTCAGCGCTCACAAATTCCGTATACACCATAGATGCCCCTTGCTCCTTACAGATCAAGCGGAACGAACGATCAGTGACATCCTCCATCGGGGCAAGCATCACAGGTCGTTTTCCAAGGTCTATACTCCCTATTTTCATTGCTTATCGGATTGCTGTGGTGTTGTTGGTTTATAAATTGGCACTTTGGTTTACAAAATTATGAAAAATATTCCAACGCTCTTAGTATTTCCCTATACAAAAATATCCATTTTAGCTTAAAAATAGGCTAAAAGAACCACTCCAGCCTATTTATTGTCCCATAAACCCCACATATTGACACAAAAAAAGAAGCTGGTCGCTCATATTACGAGCAATCAGCTTGATTTTTTCTTTGCGTTTTAGACGCCTCGCACTGAAATTATTCGGCAACTACAGCAGCAGAATCAGCGGGAGCAGCTACAGAGTCAGCAGGAGCAGCAGTAGTGTCAACGGCTACAACTTCTTCAACAGCTACTTCTTCAACAGCTACAGTGTCAGCAGCCTGAGCAGCCTTGTCAGAAGAACCACAAGAGAAAAGTGATGCGCTGAAAACTACAGCGAGTAATAAAACTAACTTTTTCATTTTCTTTTTGATTAATTTATAAAACAATTTTAAGCTTCAAAAACGCCACAAAGGTAAAACAAAAAAATAACATACCAAACTTTTTTTAGTCTTTTTTTTGCCAACGTATAATATTTAGCAAAAAAATACAAAATATTGTAGCATTTTCCTCCCCTATTTAACATTTCTAAGACTTTTTACCGCACAAGTAACATTCCAATGAAAATTTTGCCTAAATTTGCACATTATATAATAGAATTTGGTTTACTCTTTTTATAAAAAGTTTAAATCAGCTCATAATGTAAAGTTTCCACCATGCTTGCTAAGCGTATCATTCCATGTCTTGACGTCAAAAACGGCAGAACAGTAAAAGGTATCAATTTCGTAGGGCTGACCGATGTCGGTGATCCTGTGGAACTTGGAGCCAAATATGCCAAAGATGGAGCTGACGAACTCGTATTTCTCGACATAAGCGCCACTCTTGAAGAGCGATCCACGTTCGCAAAACTCGTGAGCCGTATAGCCGACCGACTTAACATCCCCTTCACCGTGGGTGGAGGTATCGCATCACTTGACGATGCCTCGCGTCTGCTTGATGCAGGAGCCGACAAAATCACAATAAATTCATCGGCTGTGCGCCGTCCAGAGCTCATCAATGAGATAGCTTCACGATATGGGAGCCAGTTCGTGGTTGTAGCCATCGACGCCAAGCTAAGTGAGGGCGTATGGCATGTCACCACTCACGGCGGAAGCAAATTAAGTGACCGAGAGCTGTTCTCATGGGCAAAACTATCGCAAGAGATGGGTGCCGGCGAAATCATGTTCACATCCATGAACCATGACGGAACCCGTGAAGGATACCCCTGTGACACATTCGCTAAACTCGCTGAAACTGTCTCAATACCCATCATAGCTTCAGGTGGAGCCGGCTCGGTAAAGGATATAGCGGATGTGCTTACCACCGGTCACGCCGATGCCGCCCTCGCCGCATCAATCTTCCATTACGGTGAGATCACGATACCCGAACTTAAGCGTCAGCTTTCGGCACTCAATATTCCGGTACGCTTATAACCCCTATCTTATCCCTACATAACATTTCATAATGACATTTTCAGACTTCAACCTCAGCAAATGCGCTGATCAACTTCTTCCTGTTATAATACAAGACGCAGTAACACTCCGAGTGCTTATGCTCGGCTACATGAACCGAGAAGCATTCGACAAAACAGTGGAGACACGCCGTGTCACATTCTACTCACGTACCAGAAACCAGCTTTGGACCAAAGGTGAGACAAGCGGCAATTACCTTGATGTAGTTGAAATGTATCGTGACTGCGATGATGACACCTTATTAATAAAGGTGCATCCACATGGTCCCACTTGCCATAGAGGGACTGTTTCATGTTTCGACTTACCGGCAGAGGAAGGCTTCATCCGTTCGCTCTCAGCACTTATAGCACGTAGGCACGAGGAAATGCCTGAAAACAGCTATACCACACGCTTATTCATAAAAGGTGTGAAGAAGATTGCTCAGAAAGTCGGGGAAGAGGCGGTTGAATCGGTTGTTGAGGCGGTTGACGGGAACCGAGACCGTTTCACTTACGAAGCCTGCGACCTCATCTACCATCTATTAGTGCTTATAGAACAGATGGGTATCAGTCTGCCTCAGCTTGAAAAGGAACTTTTGCGCCGACACTCATAGCATAAGGTTATCCCATTCCTAAACTTTGCAGATACCTTCTGGTATCCTCTGCCATTCGTTTCTCTTTCGCCAGATCTCGTTGGTATTTTTCCCGTTCCAAATCGAACTTGTCACGTTCGAGTTGCAGGAATTCACGGTGATAATCGGAGATTTCTGATGCCGGGGGCAAAACAATTTTTGATTTTTCGACGACAGGCAAACCGGCTGCTGCTATGAGTCCACGGTTTTTGCGCCGTAATTCCGCTCGTTCACGTGCAGCGGCAGAACGCTTTGCCGACACGTCAATGCGTTCCTTTATCTCTGCCCATATATTGGGGTTGATATCGGCATCCTCTGCTGGGAGGCTTTCGGACTCGATGTAATTGTATGCTGCAAACACGGTGTCGTGAAACTGTTCTTTTGAAATCTCGGTAGAACGGGTTCTCTCGATAATATCCACGATGATTTTCCCGAGGGCGGCATTTGAAATGCGATATTTGTGTTTATTTGCCATAGTTTTGGATGTTACAGGTTTAGAAACGATTTAGATCAATCTATTTTTCGGCAAAGATAATACACGAAATCGCCCAAATAGTGCGAAAAAGTCAAAATCAACGGAATATTTTATATGCCCGCTAAAATTAGTAATTTTGCATATAGCATTAAAGCGATGATAGACCAATGGCAAAAATTACAGTTCAAAATACCAGTAACAGCTTTACTATACAAATCTTAAACCCGCCGAATTCGAGGGGTTTAGACGGCAGGCAGGGCTGAACGCATTTAAACTCTCACAAAATAAATGGACGGAAGTTACAAATGCTATCTGCATAATCGCTAAATCAGTTCAATATCAAAACTTATTGCTTATGGGAATGATTGAAATTGGTTCACGTGATGAATTAAATAAACTATACAATAAACCGACTAATAGAAAATTAAAATACGGCGCAATCATTGCTATCTCAATCAGTATAGTCCTCTTGTTCACTATATTGATATGGAGCGGGCAACTTTCCTCTCAATGCACACTGCTTTTGAAAGGTTTCGCCGGACTATTCGCAATTATCTTCGCTGTTCTATCTGGAGTGCTTGTATATCGAGTAAACAAAGAGTATATCAGCAAAAGGAGATAAGTGATTTCAGGAGCGGAAATTAAATAAAAATGCAGCCATAACAAAATGTATCGAACATACTGTAAATAAGCCGTTCTGCTCTCGGATGCTCCGTGGGAGCATCCCTACATCGAGGACAAAACCTCATTTTGCAACAGCCTCCAATAAACTAATCCCATCCACAGGAACCTATGCAACGAAATTCCTGCGGATGGGATTAGCATGTCAGTACTATGCGTGTCCTTAGTGCTATGTGATTCTAACTATTGCTTCATCAGATATTCATGTATACCTTTGGCGGCATTTCTGCCCGAGGCGATGCAACGGACAACAAGTGAGGCTCCGGTGGAGACATCGCCGGCGGCAAACACTTTGTCAACGCTGCTCTGCTGCTTTGCATTTACCTTAACATTGCCTCTCGCGTCTTTCTCAACTCCGAGTTGGTCAAGAATACCCTCAGCCACGGGGTTAGTGAACCCCATAGCGAGAAGTACGAGCTCAGCCTTGATAGTTTCGACATTGCCGGTATGTTTCAGATTCATACGTCCGGTTTCAGGGTCTTTGATCCACTCAACCTCTTCGACTTCGACCTCCTTGACATTGCCATTCTCATCAGGGATGAAGCGGCGAGTGTCAAGAAGCCAACGGCGCTCGCAACCTTCGAGATGGCTGCTTGAGGTCTTTAGCACCACGGGCCAATAGGGCCAAGGAGTGGCTGGATTGTCACCTACAGGTGGCTTCGGCATAATCTCAATCTGAGTTACCGACAATGCACCCTGACGGTGGGATGTGCCAACACAGTCGCTACCTGTATCACCGCCACCTATCACAAGGACATGTTTCTTCTTGGCGGAGATACGTTTATCCTTAGGTATATCAGCACCGGCGTTGACACGATTTTGCTGCTGTAAAAGTTCCAATGCGAAATGCACACCTTTAAGGTCTCGACCCTCGACCTTCAAATCTCTCGGCACCTCGGCACCCATGGCAAGGCAGACGGCATCGTAATCTTTAAGCAACTCCTCGGCAGTGATGTCCTCGCCTACCTTAACACCGCATTTGAACTCGATGCCCTCCTCTTTCAATAGCGCAAGACGGCGATCTATCACACTCTTGTTAAGCTTGAAGTCAGGTATGCCAAAACGGAGCAGACCTCCGATCGCCTCATTTTTTTCAAACACGGTGACTGTATGACCCTTACGATTGAGCTGATTGGCACACGCCAAACCGGCAGGACCCGAGCCCACAACAGCCACACGGAAACCAGTGCGCTGCTTCGGGGGACGAGCCGACACATAGCCCTCGTTAAAGGCACGTTCGACTATGGCAGCCTCATTCTCACGGATAGTCACAGGCTCATGCTGCTTGTTAAGCACACATCCTTTCTCGCAAAGCGCAGGACAGACACGTCCGGTGAATTCCGGAAAATCGTCGGTCATTGTGAGAAGCTGATAGGCTCCCTTTATGTCATTTTTATACAATCTGTCCTGCCATTCAGGCTGACGGTTTCCGAGCGGACAGCTCCAGTGGCAGAAAGGCACACCGCACTCCATGCATCGTGATGCCTGCAAGCGTCTGTCCTCAGTATTGAGAGTCTGCTCAACCTCTCCATAATCATTGATACGGTCATGTACCGGACGGTAGCCCGCTTCCTTGCGGGGTATATTTAGAAAAGCTTTAGGATTTCCCATTTTTTTCTTTAGTGTAAGTGATTTAGTCAACCTCCATTGAGGCAATTTTACGTGCAAGATTGGCAACTTTTTCGTCATGGAGCACTTTCTTGTACTCGATGGGGATAACCTTGATAAACTGCTGCACATATTCATCCCAATTATCAAGCATCGCACCGGCAAGCGGGCTGTGGGTATGCTTGTAGTGGTTACCTATGAGACGATAAAGCTCACGGTTGTCAGCCATCTCCTCAATCAGTGAGAGTTCGACCATCTCCATATTGCAGAAATAGTCAAAGTCACCGTTAGGATTCCAAACGTAGGCGATACCACCACTCATACCGGCGGCAAAGTTACGTCCGGTAGTACCGAGAACCACAGTACGTCCGCCTGTCATATATTCGCAACAGTGGTCACCAACACCTTCAACGACAGCGGTGGCACCGGAGTTACGCACACAGAAGCGCTCGCCCACACGACCGTTTATGTAGATCTCACCCGAAGTGGCACCATAGAGAATTGTGTTACCGGCAATGATATTGGCTTCGGGGGCGAAAGTTGAGCCCTGCGGAGGAACAATCACAATCTTACCGCCTGACAAACCTTTACCGACATAATCGTTAGCATCTCCCTCAAGACGGAAAGAAATGCCATGGGCGAGGAAAGCACCGAAGCTCTGACCCGCAGCACCTTTGAAGAGACACTGAATAGTATTGTCAGGGAGCCCGGCATCGCCATATTTCTTTGCAACAACGCCCGAAAGCATCGCACCGGTAGAACGGTCGGTATTCTTAATGGGGAATTCGAGCGAAACCGGCATAGCTGATTCAATGGCAGGATATGAGCGGCTTATAATCTCACGGTCAAGCACATGGTCAATATCATGCTTCTGAGCCACGACGTTGATAATAGCGTTTGTGGCAGTTTCCTCAGGCATATAGAGTATGCGTGAAAAGTCGAGAGTTGATGTTTTCGAATCATCGACACCGGGCTTCACAAACAGAAGGTCGGCTCTACCGATAATGTCGTCCATCTTCCTGACGCCGATCTCTGCCAAAGTCTCACGAATCTCCTGAGCGAGGAATTTGAAGAAGTTTATTACATACTCCGAGCGTCCCACGAAACGTTTACGCAATTCCTCATTCTGAGTGGCAACACCCACAGGGCAGGTATTAAGATGGCACTTGCGCATCATCACACATCCGAGGACAATGAGGGCACTTGTGGCAAATCCATATTCCTCGGCACCGAGCATAGCCATGATCACCACATCACGGGCACTCTTGAGCTGACCATCAGCCTGCAACTTGACCTGACCACGGAGATTGTTGATGACCAATGTCTGCTGAGTCTCGGCAAGACCTATCTCAACAGGTACACCGGCATAACGGATGGAACTTGCGGGTGAAGCCCCGGTGCCACCGTCGCTACCGCTGATGGTTATCAAATCGCTCTTAGCCTTAGCCACACCGGCGGCAATGGTTCCGACACCGCTTTCGGCAACAAGCTTGACACTTACCTTGGCAGCTGGGTTGATATTTTTCAAGTCAAATATGAGCTGAGCCAAGTCCTCAATTGAATATATGTCGTGGTGAGGGGGCGGTGAAATCAAAGAGATTCCGGGGATAGAGTGACGTGTCTTGGCAATGATTTTATCCACTTTAAATCCGGGGAGCTGTCCGCCCTCACCCGGCTTAGCGCCTTGAGCCACTTTAATCTGGATCTCATCGGCATTCATAAGGTATTCAGCAGTCACACCGAAACGACCGGAAGCGACCTGCTTGATGGCAGAACGTGCGGAAGTGCCATCTTCACGAAGTTTGAAGCGTTCGGGGTCCTCACCACCTTCACCGGTATTGCTGCGAGCACCTATAGCATTCATAGCTATGCCTAACGCCTCATGAGCTTCACGGCTGATAGAGCCGAATGACATCGCACCGGTCACGAAACGTCGCATAATATCCTCGATAGGCTCAACCTCCTCGACGGGTATAGCCTCTCCCCTCTTGAAATCAAGGAAATCCCTGATAAATATTGGCTCGGGCTTATTATCCACGAGGTTGGTGAATTCTTTGAACTTCTTATAGCTGCCCATTCTTGTGGCAAGCTGGAGAGTGGCAATGGTTTCAGGATTCCATGCGTGGGACTCGCCATCCTTACGGAAAGCATATTGTCCGATGAAAGGCAACGGAATTTCCTTGTCAAAGTCCTCCGAGAAAGCTTCGGAATGAGCTTTAGCTATGTCATTATAGAGTTCTTCCAGACCTACACCGCTGATTTTGCTGACAGTATTGCCGAAATATTCCTTGCAGAGGTCTTCCGACAATCCGACAGCCTCAAACAACTGCGCTCCCTTGTAACTCGGTATAGTAGAAATACCCATTTTAGACATGACCTTCAGCAAACCTTTATCCACGGCTTTGATATAGTTCTTGGCGGCGGTGTTGAAGTCGAGCTGTATGTCATGATGCTTCACAAGGTCGTCGATAACCGCAAATGCGAGATAGGGATTTATGGCACTTGCCCCATATCCGGAAAGGAGGGCGAAGTGCATCACCTCACGGGCATCGGCAGTCTCGACAATCAGCGCGGTCTGAACACGTTTCTTACAGTCAATAAGATGGTGATGCACGGCAGAAGTGGCAAGCAACGAGGGGATTGGGGCGTTATCCTTATCCACTCCACGATCGCTCAGCACTACATAATTGCAGCCCTCATCCACGGCTTCCTCAGCTTCTTTGCAAAGACGCTTCACAGCCTCACGGATACCCTCGGCACCATCCTTAACAGGGAAGGTCATGGCAAGTTTGCGGGTGTTGAATCCTTTGTAACGGAGATTGCAAAGGAGGTCAAGCTCTCTGTTGGAGATAATCGGTCGCTTTAGAAGCACCATTTTACAAAGTTCGGGTGAGAGTTCAAGCAGATTGAGCTTCACGGCTCCGATGTAACTGTCAAGGCTCATGACCAATTCCTCACGGAGCGGGTCGATGGCAGGATTAGTGACCTGAGCGAAATGCTGACGGAAATAGTTATAAAGCAACTGAGGTTCCTTAGACATAACGGCAAGAGGAGTATCCTTACCCATGGAATTAACAGGTTCCTTGGCGTCGGTAACCATCGGGGTCATGATCTTCTCAACCTCCTCACGATGGAAGAAGAAGGTGTGAAGGAGCTTTTCATACTCTTCTACTGAGGTCTCGACCTTACGTCCGCTGCTTATTGAGTCGAGATTGATACGGTTACGTGACAGCCAGTCACGGTAAGGGAATTCAGATGCCAATTTTTCCTTTAATTCAGCATCGTGATATATCTTACCTTCCTCGATGTCAATCATCATCATCTTTCCGGGGCGCAAACGGCCCTTCTCCTTGATTTCAGACGCATCAAACGGGAGGACACCGGTCTCTGATGCAAGCACAACAGTGTCGTTGGAGGTTATGAGGTAACGGGCGGGACGCAAACCATTGCGGTCAAGCATACCTCCGGCATAACGTCCGTCACTGAATAGAAGAGCGGCGGGTCCGTCCCAAGCCTCCATGAGGATTGAATGGTATTCGTAGAAGGCTTTCAACTCCGGAGAGATGGGGTTCTTATCGTTAAACGATTCCGGAATCAACATTGCCAACGCATGGGGAAGGCTCATACCACCCATGACGAAAAATTCAAGAACATTGTCAAGCGAAGCCGAATCGCTCATGCCCGGCTGCACTATGGGAGTGACATCACGTCCACCGAACGCTTCGGGATGGAGCATACATTCACGGGCTTTCATCCAAAGGCGGTTGCCCTGTATAGTGTTTATCTCCCCGTTATGTCCCAACATTCTGAACGGCTGAGCCAATGACCATGTGGGGAAGGTGTTGGTGCTGAAACGTGAGTGAACCAAAGCCATCGCCGTGGTGAAATGCGGATTCATCAAATCCGGGAAATAGTACCTCAGCTGCAGGCTTGACAGCATACCTTTATATATGATGACACGTGAGGATAGCGACACGATATAGAAATCCTCTTTGCCTTGAAGGGTTGAAGCCGCTATTTTCTTTTCAACAGCTCTGCGGAGAAGATAGAGACGGATATCAATAGGATCATTTGTCTCCTCATCGGCAACAAAAATCTGTTTTATCGCAGGTTCAGCCTTACGGGCGACTGAGCCGAGCTGCTCGTTATTGGTAGGTACGTCACGCACAGCTATAAGCTTTAGCTTGAACTCGATAGCCTCACGCTCTATTATGTCAAGCATTATCTGCTGCGAATCCTCATCCTTAGGCATGAAGACCAAACCGGAGCCGTACCTCCCCTTTTCAGGGACAGGGATACCTTGCAATAGTATGAACTCATGCGGAATCTGCACCATTATGCCGGCACCGTCGCCTGTCTTAGGATCTGCGCCCTCGGCACCACGATGTACCATGTGTTCAAGCACTTGCAGACCTTTTTCCACCAACTGGTGGGATTTAACCCCTCTGACGTTTACAAGTAGACCGACACCACAGGCATCATGCTCAAAACGCGGGTCGTAAAGTCCTCGATTTTTCATCATTGTTTGTTGCATATAAATATTCTATTTGATGAATTGTAACTATTGAACTGATTTAATTTTCTTCCGTTCCACGGAACCATTCTGAATCCGAAGGGAGTTCTAAGGCGGCTTCCGAACCATATTCTTCGCCATGTTGTGAAGAATCCAGCCCCACTTTTTCATTCCATCCTGACACTCTCATAGGCACTATTTTATTGGTGAGCCAGTAAAGACCGTAGCTCATTGCGAATGTGTAGACAAACACACCAGCCATCACAAGGATATGGTTCATGAAAAATTCACTCCTTGAGATCATATCAGGGTCACCGGCTGCAAAAAAGTCGTAGGCAAATATACCTGTAAGCACGGTTCCTATTATACCACCGAGACCATGAGTCGGGAACACATCAAGGGCATCGTCGAGTACCCTGCTGTAACCTTTCCAGCAGACAGCCATGTTGCAGCATACAGTGATGAAGAATGCGATGAAAATACTTTCTCCGACTGTCACCCAACCGGCACATGGGGTTATCGCCACAAGTCCGACCACAGCGCCGATGGCAGCCCCCATTGCCGACGGTTTGCGACCACGCAGTGCGTCAAGCGCAATCCATGCAACCATAGCGGTAGCGGCGGCAGTATTGGTGTTCAAAAATGCCGAAACGGCAATACCGTCGGCAGCCAACGAGCTACCACCGTTAAATCCGAACCAACCAAGCCAAAGGAGTGCGGCACCTAAAAGCACGAATGGCACGTTAGCCGGTTTTGAAGATTTGGTCTCACGTCTTTTCCCAAGAAACATCGCTCCGGCGAGAGCCGCTATTCCGGAAGCGGCATGAACGACGATACCGCCGGCATAATCATGTACATGGAGCATACCGAACAAACCTTCAGGGTGCCATGTGCAATGAGCCAAGGGACAATATACCACGATGGTCCAAAGAACCATAAAGAGCAAATAGCCTGTGAAATGCACACGTTCGGCAAATGCACCGGTGATAAGTGACGGTGTGATAATGGCAAATTTCATTTGGAAAAGCGCAAAGAGCGCCAACGGAATCGTGGTGGTCACCAAACCGATCTGTGAGAGCTCATTCGAAGGGTCAGTGACATTTTTCACACCCACATTTTTAAACATGAAAAAGTCGGTAGGATCACCTATTATATGGCATATATCATCGCCAAAAGCAAGTCCAAAACCGAAAACCACCCATATAACACTTACAAACCCCATCACGATAAAGCTTTGCAACATGGTGGAGATGACATTTTTGGAACGCACCATACCACCATAGAAGAAAGAAAGACCGGGAGTCATCATTAGCACGAAAATCGTGGCAGTAATCATCCAAGCCACATTAGCCCATAAATGATCACCAGACATTTCAAACTGACCTTCCTGAACATCCACTCGAAGTCCTAACACGCTGAACACAATCAGCCCCAATAAAACTGTCAGCCAACCTAAGCTGATCTTTTTACCATCGAATTTCATACCTAAATAAGTTTATTTATAAAACGACCTAAAACAATCTTAACAAATCTTTATCTACGCCACAAAAGTAACATATTGTTTTTATTTTGACAAGTTTTATTGCAATTTTCTTTCAAAATAGCTAAAATTCTTACTATTTTCTATTTTTGAAATGGTAAAAGTGAACATATTTTGTAATTATT
Organism: uncultured Duncaniella sp.; assembly: GCA_910577335.1. Classification (GTDB taxonomy): domain Bacteria; phylum Bacteroidota; class Bacteroidia; order Bacteroidales; family Muribaculaceae; genus Duncaniella. Next base: position 37,268 of record CAJTMJ010000022.1, on the reverse strand, counting down.
TCCCCTCTTGAATTGAGTTTTATCCAATTTTTTGTATTTTTGCAAAAAATCTCGTTTCAGTAAATTATATAATTATATTATGGCATTAGCACAACACAAAATTTATGGATTAATCGGTTTCCCGTTGACCCACTCATTCTCCCAGAACTATTTTAACAACATGTTCGAATCAGAACATATCGACGCAGAGTATGTAAACTTTGAGCTTGCCGATATAGGCGACCTCATGGAGGTTGTGGCAGAAAACCCTCAATTATGTGGACTGAATGTCACAATACCATATAAAGAACAGGTGATACCCTACATGGACGAAATGGATGAAGAAGCCGCAAAAATTGGCGCAGTCAATGTGATAAAATTCATCCGTGGCAAAAATGGAGAACTTAAATTCAAGGGATATAATTCAGATGCTATGGGTTTTCAAAACTCTATAGCTCCGCTCATAAATCAAAATCGCACTAATGCCCTCGTGCTCGGCACAGGCGGTGCGTCGAAAGCTATAGTCCAAGGACTCAGAAATCTTGGAGTAGAACCTACACTCGTGTCACGTACCAAACGTGAAGGGATGCTCACATACGAAGAGCTTACGCCAGAAATAATGGCTATTAATAAGGTTATTGTCAACACAACCCCACTCGGGATGTATCCGAATGTGGACGAATGCCCGGATATACCTTACGACTTACTGACACCACAGCACCTGTGCTATGACCTTATTTACAATCCGGATGTGACAACTTTTATGAAGAAGTCTCAGAAATACGGTGCAGAAGTTAAAAACGGGCTTGAAATGCTGCTGCTGCAGGCTTTCGAATCATGGAACATCTGGAATCTCTAACAATCACAACAAAATTCCCCTAATAATTGTTATCTATAACACGATTCAATTAAATTCATCCTAAAATAAAAACAGAAATGCTCACAGAAAAGAGAAGTAGTATGCTTCATGGGATTCTCCTTATCGGTCTTTTCTCATGTGCCGCCTTTTATATAGGCGAAGCTCAGTTCTTTAAAGATCTCTCTTTCAGCCCGATGATTATCGGTATCGTATTAGGTATGCTTTATGCCAACAGTCTGCGAAACCATTTACCCGAGACATGGGTTCCGGGCATACAATTTTGCTCGAAAAAAATATTGCGATTAGGCATAATCCTATACGGATTCCGACTCACATTCCAAGATGTGTTGAATGTCGGAGTAGCCGGAATATTAATTGACGCCATAGTAGTCGTGGTGACTATCATAGGTGGCGTATACCTTGGCAAGCTATTGAAAATGGATAAAGATATTGCACTACTTACTTCGATAGGTAGTGGTATCTGTGGCGCAGCTGCTGTTCTCGGTGCCGAGTCAACCATACAGACCAAGCCATACAAGACTGCGGTAGCAGTTGCTACAGTGGTAATTTTCGGTACAATATCCATGTTCATCTACCCGATAGCTTACCGTGCCGGGATACTACAGTTGACACCAAACGAGATGGGTATATATGCGGGCTCCACACTCCATGAGGTTGCACACGCCGTAGGTGCCGGTAACGCCATGGGAGAAGAGATCTCTAACGTGGCAATAATCGTAAAAATGATACGAGTTATGCTACTGGTTCCGGTTCTTCTTGTTCTCGGATACTGGGTGGCAGTACAGGCAGCCAAAGGCAAAGGCGCAGCAACAAAAGGCAGCGTCACTATTCCTTGGTTCGCAATCGGCTTCCTCGTTGTGATCGGCTTCAATTCTTTTAATCTTCTTCCGGTCAAGGTGGTTGATCTGATAAATTATATCGACACATTCCTCCTCACAATGGCTATGGTTGCCTTAGGAGCTGAAACCAGCATTGACAAGTTCAAGAAAGCAGGTGCGAAACCATTTATCCTCGCATTCCTGCTTTACATCTGGCTTATTGCCGGAGGATGGGCTCTGTCAAAATATTTGGCACCGTTAGTCCTATAATATTTATTTATGCCTCCTCTCCTTCCTATTACAATCGCACTGATTATCGGAATATTGCTACAATATTCCGGACTCAGTGCGATTTTTACTTTCATACCGGTATGTGCGTCTGCCATATTGGCTTTCAAGAAATTCACCACCGCAGCTATCGTTATAATGGCAAGTGTGTTAGGATTCACTATCTCATCACTACATGCTCCCCTTCCGTTTAATGGCAATCTCTCCAAATATGAGTTGAAATATTCAGGCGTTATAAAAGAGATAAAAGAGTTTGACTCCTCACGCACGTTAATAGTGAGTATCGACAGCTGCTCCAACAGTTATTGCCATCCTATTCTTGCCAAAATATTTATTCCCTCAACCTTGCCTATGTTGGATGAGACCGAGAGAATAGAGTTTACAGCCAAACTGACTCCTTTACAATCAGCCACATATCTGCCTGACGAAATAGACTATAACAGACCTTTAAGACAACAAGGCGTGACAGCAGAAGCGCTTATAGAACCTGAGGATATCACATATTCTTATTATGAGCCGGGGATTCTCAATTCCATATTTCGCTTTAGAATGAGTGTGACACGTGTTATTGCCACCACTTCCCTATCGCCTGACGCTAAAAATTTCCTAATCACCATTCTCACAGGTGATAAAAGTTATCTTACGTCTGATAGCCGTGATATATTTTCACATACCGGTCTTGCGCATATATTGGCATTAAGCGGACTGCATGTCGGCATTTTGTCATGGCTGATTTTCATAACTCTCCTACCCTTACACCTTACAGGAGCACGGCGGTTACGGATATTCATAACAATAATTATCCTATGGTTATTCGCAATGATGACCGGGTTGTCACCATCAGTGGTCAGAGCGGTCATAATGGCGACACTATTTCTCATCGCAACCATGCTTGAAAGGGTCAGGAATCCATTTAACTCGCTATGTTTCGCAGCTATTATCATACTCCTGTTCTCACCAAACGCCCTCTTCACAATAGGTTTTCAACTGTCATTTATTTCAGTGGCGACTATACTCCTTTTTGCCGAGAAAATAAACTTTGTGAAACCTGACAAAAAAATAGCACACACAGCTGTTTCATACATTACCGTTTCTCTTGCGGCTATGCTTGGCACGGGAATAGTAAGCGCATATTATTTCGGGATATTCCCTATCTATTTCATAATCGCAAATGTGGTAGCATCATTACTGCTACCAATACTCCTCGGGACAGGTATTATCATTGTATTTGCAGGCGCATTAGGTATCGCCACCCCTCATCTTTGCATCATAGCAGACAAGATATATGAAGCCATGGAAAGCACTGCTGAATGGATAGCATCATTACCGGGGGCATATATCGATGGTTTCTATTTAACACCTATTGCTATCCCGATGTACTTTCTCGCATTGTTATTTTGGGGATTGTATCTTTACAAGCGTAGGCAGGTATGGATAATCTCGGCAACTGCTATAATCGCAGTATCATTTCTAATAATAAAATACGATAAGCCGAAATATACCGCCGAAGCGCTGTATATACCCCCATCTTATTCAGAGACATCCATAATACTTAAAGAAAGTACCATGCTCTGGCTTATCACGACTGCTCACAATATCGAAACCGATGAAATAAAGACCAAACTTGAACGAAAATATCAAAAATACATGTCCCGCCGGGAGATAGATTCAATAAGCATCTTGCCTGAATTATATAAATCCAATTCGGGAAGCATAAACCGTAACGGGAACCTGTTTTATGCCAAAGGGAAAACTTTTCTTATAGTCAATAGTCCTGATCACTTAAAAAAATACCCTTTGCCAATAGATTTCGCTATTGTAACAAAGGGTTTTAGAGGTGACATAATCCAGCTCCACGATTCAGTAATGCCTGATACCATAGTTCTTAGCGCTGACATACATCTGCAGCGACATAATCGTTACGCTAAAGAGTTGACGGCAGCAAAAATACCACACAAAGAACTACGAAGGGAGCCGTTGATAATGAACTGATTCTTAGATTACTTATTTCTTAACGCCAAGGTCTTACTCGGACTGGAAAGCTCCTTTAGCAAGCAGTTCACGATAGCCCTGATTAAAGTAATGGCGTTCGAAATCTTTCGGGCGCATTATGCGTGAATCCCAAATCACCAAATCCAAATCTATCGGGATGATACCTTCGAATGTGTCAATCTGGGTTCTGCCATGATCCGCTTCCCATTTCTTTAAAGCTTTTATCGTGTCATCGTAATTAGATGAACTATAGCCATGGACCACCGCATTCAAATAAGGCTTGTCTTTACCGTTGAAAGCCTCCGACTCATACACGGATGATGCGGAGCATTTTGTCAGGGTACCGAGCAAGAACTCAATAGCCTGAGTAATCTGGTACTCCCTGTCATCAGTGTTACTTCCCAGACCAATGGTACACGGTATAGCTGTTTCCATTTTTTATCTTGTATTTGAATTATCAATCTTATTTAGAAGTGTCACTAATTATTGCTGGACACCTTTCATTGTAAGTGCGATACGACCACGGGCAACATCCACATCCAACACCTTGACTTTCACTCTCTGCCCTATCGAAACAAGTTCAGCGGGAGATGAGATAAACTTCTCGGAGAGCTGGGATATATGCACGAGTCCGTTTTCTTTCATTCCAAGGTCAACAAACACACCGAAAGCAGTGATATTGTTTATTTTCCCTGTGAGTTCCTGCCCGAGATGCAGATCGTCTATTTTCCTTATGGAGTCATCGTATGGGATTTCCTCGGCAACCTCTCTGGGGTCTCTACCGGGCTTCTCTAATTCAAGTATAATATCGGTCAAGGTCGGTAAGCCGACATCCTTAGTGACATATTTGTCAAGCTCTATATTATGCAGAAGATTCTTGTCTCGTATAAGACGATTTATATCCGACTTGGCATCTTCAGCCATCTGCTCAACCAAAGAATAACGTTCGGGATGCACGGCTGTATTATCGAGAGGATTTGAACCTCCGGGGATTCTCAGGAATCCCACGCACTGCTGGAAAGCCTTTTCGCCCATGCGAGGAACGTTAAGCAACTGCATCCTGTCAGTAAAATCGCCATTTTCCGCACGATATTTTACAATATTAGCAGCCAATGCCGGACCGATACCGGAAACATAAGACAACAATTGCTTGGAGGCTGTATTGACATTCACACCAACTGTATTTACGCAGCTTTCAACCACGTAGTCAAGCGATTCCTTCAGGCGGGTTTGATTGACATCATGCTGATATTGCCCTACGCCAATTGACTTGGGGTCTATTTTCACCAACTCAGCCAACGGGTCAAGGAGACGTCTGCCTATGGAGACAGCACCTCTCACAGTCACATCTTCATTCGGGAATTCCTCACGTGCCACATCCGATGCAGAATAAATGGAAGCGCCATTTTCATTCACAATGAAAATCTGTACCTTGCGAGGCAACATCAGGTCACGGATAAAGCGTTCCGTCTCACGTCCCGCAGTTCCGTTTCCTATTGCTATAGCATCAATCCGGAACTTATCTACAAAGTAACATATAGCATCTGTAGCTCCGATATAATCGTTAGCCGGGGGTGTGGGATAAATCACATCGTGAGCCATCAGATTGCCTTGCTCATCAAGCGCGACAATCTTACAACCTGTACGGAAACCGGGATCTATCGCAAGCACACGCTTCTTTCCAAGTGGTGATGCCATGAGGAGCTGACGCACATTATCAGCAAACATCTGTATTGCCGCAGTATCGCTCTTTTCCTTGGTGACATTAGAGATTTCTGTCTCTATGGAAGGGCGCATCAGACGGCGGTAACCGTCCTTAACCGCACCTTTAACTATATTAACAGTCGATGACGATTCAGACTTAACAAACATACGGCTAAGACGGTCAATCATCTCATCATCGTCTATAGATATCGAAACTTTCAATATACCCTCATCCTCACCTCTACGTATGGCGAGATAACGATGGGAATTGCACGTGCGCAGAGGTTCGGAGAAATCGAAATAGTTCTGATAATTCTTACCTTCCTCCTCCTTGCCTTGAATAACTTTTGAACTTATAGTGGCTGAGCGCTGATAACGGGCACGCACTATATTTCGAGCCTTTTCGCTCTCGCTGACCCACTCTGCGATTATATCGGCAGCTCCATTTATGGCTGCATCGATATTTTCAACGCCATCCTTGACAAACTTCTTCGCCTGTTTTTCAATATCCGAAGAGTTCTGAGCCATTATTATCTTTGCAAGCGGCTCCAGCCCTAAAGCACGGGCTGCTTGTGCTCTGGTATTACGTTTGGGTTTATAGGGAAGATATATATCCTCCAATACCACCGGGTCAAGGGTTTCGGTGATTCTCTCCTCTAATTCGGGAGTAAGCGCTCCAGCCGATTTTATCACATCCAAGATATAATCCTTACGCTTATCAAGCTCGGTGAGAGCCAAATGGCGTTCCTGAACGGAGCGGACCACAACTTCATCCATCCCGCCGGTTGCTTCTTTTCGATAACGTGCTATGAAAGGTACCGTAGCGCCTTCATCGAGAAGCTTAAGACAAGCTGCAACATGTTTGCGCAAATAAGAGCCAAGCTCTTTAGTAATAATATTAGCGTGAATGTTCGCCATGCTAATTTGTAAGTTTTTCTTTTTTAAGAGTTATAAGTGTAATCTCAGGGGTGGCACCAATACGAGCGGGAATAGCTACCGTACCGATGCCTATGTTAACGTATAATTGATGTTCTTTAGTCTTATCTGCATAAAGTCCGCCCCAAGTCTTATACCGGTATTTGGCAGGCGACCATCCCATTATCTCCATCTGCATGGCATGTGTATGCCCCGAGAGAGTCAATGGAATATTCATATCTTTGCAATCAGATATGGAGTCAACCCAATGGGCAGGATTATGTGACAACAAAATTTTTGTCACACTGTCATTAAGATTTTTATATGCTTTACGCAAAGACCCATAAACATGAAATGGTGGATCACCGATATTCTCAACGCCTATCACGGCTATCGAATCATTGTTCTTATGTAGGATTTCAGTTTCATTTTTAAGCAGACGCCAACCCATATCTTTCTGAAGGATTTCCATGCGGTCCCTATTATCCTGCTTTGAGCGTGGAGACGCCCATTCAGAGTAATCGCCATAATCATGATTGCCGAGGATTGAAAGTACCCCGTCGGGAGCGGAGAGACGAGACAACGGCGAGACATGAGGTTCAAGCTCAGAGGTCTTGGAGTTGACTATATCACCTGTAAAAACTATCAAATCAGGCTTTAGAGTATTGACACGCTCAACCACTTTAGCGACATAGGTAGTATCTTCGCCATAAGTCCCGACATGAAAGTCGGATATCTGAGCTATCTTATAATTTTCAAATTCAGAAGGGAGTCCCGGAATGTATACATCAACCTTATTCACATTGATATCATAGCGATTAATCAATGCCGCCCACCAAAATGTCGCAAATGTAAGCAATGCCATTATAGTTCCCGCCAATGAAAGCCATTTCAAACGAGGCTTATGGAACAATTTCGGTATGCTTGCGATAAGGTCGATTATTACAAATACATATTTTGAGATATAAACCGAGAAATATGTATACAGGCACCACATAATTGTCATCAACATACCATTGGAACAATTACGGCGAGGGAGAGATATTGTAACAATGATAAGGACGAGCAATAATGCCGCGCTCCATAACTGCAGACGGGGAACGAATAAATTTTTCAGCCTCCGTTTAAGAGCCCTATAGATATACGAATCAACAAAGAGGTTGATAAGTATTATGACTATTATCGGAATCAACGGAAGTCTCATAACATTAACAATTTATAGCTCAATAGCGACCTGTAGCAAGCAACTTGTTACGCAGCGGATTCGCATACATCATGTACATGTAGGTACGCATAAATCCACGTTCCTGAGGGGTAATATCCGGAATGTCAACCTTATCAAGCTGACCTTCGATATAATCGGAGATACGATCAGCCTCTTCGGGTGTATATCGTTCGCTGTACATATCAGAGTCAAATGCCCTATCGTAAGCTATGTAGTTTATCGGATATATCTTGTAACCGCCATGAATACCGCAATCTATCTGATGACAAACACGGTGAATGACATCCTGCTTTTCGGCTCCTTCGGGAATAACTTCCAAGAACGGAGTTATACATGAAGCAAAAGATATATGCACATGTCCCTTGTAATTCAACATACCGGTCTCCATTGAGAACAGGTCGTCATGCTGCGATTTCTTGAAATCAGGGTCTCTGTGACGCATTAAATACTCCTTTGCCTTAAGATAGTCGTTAGGGTCAAATTCGTATGATATGGCAACGGGGAAAATGTTTATTTCAGCAAGACTCTGAGCAACAGAACCGTTACCGCCAAGCGACAACATCTTCAAGACGCTTTCCTGAGTATGATCGCTTGAGTCCTTGGCTCGTCCTTGTCGCTGGGCAATCCATACACTTTCATGCTTCTCATTGATAGCATAATGAATATATGCTGAAAGCTCCTTAGCTGCATCAAGAGCCTGTCGTGTCGGGAGGTTACGTTTCACTATGAAGCTGCCGTTAAGCTTGACAAGATCAGTGATCCAATCATAGATAAGGAGGTTATCACCTATCGCCACTTCCGAAGTCCTCAGACCTTTACGCAGGAAACAAAGATTAAGGAATGACGCATCAAGCACTATGTCTCGATGATTAGTGATAAACGTATAGTTTTTATCGGCTTCTATCTTATCAATACCGGAAACTGTTATCCCGGCAGTCGTACGACGTTCAAGTTCCTCAAGGAATTTTTGCATAATCCTTGACTGGAATTTATACTTGCCTGTACAATGTTTGAGTTGCTCCACAAATTGCCCGTAATCCACGTCAGGCAATACCCACCGGACTGCATGTTCGAAACCCGGCTGCTCAACCAAATTTGCGATCTTTGCTGCAAACTGGTCATCATCGTACGGGGCTATATCTGAAAAATCGTATTTATTCGCGTCCATTACGCTATTTATATACAAATTTAATTTCAAACTGATTTATTTCTAATACTAATCATAGAGAAAAATCAGTTCTTATGTATTAAACCAAATAATTGAAACAATAGTTGGGTCAAAGGTAGGACTTTTTGGTATAATTTGCAAGCAAATCCATGCAAATCTCAATCTCAGTGCCTTAGAATTAAGATTTTTTATCTACGAAAAAATATATTTGCAATTAGAAAATTATAATTTTAAATGCAAAAAGAGGTTCGATAAAAGCCCGATTTCAGCTCTATACTTTCTTAAAAATTTAAATACCGAACCGGCTGAAATTCCGCTTTTAATCTCCGTGTCTATTCAGATAGGGAATTAATTATATCAATGACGTGGAATGGCACTGTATGGTATAAGGATAAATTGTAATTGCGGTGTATCAAGGATATAGACAGTGAAGCGGGAGGTATATTTGATTTTTTTAATCTGTCCCCATGTGATTGTCTCCGGATCAGGCACAACGACATCAACAGTCATATCCTCAGGATCAGCTTCAACCCCAAGCAAAGGCTGTTTTAACACCGGTTTTTCCGGAGGCAAATAGATCAGACGCATACACTTGCCATCGTCAATTTCCACTTCCTTGCGTGTCACAGCCCTTCTCGCTTCCGGAGTCAGCATATAATATGTGTACAAAAATGACATGAGCATCGGCACCACAATAAAAAGAAGCATCAAAGCTATGAAGAGGAAACGCACGTCGATGGTGGCACCGATAACGGCGCACACCAACAACGGTAAGGCTACGGTCCATCCATATTTCGGGATCCATAGCTTCATAAGCGTAGACAAGTAGTCACCGGAAGTGGTGACAAAAGGGGATGTCTTAATCAATGAATCTTCGAGTTATGTCAGTGTAATTTTCTATACGGCGATCACGCAGGAAGGGCCACCAGCGGCGCACCTGTTCAGAACGCTTCATATCTATATCTATCACAGCCAAGGCTTCCTCAGAATCGGAAGCCACGTAAATCAGCTCACCTTGGGGACCTGCCACAAAGCTTGAACCCCAAAACTGGATTCCGGCAGTCATGCCTGAGGGGTCAGTTTCATGCCCCACTCTATTGACAGTAACCACGGGGAGTCCGTTAGCCACGGCATGACCTCTCTGCACGGTCATCCAAGCCTCACGCTGGCGGATTTTCTCTTCAGGAGTATCACTACTCTCCCATCCTATCGCAGTAGGATAAATCAGCAATTCGGCACCCTTCATAGCCATGAGACGGGCTGCTTCCGGATACCATTGATCCCAACATACCAATACGCCCAGTTTACCTATTGAAGTTTCTATAGGCTCAAATCCCAAATCTCCGGGGGTAAAATAAAATTTCTCATAATATGCAGGGTCATCGGGAATATGCATCTTCCTATACTTGCCGGCAATAGAACCGTCGCTATCAAACACCACAGCTGTATTATGATACAACCCGGGGGCACGGCGTTCAAACAAAGATGTGACGAGTACCACACCAGCTTCCTTTGCCACCTTTGAATAAAAATCGGTTATATCGGATGGAATAGAGACTGCAAGATCAAAATTATCCACTGACTCTATCTGACAGAAATACAGAGAATCGTGAAGTTCCTGAAGCACGACCAGTTTAGCCCCGTCGGCAGCAAGACGATTAATCTTTTCAGCCAGACGAAGGCGGTTGTCGCATATATCCGGTGTGTTATGTTGCTGAATTATTCCGGTTTTCATCTGCAAATATATATGTTTAAATTTTAGTCAAGTTATTAATCAATCCATTTCCCATCCTTAATCCCCGCAATCGCACCAACCGGGAATTGCATAGTGACGCAGTGAAGGGAACCGTGTTGCTGTATTAACGCCCGGCAATCGATAGGGATCACTTCATGGTCGGGAAAAGCGATTTTCAATATCTGCTCGGCAAGAAAATCCTTCTTCGGCTGAGCATAAACCGGGAGCAAAATGCGTTTGGGTGTAATCAGAAAATTAGCATACGTAGCAGGGAGCTGCATACCAGATTCATCAAACACAGGTTCAGGTGACGGAAGTTCTATAAGATTATATGGCTGCCCTGAAACTGTCCTCAACGAAGACAGTTGTTCCCGCATAAGGCGCAGTGATTCTGAATTAGGGTCGTTCTCATCTCCGGGACCGACATACAGAATGGTATCATGAGGGGCAAGACGAGCCAAAGTGTCTATATGGCTGTCGGTATCGTCTCCAGCCAATGCGCCATGGTCAAGCCACAGTAAATGGTCTATTCCAAATGCTTTGGAAAGATATTCGGCAATCTCTTTTCTGCCAAATTCGCCATTACGATTGGGTGAAAGCAGACACTCGGAGGTGGTGAGCAGAGTTCCGTTTCCATCGCTCTCGATAGAGCCACCTTCAAGCACAAAATTCAAATGATTTTCGAGTTGTGCCGCAAAAATCTTATTTTCAGATAATTGATTGAGGCGAGTATTTATAAGATTATCATAGTTGGAAGCGAACTTTAGTCCCCAACCATTGAATTTAAAATCAAGTATACGGAGCGAGCCATTTTCCTCGACTGTTATCCCACCGAAATCACGCGCCCATGTATCATTGGTAGGAATATCAACAAACTTAACTCTGTCGGATGGAAAATTATGTTTTTTAATAGACGATAGACACAATTCCGCCGGTCCCACCAATAATACACACTCTTCCTGAGCGATAGCTTTCACGATAGACGCGAAACAATCACGAGCTTCGTCAAGCATGTAGTTCCAGTCAGTCTGTTCATGGGGCCAAGCAAGAAGCACACAATCGTGCGCCTCCCATTCAGCGGGCAAGCGTCTTAAAGCGTTCGGACAATTTTTATCACTCATCCTCAAAATCATCTTTTAGATTGTCCCAAATTGACTCCTGTGACTCAAGGTACTCCTCACAATAATCTAAAAATCCGCGTTTCTCAGAGCTACCTACCTCATGACACCAGTCACGATATTGGTTGCGTATTTCGGGATCTTCATGAATCATTTTTTTAAATTCCGCCTCGGCGATGTCAACACTGCCATATTGCTGCAGCATATCGTTGAAAAGGTCGGTTATATCATTCATTTTATTTAGTTTAAGGGTGTTGAATGTTATGAATTGTTAACGACACGTAGTTGTTTACAAATATGTGTGAAATTTTAACATGCCAATATGTTTGCGGTTCAAAATTAAGGCATTACAATCAATTAACCAAATTTTAAAGGAGTAAAGTTTACTTTTTGGAACTTTTTAAGTATTCAAAATGTTATTATATTGACGAGTTTTCCAAATAACAATTTGATTACTAAAAAGTTATCAGGTTTAATATATAGAATTTTTCTTATAAATTGTGTTTCTCACCGTTATCACTAACAATCGCACATAATTCTCTTGACGGTAAGGAAAGCATACCTGACAGATGTTTTAGGGTCAATTCTGTCAAATTCCGGGGCTGGTATCTGCCACTCGTCCGTGCTAAGATCAGGGAAGCGGGTATCTGCCTCGGGCTTCTCGGCGTCAATAAAAGTCAACTCTATAGTATCGGCAAGAAGGAGAGCCTGCCGGTAAATCTCCCCTCCCCCAATTATGAATATATGGTCATCCATGCCACACATCGAGATGGCTTCCTCAACCGATGAAGCAGTCTCAATGGATGGAGCTGTATAGTCAGAATTTCGTGTAATCACTATGTTGCGACGTCCGGGCAAAGCGCCTTTAGGGAAAGACTCGAAAGTCTTCCTCCCCATAATTATAGGATGCCCCATGGTCAGAGACTTAAATCTCTTAAGGTCATCGCTTATGTGATATAACAGATCGCCTTTGTCCCCAATAGCGAAATCTCGTGTGCAGGCAACTATTATCGTAATCATACAGCTACTTGTGCTTTTATGTGAGGCTGGGCGACATAATCGACCAGTTCAAAATCCTCATATTTAAAATCAAATATATCCTTTACATCAGGATTCAGTTTCATCTTAGGCAATGCAGTGGGTATACGTGACAACTGTTCCTTCACTTGCTCAAAATGATTATGGTAGATATGGGTGTCACCAAGAGTATGCACAAATTCGCCGGGTTCCAATCCTGTAACCTGTGCCATCATCATAAGCAACAGAGCGTAGGAGGCTATGTTAAACGGCACACCAAGGAAACAATCGGCACTTCGCTGGTAAAGCATAAGCGACAACCGTCCGTCTGCCACATAGAACTGGAACAACAGATGGCATGGGGGAAGCGCCATGTCAGGTAAATCAGCAACATTCCATGCGCTCACTATTATACGGCGTGATTCAGGATTCTTTTTAATGGTCTCAACAACCTCTTTTATCTGATCTATATGTCCGCCATTGTAATCACCCCATGACCGCCATTGATAACCGTAAACATGTCCGAGGTCACCGTCTGGTCGCGCCCATTCATTCCATATCCTGACGCCATGGTCCTGAAGGTATTTCACGTTTGTGTCACCTTTAAGGAACCAAAGCAATTCATATATTATCGATTTCAGATGAAGTTTCTTAGTAGTCAGGAGCGGGAAACCGTACTTAAGGTCAAAACGCATTTGGTAACCGAATATGCTGCGAGTACCTGTGCCTGTGCGGTCGCCACGGTCTACCCCTTCGGTCATTATCTTATTTAAAAGGTCAAGATACTGTTTCATCAGATATATTATTTCATATACGTTTATAACTATTATATAAGCCTTATGGTAGTCCGTTTACCACAATAGCTTTTGAGGGAGTGCCGGGACAAACATACTGGCAAGCTCCACAACCAATGCAGATATTATTAGAAACTACCGGAGATGGTCCATGCCCTTCGGTCTCAGACGGCACCATCTTTATAGCCTCTACCGGACAACGACGAGCGCAAGCCCCGCATTTCACATCATCCTTATATGAGATGCAGAAGTCCAGATTAACATGTGCCACACCTATGCGAGTACGATGTTTCTCTTCCAAAGTAAGTGGACGAAGAGCACCTGTGGGGCACAAATTAGCACAACGGGTACAGTTATACAAACACCACGAGCGGTCATAGTCCATAACAGGATGGAGTGCCCGCAACAGACCATATTGGTCAAATGAGGGTATCAGTACCTTTTGAGGGCAATGAGCTATACATAACCCGCAAGCGGTGCATCGGTCAAGAAATTCTTTCTGAGTAGTCGTACCCGGAGGTGTCACCGGAAGAGATGGCGATGAGGGGGATTGCTCCAGTTCCAACGCCTCAATACGTCCGGTCACCTTATTAAGTTTTGCAGCTATCGGAGAAGCAGCCGCAAACGCACCGGCTATCAAGAATGTACGGCGACCGTCATCCATACTTGCTGTAGTCCCAGCCAATGGGTCTCGGACTTTTTGCATAAGAGGTATTGACAACTGATGGCGGGTGTATGTGTAATGTATGGCATCATTAGGACATACAGGGAGACAGTCAAAACAGACCACACAACGTGACATATCCACCACATGGTCATTCAAATCTATACATGAGGATTTGCATACATGCTCGCATTTGCGACACTGGATACACTTATCGGTGTTTATGTCAAAACGGAACACGGCATAACGAGCTACAAAACTCAAAGTGGTGCCTACCGGACATACGGTGTTACATAATGTGCGCCCATTCCGAAAAGCGACAACACTAATAACTACCATGGTCGCCAATGTGATTGTCATCCCCAAAGCGGAAGCAAACGCTATCTTTACCGGAGGTGTCCCGACGATAGAAGAGTAGACATTTATAACAGCACCCCAGACGGGACGAAGAATATCCACGCAGAAACGTCCATATATGCTATACGGGTCAAGCAAAGATGTTATCACCGAAATACCAAGCAAGATTGAAACCACAACCACAAAAAGGACGATGTTGCGCAAACGGCGTCTTGCCGGTTTGTAGTGGTAAGCCCGGGGGGAATCAAAAACTTTTTTCAACCGTGGCAGACGGGCACATATATCCTGAAATATGCCGAGGGGACATGCGACCGAACAATATATCCTGCCAAAACAGAGCGTGACTATAAGCCAACCAATAAATGTGGCAAGCGAAAATGCCATTGTAGCCGGAAGAAACTGAACCCTTGCAAGCCATGAAGCTATGCGTGGGAAGGTCATTCCATAGTCCACAAACAAACCTGTCATCAGCACTATGCTAATGAACGCAACGACTACACGAGTGATCCGAAGAAATTTAGCTGAATTCATCCCATCGAGCGATAATCGCGCAGCAGATCTGTTAGCGCAGTTATTTTTTCAAGTTCTTTGGATATGTTCACTCCATGTCTACATACCGAAAGGCATTTGTCGCAACATATACAATGCTGAGCCTGTGCCTTATCGGGAATTTCCGCCTCATACATTGCCAAAAACTCCGAACCCAAGTCATAGAAATCGGGGGACTCAGAGGAATCAGGAAGTTTTTTATCCTTCACAGATGCATTCAGCAGAGCAAAATTGCCGGGAATATCCACACCGTACTCGCATGGCATACAAGCATCGCATTGCCTGCAATTTATGATACCAATCGAAATCGGTTCGTGATTTTTGTCATTCGCCCCGGTAAATTGGGAAACATGTCTGGAGCCTGATTCGCATGAGGACATGACCAGCGAGCCGAGAGCTAAACTCCCGACACGAGCTAACCATTCCCTGCGATTCATACTATCCATATCGTGCAAAGTTACATAATAATTACCAAACACGCATCATGGAAAAGGATTAATTATGCCAATTCGACCTTATAGGAAGTCCGCCAATATGACTAAACGAAACACAAATATGAGCTAAACGGATTCCAATGTGGCAATAGCCTGTGCGGCAATACCCTCACCTCGTCCGGTAAATCCAAGATGCTCAGTGGTGGTGGCTTTCACAGAAACACAATCGACAGGTAGCATCAGATCGGCAGCTATATTATCGATCATACGAGGTATAAAATCAAGCAATTTCGGACGCTGGGCTATGATGGTCACATCCACGTTATTTATATTAAAGCCTTTAGCCTTGACAAGCTTGACCACTTTCCTCAACAACACCCGAGAGTCAGCCCCGGCGTATGCACTGTCTGTGTCAGGGAAATGATAACCTATATCTCTTAATGCAGCTGCGCCAAGTATCGCATCGGAAAGCGCATGAAGCGCAACATCCGCATCGCTGTGTCCAAGCAATCCCTTTTCATACGGAACATCGACACCACATAGAATAAGTTTCCTGTTCTCTACAAGTTTATGAACATCATATCCAAGTCCGGTACGTATCATATCTATTTCTTATTTTTTGCCAAATATTTCTTTAACTCCGTCCATATCAAAAGTGAGGGTGAAACGGAGTGTCTGATCAAGAGGAGAAGTTTCAGCAGTGGCAACCATATAGGAAGCATCAAGCCTAAGCACATTCAAAGCGAAACCTGCACCAATGCCAAAGTATTGCTGATTTCCCTTCTTGGGGTTCTGGTAATAATAGCCGCCACGAAGAAAAAATTGCTGATTGTAGCTATACTCCGCACCAAGAGAAACCCCTATCTCACGCAATTCCTCGCTAAACCCTCCGGGAGCATCGCTGAATGACTTGAATATACCTGTGATAGGTGACATATCCTGCCATTTCTCGTATGCCTTAACGTAGGCAATCTCACCGTCGGTACCATCCTCATAGTCAACCCTTCTCGGCATGGTAGGCACAAGGAGCTTGTTAAGGTCAAGACCGAGTGAGAGGTTATGATAATTTGCAAGAGGGAAAGTGAATGTGGTACCTATACGCAAATTCGTAGGTAGAAACGCAGGATTCTCGCCATGATTATATGAGACCTTGGTACCTATGTTAGAGATATTCCATCCCCAAGACCATTGGCACTCGCTACGGCCCACTATGGGGTATGAGGTATAGTAACCAGATATGTCAGCGGCAAAAGCGGATGCGCCTGTAGACTGATCGCCGACATAGCTTTCGCTAAATCCAAGGTCACTGTAGATATATCGGAACACTATACCCATAGAGTAACTCTCAGACAGTTTCCTTGAGTATCCGACATCCACCGACATCTCGTATGGATTAAGCGACTGTCCCCCGCCGGTATCGCCGGGAGGTGTGGTGGTCACTTCTCCGAGAGAAAAATAGCGTAGAGAAGCCGATATAGCCTGATTGTCTTCGGCTCCAACTTTCCAATACCCCGACAGGTATGCAAGATAAATGTCGTCCACTATCTTGCGAAGCCACGGAGTGTAACTTATACCGATAGCTCCTCGACTATAGGCGAACGGGTATTTCGAAGGGTTCCAGAACTGACTGTTGACGTCAGGGTCGGTCGCAGCGCCAAGGTCACCCATAGCGGCGCCACGAGCATCAGGGGCAATACCCAATGATGTCACTCCGGTCTGGACGGGATTAAAATCATCCTTACCCTGAGCAAAAGAAATCGGCGCTGTCACTCCGCATAAAGCCAATGACAAAAATATTTTTCCAAATAATCTCATGTAATCTATATCATATACATTATCTATAACTTAAAAATGGTGAAAATATTGCATAAAATATGCACACGATATACAAACCTGATGTCCTTAGCAAATATCACTACTTTTAGGTATTTGATTTGTCAACAATAATGACGAAATTTGCATACTTATTTTTAGCTCGCTCACCTTTCACTCTCCCGGCAAAGGCCCGAACCGCTTACAAAATTATTTGTCATGAAAAGACTGTCTCAACTTGCCACAGGCGATGAAGCCATTGTGGTTAAAATATTAGGTCACGGAGCATTTCGCAAACGCATGATTGAAATGGGATTTGTGAAGGGCCGTGAGATAAAGGTTTTGATGGCTGCCCCGTTAAAGGACCCTATCAAATACCAGATAATGGACTATGAGGTGTCATTACGCCGAGCTGAAGCCGACCTTGTGGAAGTAGAACTCGTCAATGACGATTCAATCCAAGAATCGCACAAACTGAGCCACACAAACACGATAGACGACTATGAGAAACCGGACGAAGAAATCAAGCCCGTACACAGCCACAACATAATAAATGTGGCGCTGATAGGTAATCCAAATTGCGGAAAGACATCCCTCTTCAACATTGCATCAGGTTCACGTGAACATGTGGGTAATTACAGCGGTGTTACCGTCGATGCAAAGAAAGGAAAATTTCAGCACAATGGGTACACGTTCAACATTGTTGACCTTCCGGGGACATATTCACTCGCCTCATACTCTCCCGAAGAATTATATGTGCGAAGATACCTGAAAGACGAGATACCCGATGTGATAATCAATGTCATTGACGGCTCAAATCTCGAACGTAACCTGTATCTGACCACCGAACTGATAGATATGGACCGAAGCATGGTGATAGCTCTGAACATGTACGACGAGCTTCAACGTGACGGCAACGATCTTGACTTCAAGACACTCGGCAAGATGATAGGTGTCCCCATAGTGCCCACGACGGCAAAAACCGGACAGGGAATCGATGAGCTGTTCGACACCGTGATACGTGTGTATGAAGGGACTGAAAAATCGGTAAGACATATCCATATCAATCTCGGTAACGACATCGAGAGCGCATTGAAGGAGCTGAAAGACCTGCTCAAATCCGACCCGTATGTGGGTAAGCATTTCTCACCTCGTTACCTCGCCATAAAACTTCTTGAAAAAGATGCCGAGGTAGAGCGGATCGTAAAAGAATTGCCCGCTGCCGAGCAGATATTATCTCTTCGTGACCAAAAGCTTGCCCTATTTGAGCAACTGCACCCTGACGAAGATATAACTTCAGCCATCGCAAACGAAAAATACGGATTCATAGCCGGAGCGCTTGCAGAAACAATGGTCAAGGCTAAAAGCTCTGAGATAACATCGACACATATCCTTGACACCATAGTCACAAACCGCCTTTTCGGATTCCCGATATTCCTCGCCATAATGTGCTTCATATTTTGGGCTACATTCGAAATCGGCTCCTACCCGATGGGATGGATCGAAAGCCTTGTAAGCTGGCTCGGCGATGTTGTTAGGGATCTTCTGCCTGACGGAGCCATTAAGGCCCTAATAGCTGACGGCATTATAGGTGGCGTGGGAGGTGTCATAGTCTTCCTTCCCAACATACTCATACTGTATCTCTGCATCTCATTTATGGAGGACTCGGGCTATATGGCACGAGCCGCATTCATAATGGATAAAGTTATGCACCGCCTCGGACTGCACGGCAAATCGTTCATACCGTTGGTTATGGGATTTGGTTGCACAGTCCCATCCATCATGGCATCACGCTCGATAGAAAGCCGCTCAAGCCGAATCATAACCATACTCATAAATCCCTTCATC
Source organism: uncultured Duncaniella sp. (assembly GCA_910577335.1). GTDB lineage: Bacteria > Bacteroidota > Bacteroidia > Bacteroidales > Muribaculaceae > Duncaniella. Next base: position 17,971 of record CAJTMJ010000022.1, on the reverse strand, counting down.
AGCTGCTCGGCACGTTTACCGATATATGTATTGCTAATCGGGACATTCTTCCCCAACCACGCCACATTAGTATTTATGTGTATATATATATTAGGTATACTTGTGGCTGCGCTTACCGCACGATTGCTGCGCCGGTTCTACTTCGGGGAGGATGTAACACCCTTCGTGATGGAGCTGCCCCCTTACCGTGTCCCGACCATGAAAGCCACACTGCGTCACATGTGGGGCAAAGGTGAGCAATACCTTAAAAAGATGGGTGGCATAATCCTATTCGCAAGTATAATAGTCTGGGCGCTTAATTACTTCCCCACCCACAACGAGGAAGCCACTGCCATAAACCCCGACGGCACAAGCGTGGTGGATGACTCGGCAATCGACTTCGGCAGCGACAGCTACCTTGAAATGATGGGTAAAGCCATTAACCCTATTATGGAACCACTCGGATTCCACTGGCGCGCCTCCGTGGCAGCTCTCGCAGGTGTCCCCGCAAAGGAGATAGTGGTTTCGACCCTCGGAGTGCTTTACACAGGCGACGAGGAAGCATCCGAACAGACCCTCTCCACTCGACTGACCGCACCAAACCCCGTGACCGGCAAACCTGACTTCACAGCCGCCGCGGCTCTTAGTTTCATGGTGTTCGTGCTGCTCTACTGTCCTTGCATAGCCACTATCACAGCCATTGTGAAGGAGACAGGCAATCCCCGCTACGGGCTTTTCTCCGTGCTCTACAACACCGCCGTGGCTTGGGTATTCGCATTCATAGTCTATCAGATAGCGTTGATTGTATAGAAATTATTATTACTTTTGTGCTGTCAAAGTAATCAGTAAGCAATGTCATTCCCATATTTTTTGGCAAGCAGGCTATCGTTGAAATCATCCGGGGGTAAATCCCGGACAGGTATTGTCATTGCCGTCACAGGTATAGCCATGTCGGTAGTGATAATGCTGGTTTCCATAGCAGTGCTGATGGGATTCCGACATGAGGTGAGACAGAAATTCACCGGATTTGACTCGCAGATCACTGTAACACGCCTTGTGTCATCCAGCGACAACGAGGTCCCTATCGTAGACATGGACAGCATCAGCAATGTGCTGTCGCAACTTCCCGATTATGCCAAGGCAACACTCACTATACGTCAGCCGTCAATAATAAAAACGCCGGAAAACTTCACCGGAGCGGTGATTAAGGGTATGGCACGTGACCATGACTGGAAATTCATCAAGGAGAACCTTGTGGAAGGGTCTATCCCCGACTATTCCGCCGATTCCACCCGCTACCACATTATCATATCCAATGCCATAGCTTCAGCTCTTGACCTGAAACTCAATGACAAGGTTGACGCTTACTTTCTCGGTGAAAACTCATCGTACCGCACCCGCCGTCTGAAAATAGCCGCCATATACGACACGCATTTCAGCGAGTACGACAAGCATTACATATTCTCCACCATCAAAATGCTTCAGCAACTCGGCTCCATCCCTGAGTCGCAAGGCACCGTGTTGGAGATCGCCGGGCTTAAATCAGACAAAGAGATTGACCGCACACAGAATTTTCTGATAGAAAACCTCACCGAGTCACTTTACCGTGGCGAGACCAGCCGCCTGTACTCCGTAAGCAATATCCATGACACCGCTGCCATATACTTCAACTGGCTCGCCCTGCTTGACACCAATGTGGTGGTCATACTGACACTCATGGCTTTGCTTGGCGCTCTCACTCTGATATCATCGCTTTTCATGCTCATACTGCGACGTGTCACCATGATAGGTATCCTCAAAGCCCTTGGCGCCACCGACCGGCAGATACGTACTTCGTTCGTTCTGCTCACCTTGCGTATACTCATAGCCGGGCTACTCATCGGCAATATTATCGGTATCGCACTCATAATAATCCAAGGCACAACCCATATCCTACCCTTGAATCCTGACGCATATTACCTGAACCATGTGCCGGTGCTTCTGAACCTCTCCACAATTCTAATACTAAACGCTTCTGTCATAGCGTTGTCATTCCTAATTCTAATTTTACCCTCTGCAATAATTACAACTATTCCGCCATCGAGGGTTATAACTTACGAATAGTCACAAAAACGCAACATAAACTAATTATTTCGTAACAAAATCTGGCAATTTTCTAAAAAAACCCCTCAATTTAACTCATTTTAACACTACGTGAGAGATTTTACGTTAATTATTAATTACATTTGCAATTATTCTTTCAAAGTGTAAATCTGTGTTAATTCATTTTGGTGAATTACAAGTTTAATAGTTAATCATGAAAGCCAGCAGTAACAAATGTAGACGTTCTCTCTGCGTCATTGCGACAGCATTTCTATTGTTAACGGGAAATGCGGAGAATCGCCAAGCTTCCTTGGTAGATCCTTATCAGGCAGGGAGTCAATATCTCGCCTATCCACGTCCCGACTATGGATTGCCGACATTGAGTGATGCACCCGAAGGATATGCGCCATTCCATATCGAGCATTACGGACGTCATGGCAGCCGATGGCTTCTCAACAACGATAAGTATGACGAGCCGGTAGAGCAGCTTGAGCTTGCCGACAAATATGGGAAACTGACCCCTCGCGGAAAAGAACTCCTCGAACAGCTCAAAGAGATACGTACCGCATCAAAGGGGCGTGTGGGCGAACTCACCCCTCTCGGTCACCGCCAGCACCGTGACATAGCTCGCCGCATGGTGGCTAACTTTCCCGAAGTCTTCACACCCGGCACCCATGTGGATGCCAAGTCAACAGTGGTGATACGTTGCATCCTCTCCATGGCTAACGAGATAGCCGAAATGCAGACATTATGCCCCGAACTGATAATAACATGCGACGCTTCACGCACCACCCAGAAAATTCTTGCCTACAACAGCACTGACACTGTGGCTAAGAAACTTGGAAGAGCTGCTGAAAAGAAGTATGGCAAAGAATACGCAAAATCACTTCCAAAGCCTGAAGCATTTTTCAATAAGATATTCACCGACCGTAAGTTTGTGACCGACAGCCTTGATGATATGGAGGTGTTCCATAACATTTTCGACGTGGCTGTCAACACCCAAAGCCACGACAACCAGAAGTCGATGTACGACATCTTCACTCCTGAAGAGCTTCACAACGAATGGCTTGCCAACAACGCCGACTGGTATCTCTCGGCAGGCAACACACCTCTTACTAAAAACCGTGTGCCGTACAATCAGCGAGTGCTGCTGCGCAACATCATAGAGTCAGCCGATACAGCCATGATTTCACCACGTCAAAGTGTGAATCTGAGATTCGGGCATGAATCCATATTGCTCCCCCTCTCCGTGCTTATGGAGCTTAACAATGCCGCTTACGAAACTACTGACCTCACCACACTTGCCGACAATTGGCGTAATTATGAAATCTTCCCGATGGGAAGCAACATTCAGATGATATTTTATCGTCCAGAAAACGACAAAACCATCTCTCCCGACAATGTGCTCGTAAAAGTGCTGCTTAATGAAGCGGAAGCATCTCTCCCAATAGTCCCGGTACAAGGCTCATATTACCGATGGAACGACCTTAGACAATACTACATGAAAAAGCTTGATGCTTTTCCCTCACTTTTCAACGAATAATTATTTTAATTATTTTCCAATCATACTCATTTATGGCAAACGAAATTTTAACATTTATTAGCAAATCGGGGGGAACAAAATGCCTCAACCGGATTATGCTGCTTCTCGTCTGCGCATTTTTGGCTATTAACGCCTCAGCACAGACCCGTTCGATTACGGGTACAGTGACCGATGAATCTGGTGAGCCAATGCCCGGTGTATCTGTTATCATAAAAGGTACCCAAACCGGCATGGCCACCGACCTTGACGGAAAATATTCAGTTAAGGCATCAAAAGGTGCTGTAATTGAATTTTCCTATATCGGTTACATGACCCAGAGCGTAACTGTAGGAGAACGTTCTGTGATCAACATCACAATGAAGGAAGATATCAAGGCTCTTGACGAGGTTGTCGTTGTGGCCTATGGTACTGCTTCCAAGGAATCTTTGACAGGTTCAGTTGCGGTCATCAGCGATAAGGACATTCAGCGCCGTCCCGTGACCTCTGTCACCTCAGCCCTCGAAGGTATGGCTCCCGGTGTGCAGGTCAACGGTTCTACAGGTACTCCGGGTGAATCTCCTGCCATTCTTATCCGTGGTATCAACTCAATCAACGGTACCACCGCACCTCTTTATGTAGTGGACGGTGTGGTATGGAGCGGCCAATACAACGACATCAACCCTAACGACGTTGAAAGCATCTCAGTGTTGAAGGACGCTGCCTCCTGCGCTCTTTACGGTGCAAAGGGCGCAAACGGCGTTGTCCTCATCACCACCAAGAAAGCGAAGAATGTCGGCAATATTGAAGTTACAGCAAAAATCCGTCAGGGTGTCTATCAGCGTGCCCTTCCAGAATACAAACGTCTCGGCTACAACCGCTGGAACGAAGCCATGCTTCAGGCTATCTCAAACGGCAAGGTAACCTCCAACCCCACTGTTTATCCTACCTATGAATCAGCTATGAAGGAGACCATTAGCAACTTCTTCTCTGAGGCTGGTGTTCTCAATCTTTACGGAACAGGTACTGACGGCAGTGTCACTGACGGCGGAGACAAGGTGTTTGACGCAAACGGAAACGTTATCCTCGACCCACTCGCAGCCTACAGCGATACCGACTGGTGGGATGCCATCTCCCGTAACGGTCACCGTCAGGAATACAACGTTAGCGCATCCGGCGCATCAGAAAGATTTAGTGCCTACGCTTCTCTCGGTTATGTAAAAGAAAAAGGTTACCTTCTCAAGACCGACTTCGAGCGTTGGAACGCCCGACTTAACTCTGAGTATCGTCCAACCAACTACCTCAAGTTCGGTTTAGGCGTAACCGCCGCTGAAATTGAGTCAAACCAGCCACAGTTTGATACCGACAACCTCTCATCGACTTCAAATGCCATGTCTTATCAGGGTACCGCACCGGGTCTACCCTATTACGCTCACGACTGGAAAACTGGCGAAATCCTCCGTGATGAAAACGGCAAACCCATTTGGAATACCATGGACGGCTATGCAGCTTTCACCAGCAATAAGGCATATATTCTCCGTGCGAATTCCGAAGATTACGAACGCCTCTCTGTTGACGGTAACGCATTTGCAACTATCTACCTTCCTTACAACTTCGAGGTAACAGTTCGTGGAACAATGAACCGCTACCGTCAGGAAGACACCGAATACGACAGCCCCGTCATAGGTTCCGCACAGGGATTCGGACGTCTCACAAAAACATTCTACAAGCGTGAGACCACTAATTTCCAACAATATATCACTTGGTCACACGACTACGGTGCACACCACATCGATGCCATGCTCAACCATGAGAGCTACAGTCGCTATTACAACTATTCAGAGGTAAAAAATAAGAACCAGCTCTTCCCCGACAACTTCTATCTCAGCAACTTCACTGAAAACGAAGGAACATCAGCTTACGCTTACCGCTATCGTACAGAGACCTTCATGGGTCGTGCCCGCTACAACTGGAACAACCAATACTTCCTTGAGGCAAGCCTCTCACGCGACGCTTCAAGTAAGTTTGACGAAGATAACCGCTGGGGTACTTTCTGGAGCTTAGGTGCAAGCTGGATCATCAACAAGGAAAAATTCCTTAAGGAAGTGGAATGGATCAATCAGCTCAAACTCCGTGCCGCTTACGGTACAGCCGGTAACGACTACACCAGCAACTACTATCCCACATACGACCTGTGGTCGAAATATAGTCATACTCTTGACGGAAATCCCTCTGTGTTCCCTTCCACACTCGGTAATAAAAATATCCGTTGGGAGTCAACCAAGACTCTTGACCTCGCTCTTGAAGGCTACTTCTTTAACAGCCGTCTCAACGCTTCTGTAGGTTTCTTCTCACGTGTAAACGCCGACCTTCTCTTTAACGTACCTCAGGCTCCATCCAACGGTGTCGATGGTGGTGGCGAATCAATGTCACAGTGGCAGAACATCGGTAACATGAGAAACACCGGTTGGGAGATCTTGGTCAGCGGTGACATTATCCGCACTAAGGATTTCAACTGGTCGGCTCACGTAGACGCTACATTCATCAAGAACAAAATCACTAAACTCCCCGCAGGTAACCTTTGGAACTCACCCCGCGCACTCGTTGAAGGCAAGAGCCGTTACGAATACTATACCTATAAGTGGGCTGGTGTGGACATGACTACCGGTCAGTCACTCTATGAAATCAATCAGGATTCCCACGCTTTCGAAACAGAAGTGTTAAATGAAAACGGACAGGGCACAGGTGTTTGGGAATTTGACGAAACAAAATGGCAGTCAAACCTCGACAATGCTGAAAAGAGCAACGCTCTCGTAAAGATCGGTGACAGATACTATACCACCAGTACTTCGTTTGCGTCCAGACATTTCCGTGGCACTTCTCTTCCGACTGTCTATGGTTCATTCGGAACCAATCTCCGTTGGAAAGGACTCACTGTGAGCGCACTTTTCACCTATAGTCTCGGTGGCAAGACACTTAACACAGTCTACAGTGGTATGCTTACACCAAGTGCCGGTTCATCACTTCATGTTGACGCCATCACCAACTCCTGGACTCCAGACATGGCTGAGGGCATCACTGATGAAAACAGAGTAAATCCTAACATCCGACCGCAGATTAATACAGTCAACTCCAGCAACAGCAACGCAAGTAGTGACCGTTTCTTAATTTCAAGCAGCTATCTTGCATTCAAGAATCTCAACATCAATTACGACCTCCCCAGAAAATGGGTTGCGCCTCTCAGTCTTCGTGGTCTCAGTGCCGGTCTCTCTATCGACAACGTAAAACTCTTCACCAAACTCCGTGGTATGAACCCGACCTATAGCTATTCAGGCAGTCAGGGCAACTACTTCGTTCCTTCACGCGTATATTCTTTCGAAATCACAGCACGTTTCTAAAACACCACAATTAAAACTGAAACAATATGAAAAATAGATATATTATCGGCAGCCTCGCTGTGGCACTAATGACTCCGGCATTGGTTTCATGCGGCGACGACTTCCTTAGCGAAGAGCCCCAAACAAGCATTTCCTCTGTGACTGTAAATTCGTCGGAAGAAGGTGCTAATGCGGCTGTAACCGGCCTCGTTCGTCAGATGCAACGTCAATTCGACGATCTTAAAAATGGCAACCTTAATGCATCGGGCGAAACATTCTTTGCCAACGTTTACGGCGAAGGTCTTGGTCCAGACAACAATGCGAGCGAAATTACCAGATATTTAGCATCAGGCTGCAAACCAGCAAACTTTCGATATATGAACAATGGCTGGTGGACCGTTTGGATGTATAACTACGCTTACTCCATCATAGGTTCAGCCAACTCTATTCTGAGTAATATCAACGACGAAACCACTAATGATAATGAACTTTGGCTAAAAGCTTCAGCACTTACCATGCGAGCTCATGCATATACACGTCTCATGCAGGTATATGCTCCACGCTGGATTGACTCTGATAATGGTAATAAGTATTGTATCGTATTCCGTATCAAGTCTGGCGAGCCCAACGACAAGCAGTTCAGTACTTGCAACGAGGTCTATGACCAACTCTACAATGATCTCAACGAGGCTATTGCCTGCTTCGAAAGATCGTCGAAGAAACGTGGCGACCAGCTTTTCTTCGTCGATGAGAACGTGGCTCGTGGTCTTTTAGCCCGTCTCGCTCTGCTGAAAGATGACTATCAGACAGCACAGAAAATGGCTCATGACGCACGTCAGGACTATCCCATCATGTCTGAGAAGGATTATCTTTCAGGCTTCTCGACTGTGAACGATGAATGGATGTGGGCACCGGCAATGGATCCCTTAGGTGTATATTACTGGGGCTTCGGTCCTCACTACGCTTGCAACGGTCACTATGTAAAAAGCTGGGGCTACAGCTCATCGATGGAATATTCCCTCTATAAGCATTTCAAAGAGACTGACGTACGCTCACAGCTCTATTTCGGTCCTCTCTGTGTGAAACATGCTCCTGAGATGGCAGACAAATTCGGTATTACAGAAGAAGACTTCTTTGATCCGAGCCTCTATTCGAACCAAACATATCTTGTCTCAATCACCGGCTCCGGTTCAAAACCGAAAGGTAAAAACAAAGCCATGTGGGATTTCATCAAAGAATATGGTAAGCGTTTTGCATCCCTGCGTCCTGAAGATATCAAAGGTATCTATCCCACTAATAGCAAGGGGATTGCTTTTGGTGTACACTTCAAATTCCAGGGTCTGCCCGACGGCTATACTTCCTGCTGGCCCCCCTATATGCGCGGTGCTGAAATGCTTCTCATAGAGGCTGAGGCTGCCTGCCACAACGGAGACAATGCCACTGCTGTAAATTGCCTCAAGGAACTAATGGCTAAGCGTGATCCCAACTATACCATTCCCGCCACTTCAGGCACAGCACTGCTCGACGAGGTAAAACTTCAACGCCGTCTCGAACTCTGGGGCGAAGGTTTCAACTGGTTTGACTACAAACGCTGGAACGAGGTTATTGAGTTCAAAACCTTCGACAAAAACAATATTGAGAACATGGGTAGCTTCCCTCCCACTGTCGCTGCCACTTATCAGCCCGACTTCATGAACGGCTGGCGTGCCGCCATTCCTCAGAGAGAGTTCACCTATAACAAGACTGCCGATCCTTCACTTGTAGATCAATAATCGATACAAGAGAACATAATTAAATGACTTTTTGCTGTGCCGGTTCCATATCGGCACAGCTTTTTTATATAATTTCATCTATTTTCAGTTAAAATACCCTTCCAACACTAATCATTTATAATTTTGATAAAAGTTAAGTAATTTTCTTGACTCTACTGAAAAAAAACACTACCTTTGCACATTATGTAAGAGCTGAACACATGAGTCAGCATTTTACCATCAAGTTAACCTTTAGTTAACCTTCTAAATCTACATAAGACAGAAATAGAATAAAATCAAATTAAGAATTATAATATCAATATCTAATCACAAATGAAAAGAGTTTATACATTTGGAGATGGTAAAGCCGAGGGTAATGCCTCAATGCGCAATCTCCTTGGTGGCAAAGGTGCGAACCTTGCTGAAATGAACCTTCTCGGTATGCCTGTTCCTCCCGGCTTCACTATCACTACCGAAGTCTGCACAGAATATACCCAGTATGGTCGTGACGAAGTGGTGAAACATCTCACCAAAGATGTGCATGAAGCTATCGCCCACGTTGAGTCACTCACCGGCACAAAGTTTAACGACCCTGCTAATCCACTTCTCGTATCAGTACGTTCAGGTGCCCGCGCATCAATGCCCGGTATGATGGATACAGTCCTCAACCTCGGTATGAACGATGCCACAGTTGAATCTCTTGCCAACAAGAGCGGCAATCCCCGCTTCGCATGGGACAGCTACCGCCGTTTCGTGCAGATGTATGGCGATGTCGTGCTCGGCATGAAGCCTAAGAGCAAAGCTGACATCGATCCGTTTGAAGAAATCATGGATAAGGTGAAAGAGGAAAAGGGCGTGAAACTCGACACTGAGCTTGACGTTGACGACCTCAAGAACCTCGTGAAGCTTTTCAAGGGTGCAGTTAAGGAACGTACCGGCAAGGACTTCCCCGATGACGCTTGGGAACAGCTTTGGGGCGGTATCTGCGCTGTGTTTGACAGCTGGATGAACGAACGCGCCATCCTCTACCGCCGTATGAACCAGATACCCGAAGAATGGGGTACCGCTGTCAATGTACAGGCTATGGTTTACGGTAACATGGGTAACAATTCCGCTACCGGCGTGGCATTCAGCCGTGACGCCGCTACCGGTGAAAATATATTTAACGGCGAATACCTCATCAACGCTCAGGGCGAGGATGTGGTTGCCGGTATCCGCACACCTCAGCAGATCACTGTGGAAGGTTCACGCCGCTGGGCTGCCCTTCAGGGTATCAGCGAAGAGGTTCGTGCTGAGAAATATCCTTCACTTGAAGAGTCAATGCCTACTTGCGCTGCCGAGCTTATCGCTATCGCAGGTCGTCTTGAAGACTACTACAAGGATATGCAGGATATGGAATTCACCATTCAGGATGGTAAGCTCTGGATGCTTCAGACCCGTAACGGTAAGCGCACAGGCGCTGCTATGGTGAAGATTGCCATGGATCTCCTCCGTGCAGGTGAAATCGATGAAAAGACTACCCTACTCCGTATGGAGCCTCAGAAACTTGACGAGCTTCTCCACCCGGTATTTGACAAGGCAGCTCTCAAACGTGCGAAGGTTGTTGCCAAGGGTCTTCCCGCATCACCCGGTGCAGCTGCTGGTCAGATAGTATTCTCTGCCGAAGACGCTGAATCTTGGTCGGAAAAGAAACGTAAAGTCGTTCTCGTACGTATCGAAACTTCTCCTGAAGACCTCCGTGGTATGGCTGTGGCTCAGGGTATCCTCACAATGCGTGGCGGTATGACTTCTCACGCTGCCGTTGTGGCTCGTGGTATGGGTAAATGCTGCGTGTCAGGTGCTGGTGAAATCCGTGTTGACTACGCTGCCAAGACTGTAGAAATGGGTGGTAAGGTATATAAGGAAGGTGACTGGATCTCACTCAACGGTTCTACCGGTGAAGTTTATGACGGTCCCGTTCCCACTACTGAACCTGAACTCGGCGGTGACTTCGGCGCAATCATGAATCTTGCTGCCAAGTACACCAAGACTCTTGTCCGCACTAACGCCGACACTCCCCGTGACTCTAAGCAGGCACGTCACTTCGGCGCACAGGGTATCGGTCTTTGCCGTACAGAACACATGTTCTTCGAAGGCGACCGTATCAAGGCTGTACGTGAGATGATTCTTGCTTCTGACGAAGAAGGTCGTCGTCACGCACTCGCTAAGCTTCTCCCCATGCAGCGCGGCGACTTCGAAGGTATCTTCGAAGCTATGGACGGCTACGGAGTGACTATCCGTCTGCTCGATCCCCCGTTGCACGAATTCGTGCCTCATCAGACTGCTACTCAGAAAGAGCTTGCAGCTGAAATGGGTCTCACCCTCGAAGAGGTTAAGGCTAAGGTTGACTCACTTGAGGAATTCAACCCGATGCTTGGTCACCGTGGTTGCCGTCTCGGTATCACTTATCCTGAAATCACTGAGATGCAAACTCGCGCCATCATCGAAGCAGCTCTCGCTGTTAAGGCTCGTGGCATAGATGTACATCCTGAAATCATGATACCTCTTGTAGGTTCACTCAAGGAAATTCAGAATCAGGCTGATGTCATCAACATCACTGCAGCTAAGGTATTTGAAGAAAAAGGTCAGAGCGTACCTTACAAGGTAGGTACTATGATCGAAGTTCCCCGTGCAGCCCTCACTGCCAATGAAATCGCACAGGTTGCCGACTTCTTCTCATTCGGTACTAACGACTTGACTCAGATGACCTTCGGATTCTCTCGTGACGATGCTCCCAAGTTCCTCAAATTCTACAAGGAACACGGTATCATCAAGACCGATCCGTTTGAAGTACTCGATCAGGAAGGTGTTGGTCAGCTCGTAAGAATGGGTGTTGAGAAAGGTCGTGCCACTAAGCCCGAACTCAAAGTGGGTATCTGCGGCGAACATGGCGGCGAACCTTCATCAGTTAAGTTCTGCGCTCGTCTCGGCATGAACTATGTATCTTGCTCACCCTTCCGTGTGCCCATCGCACGTGTAGCTGCGGCCCAGGCTGCCATCGAAGAATAATAGCAAGATGATTTGATCAAATTCGGACAGATTTTATCTGGCACTGAACAAACATCTTTATAATATCACAGTATCGTTTGAGTATCTGATGCTCAAACGATACTTATTTTTATCCTCAGAGGTGAACTTATTATATGATGCAGTGTTTTTTAGGTATAAGTTAAACTCACTATTAATAACATCATATAGTTATGGCTACAAAAAAAAGCATTAAAGGCACTAAGACCGAGAAAAACTTGGTCATAGCCTATATGGCAGAATCATCCGCCTATACACGTTACACATATTACGCACAGCAGGCTGAAAAAGAAAATTATTTCCCAATCTCTGAGATATTCAAAGAAACAGCCAATAATGAAATACGCCACGGCAAGGTTTTCTTCAAGATGCTTGAAGGAGGATCAGTTGAATGCCAGATGCCGGTTGATGCCGGTGTGATTGGCGACACTGCATCAAATCTTGCAACAGCTGCTCACGAAGAACTCGTGGAAGGCGTACAGCTTTACACTGACGCCGCCAAAGTTGCCGATGAAGAGGGCTTCCCTGAAATAGCATCTCATTTCCGTGCAATAGCAGAGGTTGAGAGCCGTCATCATAAACGTTTCGAACGTTATCTTGAACAGGTAAAAACCGGCACTGTATGGAAACGAGAGAAACCTATCAAATGGAAATGCCTTGTATGCGGTTACGTATATGAGGGCACAGAACCTCCTGTAAAATGTCCGGGCTGTGACCATCCTCGTGAACACTACATGGCTATGGATATTGAAGACGAATAACTCTTACTTAGTATTCGATACTAATACATTGAAAAAACGCACATACACCGCTGAATCAATGTGATTCATGCAAAAAGTTAACCTCGCAAGCTTCATGCCTTGCGAGGTTTCTTTTTTCAAAGAGCCGCGAGTGGGACTCGAACCCACGACCTTCTCGTTACGAATGAGATGCTCTAACCGACTGAGCTATTGCGGCTTGCTATTTCATAACTTCTCCCCGAACTAAGTATATCGCCGGGAGGTGTAGAAAAATATCCGCAAAGTTACTATTTATTTCCTACACTAAAAAATTTATTTCCCTCCGAGGGTCTGCTTGCTGAAAGTAAAGTCTATTTTAGCGTTATCAAGATCAAGGATTGCCATCACAGGCTCTGTGACGTAGGGTGTGATAGTGCTGACCTGAGTGGATGTGCTGCCATAACCGTAGCCATAGTAATAGCCGTAATAGCTATTGGAAGAGCCGGTAGTATAGAATGACACTTGCACAGGACAGATCACGAATTCAACATCATCATCGGTCACTTCACCTTTCTTTACCAAATCCACTATATAATCACGCATTGATGAGAATTTGTAGCTCTTCGTATTGCTGTCGTATATAGCGTAGAATGATGACAGATTATCATTGATCTGTGTAGTGGCAAAGAATTTGTCTTTCTGGGATTTCTTCACCATTAATATATATGGCGGAGGGAGCAAACCGTAGTCGTTGGAAATATCCTTGGCAGGAATTGAAAAATTCAATCCGTTGATGACTGCGAGAGAACCGCTCTGACTGTAATACTTGTCAAGGATATCACGAGCGGGGAATGTAAACTCAACATCGTAACCTGTAGGTCCCACCAAAATAGTCTCCCCTTCCTGAGCCATAGACTGAAGGTCGGATGACATCTGATAAGTGATATTATTATTGGATATAACCTCAGGTGTCACGCCCATGTAGGATGACACGTGATATAAGGTGGTGTCACGAGGATTTTTCTCATCGTTAATTTTATGAACCGAATGGTAATACACATTTATGCGGTTACTATTTATACGAGTCACACGACCGGAACCGAATGAGTTGGCGATATACAGACCGGGGAACCATTTAGCAAACGCCTGAGGTGTCTGCAAGGTCTGCGGTGAGTTAAGAAACAGGTCATAGAGTTTCAAGCCGATTTCACGCGGGAGATCAACATATATGCTCTTATATATCGCTCCGTTGCCGTCAGTGCTGATATCGGCTCCGTCAATGAGAGCAGAATATGTAGTGCCACCAAGCGGCTTAGATGAGTCGTAATATCCGGTCGGGTCAAAATCGCTATATATCGGCGATGGCAGTTGCTTGTTGAGCAGATATACCTGCAATCCCATGGGGACAGTAGAGTCACCGGCGAATGCTCCACGATACATGCACAGCTCAAGTTTCACCGAGTCTATATAGTCTGCTTTAACCCCTAATGTGTCTATGCTTGATGCAGGCATATACTGGCATACGATGTCAGAAGAAAGCACGCCATAACCGTCAGCCTTTACACTTCCCAATAATTGCAGGATTGTACGCGACTGCACAAGATCATTGCTGACAGGACGTCCGGACACTGTGAATGCCGAATCCATGACTATTTCCACTTCGTCCTGAACCAGACTTGCACCAGCTGAAGAAGAATCCTCGCACGAAACTACAGCGAGCATCGAGAGAAGACCGACAGCAAAAAATGCTATTTTTTTCATTATTTAATATATACGTAGATAAAATCTGACATTCGGAACAATCCTCTATTCCTCTGTCAAGGTACGATAGAAATTAACATACTGAGCTGAACGTGGTTCGGAAGCATCGTATGGAAGGAATGGCTTGCTTGTTGAGGCGGCATATTCCACAAGTTCCGGATCAACATCATCAGTAACTTGTATAATGGCATCGGCATATTCCATAGCAAGCTTATTAAGCTTCTTGAAATCTACCGGCTCATTTCCGAAAATGCGGAGATCATCCTCGGTGAATTCGCTCATGATTAGTTTTTCGACAAAACGCGGATCAAGGGTTCCCTCGAACTTATCGGGATGAAGCGCAAACACAATCTTCGAATTGCGGAATGTCGGATCGTCATTATATTTACGGCGCAAATAGAGAGGAGCAAGAGCCGAAACCCAACCGCTGCAATGTATCACAGCCGGCTGCCAGCGAAGCTTCTTCACAGTTTCTATGACACCCATGGTGAAGAACATCACACGTTCATCGTTATCTGAAGGGAGCAAGTCTGTCTCAAGTCCTTTTTCCGGCATCGGCTGGAAATAATCATCATTGTCGATGAAATACACTTGCATACGTGATGGCAACAACGTTGCGACCTTGATAATCAAAGGATGGTCAGCGTCGTCTATTATCAAATTCATGCCGGAGAGTCGAATCACTTCGTGAAGCTGATTACGACGCTCGTTTATACAGCCATATCGTGGCGTGAAAGAGCGCACTTCAAACTCTTTACCGTGGATGCCTTGTGGCACATCGCGCCCGAGCACAGACATAGGCGTTTCCGGAAGATAAGGGGCGACTTCCTGGGAGATGAATAATACTTTTTTTGCCTCCATTTAGGGATATTCTAATAGAAAAATGCAAACCCTCGTCAGAATCTTTTGAACTCCTTAGGGCAAGCTCTGTGTTTATGTGATTCAGATTGCAAAGTTACGAAAAATATTTGATTTTTCCATCCTGTCGCACAAACAATACACAAATTTTAATATTCACGGCGGCGTAACAGGAGAATCACCTGTAAAAATATGTCAAAAACGTTGCGAGAAACAATTATTTTAATCATTTTTAAGTTGACTTTTGGTCAAAAATTCGTACCTTTGCACGAATTATGTGCTTTAAGTAGACATGAGACAATTAAAAATCACAAAATCAATCACCAATCGTGAGAGCGCTTCTCTCGATAAATTCCTTCAAGAGATTGGTAGAGAAGACCTTATCTCAGTGGAGGAAGAAGTCGAACTTGCCCAGCGCATTCACAACGGAGATCAGAGAGCACTCGACAAGCTCGTTCGCGCCAACCTCCGCTTCGTAGTATCAGTAGCCAAGCAGTACCAGAACCAGGGTTTAAGCTTGCCTGACCTTATTAACGAAGGCAATCTCGGCTTGATTAAAGCAGCGCAAAAGTTTGACGAGACCCGTGGTTTCAAGTTTATTTCTTACGCAGTGTGGTGGATTCGCCAATCCATCCTGCAAGCATTGGCAGAACAGAGCCGTATAGTACGTCTTCCGCTCAACCAAGTAGGCTCGCTTAATAAAATAAGCAAAGCATTGTCCAAATTCGAGCAGGAGAACGAACGCAGACCGTCGCCTGAAGAGCTTGCAGAGAAACTTGACGTGCCTGTCGATAAGATAGCAGACACGTTGAAGGTGTCGGGCCGTCACATCTCAGTTGACGCACCATTCGTCGAAGGCGAGGACAACAGCCTTCTCGATGTGTTGACAAACGATGATTCACCAATGGCTGACGCCACATTGACTCAGGAATCGCTTTCAAAAGAGGTGGAACGCGCATTGAAGCAACTTCACGACCGCGAACGCGAAATCCTCAAAATGTTTTTCGGCATAGGCTGCCAGGAAATGACACTTGAAGAAATTGGTGCTAAATTTGACCTCACACGTGAACGTGTGCGTCAGATTAAGGAGAAAGCCATCCGCCGCCTCAAAGGGCAAAAAAGCCATCTTTTAAAGGCTTATCTCGGGCAATAAAAACTTATTTTTCTATTTTTCCGGACATACAGATTCCGGAGAAAATCGAAATTAAAGGCGCAAGGCCTCATCTATCCGGGGACCATCCCCTTAATGACAGTTGAGACCTTCGCCTTTTTAATTTTCACATTCATCTATTTCAAATATCTTACCTAAAAACCATGAGCTCAGCATTATTATCACTACTGCTTTCAATCACAGTGACCGTAAGCAATCCGCTTGACACTCCCCGTGAGAATGTGCCGGTCGTAATCCCCATCAACCAAAAAGAAGAAGTACGCTCCGTCAGCATCAAGGAATACCCCACCCTGCCCTATCAGCTTGACGACATAAATCAGGACGGGAAAGCCGATGAGCTTGTATTGCTGCTCGACATACCTGCAAAAGGCAAAAAGACATTGACCATCAACATGTCGCCAAAATCCAAGGACACAACATTTGAGCCAAAGACCAATGCCTACATTCGCCTTAACGACAAGAACAAGAAACATCCTAAAATCACAGCCATAGCCTACCCCGGTGATGTGAAAAATCTGGAGATGTATAACAGCATACACGGACACGGGGCTGTGCTGGAAGGCTTGAATAATGCAATACGTGTATATATGGACAACCGCCAGAGTGTTGACCTATATGCTAAAAACAAGCCGCAGCTTGAACTTGACACAACCGGATTTTACACCACACGCGAACAGCTCGCACAGGGATATGGCAGAGACATACTTTGGGCTGGAAAATCAGTCGCATTAGGATCTTTCAGAGGCTATCAGAACAACTCCCCGGTCACAATTGACACTGTAAGCTCACGCGGACAACGAATCATAACCACAGGTCCCCTGCGTTCCATAATTGAAGTCGAGGACAGAGATTGGATCTACAACGGAAAGCCTCTTCACATGACCCAGAGATATACCATGTATGGAGGTCATCGTGACGTTGAAGTTGATATCAAGATTTCAGGCGCACCCGTTTCCAACAAATATTGCACCGGAATACAAAAACTTGAAACTGACAACGAAGGTTTTATCAAGAAAGACGGACTCGCCGGCAGCTGGGGCTCAAACATCCCTGATAAAGGGATGAAAGACCTTACCGACACTCTCGGCTTGGGCATATACGTACCCACACCCTATCTCGTTGAGACCAAAGAGGACGATGTGAACTATCTTACCGTATTAAAACCGGACGCAAAAGGCAACATCCGTTACACATTCACATCCGGCGCAATGCGTGACATCACCTCACCACATTCAGCTGAAGATTGGTTTACATACCTGCGTAAATGGCAGAAGGAATTACAAAATCCAGTAAAGGTAACTATACGTAAATAACCTTTGCCTAAGACATCCGATACCTATAATAAATAACTTCCGGGAGTGTATATCTCGGAAGTTATTTATTATAATACACCCCGACGAAATATAGACTGCTAAATCCACATTACCATCCAAAGCTTATAAATCGCTATAGCGCAAACAAATATGACAATCAGGCAAAGTTACTACACTGAAACGTTCAAAAAAATTAATAAAATATTTGCATATTTGAAAAATACTGCCTAACTTTGCATCGCTTTTTGAGAGAACAACGAACAAACCGGTCAACAACCAAGACCAGCTAAGTTCAAACTCCGATAAAAGTTGGTAAACAAAGATTCGCTAGCTCAGCTGGTAGAGCACAACACTTTTAATGTTGGGGTCCTGGGT
>CAJTMJ010000021.1 GCA_910577335.1 uncultured Duncaniella sp. | reverse complement strand
GTGCAAAGGTAGGCACTTTCCACGAACCCTCCAAATATTTCATGATGTTTTAACATAATTTTAACAATTAAATCATTCCACACACCCAAAAACCCGCATACCACATTATTATATAGTAAAGTATATAGTAAAATGACATTTCCTTAAGGATAAAACATAAAAATAATAGCAATGACAAAACATAAAAATAATAGCCCTACGTGACATAGAGCTATTATCTAAAAATTTTCACAAAAGCGTAGTTCAATATCTGAAAGAAGACCCTCCGAGGAACTCACGCAAAAGAGATGTCGGGGGTATAAGCCTGTCAGAAATTTGCGCAAAATAGCCGAGGAATTTCCGCAAACGATGCACTTCAGCATATTCAGGCACATCATTAGGCACTTCACGAAGCACACGCTCCGCCTCATCACGCATCACCCCAAGCTCAAAAAGCAACGATGAATTAAACATGGAATCGGCATTTTCCTGATACGGAAAAATCCATTTTTCCTCACCACGGCGCACACTGGGCCACCGGCGTATAGTGTCAAGGGCAGATGTGCCACGGTATTTATAGTCGCGGATGATACGACGCAGGAGTCGATTGTCGGTCGTGGGCACCCAATTGTGGTCGTCGATGGCAAGTGTAGTCAGAGCAGAGACATAAATGCTATATTTCATGTTATGGTCAACATCGCGTGTCAATTCCGGATTAAGACCATGAATACCCTCAATAAGCAGGACAGTGCCCTCGCCAAGCTTTATGCGCTCGCCACGGTACTCACGCTCGCCACGTTCAAAATTATAGTATGGCAATTCAACCTCCTCACCGGCTATAAGGCGGTTAAGATGATCATTAAACAGCTCAAGGTCAAGCGCAAACAGGGACTCATAATCATAATCGCCACTCTCGTCGAGCGGAGTATGCTCCCGGTCAATGAAATAATTGTCAAGTGAGATCATCACGGGTCGCAGCAGATTTGTAAGGAGCTGCACAGCCAAACGCTTGGTGAAAGTAGTCTTTCCTGACGAGGACGGACCGGCGATAAGAACCACCTTAGCCCCACCGGCATGATACCGCTCGGTGATGCGTGAAGCGATCTCATCGATATATTTGGCATGTAACGCCTCGGCGACATTGATCATCATACCCGTCCCGCCGGCTTTCACCACGCTATTGACATCAGCGGCATTCTGAATACCCACTATGTGGTTGAACCGCAGATAATCGGTAAACGCCTTATACAATTTAGGCTGGAACAATGGAGTAGCCGGACGCGACGGATCAGCCACATCGGGACCAAGTAGAAGCAGCCCCTCCTCGTAAGGCACGAGGTCGAACACATTCAGCAGCCCGGTAGATGGCGCAAGTTCGCCATAATAGCTATCGCACAGCCCGTCAAGGCGCCAATAGACCCAATAGAGCGAATGTAGCGACTCAAGCAGCCGAACCTTATTGTTCAGCCCCTGACGTCTGAATATATCTATCACGTCGGTTGTCAACCGCTCCTTACGCTCAAAGGGTAAATTGCGATCGACAATCCTACGCATCTCATTTTTGAGATTTTCAGCTATCGCCGAGTCGGGCTTCACACCCACGAGTCGGCAGTAGTAACCACGTGACACCGAATGGCAGATTAAAAGCCTTGTGCCCGGATACACATTTTCCACAGCCCGATAAAGCACCATACAGAGCGAGCGCACATAGCACCTGTGACCCGACGAGGACTCCACAGGGAGAAATTCCACCTGCTTTGGCATAAACACCGGGAACGACAAGCTTTCAGTCTTGTTATTGACACGAGCGCATATCGGAGCGAACGGTATGCGATCCTTCAGACGGTCATACACCTCGCTAAGCGTCTCACCTCCTGTGACGGGGATATATTCCCCTATATTGACACAATAAATCTTTAATTGGCTGCTCATAATGTGCGAATTTTATTGCATTGAACCATAATCGATTCAATCCTCAGCAAATATAACAATTCTATGGGTCAAGAGTTGTGAAAAAGTGTAGAATTTTAACTTGCTGCTGTTAACATTGATTAAACGCCCGACGAGCAAACATAACTTTTATGTACTCTCCAATCTTTTTAGTAATTTTGCAGGATAATACTTTTAGCACTAATTTCACACTACTAATTTAGATGAAACCAATCCTATCTCTGATCACAATATTTTGCTGCATACTCTTTTCTTCATGTCATAAGAAACATGACGAACCGGGAAAAGAGGACGACGCCATACACCGCACAGTGTTGGTATACATGGTAGCCGACAACACCCTCGGCGACGCATACTGCGACAACAGCGACCTTCAGGAGATGCTTGCCGCAGCCAAAGCCGACAAACTGAACGGAGGGCGTCTTTTGGTGTATCACAACCGTCCCGGAACAGGCTTCGGCAAAGCTCCGCAGCTTCTTGAAATCACAAAAGAAGGCTCGGTGGTAATAAAAGAATACCCCAACGACCCCGCCATTTACTCTGTTGACCCCGCCAGAATAAAGGAAGTGATAGCCGACACAAAAAAATTAGCCCCCGCCAAAGATTACGGGCTGGTGCTCTGGAGCCATGCCGACGGATGGCTTGAACATGAAGGCGACTACAGTTCAAGATCGTTTGGCGACGACCGCAAAAAGCATATCACCTTGCCCGGACTTGCCAAAGCGCTTGAAAAAAATTATTTCAGCTTCATCTACTTTGATTGTTGCCTTATGGGGAACATTGAGGTAGCATACGAGTTACGCCGACTCACTCCGGTGATAGTGGCATCACCCACAGAATTGCCGATCGACGGAATGCCCTACGATGAAAACGTAGAGTGTTTCTTCGCCAACGGAGAGCCGAACATGCTCAACGCAGCCTATAACACCTACAAACATTACGCAAACGGCAACCGTGACCCGTATTGTCAGATGGTGGTGATAAACACAGACCAACTTGACGCACTCGCCTCAGCTTCACGCAGCATTTTAGCGAAGGTAAACACCTACCCCACCGACGATGAGATCTCAGGCATACAGAAATACTCTATCGACGCCAGATGCTGGAGCTACGACATGAAACAGTACTTCGAGCTGATCAGCGGCAAGGGATCAACTTATCCCGCTTGGGAATCAGCGTTCAATTCCACCATAGCGGCAGCTCATTCCACACCACTCGGCATCTGGAATCTCAAAATACATACTTACAACGGACTTGGGTCATTCATAATATCCTCACCCTCCGACATCACATACAGGGGCTACAACAATTGCGCATGGTATAAGGATGTCGTATCAGCATCGCCGATTTACAAAGGGAAATAGGCAAAACATCCTTTAAGGAATCTTTGTTAACATATATGCAAGGGGGCAGTCAACCGCTCCCTGCATAACTTCTCACCAAAATTATACAACGGGGCATGTTCCAATTTGATATTTTACCCACCACAACCACACCAACAGACACAATCCCAACAGCGGCACAAGAAACAAGCATGTTGAAAAACATGTCGTTCGACCAACTGATGGACACCTTAGTCCATGATATAGTCCATTTTGCCATATCGCTCGCTGTCGCAATACTGGTATTTTACGTAGGCAAATTTATCATCAACCGCCTTTACTCGCTCGTAGAAACCATCCTGCATAAAAGAAAAATCGAGGCATCGCTCACCACATTCGTGCTGAGCCTTGTAAGGATAGTGCTCTATTTCATACTCATAGTGACGGTAATAGGGATTCTCGGCATAGAAACAAGCTCCTTCCTCGCACTCTTTGCCTCAGCCGGTGTTGCCATCGGTATGGCGCTGAGCGGAACTCTGCAGAATTTTGCCGGCGGCGTCTTGATATTGCTATTAAAGCCCTATAGAATAGGCGACTACATCGAAGCTCAGGGATTCGCAGGGACTGTGACCAAAATTGAGATTTTCAACACCATAATCTGCACACCCGACAACAAATCAATCATAATTCCTAACGGTGGACTATCCACAGGCTCCATAAACAATTATTCCACACAGGAGTACCGTCGTGTAGACTGGCCGCTCGGAATATCATACGGCGACAGCTTCGAGAACGCCCGTGACGCCATACTCAAAATGCTATCAACCGACCCGCGTGTCATCCAAGAGGCGATACCCGACACGCCAACCGCCGCTCCGACAGTAAAACTTGCCTCCCTCGCCGACTCATCCGTGCAGCTCTCAGCCCGTGTCTGGGTGAAGAGCGCCGACTATTGGGGAGTATATTTCGATTTCAACGAAAAGTTCTATGCCGAGCTTCCCAAGGCAGCCGGCATCTCCTTCCCCTTCCCGCAATTGGATGTGCATATCACAAAAGAGTGATTCTTAACTCTAAATAACATTTATTATTACACTTTATCTGAAAATTCTGTTTAAATTTGCAGATGAATGTATACGTATGCGATCGGCGCTCTCTCCTTGCAGTCAATTTGCCTCACAGGCACTCTACCATGATCACTCCTCATCATCACTTTTAGCCCGGCGCACATTATGCTTCTTTGCCACCCATGATGATTAATCCCATGCGGTGTCATCCTTCTTTTGAAATAAAAAAGAAACAACATAAATGACAAGTAAATGGAATTACTGTCCCCTTACATCCGACGAGCAAGAAGTGGAATCCGGGCTGGCGAAACGCTATGCCGGGGTGCCTCCGATTAGTGAGCTGTTAGTGCAGCGGGGCATTTCCTCGGTGGAAGAAGCTGAAAAATTCTTCAAGCCCTCGCTGAGCGACATGCACGACCCGTTCCTTATGCCTGACATGGATAAAGCTGTGAACCGGCTAAACCGTGCCATGGGAGCAAAAGAGAGGATTATGGTATATGGAGACTATGACGTTGACGGCACTACAGCCGTGGCTCTCGTTTACAAATACCTCCTCAACTATTACTCCAACATAGAGTACTATATACCCACAAGGTATGAGGACGGCTATGGCATATCAAAAGCCACCGTTGACATGGCAGCCCGTCAAGGGGTCAAACTCATCATCATTCTTGATTGCGGAATCAAGGCGACTGATGAAATCGAATATGCCCGGAGCATGGGTATCGATTTTATCATCTGTGACCATCATGTGCCCGACGAGACGCTTCCTCCCGCCGTGGCTATCCTTAATCCAAAGCTTGAGGGCTCTACTTATCCGTGCCCTCACCTGTCGGGATGTGGCGTGGGCTATAAGTTCATGCAGGCATTTGCCATATCCAACGGTCTGGCTTCGAACGACCTTGAGGGCATGCTCGATCTCGTCGCAGTGTCGATAGCTGCCGACATCGTTCCTATGGTCGGCGAGAACCGAATCATGACTTACCACGGGCTGAAAAGGCTGAACTCCAACCCTAACATGGGGCTGCGCGCCATCATACGCATCTGCGGGTTGAGCAGCCGTGAAATCACCATCAGCGACGTGATTTTCAAGATCGGTCCCCGCATCAACGCATCGGGTAGAATGCAGAGCGGCAAAGAAGCCGTGGATCTTCTTGTGTCAAGAGATGTCTCAGACGCATTTAACAAAGCCAAGGAGATAGACCGATACAATCAGGACCGCAAGGAATTAGATAAACAGATTACTGAGGAAGCAAATGCCATCCTTGAAGAGAGGGGCGAAATGACTTCCGACAAAAAGTCGATAGTGATCTACAACAAGAACTGGCACAAAGGCATAATAGGTATTGTGGCATCACGCCTGACTGAACTTTACTATAAGCCGTCAGTAGTGCTCACGTTCTCCAACGGTCTTGCAACAGGCTCTTCCCGCTCGGTGCAGGGATTCGATGTGTACAAGGCGGTAGATTCGGCACGTGATCTGCTTGAAAACTTCGGAGGACACACCTACGCCGTAGGTCTGTCGCTTAAGGAGGAGAATATCCCTGAATTCACCCGGCGGTTTGAAAATTACGTGGCTGAAAACATACGCCCCGAACAGCTGACACCGCTGCTTGACATAGACTCATACCTGACATTCGCTGAAATCACGCCTGAGTTTTTAAGCCTTCTGCGCCAATTCAACCCGTTCGGACCCGGAAACAACAAACCGGTATTCTGCACGAGGGGTGTGATGGATTTCGGCACAAGCAAACTCGTGGGTCGCCACAATGAGCATATAAAGCTTGAGCTGGTCGATGACACCTGCGGCAAGGTAATGAACGGTATCGTGTTCAACAGCGCCCATCTTTTCGATCACATCCATTCCCGCAAGCCATTCAGCATCTGCTACACCATTGAGGAGAACAAGCATAAAGGCTCATCCTCAATCCAACTCTTCATAAAAGAGATACATTTGGAATGACCCCAATAGAGGTTCTTCAAAAGCATTGGGGGTATGATTCGTTCCGCCCGCTACAGCTTGAGATAATAGAATCGGTGCTATCGGGACATGACACCCTCGGACTGCTGCCAACCGGTGGCGGCAAATCTCTTACATTCCAAGTGCCGGCAATGATGTTGCCGGGAGTCACATTGGTAGTCACACCTCTGATATCCCTGATGAAGGATCAGGTGGACAATCTGCTTGACCGAGGGATACGAGCCGTGCATTTCCACTCCGGGCTTACCCGCCGGGAGGTTGACCTTGCGTTGACACGTTGCCGTCTGGGTAAAGCGAAACTCGCATACGTGTCCCCTGAAAGGCTACAAAATGAAAATTTCATAGCTGAGCTGCGTTCACTTCCCATATCACTTATAGTTGTGGACGAGGCTCACTGTATCTCGCAATGGGGCTATGACTTCCGCCCTTCCTATCTCAAGATAGCACGATTGAGG
The DNA here is from genome assembly GCA_910577335.1 of uncultured Duncaniella sp. Lineage (GTDB taxonomy): Bacteria > Bacteroidota > Bacteroidia > Bacteroidales > Muribaculaceae > Duncaniella. Next base: position 46,614 of record CAJTMJ010000021.1, on the reverse strand, counting down.
GAACTGGCAGGTGAAAATGTACCGGTACTCGCCCTAACGGCATCGGCAACCCCCGATGTTACCAAAGACATCATGCGCTCGCTCCAGTTTAAGGAGGAGCGCATATTTGCCAAGAGTTTTAGTCGTGACAATCTTTCATACGTGGTGCGCTATGCCGATTTCAAGGACGCAATGCTCCTGAAAGTACTCCGGTCAACCGCCGGATGCTCTATAATATATGTACGTTCCCGCAAACGCACACGTGAGATAGCAGAAATGCTCATGCGTGAAGGTATCTCGTCCGATTTCTACCATGCCGGATTATCACCTGAGGACAAAAATGAGAAGCAGAACCGTTGGAAAGCCGACGAAGTGCGTGTGATGGTAGCCACAAACGCATTCGGAATGGGTATCGACAAGCCGGATGTCAGATTAGTAGTGCATTACGACCTCCCTTCCTCGCTCGAAGAGTATTATCAAGAAGCGGGAAGAGCGGGAAGAGACGGGAAGGAGGCATACGCTGTTGTGATAGCATCCAAGTATGACAAGTCTACCCTATCACGCCGCGTCGCCGACAGCTTTCCTGATAAGGATTTCATCCGCCATGTCTATGAATTAGCCGGCAATTTCCTTGACGTGGCGGTTGGCGAAGGCTATGGACAGGTTTATGAATTCAATTTCACGCTTTTCTGCCATACATTTAATCTGCCGCCCGTACCAACCCAAAGCGCACTCATATTGCTGACCCGTTCCGGCTATATAGAATATGTCGAGGAGACCACCTCACGCTCACGCCTGATGGTGATTATGAAAAAGAACGAGCTTTACTCGCTCGACCTTGACACAGACACTGAGGAGGTCTTTCAGTATGTCCTACGCAATTACACCGGTCTTTTTGCCGATTATGTATATATAAATGAGGTTATGATAGCCCAATCGCTGAGACTGTCATCGGAAACTGTATACCAGTCACTTCTTTACCTCACACGCCTGCACGCCATACACTATATCCCGAGGAAAACCACACCTTATATTATATATACTACCTCACGCGAGTTGCCGAAGTACCTTATAATACCGCTTGAAGTGTACGAGCGTCAGCGTGAACGCATGGAACGCCGAATTGACGCAATGAAAAACTTCGCTTTCGGGATGGAAGGATGCCGGGTTAACACCATGCTCCGTTATTTCGGAGAGACACCCGAATGTGAGTGTGGCAAATGCGACCTCTGCCGGGCTAAGAAGAGGGCAAATATGCAAGCGACTAACCGCATTGACGACACCACTCTGACCGAAAGCATACTATATCTCGCCTCCCAACCCGGCGGAAGAACGGTTGACCATATCATAGCACAGATTTCCGCTCCCTCCGACACCGTTATTGCCAAAATCCGCCAACTTTTAGACGCCCGCATCCTGAATTTTGACGCCGGGAAGCTCACCAAGCAACCATAAGAAGCGAAATCGCCTATTCTTCCCCCGCACTCAGCGGAGCCTCATCCCACTTAGAGGTGTTTAATAACCTCTTAATTTATTTGCATTTTTTATCCGATACTTTGCATAATATAACATGCGGATTTCGGGGCAGTTAGCTGCGCACCTACACTATTCACATTTTTAACTCCTCATAGTGATAATTTTATGTTAATTTTTGTTGGAGATTAAATATATTTACTTATATTTGCATGTAAATAGCCTAATATCAGGCTATTTTCTCTACGACAACCCCATGAAAACCTCTAAGTGGATACAATATTGATTTATCCGTTTTTTACAATAATTCACTTAAATAAAACAAATACAATAGCCCTAAAATTCAATCACTTGCCAATGAACTAAAACCCCTACAAAAAACAAAACCGAACCATTTACCCATCTCGTCACCCATACAATAACTCTTGATCCCTTCTACCTTCTACTACCATAACTCTAAGTGTTTTTTATGGCGCGACTCTCGGAATGGGAATTTAAAATTCTACCTTAAAACCAAAAACTACTTTATTTTCATGAAGTGCACAGTCCATTATTTAAGGTCCGTAGTGCTTTTCTTGGTCTGTATGACCCCACTATGGGCATTTCCCCAAAACATTACTGTGACGGGAACTGTGCTCGATGAAGCGGGCGATCCGCTCATCGGAGCAACAGTACAACAAAAAGGAGCTGCCAACGGTATCGCCACTGATATTGACGGTAATTTCAAGCTCAATGTCCCCAAAAACGCCACACTCGTGGTATCTTACGTCGGTTACAACACCCAAAGTGTTGCAGTTGACGGTCGCACAAACATCACTATTACCCTTAAAGAGAACGCAGAGATGCTCGACGAGGTTGTAGTGGTAGGTTACGGACAGATGAAACGTTCCGATATGACCGGTTCAGTGGTTTCCGTAAATGATGCAGCCATTAAGAAATCGATCCCCACAAGTATCGACCAAGTGCTGCAAGGCCGTGCTGCCGGTGTGCAGATTCAAGCCAACTCAGGTACTCCGGGAGCATCAACCTCTATCCGCATCCGTGGTATCAACTCTCTTAACGCCACCAACCAGCCTATATTCGTGATTGACGGTGTTGTAATTGACTCTGCCACTGACGATGAGTCATCAAACCCGCTCAGCGCCATCAACCCGTCAGACATCGTGTCAATGGACATCTTAAAGGATGCCTCCGCAACCGCCATCTACGGTTCACGCGCTTCAAACGGTGTGATAATGATCACCACAAAACGCGGTCAGGCAGGCAACGCAACAGTTACTTACGATGGATATGCCGGATGGCAGGAGATGCCTAAGAAGTATGACATGCTTAATCTTCAGGAATATGCGCATCACCATAATTACCGTGCCAACGACCTCCACCTCCTTGACCCGTCAAGCGCATTCGTCAATCCCGATGCCCTCGGCGAAGGTACCGACTGGCAGGACGAACTTTTCAAAAAAGCATTCATGACGAGCCACAACATCTCGGTGTCCGGTGGTAATGAAAAGACCACTTACGCTTTCTCAGGAGTTCAAGACCCTTGCCGCAACTGGCAAACTCATCCGCATCACCGAACTTGATGTTGCTCTCGGAACCGCAAGCCCATCGGCTGCCGACCTCCAGACACAGAGCGACATTTACCAGATGATACTTACATCATTCTTCGAAAATGTTCCCGAGGTTCAGCAGAGCGCCATCACAATATGGGGTCTCAGCGACAACTCCAAGGAGCATGAGTACTGGCTGAAGGACGAATCCCCCAACATCTTTGATGCAAGTTATGGCAGAAAGGTAGCTTACAAAGGTGTTTGCGATGCCATTGCTGGAGAAGATGTGAGCGCAGGGTTCACAAGCCCCAACTACCATCAGACCTCAGGTAAGTAATCCTGTCTCCGGATTCGATTATGAACCCACATAGAACCAAATGATAGCTGAAAACTCCCGCAGCCTTACCCATGGCATGGCTGTGGGCTGCGGGAGTTCTTTTTTACCCAGATATTATATCTAAATTTATTATATCCAATGCTCAGAACCATACTTATAGTCATCCTGATCTGCACATTCGCACAGGCTCGATCGGAATCCCGATTAGAGAAACAAGGCACAGCGACCCGTCTGATAGTTGATGATGCTCCCTATATTATAATAGGTGGCGAGACCGGCAATTCTATGGGTTCATCTACCGCCGATGTCAGCGAATGTATTGCCAAAGCAAAGGCTCACGGTTACAATACGGTACTGTTCCCCGTGTCATGGGAACTTATCGAACCCGAAAAAGGAAAATTCGACTTTGCGACAGTGGATGACATAATCTCACAGGCTTCAGCCGAGGAGCTGAAGGTGGTGTTCCTATGGTTTGGCGCATGGAAAAATTCTATGAGCTGTTATGCCCCGGAGTGGTTCAAACGTGACACCAAATTCTATCCACGTGCGCGCACTGCATCGGGAAAACCGCTTGAAATCGCATCCGCATTTTCCAAAAATGTGTTCGATGCTGATGCCAAAGCCTTTACTTCGCTGCTTCGGCATATAAAAGAGACAGACAAATCAGGTACTGTCATAATGCTACAGGTTGAGAATGAGATAGGTATGCTTGAAGATGCCCGTGACCATTCCGACCTCGCAAATGCAGCTTACAACAAGGGTGTGCCCGCTGAATTGGTGTCACATCTTAAAAAATATAAGAAATCACTTCATCCTCAGCTCCTATCCAAGTGGCAAAAAGCCGGGATGAAGCAATCAGGAAGCTGGACTGAGGTGTTTGGCGATGACATTTTCACCGACGAGATATTCATGGCATACTATTATGCCAAATATGTGGAAGGTCTTGCCCAAATCGCACGTTCTATTTTCCCAGACATGCCACTTTATGTAAACGCAGCGATGAACTCACGAGGACGCCTTCCGGGAGAATACCCCTCGGCAGGTCCGTTAGCGCATCTCAAAGATATATGGCACGCAGCTGCCCCGACTATTAATTTTCTGTCACCGGATCTCTATGACTCCGGATTCACCTCATGGGTTGCCACATACGCACTCCCCGATAACCCTCTTTTTATCCCTGAAATTAAAGCTACACCCGCCAACAGCGCGCAGGCTTACTATGTGATAGGAGAACATAACGCCATCGGGCTTTCACCTTTTGCATTCAATCTGCGTCCGGAGGCTGACTATGAATACCAGCGAAAAGGCAACGAGACACTGCAATCGCTCACGCCCGTCATAGCCCGGCATCTCGGCAAAGGGACCATGAACGGATTCTATTTCGACTCCGATTCCGTATCAAGGACTATTGAACGGGACGGTGTGCGCATAAAAGCCTCACACTACTTCACCCTACCATGGGATCCGAGAGCCACCGACGGCTCCCCGTGGAAACCGGTCGGCGGACTAATCATAAACATCTCACCCTTGGAATACATAGTGGCAGGCTCCGGCTTAGTCCTAACCTTCGAACCCGCCCTAAGCAAAGCCCCCACCACAACAGCCATCCTCGGCGAAGACGGCTTCGCCCTCACCCCCACCGCCAAGAGCTCCGATAAGTCCGATACGTTTCATAAATCCGATTCGTCCGATAAGTCCGATAAGTCTGATCCGTCCGATTCGTCCGATTCCCCCTTCCCCCGCCTCGGCTTAGCCTCCGTCACCGAAGTATCCGTTTCGCCTGACGGCGCCCTTCACCGCATCCGCACTTTTAACGGAGATGAGACGCATCAGGGACGCCATATACGCATCGGAGTGGATGATTTCAAGATATTACACGTCAAACTCTACGAATACGAATGAAAAAGATTTATTTTTAAATCCCCTATCTCAACTATATCCACTAATTTTGAGTACTCAAAATTTTTAACACATGAAAGCATCCTGCATATTTTCATCACTGCTCGCCTTGACTTTTACCATTCAGCTTGCAGAAGCCAAAGTAACTCTCCCTCAAATTATCTCCGACGGCATGGTTGTGCAACGTGACCGTCCGCTCACTCTTTGGGGAACAGCTGCCCCCGGTGAGGAAGTGACCGTGAAAGTTGAGAAAGGGAAAAAGGCAACTGTCACAGCCGACTCAGCCGGCAACTGGAAAGCCGAACTCCCGGCTCTAAAAACAGGCAAAACATATACCGTGACCGTTAACGACCTCACGATTTCAAATGTCGCTGTGGGCGATGTCTTCCTCTGTTCGGGACAATCGAACATGGAGCTTCCCGTGCGCCGTGTCACCGACATGTTCGCTGATGAAATCAACGAGTACCACAATCCCAACATACGTCATTTTATCGTCCCGAAAGAGACGGAATTCCATTGCACACGCACCGATGTAAGCCCCGCATCATGGAAATCTGTTGACGAGGATGTGATGAATTTTTCGGCTGTCGCTTACTTTACAGCCAAAGCACTTACCGAGAAAACAGGTCTCCCGGTCGGAATCATAAACGCTTCTTGGGGCGGTACACCGGTGGAATCATGGATTTCAGAACAGTATCTTGCTGATTTCCCCCTCTACCTCAACAAAAAACATATCTACGACAACGACTCATACCGTGATGCCATAAAAGAACAGGAAGGACGTAATTATGCTGCATGGAATTCAACGATTGACGCAGCCGATCCCGGTCTCAAAGCAGGAGCTAAGTATTATTCTCCCGACTTTGATGATTCATCATGGCGTGAAGTCGATCTACTCTCCACCAATTGGGGTACTGACGGAGTGAATCCCATAAACGGCTCTCACTGGTTCCGCCGCAGCGTGAATATTGACGACGCACATGCCGGACAGCCGGCTACCCTGCGCCTCGGCTGCATTGTAGATGCCGATTCCGTATGGGTTAATGGCGAACAGGTAGGCTTTACATCCTATCAATATCCTCCTCGCATCTACCCTATCCGTAAAGGTTTGCTCAAGAAGGGTGAGAACATAATAACCATACGCCTTATGTCAAGCAATGGCGCACCACATTTCGTACCTGAAAAGCCTTATAAGATAATTTTCGGCGATCGCCCCTACGCTCGCTACGGAGTTAAAGCCGATGACGAAATCTCGCTCGAAGGCAATTGGAAATATGCTCTCGGCGCTCCTATGCCAAACGGTCCGGACATGATGTTCTATTGCTATTTGCCGGCAGTGCTCTACAACGGCATGATATCACCTGTCATAAACTATCCTGTAAGCGGTACTATCTGGTATCAGGGCGAATCAAATGTAAACACCCGCAACCAATATCCTGCGCTGCTTGAAACAATGATACGCAACTGGCGTGATGCTTCCGGCGATGCCGACATGCCATTCTACATCATCGAACTGGCTGACTTCATCCATCACGACAACAAGTGGGAACGCAGCAAATGGCAGGATATGCGTGACCGTCAGGCTCAAGTTGCACGTGAAACGCCCAACACTACCCTCATCCGTAATTCCGACCTCGGAGAATGGAATGACATACATCCACTTGACAAAAAGACACTTGGGACACGTGTAGCCGATGCGATAGCCGGCAAAACAACCAAATGAAACGGATAAATACATTTCTGAAACAAATATTAACCATTTTTTGAAATATAAATTCTAATTTTGCGATGTGTCATCTCTTCTACTACACAGCGTAAATATAATCATCCCATGGAAGCTTCTATTAATCTCACGAAATCACAGGAAGCCAAAGGCTTCTATAAGGTATCAATGCTGCAATGCATAGGTTTCGGCTCCGGCGACCTTGCTCAGAACCTGATTTATCAGACCATCAGCATGTACCTTCTGTTTTTCTACACCAATGTCTACGGTCTTGACCCCGCTGTGGCAGCCGTAATGTTCCTCATCGTGCGCATTGTCGATGTGATCTGGGACCCGTTGGTAGGTACTTTTGTTGACAAACATGACCCGAAACTCGGAAAATACCGTGCCTATCTCATTCTTGGCGGTATACCATTGACAGCATTTGCGCTGCTCTGTTTCTGGAATGGATTTTCAGGGTCATTACTTTATGCTTATATAACCTACGTGGGGCTTTCAATGTGCTACACACTTGTAAACGTGCCTTACGGAGCGCTGAATGCATCTCTTACCCGCGACACTGCCGAAATCACAAAACTGACAGCAGTACGCATGTTCATGGCTAATGTCGGTGGTCTCGCCGTAGGAATGGGTATACCTATCGTCCTGAAGATTTTCGACCCCACAGAAACCACAGACATGTCAATGAACGACACCGCATGGTTTGCCACTATGGCTATCTATGGTTGCGTAGGTCTCGCACTCCTCTTCTTCTGCTTCTCCCAATGCCGTGAGCGAGTGGTGATGGACAAGAAAGCTACTGAAAATGTGAAAGTATCTGACCTCTGGATGGAATTTGCACATAATCGTCCTCTCAGAATCCTTGCATTTTTCTTCATCACAGCTTTTGCCATGATGGCTATCGGAAACGCTGCCGGCGCATATTATATCAATTATAATCTCGGTGGCACAGCAGGCGAACTATCCATATTCATGGGTCTCGGCTCCATCCCCGCATTCATCTTCATGCCTATGATCCCCGCCATAAAGAGAAGAGTAGGTAAAAAAGGTATGTTCTATATATTCCTTATCACAGCTATCGTCGGTATGGCAATGCTCTATGCCATCTCCATGATTCCATCATTGCGTGAACACATGATACTCGTATACATAGCTCAATTTATCAAATCAACTGGTATAATCGTGGCTACAGGTTATATGTGGGCTCTCGTTCCGGAAGTCATATCATTCGGAGAATACACCCATGGTCGCCGCATATCGGGTATCGTCAACGCACTCACCGGAATATTTTATAAAGCCGGCATGGCTCTCGGTGGGGTTGTTCCCGGATTGGTGCTTGCATTCGTAGGATTCAATAAAGACGCTGCTACCCAGACACCATTTGCCGAGCAGGGCATCCTATGGCTTGTTGCAGTCATACCAGCCATATTGCTCGTCCTCGCCATGTTCATTATCTCACGTTACGAACTTGACGACGATGTGATTGACAATATCAACCGTGAAATTGAAGCTCGCCATTCAAATTAAATTAATTAAACCATAACTTCATGAAGCTATTATCAGTCATATTACCATTATCAATATTAGCAATCTCCTGCCAGAAAGCACCTGAAACCCCTACTCTGAAGGAGCATTTTAAAGATGATTTCCTTATCGGAGCAGCCGTAAATGTCAGACACATAAACGGACTTGACAAGAAGGCTGACTCGATAGTTACACGTCACTTCAATTCGATTGTTCCCGAAAACTGCATGAAGAGCGAGGAGATTCATCCCGCCGAAGGAGAATACAACTGGACAGATGCCGACGCTTTTGTAAAATATGGCGAAGAGCGTGGAATGGCAATGATCGGTCATACCCTTATATGGCACTCACAACTTGCTCCATGGTTCGCAGTTGACTCTGCCGGTAATTATGTGACTCCCGAAGTGCTCAAAGAGCGTATGTGCGAGCACATAACCACCGTTATGACCCGCTATAAGGGCAAAATCAAAGGATGGGATGTGGTGAACGAGCCTATTCTTGAAGACGGTTCATACCGCAAATCACCCTTCTATGAAATATTAGGTGAGGAATTCATACCTCTCGCATTCCAATATGCCCACGAGGCTGACCCTGACGCTGAGCTTTATATCAACGACTATGGTATGAATAACCCGGCAAAGCGTGATGCATACGTCAAGATAGTCAACGACATGAAAGCAAAGGGCTTGCGTGTTGATGCCATAGGTATGCAGGGACACATGGGTATGGATTACCCTGATATCGACGAGTTTGAGAAATCGATTGAAGCGTTTGCCTCAACCGGTGCAAACGTAATGATTACCGAATGGGACATGAGCGCACTCCCCACTGTAAGCCGAAGCTCGAACGTGACTGACAGTGTGGAATTTAACGAGTTGCTCAACCCTTATCCCGACGGACTTCCCGAAGATGTTTCAGCGCAGTGGAATGAGCGCATGAGCGCATTCCTGAACCTCTTCAAGAAACATTCCGATGTTATAACCCGTGTCACTGCGTGGGGAACCGAAGACGGTATGTCATGGAAAAACAATTTCCCGATGAGAGGACGCGTGGAGTACCCCTTGCTCTTCGACCGAAATTATAATCTCAAACCGTTCCTTGAAAAAGAACTTGCCTCAACTCCTGAATAATCCGATAAAAACAGACTATAATGAATCTCCTAAAACCCACCAAACGTTATCTCTTCCCTGCCGACTACATGGCTGACCCGAGTGTCCATGTGTTTAACGGTAAACTTTATGTATATCCTTCCCATGACTGGGAATGTGAAAATGTCGAAAATGATAATGGCGACCAGTATGTGATGAAGGATATGCATGTCCTTTCTACAGACGACCCCATGAACGGCGAAGTCATAGACCATGGAAAGGCTCTCGACATAGCCGACATACCTTGGGCTGGACGACAGCTTTGGGATTGCGACTGTGCGGAAAAAGATGGTAAATACTATCTCTATTTCCCGCTAAAAGACAAAAACGACATATTCCGTATAGGTGTTGCGATCGCCGACAGTCCCGAAGGTCCGTTCATCCCTCAACCCGATCCGATCCGTGGCAGCTACTCTATGGATATATGCGTACTGCCTGAGGATGGCGAATATTATCTCTATTTCGGTGGTCTGTGGGGCGGACAGCTCCAGCGTTACCGTGACAACAAAGCGTTGGAATGTGCCGACCTGCCCGAAGGTGACGAGCCTTCGCTTCCGAGCCGCTGCGTACGCCTTACCAAAGATATGCTACAGTTCGCTGAAGAACCGCGACCCATACAGGTAGTGGATGCCGATGGTAATCCTCTTAAGGCTAATGACCCACACCGCTTCTTTGAAGCTTCTTGGGTACATAAATACAACGGTAAATACTATTTCTCTTATTCCACCGGCGACAGCCATCTCCTTTGCTATGCCATCGGTGATAACCCATACGGACCATTCGTTTATCAGGGTGTCATATTAACTCCCGTGGTTGGTTGGACCACACACCACTGTATAGTTGAATATAAGGGCAAATGGTATCTGTTCCATCACGACAGTGTGCCTTCAGGTGGCAAATCATGGCTTCGCAGTCTGAAAGTATGCGAACTCACATACGATGCAGACGGTCATATCCTACCTATTGACGGCGGTGGTGACCCTATTGAATAATTAATCGGATTCCTGTAAAATGCGTAATCATATCCTTTCCTTTCTTATAGCCATAGCGGCAATTTTCCCGGGAAGCGCAGTCGCTGCTGACGGTTCACACCTTTGGCTTAAATCAGTGTCGAACACTCGGCAAGAGATGCAGCCTACAAATGTGACCTTTGACCGCAAAAAACTTTCACCGACGCTCAACGAAGCGTTCCGGGCTCTTAAAGGCGAATCGCTTAAAAACTATGACATAAAAGTGTCACTAAAAGGTCCTAAGAGTTTAGGGAAGGAGGGATATGAGATAAGCGCATCAGGCAATAAGATAACACTTACGGCAAATACCGATATCGGTGCCCTGTACGGAGCGTACACACTCCTGCGGATCGCTGATTCGGGTCAACCGATGCCTGAAGAATTGGTAGAAAAGCCTGCATACGACCTTCGTATTCTCAATCACTGGGACAACCTTGACGGCACCATAGAGCGTGGCTATGCCGGAAAATCATTATGGGAATGGGAACAGCTTCCCGACTCAGTGTCGCCACGTTATGAAGCATACGCACGTGCGAATGCTTCGATAGGCATAAACGGCACTGTGATAAACAATGTCAACGCATCCCCAAATATTCTCTCAGACTCATATTTGAACAAAATAAAGAGTCTGGCTAACATTTTCCGTCCTTTCGGACTAAAAGTGTATCTCTCGGTCAATTTTGCCTCCCCAATGGCTCTCGACTCACTCCCCACTGCTGATCCTCTTGACCCGCAAGTGCAGAAATGGTGGAACAAAAAAGCCGATAAAATTTACAAACTGATACCCGATTTCGGCGGCTTCCTCGTAAAAGCCAATTCAGAGGGGCAGCCCGGTCCGATGGACTTCGGTCGCACACATGCCGACGGAGCAAACATGCTCGCCCGTGCCCTTGCTCCTCACAAAGGTATAGTAATGTGGCGTTCATTCGTATACTCCCCAATTGATGCCGACCGTGCAAAGCAAGCATATATGGAGTTCCAGCCACTTGACGGGGAGTTTGCACCCAATGTCATTATTCAGATTAAAAACGGTCCGGTGGACTTCCAGCCCCGCGAGCCATACAGCCCCTTGTTCGGAGCAATGCCCTCGACACCTAAAATGGTGGAGTTTCAGATTACTCAGGAGTATCTCGGACACTCTAACCATTTGGCGTACCTTGCCCCCATGTGGAAAGAGTTCTTTGAATATGTGCCGGCATCGTCCATCAAAGCGGCTGCCGGAGTGACCAATATCGGCAATGACAAGAACTGGACCGGTCACCCATTGGCGCAAGCCAACTGGTATGCTTTCGGCAGACTCGCATGGAATCCGGAACTGACCTCAGAGCAGATTGCGGACGAATGGCTTGCCCTCACCCTCATTGCCCCGACAAACACACCGGCTGAAATCCGCAAAAATCTCTCTGACATGCTGCTTACAAGTAGAGAGACAGTGGTTGATTATATGATGCCTCTCGGACTACATCACATCTTCGCATTCGGACACCATTATGGACCGGAACCTTGGTGTGACGTTCCGGGCGCACGTCCTGACTGGTTGCCCAATTACTATCACCGTGCCGACTCTGCAGGTATCGGTTTCGACCGCTCACCTTCAGGCAGCAATGCAGTGGAACAATATCCCGAACCGCTCCGCTCGCAACTTGCAGATATGGATAAATGTCCCGAGGAACTATTACTATGGTTCCACCATGTGCCTTGGCTTAAGAAACTCAAATCAGGACGCACACTTTGGGATGAAATCTGCATTGCCTACCAGCGTGGATATGACAAGTCTATCGAATACCAGAAAGTATGGGAGGCAGCCAAACCTTACATCGACCCTGAAATATTTTCAGACGTGCAACAACGACTCATGACCCAAACCCGTGACGCACAATGGTGGAAAGATGCATGTATCCTATATTTTCAGGAATTTTCCAAGCTACCCATACCATCCGAAGTCGATCCTCCGGTTCATACCCTCACCGAGATGAAAAATATCAATCTCGGCATAAGCAACTACGAGTCACCGACACCCGAACTGCTGAACCGAAACAGATAATTTCCGTCATAATTTTTTGTGGATGTTGAGAGAATAAACTACCTTTGCGTAACTAACCTCGCAATTCTCCACATTATGAAGATTAAATATATTTTAGCGTCAATAGTCGCTGTACTATCAGTAAGTTGCACAAAAACTGTAGACATTCCTGCAAACGACCCGGACATTCTATACATGGGTAGAATACACTGGGGCGATTCGCTTGCGCCACAGTTCACTTATCCCGGCACCACAGCCATGCTTAACTTCGAGGGTAAATCTCTCAGCATGGGCGCCCGTCCCGGCAGCGGACAATTCATAGTGGAAATTGACACCCGCGAACCGTTTAAAATCAACTTCACTGATACCGATTCGCTGATACTGCTTGCCGACTCACTTCCTGACGGTCCCCACTCGGCACGTATCACATACGCTATCGAGGGATACGATCACCATCCCGAATTCAGAGGTTTCCGCATCACTGACGGTAAGATTCTCCCCGCTCCCGAACGTCCTGAACTCAAAATAGAGTTCATAGGCAACTCTATCACATGCGGATATGGCATTGAGTCCACCGACCCTCAGGAGGGATTTTCATACGAGACTGAAAACCATGCTCTGACCTACGCACACCGCACTGCCCGTGCTCTAAATGCCGATTACAATGTGGTGGCACGCTCCGGCATAGGAATATATAGAAATTACAACGGTCCCCGTGAAGGAGACAAGGAGACCATGGTAACCGAGTATGACAACACCATGCTGTATCAACCCGAACATAAATGGGATTTCTCCAAATTCCAGCCTGATATAGTGTGCATCAACCTCGGCACCAACGACACCTCCACAGACAATTACGACATAACCCTATACGGAGCAAAATACAGAGACTTTCTGCATCATCTGCGGGAGATATATCCTTCTGCCAAAATAGTACTTTTGACCGGCTCTATGATGTCAGGGAAACCCCTTGAGGATGTCAAAGGTGCTCTTGACAGACTTGCCGCCGAGGATGAGAATATCTATCGTTTCGACATGTCGCCCCAGACAGGTGAATTTGGCTATGGAGGTGACTACCATCCCTCACGCCGCCAAGCCCAACTCATGGCTGCAGAGCTTATCCCCTATCTTAAAGGATTGGTTGCTGCCGACAACAAATAACCTGCGAATCTGAATCACCATCAAATACACGCTATGAAATAAATTCACCGGTCATACCGACCGGTGCCGAACTTTTTATTATACTTGATTTTGGAAGATTTTCAGAGACTCCTTCGGGAAAGAATACTTGTACTTGACGGTGCCATAGGCACTATGATTCAAGGATATAAACTCACTGAATCAGATTTCCGCGGCGAAAGATTCAACGGATGGCATTGTGACCTGCGTGGAAATAATGACCTGTTAAATATAACACGCCCGGATGTTATATCAGAAATCTGCCGGAGCTATATAGATGCCGGAGCTGATATAGTATCCACTAACACATTCAATGCCAACGCCATATCAATGGCTGACTATGACATGCAGGATTTAGTGACCGAAATAAATCTTGCAGGTGCGAAGTTGATACGCAATATTGCCGACAAAGCAATGGCAGGTACACGCGGCAGGAAAATATGGGTGGCGGGGTCTATCGGACCGACAAACAAGACTGCTTCCATGAGCCCTGATGTCAGCGATCCGGGATTTCGTGCCGTAACCTACGATGACTTATTCAACGCTTATCTCGAACAGGTCAAGGCTCTGATAGAAGGTGGTGCGGATATACTGCTTTTCGAAACTATTTTCGACACCCTGAATGTGAAGGCAGGGCTTGACGCGGCATTCAAGGCTATGGAACAACTTGGAGTCAGACGCCCTGTGATGCTGTCACTCACACTGTCAGGACAAGACGGAAGGACATTCTCAGGTCAAACGCTTAAGGCGTTTCTTGCATCAGTGGAACACTCGCATATAGTATCCATAGGGCTTAACTGCTCGTTTGGTGCGTCAGAGATGAAACGTTTCCTTAAAGAGCTTGCCGACGCTGCCCCCTACCCCATATCGGCACATCCAAATGCCGGTCTTCCAAACGCAATGGGGACATACGACGAGACGCCTGAAAAGATGGCTGCCCTGATGTCTCAATTTGTTGACGAAGAGCTTGTGAACATAATCGGAGGATGCTGCGGCACCACACCGGCACATATAGCCAAATATCCTGCGATAGTTGCGGGGAAGAAACCGCATGTTCCCGTGAAACGTCATGAGGGTTTATGGCTTTCAGGACTTGAACTGCTTGAAGTAAAACGTCAAAACAACTTCATAAATGTAGGAGAGCGTTGCAATGTGGCAGGCTCACGCAAATTCCTGCGCCTTATAAAAGAGGGCAGCTATGACGAAGCCCTCGCAATAGCACGCAAACAAGTCGAAGACGGCGCCCAGATAATAGATATAAACATGGATGACGGAATGCTTGACGCATCCAAAGAGATGACTACATTCCTCAACCTCATAGCTGCCGAGCCTGATATAGCCCGTGTCCCTGTCATGGTCGATTCATCCAAATGGGAAGTAATCGAAGCAGGACTAAAGTGTATTCAGGGCAAGTCTATTGTCAATTCTATCTCCCTGAAAGAGGGTGAAGAGAAATTTATATCCCATGCACGGCGCATACGGCAACTCGGAGCTGCAGTGGTAGTCATGGCGTTCGACGAGACAGGACAGGCTGACACCTTTGAGCGTAAGATTGAAGTTTGCCAACGTGCTTACCGACTGCTGACGGAAAAGGTAAGATTTGACCCTGAAAATATAATTTTTGACCCCAATATACTTGCCATAGCCACAGGTATAGAAGAGCACAACCGCTACGGCGTTGACTTCATAAATGCCGTGGAGTGGATAAAGAAGAATCTGCCGGGAGCCAAGGTAAGCGGCGGTGTCAGCAACTTGTCATTCTCATTCCGTGGCAACAACTACTTGCGTGAAGCGATACATGCAGTGTTTCTCTACCATGCCATAGCCAAAGGTATGGATATGGGTATTGTCAACCCCTCATCAGCGGTCACATACGAGGATATTGAACCTCAGTTGCGTTCACTAATTGAGGATGTGATACTATACCGCCGTCAGGAGGCTGCTGAAGAGCTTATAGCTTATGCCCAGTCAGAAGCAGAAAAAAAAGCAGCCGGCGAAGGTGGCGCCCATCAGGAAAAAGAATCAAAGGCAAATCTTTGGCGCAGTCTTCCGATAGCTGAACGGTTGTCCTACACCCTCGTAAAAGGTATTTCCGATCACCTTGAATATGACTTGAAGGAAGCATTGACTATTTATGATAACCCGGTGGATATAATAGACGGTCCGCTGATGGAAGGTATGAACCGGGTAGGTCAATTATTCGGCGAGGGTAAAATGTTCCTTCCTCAGGTGGTAAAAACCGCCCGCACGATGAAAAAGGCTGTGTCAATCCTTACCCCGGAGATAGAAAAGCGTCAGGCTGAATCTGCCACAGGTAAAGCCGGAAAAGTAATCTTCGCAACCGTCAAGGGTGATGTGCACGACATAGGCAAAAATATTGTCTCAATAGTGCTTGCATGTAACAACTATGAGGTTATTGACCTCGGGGTAATGGTCCCGGCTGAAAAAATAGTCGAGACAGCCATACGTGAAAAGCCTGATTTCGTATGTCTCTCGGGATTGATAACACCCTCACTTGAAGAGATGGTGCATGTGACCGAGGAAATGCAAAAGGCAGGACTTGAAATACCCATAATGGTCGGAGGTGCTACCACCTCTCGTATACATACAGCCCTGAAAATAGCCCCGCATTATTCAAATCCGGTGATACATGTGCGTGACGCTTCGCAAAACCCGCTGATAGCAGCACAATTGCTCAACCCGGCTACACGTGAGGCGTACATCAATAAACTCAATGAAGAATATGCATCGCTACGCCAATGCGAGTTAGCAAAGAATACTCCATTCATACCTATTCAGGATGCCCGCAGCAATCGCTTAAAACCCGATTTCAACGACTTTAAGCCCATTGAGCCGACATTTATAGGTCGTAAGGTCATAAACATCACATTGGAGGATGTAATTCCATACATAAATTGGCGACAGTTCTTCACGGCTTGGAAGATGCCGGGCGACTTCGCTTCGTTGGCACATCTCCATGACTGCCCGGCATGTCGCAAAGAGTGGCTTGACCAACATCCGAACGGCGAATCGGCTATGGAGCTATATGCCGACGCAAGGAAAGCTCTCGGAGCACTTAAAGATGATGAAAATGACGGCAGCCCGGTGATAAGTGCGGTGCTGACATTCTGTAGGTCAGAAGTGGACGGCGATAATATCGTTGCCGACCACATCGTTCTACCCATGCTTCGCCAACAGACAAGACGTGACGACGGCATCTACAAATCATTAACCGACTATCTGTCTCCCGATGGGGATTATATCGGGGCATTTGCGATTACTGTAAATGCGGAGAAACGCATCAAGAGTTTAGACTCGGAAGGTGAGTCGTATAAGTCACTCCTGCTCCAGACACTTACCCATCGCCTTGCGGAAGCTGCGTCGGAGTATCTGCATCACCTTGTGCGAACCGACCTTTGGGGATATGCCAAAGATGAAAACTTAAGTGTCGAAGATATGTTTGCCGGGAAATATACCGGTATCCGTCCCGCAGTAGGGTATCCCTCCATCCCTGACCAACAGCTCACCCATAGCCTTGACAAACTGCTTAAAATGGGTGAAATCGGGATAACACTTACAGAAAATGGAGCCATGCATCCGGCGTCTTCTGTATGCGGACTGTATATATCACATCCTGCAAGCAGCTATTTCATGATTGGAGAAATAGGCGAGGACCAGATAGCCGACTATGCTCAACGCCGAGGCATCTCGCAGGCTGATGTCCGCAAACTTCTCAATAAATAGCACCAATACAGTCCCCCATTTCCTTCTCCCTCTCTCCATCCTCCCCTCTCATCCTTAAATTCTCACTCTCACTCACCATCTATAAAACAACATTATGCTAGTAAAAACTTACGGAGCCGCTGTCCAAGGCATAGACGCCATTGTGGTCACTATTGAAGTCGCAGTTGACAACGGATTGTCATTTTCGCTCGTAGGGATGGCTGACACAGCCGTTAAAGAGAGCTATCAGCGAGTGGTCTCGGCAATAACGCAATCAGGCTACCAATGGCCCAGACGGCGCATAGTCATCAATCTGTCCCCTGCCGATGTGCGCAAGGAGGGAGCCGCCTACGACTTGCCAATAGCCGTGGCTGTGCTTGCCGCTGCCGAGGAGATAGAGAGTAAAATTCCGCTTGACAGTTATATGATAATGGGAGAACTATCCCTTGACGGGTCGGTATTGCCTATCCGTGGTGCGCTGCCAATGGCTATCAAAGCCCGGGAGTTAGGATTCAAAGGTATGATAGTGCCTCATGCAAACGTATCGGAAGCCGCTGTGGTAAATAATCTGGATGTGTATGGTGTGAATCATCTGAAACAGGTGCTTGATTTTATAATCGGCAAGGTCGAACTGCAGCCCACAGTGGTTAACACCCGTGAGGAATTCGCAAAAGCTTCGGGTATATTCGACTGTGATTTCTCGGAGGTCAAAGGTCAGGAGACAGTGAAAAGAGCATTTGAGGTAGCATGTGCGGGAGGTCACAATATTCTCTTAGTAGGACCTCCGGGAGCAGGAAAGTCAATGATGGCTAAACGTCTCCCTACCATCTTACCGCCGCTGACACTTGCCGAGGCTCTTGAAACCACTAAAATACATTCGGTGGCAGGAAAACTCAAAAGCGGATCACGTCTTATGACATCACGTCCCTACCGGTCACCTCATCACACCATATCACCCGTGGCATTGGTCGGTGGTGGTGCAAATCCAGTGCCGGGAGAAATATCACTCGCTCATAATGGTGTTTTATTCCTCGACGAATTTCCTGAATTTTCGCGCCAAGTCCTTGAAGTGATGCGGCAGCCGTTGGAGGACAGGCATATAACCATTTCACGAGCAAAATATTCTATCGACTATCCCACAGGCTTCATGCTCGTGGCAAGTATGAATCCGTGTCCGTGTGGATATTACAATCATCCTACCAGAGAGTGTATCTGTCCTCCGGGAGCGGTGCAAAAATATCTCAACCGTATATCGGGTCCATTGCTTGACAGAATAGACCTGCAGGTGGAGATATTTCCTGTACCATTCGAAGAGATTTCTTCCAATCGTGAGAGCGAACGAAGCGAAGTAATGAAGCAACGAGTGGTTCGTGCCCGTGAAATACAATCACACAGGTTTGCGGGAGAAAAACATGTTTATTGCAATGCGCAGATGAACTCCCGACTGCTTACCAAACATGCGACAGTCGATAAAGAGGGGCTGGATATGCTTCAAGACGCCATGGAGCGACTCGACATGAGCGCAAGGGCATATAGCCGCATACTGAAAGTAGCACGTACCATCGCCGACCTTGAAAATGGGCTTGACACAACCATAAGCACATCATCGGCAGCCACAGCCCCCATCCTCACCCATCACCTACAGGAAGCCCTTTCCTACCGCTCCCTCGACCGTGGCACGTGGGGCGCTACCACTACCAAGCTGCCATTCCAGAAATAAGGGGGATGTAATCTCTATTATTTCATTTTAAGTGTCTTGGTGAGTGACTGTGAGGCGGATGATGGTCCGACAAAGAGATTGAGGGTTGAATGGGCTGATGGAGTGAAATCATGTGTAGTTTCATTCCATGAGCCGATGTCGGAAAGCGGGAGGTCAAATTTAACCACTTTGCGGTCGCCACTCTTAATATTTATGCGGTCAAAGGCTTTCAGTCTCATTGGGGTGCCCTCGTCAGGCAATGAAATGTAAAGTTGGGGCACTTCGTCGCCGTCCCTGTCGCCCACATTGGCAACAGTAAATTCCACCTTCAACTTGCCGTCCGAGATTTTTGCTTTGAGGTCTGAATATTCAAAATCAGTATAGCTCAAACCGTATCCGAATGGGAACAATGGCTTATGCTTGCTGTACATATATGTGCGACCGTTTGTGATATCATAATCCATCATGGGCGGAAGGTCAAGAATATCAGCCACCCATGTCTGGGTAGTACGTCCTGCTGGGTTGACCTTGCCGAACAACACATCTGCTACACCGTTACCCTGCTCCTGCGAGCAATGCGTGACATGAAGTATCGCCGGCAGATGCTCGGCGCTCCAATTTATGGTGTATGGGAAGCTGCTCACAAGCAGAAGCACGGTATTAGGATTTACAGCCGCCACTTCCCTCACCAAATCCTCATCGGGAAGCATCATCGACCTACGGTCAACAGCCTCACGACCATCGGATGGAACAGGGCAGAAAAACCAGTCACGCTTTGTGCCAAACGGGTGATTCCCGACACATACCACAGCAATATCGGCATCCTTGGCAGCATCCACAGCCTTACCCATACGGTTGTCAACGGCATATACCACCTCAGCGTCAGAGCCTTTAAGAGCCTCACGTATTCCATCCAATACAGTTACCTCGTAGGGAGGCATACCGCTATACCAGTCTTGAACTATCTCATCAGCATACTGACCTATCACGGCAATCTTCTTCAACTTGGAAGCATCTATCGGCAAGAGAGCATTTCCGGAAGCGTCAGGTGAGTTTTTCAGAAGCACCACTGACTTCGCAGTAGCCTCACGAGCCAAAGCGGCAGCGTAAGGGGTAAGATACGGAGGTGTGGCAGTAGAATCACGCCCGATTGCAAGATAGGGATTCTGAGAATCCTTACCGTCAAGCAAACCGAGCTTTAAAGCTACCACTATATTTCCACGGATAGCCTTGTCAATATCTTTTTCACTTAAAATACCCTTCTCAAGAGCCTCTTTAACATCCTCAACATATCTGTCAAGGAACTGACCGGTGGTAGCCTTAACAATGGCTGCAGCCCCCTCAGCACGTGTTGGGAACTGCTTATGGGCAGTGATCAGCAACCCTAATGCCCCGCCGTCAGTGCAGATGATGCCATCATTGCCCCATTCCTTACGAGTTATGGAGTCAAGACACGGATGCATAGCCATAGGTATACCGTTCCAACTGTTATAAGCAGCCATGTAAGCCCTTGAACCGCCCTCTGTAATCCCTTTATAGAACGGATAAGAATAATATTCCCTAAACAGTTTGCTGTCGAAGTCGGAAGATGTACTGTCTCGTCCGAACTCGTTGCTATTAGCAAGGAAATGCTTCATCAACGCTGCGGTTTTCCAATAGCGGGGATCATCACCCTGCAGACCTTTTATCTTAGCCACAGTCATCGCCGCAGTAAGATGCGGATCCTCACCGAAACTTTCCTCCGTGCGTCCCCATCTGGGGTCACGTGCAAGGTCAGCATTAGGTGCACGCATCACGAGGATTCCACGTTCACCATCGCCCCGTTGGGAATAATAGCGAGCCTCCTCAGCGACATGCGATGCAATACGGCGAATAAGATCAGTGTCCCATGTTTCACCGAGTCCGTATGCCTGAGGGAATATAGTGGTCGGGATAGTGTCTCTGCGTTCCTTACCCGGACCGCTAAGCGACAAACCATGCAGACCTTCAACCTGCCAGCAATGAGGCACTCCAAGACGAGGCACTCCAAGATCGGTTGACAGAAGAGCTATCTTTTCATCAAGGGTCAGAAGCGACAATAGGTTGTCAACACGCTCGTCATCGCTAAGTTTTGTATTATTAAAAGGGTACTCCGATACCGGAGCAGCCCATACAGCGAGAGTTGCCGCCACAGCAAGTGCAGTGATAAATCTTTTCATGGTCAGGGGTATGTAGGGTTATTATTAGGGTTCTGTTAGTTACGGAAAGCACCGCGGACCTTGCGTGATATCACAAGCAGATTGAGCAAAGTAATCACTGCGATTACACACAGACCGGTCAAAAGGGTCAGCCACACAGATGTACCTTCGATGCCGAGAGCCGAAAGCGTATCTCTCCACCATCCCGAGGCAACTATCACCACAACAGCGGCGAGCAGATAGACCAAAAGATTGATTGCCGCCACTATCAGTTTATAGTAGCGTGACACCTGAGCGGGAGAGTAGCCAAGCTGCATGAGGTCATGTAACTTTTCACGGTTTTTCTGCAACAACAGATAGATACTCAATATCAATATGAAGAACGCAAGTATGCTTATTATAGCACCGACAGCTATGACAACGGTGGTGACTACCGACAAGAAATATGCAGCCTTCCCATTGTCAGCCTTATCACCGGCGCTCTCATAGCCATGCTCTTCAAGATAGCTCTTAACCGCAGGATCACCAGCGCCGTTTAACATTATGATAAGCCGAGAGGGATCATCAACCGGTTTCTCAGCAAACTCGCTATTAGCCCATTCCATGAACTCCTCAGGAACAGCTATAGTGTTAAGTCTTGATGAAAAGCCGGCAATCCGGGCAGTGACCCATTCCTGCCTGCCGTTACCACTCAGCGACAGTCTGAGAGGTATCATACCTATCATCTCTTCAGAGATCTGGGGCATCCCCCTCGATGTCGCAAAGCCGAAATTATAGAGCGTAAGGTAATCCTTTGAGATTATTATAGGCACAGGAGCACCTGATCCAACCTTATAGTTCCACCCTTCGGGCGACACATCGAAATAATCGTCAGGTATAGACTCCAAAAATAGGGCAGACTGCAAAGCATTACCTCCGAAATCAACTTTGGCATAAACATTAAATGCCGCAGAGGTAAATTCACCCACCTTCTTAGCCCAAGGCTGAGAAGCTATATCCTTGATTTCAGCAGCTGTGAAACGGGTAGCATTATCATCAGCCGGGAAAAAAGAACCGAGCCCAGTTACCTTCTTGGAGATTATGAGATAGTCATTGGAAATAAAGGAGTCCTCATCCTCCCATACAGTGGTAACATCACGATAAAACTGTATGGCGGTGAGCACTATGGCAAGCCCGACAAGATTGGCGAGCGCATATCCGGCAAGCTGTCCGGCACTTATGTTATGACGTAAGAGACGCCAAACTATATTTTTACTCATACCATCACAATTTTAACAGTTCATATTCTGCAAGAGTGATTTTATTGCCTACCGATGTGGCTATCACCGCCGCATGGGCAGCTTTCGCTTCTTCCTCTATGAGTTGCGCCACAGTGCGATTATTACGTGCGTCAAGGTGGCTGACAGGCTCATCTATCAGCAGGAAATCAAACGGCTGACACAGCGCACGGATTATCGCCACTCGCTGCTGTTGTCCCACCGAAAGCAATCCCGCCGGACTATCAGTCTTACTGTCAAGTTCAAAACGCTCAAGCATCTCCCTAATCTGAGCCTCGGACTTAAAATCGGTCAGGCGATTTTTAATGCGAATATTCTCCATGGCGGTGAGTTCGGGGAACAAACGCATCTCCTGCGGAAGATAGGCGAGCGAACGACAGCGCAGTTCACACCATTTCTCTATCGAGAACCGTTTCACCGGCTCTCCGTCGAAGAGTATGTCTCCGTCGAAATCAGTTCTGGAGCCATAGATGAATGCACACAGGGATGATTTCCCAGTGCCACTCTCCGCCTCCACGATATAATTGCCCGGACGGCTGAAAACCACCTCCTCCCGGAGCCATATCTCCGAACTATTGACTGGGGCTTCAGCCTCACTCCCTCTGAACACCTGAGGGAGTACCTTTCGCAATGTTATCTTATTCACCATAAATAGTAGCGAGAATCGTCTCCAAAACCGGGTACTTAGCTCCGGGCAATGAAATTTCAGCCTTACCCTCTGAGCCTTGCATATTCACATCCACCTTCAAGCCGTAAGAAGGCGCAGCGGGTGACAATAGATTCAGCGAAGGGAGGTCTATGCACAAAGCGGCATCCTTATTTACAAACATCGGAGCAAGAGAATTATTACGTGTATTCTCGAAAGGTATATTTGCAATGGCAAGATAACCGTCAACATTACCGACATAGAAATCCATGCCATACTGCGGAATAGTCATCACACCGTCACGTTCCGATTTGGGGGCAATGCCATTTTGAGCGAGGGTGCTCTTAATCATATTCATCATCTGATTGATTCTCTCCTGAGGCATGTGAGCCATCATGACAAATTGCCAATTCTCAGGATTGACATCATCGTATGCGTCATCGTTGGCAGGACCTGCGGCAAGCACTACAGTACCGTCAAGCGACTGCAGGAAGGGGGTAAGCATAGCCAACGCACCCTGCATCTGGAAATTATTGGCAAACATAGGTGTGATAGCGCCTATCACAGCTTTCCAGTCAAATTCGGGGGTAAGACCGGCAGCCAAAGCGAAATTGAAATTAGCAGGCAGATATGCCAACACAGCCGGATTGATAGGCTGCATACCTTTCACCTTAATCACTTCACCGTCACCCTTCATGGCACGTGATTCAGCGACAATCTTGTTTTCCTTGACATTTGCCGACATCACATTCCAGACAGTCTCCTGCTGTGCCACATTATTGTCAGTGGAGCCGAAAGTCATAGTAGACATGGCAAAATTGAAAAGGTTGTCGCTTTCAAGTACACCGGTGACACCTGCAAGCCTTGTTATCGGCTCTTTTTTAGCCTCATCACGAAGAGCTTTAACCATTTCATAAGGATTGCCGGCAAGGACTATCCAGCATTGATGGTCATCAAGCAAAAGTTTCGCATTGTCAGCCGAACCTTCCTCATATCCGTTCTCTCCGTCATCCCAATCGCAATCCTCGGTGATCTCCTTGAATTTATTCACATCATTCACAAGGAATGTCACAGCCATATTGCGCTTGGCATCGACCACAATAGCCACATCTGACAGGTCAGAAGCATTGTTGGCGTTAAGCTTGCCTATAACCTTAAAAATATCATCATCTATATCCGCATTTTTAAGGGACGCCGAAAGCTCCAGACCTTCGGCAGTGAATTTGCATCCGGCATTTTCAAGCACACCCTTCACGTCCATTACCGCCACAGCGTTGACATTAGCAGGAATCGAATCAAGCAACTCGCCTTTCTTGGAGCAGGAAGACACCACAAATCCCAAAATCATCACCGCTAAAATAAGCGACGACATTAATTTCTTTCTCATAAAATATCGTTGATTTGTTTTTATTTCAATCAGAAAATGAAGCGTAGCCTAACTTTCACGCTTCATTACCACAAACTTACAAACAAACTCCCAATTAACAAAATATCCTTGTGAAAATCAGTCGTCATTAGACCTTTTTTGCCAGAAATTCAGGAATCGTTGCGCCACTACTATGTCGGAATTATGTTTTTCCACAAACGCGCGCCCCATTCTTCCCCGACGGATGATTTCATCGGGATTAAGGACAAGACGTTCAAGAGTGGAAACAAGCGAGTAATATTCAGGCAATCCATTAATGATGGGGTGGCAATCTTCCTCACCTATAAAATCGTAATATTCCGGTTCTGCCCCGGACACCACACATCGCCCGTAAGCCATCGCAAGCAATGCATTGGTTGCAGGAGTATAGCTATACAGCTGATCAAGCAACACATGTGCTGACTTCAGCAGTTCAAGGTATTCAGAATAAGGACGATTTTCGACTATCACAAGTTCGGCACGGTCAGGGTAACGCTCCACCACGGATTTAGCCGCCGCTTCAAGCATCTCACCACCCTTTTCAAGCACTCGCCGGCGATGTCGTCCGAGAAAAAAACGCACTTTATTTATATTATCCGGCAGCTCCGCACACTCCAGCGAGTCAACATCTATCGGGATACCACCGTATGCTATCTTATCGGCAGCCAATCTGCTGCAGAGTGCCACGTCATACTCATAAAGTATCGACACGGCACCGTCAATTGTATCGTAAATATGGTTGCAGAAGCCAGCCATCTTCTCAGACAGCCAGTTATCAGCTAATTGCGGTTCCTGTAGCAGATAGGGTGTAGACTTACCGCCATATTTATACTCAGTATATCTTAGGGGACATTCAGGATCTAATGCAAACCGAACATAGTTGGAGTCTGTGGCAAGCGCTGTGTAGAATATGCTACGGTTATTTTTACGCAGGAAATCATATATCCTCCATTGCCTTTCAGGGCGTAACCGGACAAAGCCTTGCGTGGCAATCGACACCACATCAAAGCCCGTCATCCGGGGGAGCAGACTCTTAATTCTCAACCATAATTCCAATCCTCCAAGCTTATTGTTCCATCGGCGGCTCAGATCGATATCACGATCCGTATCCATCCATTCGGTGCCGTCGGATGCGACCACCACCTCATGCCCAAGCTTGCGCAACCCTCCCGCAAGCGCATTGTGGCAATTACTGGCATCGCCGACAAGCAGGACTTTCAGCTTCTCTCCACCCATCACCGGGCTTTGTTAAAGATGTTTGCGGAATGCGCGACGACGGCGGTGCTGACGTTTTTCAAAATATTCCCACTGCGACTGCACATTGCTATTGCTTTCAAGTTCGAGGTTTGTCTCGGCATATTTCACCCCATTCTTGATATAAAGATTCAGCAGGTCATAGAAAAACAGAGAGTTCACACCCTTTGACTGATATTCAGGCTTTACAGCAATAAGCAGGAGATCAACCACATCGTTATACCCCTTCATGGCACGTAATATGCGCCACCATCCGAGCGGGAAAAGTTTGCCTTTTGACTTTTGCAAAGCCTTGGCGAGTGACGGGAGAGTGATTCCGACACCCACGAGCTTGTCATCCTTATCGACCACCACGCTCACGTATTCCAGACGTAGAATACTGAGGTACATGTCTATGTAGTACTCAATCTGCCTTTCGCTGAGCGATGAGTAGCCATAAAGGTCGGCATAAGCTTCATTTATAAGCTCAAATAAAGCTTTGCCGTAATCATTCTTAATTTTCTTGCCTGAGGTGTATTTGAGTATACGGAGATCATACTTTTTAAGCACAATTTCCGCAATGCGTGTCATCTTTTCAGGAACTTTGTCAGGGACTGTTATGCGATATTCCACCCAATCGGTATCTTTCTTGTATCCAAGGCGTTCGATGTGGCGGGGATAATAGTCGTAATTATAAATGGTCGCCATAGTTCCCATCTCATTGAAACCTTCCACCAACATACCTTCACGATCCATGTCGGAAAAGCCCATGGGACCTATAATCTCGGTCATTCCTTCATTTCTCGCCCAATCCTCGGCAGCTTTGAAAAGAGCATCCACCACCTCTTTATCATCGATGAAATCCACAAACCCGAATCGAGCTTCTTTTTTGTTGAGCTTCTCGTTAATCTGGTCATTTATCAGTGCTGTGATACGTCCCACGGGCTTCCCGTCACGGTAAGCCATGAAACATTGAGCACGACAATAGTCAAATGCAGGGTTTTTATCAGGAAGGAGAGTGTGTACCTCATCGAATATCATCGGAGGCACAAATTGCTCATTGCCATCGTATAGTTCAATTCCAAACTTAACGTAATCAGTTATTGCCTTATTAGTAGCCGGAATAGCTTTAACGGTTACAGACATCTTATCTATTAAAATTTTAATAATCCTCTTTTCAATTGACAATGGACAATTGACAATTGACAATTAAAAATTGACAATTTACAATTTTTTCCATTCCCAACTGTATTAACAGCACCTCCCCATCATCAAACCTCAACCGCCAGCTGTCAACCGCCAATTCTTTGCGAAGCAAAGCGGCAAAGCCGACAACTCAATTGTCAACTGTCAATTCTCAATTGTCAATTCTCAATTGTCAACTGTCAATTGTCAATTGCTAATTTCCCGGTATCGGACGATAGGGAGAGTTGAGCCATAGCAAGATTCCCATCATTATGACAAGGAAAGCTATGACAAACAGATATATCTTGTTAGAATGACGGTCGGCAAGAGCCAATCGTAATTCCGCTATATCTTTATAACGCTTATCGGGATCAGGGTTGATACACTTTTCAGCCACTTTTCTCAATAAGGGATATGGGGTGTCAACAGCATCAAGAGCTTCCATCAGCACCTTCCCATAATTGTAGATATCCTGTGAAGCGTCAGCAGGGGTTATATGACTTTTTTGGTCAAAACCGACATCTATCAATTTTAGATTACCGATATTCTCCGTAAACAGGATTCTTGAAGGCACCACGGGATGATGCTCCAAATGGTTTGTCTGTATGTAATCGAGAGCGTCAACCAACTGATGTTGCAGTTTTTTAATATGCTCATCAGTGACTTTCTTCTCTTTAATCAGCTTAGCCAATGAATCTCCATAGACATCATCGGTAATAATGCACATTCCAAGTCCGGGCACTTCCTCAAAATCATTTATCATAATGATGTGGGGATGAGCGAGATTGTAACGCACATCAAATTCTTTCTCTATCATCTCCTCGTACTCCGGCACACCTTTTAACTCAGGGCGCAGAGTCTTAAGCATTAGCCATTTGCCATACTTCTTAGCAGTGTAGACATGATAGAATTCCTCGTCCCATTCGGGGAGGTGTTCAATCTCCGTCCACTTAGGCGTTCCGCTTGACGGAGGTATTGATGAAGAGTTGTCCATTGATAAAATATCCGGTTTTTATTTAAGATGCAAAGTTACACAATTTTTTCGAACAATATTGCTTTTATCCCAAACAGTTACTATATTTGCATACGTTATGAAACTCATAGAACTAAACATCGATAAAATTATCGCCTTATGCAAAAAGTATAAGGTACTAAATCTATGGGTATTTGGCTCAATACTTACTCCCCGGTTCAATGAACAAAGCGATGTGGATCTTCTTGTAGACTTTGACGACTCGAAAATAGCATTGCTTGACTATGCAGATAATTTTTTTGATTTTATACACGCTTTAGAAAATGTAATCGGCAGAAAAGTAGATTTAACTGTTAACAAATCTATCAGAAATCGATTCTTTAGAGCTGAAGTTGACGAAACCCGCCAATTGATATGGAGCGCCCGGTAAATAAAACCCTCGAAGATATATTTTTAGCTATATCTGAGATAGAAGGCTTTTTTGACTCAAGGGAACGAAGATTTGATGTCTACCTTTCTGACATTTGCCTCCGTAGGGCTATCGAACGTAATATAACAATAATAGGAGAAGCTACGAATAGGCTTTTACGTATAGCCCCGGATATTAAAATCACAGCCGCAAGAAAAATCGTTGACACTCGCAACTACGTAATACATAGTTACGATAGCGTTACTAATGAAATTATGTGGGGAATAGTAATAAACCATCTCCCATTGCTCAAATCAGAAATAGAAGCGTTGCTAAATTCTAATCATCCTCAGGAGGATTGAGGTAATAGAGGTGCTTGGTGGCGCGGGATGTGGCGGTGTAAAGCCATCGATAAAAATCAATGCCTTGCGATTCAGGTGGGATGCCTCCAAGATCTATGATGACATTGCGCCATTGCGCTCCCTGAGCCTTATGGCAAGTTACAGCATACGCATATTTGACCTGCAAGGCATTAAAATAGGGGTCATTACGTAGTTTTCTAAGCCTTGTGTCATACGGAACTTCGGGAGCATAGACGTCAGGATCCATCATGCAAGCCTCGGCGAGCTTTTGCATATCCTCCCTCGACAGTGAAGCGTTCTCATCAGTCAGGGTGTCAAGAAATATCTTACACTCCACGTCAACGTCCCTGTCGGGTAGATGCAATGTGACGTTGGCAAAACGGAAATCATATTTCATTTCCGAGCTGTGTATCTCCTTCACCACAGCGACATCACCGTTAGCGATGAAATCAAGCTCCTTAATCTTTGCCGACCACATGTAGTTATTCTTGGCGATAAGTAGTCTCTCACCCTTGCACAATTCCTCCTCGCTTTCAAGTATCTGAGTGCGTATCCCAAGATTAAATGCGGTAGCCCTGCGGTTTGACCTCGTTATTATAGTGGTTTCACCCGGTCCGTCCTCACGGTAACAACGGGATATTGTATCAATGACATCATCGCCGGTAAGTTTGTGCACATCGCTGAAACCGGAAGTGATGAGTTTCGGCGTGGGTAGCGGATCCATAAGCATGGCACGTCGCAGCCATGTGGCATTACGCAATATGCCTGAAGTGCGTGACTGACGCACGGTATCGGTAAGCACCGCCCGTGACACATGCAATCCTAACTCCTTAAACCGTTTGGGATACATGGCAGGACTTTCTGTACTGCCAACGGGAGGCAACTGCGCCACATCGCCAAGGAATATCAACCGGCAGTTATCACCTGTGAAAACATACTCCAACAGGTCCTCCAACAGTCCACTCCCTGCCGTCATTCCGTCAGAGGTCTCATTGTCACCTATCATAGACGCTTCGTCCACTATGAAAACAGCATTTTCAAGATTATTCCGCTGCATCATGGTGCTACCTCCGGTAAGATCGCCGGTAGGTCCGCGATAGATTTTCCTATGTATAGTGAAAGCCGGATGACCCGCATGTGCACTGAACACTTTCGCAGCCCTGCCGGTTGGCGCCAATAACACAACCTGACGACCAACCTCCTCAAGCGCTTTCACAAGCGCACCGGTGAGAGACGTTTTGCCGGTACCGGCATAACCGTTGACTATGAATACCGAATCGCTCGGAGTAGCACTCGAACAAAAACGAGCCAACGCCCCGATGAGCTGCCGTTGCTGCTCATTGGGTTCATACGGGAGTTTACTCCTGACCAATTCGGCAAAATCTCCTACTGTCATAGTGACAAAGTTACGAAAATTTAATCTAACTGATCTAACATTTAAAAAGTTTAAGAGGTTGTTTAATAACCAACCTCTAAATCAGTTTGTCATATTTTTGGGTATAAATGAAATCAGAGTCTGTGTCACACTGTCAAGCAGGCATGTCCTCACAAAATCCTGCCGTATGTAAATAGACACACCTCTTTTTGACACATACTCCCCTGTGATAGGGCGCACATTTGATCTCTGCGCTTCCGACAGATATTTAAGATGCATCTCAGGGATGATAGTGAACCCGCCATTCTGATCCACTATACGTATGAGTGTATCGATGCTTCCGGCTTCATATATACGCTTACCGGCACTGCGGGCTTTACAGAAACTGAAGGCGCTCTCACGCATACATTGCGACTCTTTCATAATCCACATTTTCTCATGGCTCAGATTTTCCGGCTTAAACACTTCCTGTTTCCGCTCGCATCCGTCAGCCATATATACCCAAAACGGCTCTGTATAAAGTTTTGTTTCGATTATTCCTGATGCCGCATGACCGCTCGTGGCAATCCCGATGTCAATTTGCCCGAGTTGCAGACCTTGAAGCATAACGTCAGCCTTCATTTCATTTATCGTGAGGCTTACTGCCGGAAACTTCTTGGTGTAGTTCTTTATGAATTCCGGCAAAATATACGGGGCGATCGTCGGTCCGACGGCAAGCGAGAGCGTACCGTCAACAGCACCCTTTTCCTCAGCCACAAGCTCAAGCAAGCGTTCCGATTCGTGCAATGCCTTTTCTGCCTGCGATATTATCTTCGTCCCGATCATCGTCGGGACAACCGATTTGTTTGTGCGCTCAAATATACGCACACCAAGCTCTGATTCAAGTTTTACAAGCAGCGCACTCAATGTAGGCTGCGTTATGTCAAGCTCTTCGGCAGCTCGTGCAAAACTGCGATACCGGTCTATTGCAATGATATATTTAAACTGTTGCAGTGTCATGATAGATAAATTCTATCCAAAGATAGTAAAAATCTGTTGTCAATCTATGCATTGATGACTAATTTTGCATCATAAAAATATAAATTTATGGCAACTAAAAGATTTCACAGATATTTCCCTACCAAGGGTTATGATTTATATTGGATACTATTCGCATATCTTGCAATCGGTTACTTCTACCCTGTCATTGGTCTGCTGGCGCTGATATGCATGATAGCCCCTGTAGCATTTGCTGTGAAGCGTGGCAGATGGTGGTGTGGCAACGCATGTCCGAGAGGAAGCATGTATGACCGTCTATTGTCAAAATACTCACCTCACCGCCCCATTCCGAAATTCGTCCGCACTACAGGCTTCCGTTCATTCATGGTATTATTCATATTTACAATGTTTGGCGTGCAGATGTATTTTGCTTTCGGCGACTGGAATGCTATGGGTCGTGTGTTTTGGAACATCATTCTTGCCACAACTATCGTAGGGGTAGTGCTGTCATTCATATACGCCCCTCGCACATGGTGCTCATTCTGCCCGATGGGAACACTGTCATCATGGGTATCGCCAAAGAAACTACCGGCTCCGAACGGATTTACAAACATACATGTCGCTAACACTTGCCAGATGAAATGTAAAAGCTGTGCCCGTGTATGCCCGATGCAGATCACCCCTTACGACAGCCGTGGCTTAGCCTCAGGCTACATGCACACCGACTGCATAAAATGCGGCAAATGCGTAGCCGCCTGCCCCATAAAAATAATGGAACTCAAACACAACCGACAAGCCAACATGGCATCATGTTCAGTATAAACAGAAAGCGATGTTGCGCAATGCAACAACGCTTTCTATCTATATTATACTTTATTTCCGATTAGAAATTATAGCCCACTGAGATGTTGAAGTTGCGGTTTGTGATTTTACCGAATCCACCGGTGTCAGCAATGTTCGCTAAACCGAGCTGGTATTCAATGCCAAAATAGATACGATGATATGTGTAACCGGCTCCAAAACCGAGTCCCGCATCGAATCTACGCAATCCCTCATCACCGAAAATATTTTCCTTACTATTTCCCGCCTTCATCTTTCCGTTGGTACCGTATGCGAGATATGGACCGAAATTAATCTGTAGCTGTGACTGCTCGGCAAAATTCACACGATATGAAGCATAAACCGGCAATTCAATATATGCCGGTGAGAAAGTTACATCAACGAGACCGGAACCATCCTCAACATTCCCCTCCCCCTTAGCTCCTTTTGCGGAATAGAAAAGCCCGGAATTGATATAAAGGCTGTTGACAATAGCAAAATCGGCTGACACACCGAAGCGATAGCCTACCTTGCTATCCAATCCCACTCCTAAGCCGGCGATGCTTACATGCATATTGGAGATATTAACCCCACCACGCAGCCCTAATACAACTCTCTGAGATGGAGTCTCAGAATCCCAGAACAGAGCCTGAGAGAATCCGCTAAACGCCATCATCATGGAAATAGCTACCAATAATAATTTTTTCATAAGCCTGTGTTTTTAACAATTTGATTCATTAATTTGGTAAAAGTACTAAAATCTACATAGTTCGTCGATTATAGTATGTTAATTATGCTTAACTGTCCCGATTTTATCCGATTGAATTAGTTTTGTACCCTATAAATAGACACTTTTGTTAAAGCAATCCGAATCATAGACATCCTAAAAGCCTATTCACTAAATATTAAAAAGCGAGAATAACTGAATATAAACAAGCAGAGATGACTTAACAATAAAAAGCGAGGCAGAATTCCATAACGGATTCCTGCCTCGCAGTTTATCAGAGCCAGACTCACTTAGACGTGAGTCCGGGAGTTATGTCAGAGGATATTATTCCACGATGGGCTTAGGCTCAACACCCCACTGCTGCTGTGACAGACGGCGGTAGTTGTTGTAACGCCACTGAGCATTAGCCTTAGCGGCTGCGAAAAGCTCAGCTGCTTCTGCGGGATATTGCTTCATCACTGATGCGTAACGTACCTCACCCTTAAGGAAGTCTTCGAACTTATCCCACTGAGGCTCCTTAGAGTCGAGTGAGAACGGATTCTTGCCTTCTTCTTCGAGTGCGGGGTTGTAACGCCAGAGGTGCCAGTAACCACATTCAACAGCCTTCTGCTGCTCTTCCTGTGCATGACCCATACCGGTGCGGATACCGTGGTTGATGCAGGGAGAGTAAGCGATGATGAGTGAAGGACCGTCGTAAGCTTCTGCCTCACGGATAGCCTTGAGAGTCTGAGCATTGTCAGCACCCATAGCAACCTGTGCAACGTATACGTAGCCGTAAGTTGAAGCGATAAGACCAAGGTCTTTCTTACGTACACGCTTACCTGAAGCGGCAAACTTAGCGATAGCGCCGATAGGAGTAGCCTTAGAAGCCTGACCACCGGTGTTAGAGTAAACCTCAGTGTCGAGAACGAGCACGTTAACATTCTTGCCTGAAGCAAGCACGTGGTCAAGACCGCCGAAACCTATATCGTAAGCGGCACCATCACCGGCGATGATCCACTGGCTGCGGGTAGCGATATGTTCCTTGTTGGCAATGATAGCCTTGCAAGTGTCACAACCGCAAGCTTCGCAGAGAGGAACGATCTTGTCGGCAACCTCGCTTGTAACAGCGAAATCAGCACGGTTTTCAAGCCACTTGGTAGCGAGTTCCTTGATTTCACCGCAGCACTTGTCGCAGTTGATAGCATCCTGCATGAGACCGGCGATACGAGCCTGAAGCTTCTCGTGAGCGAGAGTCATACCAAGACCGAATTCAGCGAAGTCTTCGAACAGTGAGTTAGCCCATGCAACACCCTTGCCGTTAGCATTCTTGGTGTAAGGAGTTGAAGGAACTGAACCTGAGTAGATTGAAGAACAGCCGGTAGCGTTGGCTACGATTTCGTGGTCGCCATAGAGCTGAGATATAAGCTTAACATAAGGAGTTTCACCGCAACCAGAGCAAGCGCCTGAGAATTCGAAGAGCGGAGTAGCGAACTGTGAGTTCTTAACATTGCTCTTAATGTCAACGAGGTGCTGCTTAGAAGCCACTTCGTTAACGCAGTAATCCCATTCCTTCTGAACATCAAGCTGAGTTTCGAGAGGCTTCATAGCGAGAGCCTTCACGCCCTTCTTGCCGGGACATACGGCAACACAGTTACCGCAACCGAGACAGTCGAGGACATCAACAGCCTGAATAAACTGCATACCGGTAAACATCTTGCCGATAGCGGGGATAGTCTTTGTGCCGGCGGGAGCGCCTTCCATTTCCTTAGCGTCAAGCACGAACGGACGGATAGATGCGTGAGGGCAGACAAAAGCACACTTGTTACACTGGATACAGTTTTCTTCGATCCATTCGGGAACGAACGCAGCCACACCACGCTTTTCGTAAGCGGCAGTACCCTGTTCCCAAGTACCGTCTTCACGACCGGTGAATGCGCTGACCTTAAGGAGGTCACCATCCTGTGCGTTGATAGGACGAACGATGTCGTTGATGAATGCAGGATCGTTGTTAGCTGCGGGAGCCTCAACTTCGAGGTTGCTCCAAGCCTTGTCAACGGGAAGCTGCTTGTATTCACCACCACGGTCAACAGCTGCATAGTTCTTGTCAACCACATCCTGACCCTTCTTACCGTATGACTTAACGATGAACTTCTTCATCTGCTCAACGGCAAGGTCAACGGGGATAACCTCGGTGATACGGAAGAATGCGCTCTGGAGGATAGTGTTGGTACGGTTACCGAGACCGATTTCCTGAGCTATCTTGGTAGCGTTGATATAGTAAACGGTGATATCGTTGTCAGCGAAATACTTCTTGATCTTGTTAGGAAGATTCTTAGCAAGTTCCTCACCTTCCCAGATAGTGTTGAGAAGGAATGAACCACCCTTGCGGAGACCGCGAGTCACATCATACATGTGAAGGTAAGCCTGAACGTGGCAAGCCACGAAGTTAGGAGTGGTCACGAGGTAAGTTGAGCGGATAGGATCGTCACCGAAACGGAGGTGTGAGCAAGTGAAACCGCCTGACTTCTTAGAGTCGTATGCGAAGTATGCCTGGCAATATTTATTGGTGTTGTCACCGATAATCTTCACAGAGTTCTTGTTAGCACCCACAGTACCGTCAGCACCGAGACCGAAGAACTTAGCTTCGAAAGTGCTTGCGCCACCAAGAGCGATTTCTTCCTTCATGGGGAGTGAAGTGAATGTAACGTCGTCAACGATACCTACAGTGAAATGATTCTTGGGCATCGGGAGCGCAAGGTTCTCATATACTGAGAGGATCTGAGCGGGTGTCACATCCTTTGAAGCGAGACCGTAACGTCCGCCTACGATAACGGGAGCGTCAGCCTGACCGTAGAAGCAGTCCTTAACGTCAAGGTAAAGAGGTTCGCCGTTTGCTCCGGGTTCCTTGGTGCGGTCAAGCACAGCGATACGCTTCACTGTCTTGGGAACAGCAGCGAGGAAGTGCTTTGCAGAGAAAGGACGATAGAGGTGAACAGCAACCAAACCTACCTTTTCGCCCTGAGCGCGGAGGTGGTCGATAGCTTCCTGAGCAGCCTGAGTAACAGAACCCATGGCGATAATCACACGTTCAGCTTCGGGATCACCGTAGTAGTTGAACAAACCGTATTCACGACCGGTGATACGGGTGATTTCCTTCATGTATTCCTCAACGATTTCAGGAACACGGTTATAATATTCGTTGCAAGCTTCACGATGCTGGAAGAATACGTCGCCGTTTTCAGCCATACCGCGAGCAACAGGATTTCCGGGATTCAAAGCGCGTGAGCGGAATTCAGCGAGAGCCTGCTGGTCTACGAGCGGAGCGAGATCATCCTGATCCATAGCCTCAATCTTCTGGATTTCATGTGAAGTACGGAATCCGTCGAAGAAGTTGATGAAAGGAACGCGGCTCTTGATAGTAGAGAGGTGTGCCACACCGGCGAGATCCATAACCTCCTGTACAGAACCTTCGGCAAGCATGGCAAAACCGGTCTGACGGCATGACATCACATCCTGATGGTCACCGAAGATGGAAAGTGCATGTGAAGCCAATGTACGGGCAGAAACATGGAATACGCAGGGAAGTAATTCACCGGCGATCTTGTACATGTTAGGGATCATCAGGAGAAGACCCTGAGAAGCAGTGTAAGTTGTAGTCAAAGCACCTGCCTGAAGCGAACCGTGTACGGCTCCGGCAGCACCGCCTTCTGACTGCATTTCCTGTACCAGCACGGTTTCGCCAAAGATGTTTTTGCGACCGGCGGCAGCCCATTCGTCCACATATTCAGCCATAGTTGACGAGGGAGTGATGGGATAGATAGCTGCAACCTCTGAGAACATGTAGCTCACATGTGCTGCTGCCTGATTACCATCACAGGTCAAGAATTTTTTTTCTTTACTCATAGTGGTTAATGTAATCTATTTAAATAGAGATAATTATTAATCGTTTTCTATTATGCTTTTCTGTAATTTAAGGTAATCCGAGCCACAAAACAGTGGCCGCACTGCGAATAAGACTGATTATAACGTCTTTTCAGATGATTATTCGCCACAAAAATACAAAAAATTTCTCTCCTACCCAAAAATAAGTGAACCCTATACACCGATATTAATTTATTTTCACTCTATCGGCGCATCAAATACACCATCAGCGTACAAATCGCAACCACGAGAGCGAAAATCAGCCACCATTCCGACGGTGACTTCAAAGCCATCGTTATCAGGAAATAGAGTATATAAGGTCCGGACACATCTGACAACCATTCGCTTGTCAGCACTTCCTTTTTTGCTCCGATCCAATACCAAAGCGTAAATCCCACCATAAAGGCGAAAAACAATGCACCGCTAATACATGCCATGATGTTGAAACTGCTATAGTTCATAAACATGACTGATAGCGCAACACCGATAGATGCAAAATTCATTGCAACACTATCGTAATACATCTGTAGTCTCGGATGCCGGATTTTCATAATTATATTTCTCGTTATTGGCGATTAAATAAAAGGGTGTCGCAGAACCGTAAGAACGGTGATGGTTCTGCAACACCCTTTATGATTTTATAAACTCAATTATTTCTTATGAGCGAGCATGTATTGGGCGATCTGGACGGCGTTGAGTGCTGCGCCTTTCTTGATCTGGTCACCAACGAGCCAGAATGTCAAGCCGTTGGGGTTTGCTATATCCTTGCGGAGACGACCGGCGTAAACGGGATCGCTGCCGGCGGCATCGAGAGGCATAGGATATTTCTTTTCAGCGGGATTGTCAACCACCACAAGACCTTCGGCATTTTCAAAAGCCTTACGGGCTTTAGCGACAGAGATGGGCTGCTCAGTCTCAACCCACACAGCCTCGCTATGAGCACGCATAACCGGCACACGAATACAAGTTGCGCTCACTTCAAGATTGGGAGCGTGCATGATCTTCTTGGTTTCATTATACATCTTCATCTCCTCTTTGGTGTAATCATTTTCGGTGAAAACATCAATGTGGGGAATAAGATTATATGCGAGCTGATAAGCAAATTTCTCCACTGTAGGCTCCTTGCCCTCAGCTATTTCAGCATACTGCTTCACAAGCTCATCCATAGCTACTGCGCCGGCACCGCTGGCAGCCTGATAGGTAGCCACATGCACACGCTTGATGGGTGAAATATCATTAAGAGGCTTGAGCGCAACCACCATTATGGCAGTGGTACAGTTAGGGTTGGCGATAATGCCGCGAGGAGCGTTAAACGCATCGTCACCGTTAACCTCAGGCACTACCAAAGGCACATCCTCATCCATACGGAATGCGCTTGAATTGTCAATCATAATGGCACCGTGACGGGTGATGGTATCAGCAAACTTGCGTGAAACACCGGCACCTGCCGATACGAAAGCAAAGTCAACACCTTTGAAATCATCATTATCCTGAAGTTCCTTAACGGTATACTCCTTACCACGGAAATTATATACCTTTCCCGCACTACGGCTTGACCCGAAGAGCACCAGCTCGTCAATCGGGAAATTTTGTTCGTCAAGTACCCTTAGAAATTCTTGTCCTACGGCGCCGCTGACGCCAACGATAGCAACTTTCATCTTTGTGTCAAATAATATATTAAGTCAAATTTAATTGTCAATTTTTGCAAAGCAAACCCAATGAGCCAATTCTTTGCGGAGCAAAGCGGCAAAGCCGATGAGTCAATTGTCAATTGTCAATTGTCAACTGTCAATTGTACATCCCTTCAATCTCCTTGGCGAAATTGCGATTAATCACCGGGCGGCGAATCTTAAGCGTATTGGTCAGCTCGCCCGACTCCATAGTGAACGCCTTGGGAAGCAAAGTAAACTTTTTGATCTTTTCAAATGAAGCCAAGCCCTTCTGAAGCTGCTCCATACGCTGAGCAAGCATCTCCACGACACGCTCGTCACGCAAAAGCTCCTCCATAGACTTATATGCGATCTTATTCTTAACCGCAAAGTCCTTCAGCGCCTCGTAATCAGGCACAATCAACGCAGTGACATACTTACGCTTGTCACCTATCACAGCCACCTGTTCTATATACTTATCCTCGCCCAGACGGGCCTCTATAGCCTGCGGAGCAATGTATTTACCATTCGAGGTCTTAAACAGGTCCTTGATACGGTCAGTAAGGAACAGTGCGCCATTGCCATCTATATACCCGGCATCGCCTGTACGGAACCATCCATCCTCAGTAAATGCCTCGGCAGTCGCCTCGGGCTTGTTGTAATATCCCTTCATGACCATGGGACTTTTCACAAGCACCTCATCCTCATCACCTATTTTAACATTCACAAACGGTATGGGTGTTCCGACTGATCCAATCTCGTAATCTTTAGCCGGAAAACATGTCACCGTGGCTGTGGTCTCCGACAATCCATAGCCGACAACTATATTGATGCCGCATGAATGTAGGAATTCCACAATTGTTGACGACACGGGAGCACCGGCGGTCGGAAACATCTTGCCATGGTCGATACCGATGACATGACGAAGCAACGAGAATATTTTCTTGTCAAAGAATTTGTAGCGGGTCTCGAGCCACCAAGGAGCTTTTTTCCCAAGACGCACATAGTCCAAGTTACGGGCATGTCCTACTTTCAGAGCCTGCTTCACCATAAAGCGCTGGAATGCACCCATCCCGGCAATCTTCTCCTGAACACCCACATATACCTTCTCCCAGAATCGGGGCACCGAGCACATACATGTGGGACGCACCTGCTGTATGGTCTGCTGAATGTCATGAGGGTCACGGTTGACTGATACCTTCACGCCCTCAGTCAGGCAGAAGTAAGTCCAACCCTTCTCAAATATATGGCTCAACGGCAGAAATGCCATTGACGTGTCGTCAGGAGTCACCATATTGAGCCTTTCATGATGGCTCTGCATGGCAGCATTGTAGTTGGAATGTGTGAGAATTGCTCCC
Source organism: uncultured Duncaniella sp. (assembly GCA_910577335.1). Classification (GTDB taxonomy): domain Bacteria; phylum Bacteroidota; class Bacteroidia; order Bacteroidales; family Muribaculaceae; genus Duncaniella. The sequence continues at coordinate 6,871 of CAJTMJ010000021.1, read as the reverse complement.
TTGGGTTCCCCGGTTGTGCCCGAAGTGTATACAAGTGTGGCGATATCCTCAGGCACTGATTCAGCAGCCCTGCGCTCCACCTCTTTTTGGCAATCCTCGCCGGCATTGTCGCCAAGAGCCATGAAGTCGCTCCACAGCATCGAACTGTCGTCATCGGCATCAAGCTTTATCGACTTTATGACGATAATCTTTTTCAACGAGCGGCACACAGCCTGCGCCTCACGGGCAATGTTATATTGAGTGGTGTTACCGACAAACATAACCTCGCACTTCGTGTCATTAGCTATATATATCACCTGCTCCAATGAGCTTGTGGCGTATATTGACACGGAAACCGCACGGTTGAGATAGCAAGCGAAATCACTCACCAGATTCTCCGGACGATTTGCGGAAAAAGTAGTCACATTATCACCCGGCTTTACACCAAGTCTGTCAAGGGCACGAGCGGCAGTTGACACCATGCGGGAATAGTCACGCCAAGAAATGTCATACCATTTTCCTGACTCGTCCTGCCCGGCAATAGCAGCCTTGTCGCCGAATTTCTCCGCTTGGCGCGCCGCAAGATTTACTAAAATATTCGACATAATATTCTTTTTATCTGTTATCTCCAATGCGCAAATCAGTTGATATATGCGCATATCCCACTAACAGAACAAATTTTCGGCAAAGGTAGCCACAATTTTTATCCCCTCCCCCATCTCACACGCAAAAACTTTCCATTTGTTAACATTTCCTCATAAATTGCACACTCGCATTAACATCTATTATTATTTTAATCGTTTTTATTAACACCTTCGTAAATCTCAATCATCACTCTTATATTATAAGATAATTAATTACTGAAATTTTTCTTTATATCTGATGGTGATTATCAAAACTTTTCATTACTTTTGCATTGTGGTTGACAGAGCAGAATAGCGACAGCCACGACACAAACAGCAGATATAGATATAATCCAATTCTAATATATTAAAAACCAATACACTATGTCAAAGGTAACAGTTGTAGGCGCCGGTAACGTAGGCGCAACTTGCGCTGACGTGATTGTTAAGCAAGGTATCGCTGACGAGGTAGTTCTCCTCGACATCAAAGAAGGCGTTTCTGAAGGTAAGGCAATGGATATCATGCAGACCGCCAACATCCTCAACATCAACACCCGTCTCGTAGGCGTGACCAACGACTATGAAATGACTAAGGATAGCGATGTTGTTGTCATCACTTCTGGTATACCCCGTAAACCCGGCATGACTCGTGAAGAGCTTATCGGTGTTAACGCAGGCATTGTAAAGTCAGTGACTGACCAGCTTCTCAAACATTCTCCCAATGCTATCATCGTCTGCATCTCCAACCCGATGGATACTATGACTTATCTTATCCATAAGGTAAGCGGTCTTCCCAAAAACCGTATCATCGGTATGGGTGGTGCCCTTGACAGCGCACGTTTCAAATACTTCCTCAGCATCGCTCTCGGTGCTAACCCCACTGAGGTTGAAGGTATCGTGATCGGTGGTCATGGTGACACTACTATGATTCCTCTCGTTCGCTATGCTGCTTATCGTGGCGTTCCCGCTTCAAACTATATCTCAGCTGAACAGCTTGCAAAGGTTGCCGCTGACACTATGGTAGGTGGTGCTACTCTTACCAAACTTCTCGGCACTTCTGCATGGTATGCACCCGGTGCGGCAGGAGCACAGATGGTTAAGGCTGTCCTTCACAACGAGAAGAAGCTCATCAGCTGCTCTGCCCTCCTCGAAGGCGAATATGGCGAAAGCGATCTCTGCATCGGCGTTCCCTGTATCATCGGCAAGAACGGTATCGAAAAAATCGTTGAATTCGAACTCAACGCTGAAGAAAAAGACCTCTTCAAGAAGAGCGCAGAGGCAGTTCACAAGACTAACGCAGCTCTCGCAAGCGCACTCTAATTAATTAGCCGTCATCTGCCTACATTCCGTAGGTAAGATATCATAAATCTTAATCATCCCGCATTCCCACCACCTCATCGCCGGCGAGGACTGCGGGATGATTTAGTTAAATCGCACATCATGTAAGCAATTGACATGGATGATGTGTTATATATAGATGAATCCACTTAACATTAAAGCCCAACATTTATGAAATTAAAACTTTTTGCAATCGCTGCTCTCTCATTGTCAATTTTCGCATCATGTGGAAATAAAGCCGAAAAGGAAGCCACTGACAACACCACAGCTACCGAACAGAAGGCTGAGGGTATGACTGAATTTGACGCAGGTGGTCCTGTTGAATTCACAAATAACGCCACCGTGACACCTGACAAAACACTCCCCACAATCATCGACTTCAATGCCACATGGTGTGGTCCCTGCCAGCGGTTTGCTCCGATATTTGAGGAGGTAGCCAAGGAATTTAAAGGCAAGGCTATCTTCATGTCGATCGATGTTGACAACTCCCCCATTGCCGCTCAACAATTCGAAGTCAACTCCATACCTCAAATCACAATCCTGATGCCCGACGGCACTTACAAATCAACAGTCGGCTTCATGGAAAAACAACAGTTTATCGACTTCATATCCCCATCACTCAAATAACCGCGGATCTCGATTGTCACATAGAAACATATTGATGCGGATACAATGCACATTGCGTCCGCATTTTTTATTCTCCATCAAAAGATCGTACCTTTTATAAATCTGAATAAATTCCGGTGTCAACACGGAAAACGATTAGGGGAGCTATTGTATTTCCTATATTCCCTCGGAGTGCAATGATTGATTTTCATAAACGCGATGTTAAAACTGCTTATTGAATTGAACCCGCAGTCGTATGCAATCTGAAGGATATTATTGTCAGAAAGAATCAACATCCTTTGAGCATGGGTTATCCGCTCCATCGTAACATGTTCCATCATCGTGCGCCCGAAAGTCTTTTTAAATATGGCATTCGCATAATCGGGATGCAGCCCAACAGCGTTACCTATGTCTGCCGCTTTAATCGGTAAAGTATAGTTCTGTGCAATGAATATGGCTATCTCATCTATTTTACTCATCTCTTTACAGCTGCAGGAAATTGCGTTGGCTCCCGTTTGTTCAGCAGCCATTCTCATAAGCCGGGACTTCGCCTCCTGCAACATCACATCCTCACGACCAGAGGTCAGATCTTTAATCCAATTGCCAAACATAAAAATGTCATGGATAGCGAAATCTTTGTTTGAGTCAGTCATAACATTGCCTCTCAACACATCTCCGACAAACCATTCCGGAAGTTTCCACCCGAGAAAAGTGACCAATGGAATTGTAGCCACAAAATAATAGTCTCCGCCTGAATAATCTATAACCCTATGCGGAATCAATCCCCAGAACAGGGACAACCGTTCCGTAGGGATGGCAACATACCTGTTATGGAAAAAATATGATAAAACGCCGTTAGGTACGAAGTTTAATTCGATCTCGTTATGACGGTCAAACTTTCCCATCGGCGAGGGCGCCCACCGCTCACACGTCACGCCGTATGGCTTAAATATCTGGCGTTTTTCTTCAAATGTGACCAAAACCTCGGAATTCGCTAAGTTTTTCATCAAATTAGAGTTGTTTATTTTAAAAAGCTTGCGCAAATTTGCAAAATAAAACTCAACTCACAAAATTTCGACCAATGAAAACTTACCTTAAACGAATCGTTTCAGCATTAATCACATTATGCGTTGTGTTTGCTTGTCAGGAAGCAAAAGCTAAATCCAATGCCAAAGTGGAACAGTGGAAAATGTATGAGTTAACTTATCCTCTTAAAGTGACCGGCAATCCGTTTGAGGAAGTGGAACTCTCAGCCACATTCTATCATACCGGTGACACTGTGAAAGTGAAAGGTTTTTATGATGGCAATGGAATATTTAAGGTAAGATTCATGCCGGGGATAACCGGGGAATGGACCTATCAGACCTCAAGCAATGTCAAGAAGCTCAATAATAAAAAAGGTAGTTTCGAATGTTATCCTGCCGGAAAGGACAATCACGGACCGGTAGAGGTGGATTCCCTGAAATTCGCCTATAGTGACGGCACATATTATATACCTATAGGCACGACTTGCTACGCATGGGTGCATCAGCCTGAAGAATTAAAGCGGCAGACACTTGAAACATTGAAAGACGGGTATTTTAATAAAATCCGGATGTGCGTATTCCCCAAAAGCTATGATTGGAACCATAACGAACCTGAGTATTATCCATTTGAAAGCACAGCAGGTAACTGGGACTTCTCACGTTTCAACCCTGAATATTTCAAAAACATCGAGAAATCGATCATCGCTCTCGACAGTCTCGGAATCGAAGCTGATATAATAGTTTTCCATCCATACGACCGCTGGGGGTTCAGCTCTCTTGGATTGCCGGTAAGAGACAAGTATATGCAGTATCTCATATCGCGGCTTGGAGCTTTTAAAAATGTATGGTGGAGCATGGCTAACGAATATGACTTCATGAATGCCTATAATGAGGATGACTGGAAACATCATCTCGAATTTTTTGCCGAAAATGACCCTTACAATCATCTCCGGAGCATACACAACGGTGTCAAGATGTATGATCACAATGACAAAAATGTCACTCATGTGAGCATTCAGGCACCCGACACACGCAACGGCTGGAACATCACCAATCGTTACCATAAACCTGTGATCTACGACGAGTGTCGCTATGAAGGCAACATTCCTTGGTCATGGGGAACTCTATCTGGCGAAGAAATGGTAGAGAAATTCTGGGATGGTTTTCTTAGCGGCGCATTCGTAGGTCACGGCGAGGTGCTTTTGGAAAGAAATGATATCCTGCCATGGGAATCCGATGAAATCCTATGGTGGTCAAAGGGTGGAAAGATGAAAGGCAAAAGCCATGAACGCATTAAATTTCTAAAACAGATTCTTGAGGAGGCTCCCGCTGACCTCGCTCCCGCTAAAAGCCTGACAGGCTGGCAGAACTACCCGATACTGTCGTCAGGCGAAGATTTCTATCTGCTATATTTTGGCAGAGACATTCACTGTCAAAAGGTTTTGGAGCTCCCGAAAGATAAGAAATATAAGGTGGAACTTATTGACACGTGGAACATGGACATAACGCCTCTTGATGGCACTTTTAGCGGACAGTCACTTATAAAAATACCGCAAAACCCATATATGGCGTTGCGAATCATCTCCGTTAAATAAAAAATTCGCACCGCCATGCCAACTAAAGCCGCCATATTCAGCGGATGCATAATAGCATTACTGACATTGATAGCTAATCCGATATACGCCGCCCAGCCGGAGAAAAACCGACTAATCGTCACTACCGATATCGGCGGGGCTGATCCGGATGATATACAGTCAATGATACACCTGCTTCTATTATCCGACTGCGTAGACATTGAAGGATTGATCAGTTCCCCGGCATGGGTACCACATCCTGACCATACTTCAACAATCCGCGATATTATCGACAAATATGACCTGGCTTATGATAATCTTATCGTTCATTCCCCCCAATATCCATCTGCCGAATATCTCAAATCCATTGTTGTCAGGGGGCAATCAACTCCCCACATGGAGGGCGTGGGTATCGGCAAGGACTCACCGGGTTCGGAACTCATTATCCGGTCTGTTGATAAAAAGAATGATCCACGCCCTGTGTGGCTCACGGCATGGGGAGGGATGAACACCATAGCCCAGGCTATCTTCAAAGTGAAGCATACCCGAAGCGAGTCGGAGTTCAAGAAGTTCATCAGGAAAATCAGGATTTACGACATTTTAGGTCAGGATGATGCCGGCGCATGGATTGCAAAAAAATTTCCTGAGATAACTTATATCAGGAACACCGAGATATACGGTTGGGCACCTGATGATAGATGGACTGACCTCAACGTCCAGAACCAAGGTGCATTAGGCTCGATATACCCTGACAGGATATGGGCAACGGAAGGAGACTCGCCGGCGTTTCTCTATCTTGTTGCAAACGGGCTGAACACACCTGAACATCCCGAATATGGCGGCTGGGGCGGACGTTTTGACATCAAGAAGAAAAACATCCGCGGGATGGACTTCATTGTGAAAAGCGGGAAAGACGAATCGGTATATGACGATTACTTCATGCTTGGAAGCAGCCGTGAGGGGATCGGAGCTATAAATAAATGGAAGGAGCATATCTACAATGACTTTGCAGCAAGAATAAAATGGTCGGAAACTTCCGGATACGACTGTGCGAACCATCATCCCTTAGTGGTTTTGAATGGTAATAAAGGATTGAAGCCGGTATATCTAAAAGCCAAACCCGGACAGATTATAAAATTGGATGCGAAAGGAACCCATGACCCGGACAATGATCCGTTAAAATATAACTGGACATTCTATCGAGAACCAAGCCAATACGACGGATACATTGTGATCAATGGTAAAAACGACTCCCGCTGCAGCATAGCAATCCCGACAGGTGACAATGGCAATGCAGCACCATCTGACTCCAATGGCAAAGAGCTCCACATCATACTCGAAGTAACCGACAACGCCCCAATCCCCCTCACCTCCTATCGCCGAACCATCATCACCGTCACCCAATAAAATCAAAATAGCAGTAACCGTCTATTGTCAATTGTCAATTGTCCATTGTCAAGTGCTTATATGCTATTCGCTGGCGGCGCCATGTGTAGACACAATGAATGGCACCGTCGCGACCTTGAATTATTGCCGGGTAGGAGTATTGGCTTATGGGGGAGTCTTCAAGCACTAACCAATTGCGCCAATGCTCACCGTCATCGCCGACGGCAATGCTGAGCGGGGTTCGCGGACCTTTCTTTGTGCCAGGCAGCGTATGGAAATCATTATATATTATTGCTGTCCGATAAAACTTTTTGAGGCAAAACAAAATTAGGACTGGCAC
>CAJTMJ010000020.1 GCA_910577335.1 uncultured Duncaniella sp. | reverse complement strand
TCCGACTTATACCCCAAAATTCGATGTTTTCAAATTTTTGTCATGTACTTAAAAACTTTTTATTTTTTTAGATTTGATGCTATTTTCGAGATGAATTATCAGCTCGATGAGGGAGCTTAGCGAGCTAAGTGACCGAAGAGATGCTGATAATTCAGCCGAAAAGAGCTTCAAAGATTGAAAACATGGTAATTTTCAGCCTGAGTTTAACATTTTATAAAAAGTTTAAATCAGTTCAATATGAAAATAAAAGGTTTATTTTTAGCATTATGCGCATTAGTAGCTTTATCGGTATCGGCTCAAACTCCTGCTGATGGGTTGATGAAAGCTAAAGTGATGATTGACGGATACTTTTTCTCGGAAATGCCTGAACATCTTTCTGAGAATGTTATGATGCTTTTTCTCAAGGCTCCTGATGGTGAAAGGTTTTGTGCGATTGTTCATACCGATGGTGGGGAATTGACAGCAGAGGAAAAAGCTAATGCTTTACCGGTGGAAAAAGTGGAATATGGTGCTGAGCTGCTCCGGGAATATGAGAAATTCAAGGATATGCAACCCGGAGGAAAATTCTCAAATAAGTATATGGCTCCGCTTGTTAATGTCGGTGATAAATTTCCTGCTTTCACAGCCACAGACCTTAATGGGAATGTGTGGACAAATGAAAGTGTGAAAGGGAAGGTGATGGTATTAAATATATGGTATACCGGTTGTGGTCCCTGTCGCAAGGAGATGCCTGAACTTTCCGAATGGAAAAATGAAATGCCTGAGGTTATGTTTTTCTCGTCAACCCATGAGTCTGCTGAACTTGCGGGTCCGGTGCTTGAAAAACATGGTTTCAACTGGATTCCCCTTGTTAATAATAAACAATTTCGTGATTTTCGTGGGAGTAAAGGTTTTCCAATGACTATAATTGTTGATAAAGAGGGTGTGGTTCGTGATGTTGTAAATGGCACTTCACCTGAAACAAGGGATAGATTGCTTACTATGATTCGCTCATTAAATAAATAGATATAAACAGACGCTACATCTCTTAGAGATCTATAAAAAGAAAAACGGCTGTATCGGAGTCCCGATAGAGCCGTTTTTCAATCGAATTTATGCTAAGTGTTTTCTGAAGCTTGTATTTAATACATTTCTTCGTTTGTGATGACAGCGATAATGATTGTCATAATAATCAATAATCTATGGAGATTATCGGCTTGATGCGCTGTAGTTAGGAGCTTCACTTGTGATTGCCACGTCGTGCGGATGGCTTTCAGCCACACCTGCGTTTGTGATACGAGTGAATTTTGCCTCATGGAGATGTTCGATGTCAGGCGCTCCACAGTATCCCATACCGGCACGTAAGCCGCCAAGCATCTGGTATACCACTTCATAAAGAAGTCCTTTGTAAGGAACACGGGCAGCGATACCTTCCGGCACAAGTTTCTTCGCATCGGTTTCGTTTGCTTGGAAGTAGCGGTCTTTTGAACCTTTCTCCATGGCTTCAAGTGAACCCATGCCACGATATGATTTGTACTTACGACCGTTATAAATGATAGTGTCGCCGGGTGATTCCTCAACGCCTGCGAGCATACCGCCAAGCATGACGCTGTAAGCGCCGGCTGCGAGAGCCTTAACTATGTCTCCTGAGTAACGGATACCACCGTCAGCAATCAAGGGAACACCTGTGCCCTTAAGAGCTTTGGCTACATCATAGACTGCGCTAAGCTGGGGAACACCAACACCTGCAATTATTCGGGTAGTACAGATTGAACCCGGACCGATGCCGACTTTCACACCGTCAGCTCCATTTTTTACAAGATATTTGGCTGCTTCACCTGTGGCGATGTTGCCTACAACCACATCAATATGCGGATATTTTTCCTTGACAGCTTTAAGCACACCTACAACACCCTTAGAGTGTCCGTGAGCGGTGTCGATGACAATAGCGTCAACGCCGGCTTCCACCAATGCGTCAACACGATCCATTGAATCGGCTGTGACACCTACGCCGGCTGCAACACGAAGTCGTCCGAGTTTATCTTTGCAGGCAAAAGGTTTGTCTTTAGCTTTGGTTATATCCTTGTAAGTCACCAATCCTACCAGACGGTTTTCATGGTCAACCACAGGGAGTTTTTCGATTTTATGTTCCTGAAGTATCTTGGCAGCCTCTTCGAGGTCGGTAGATTGAGCGGTGGTCACCAAACCTTCATGAGTCATGACATCATCGATCACACGTGAGAGGTCGCGTTCGAAACGGAGGTCACGGTTGGTCACAATACCTACGAGCTTGCGGTCATCGTCTACCACAGGAATACCGCCAATATGATATTCTTTCATCATATTGAGCGCATCAGCCACTGTGCTGCCTCGTTTTATTGTCACGGGGTCGTAAATCATACCGTTTTCAGCACGTTTTACGGCGTGGACCTGACGAGCTTGCTCGGCAATCGACATGTTTTTATGGATCACACCTATACCTCCCTCGCGAGCTATGGCAATGGCGAGAGCTGCTTCAGTCACGGTGTCCATAGCGGCAGACACTAAGGGCACGTTCAGCGTGATGTTACGTGAGAAACGAGTGGTAAGGTTAACTTCGCGGGGTAACACTTCCGAATAAGCCGGAATAAGGAGGACGTCATCAAATGTGAGTCCGTCCATTTTTACTCTATCAGCAATAAATGACATAAGGACTAAATTTATTGCGTGCAAAGGTAACTATTTTTTTTCAATTTTGTTCAACTGATATATGAATTTGTTAACTTTGTATAGTGAAAAAAATGCTACTCACATATCTCCTGTTGGTTTCAGCCCCATTATTGGCTCAAAATTCCGACATTGAATTTCCACAACAGGTGGTGGAGATGCTTAAGGCATATCCGTCAACTTCCGAACCTGTATTGCCGGAGCCTGAAGGTTGGGATGAAATCACCTCTGATATTTCTTCCGTCCCCGGACGTATGAGAATACCTAAGGGTGTCGTGGTTGATAAACCGCACACTCGTCTTTATGTCATCAATGTGTTTGGTGACACTTTGGCACGTTACCGGGTATGTGCTTCACGGGAGAAAGGGCAGAAGTCGGGGAAGGACGATTGGCGTACACCTGAAGGTACATTTAAAATATATGGAGTATATAATTCCACTGACTGGACATATAAGGACACACAGGATAAGTGTTACGGACCGTTTTTCATCGCACTATACACCCCGCCGTTTTACGGCATAGGTATACATGGCACTAATTCGCCATATTCAGTCCCGGGACGGCGTAGTCACGGGTGTATGCGTATGCGAAATGAAGATATAGTCAACGTGCGACGCATGGTCGATAAGGACTCTCGTGTGACAGTCCTTCCCGATTCGATTCCCGAAGAAAAGAGTGAGCCTTAAATCAATTCAGCTATCACATCTTTGATTTTCTGAGCGAGAGCGTCTGCTTCCTCCATGGTGGCAGCCTCGCTATAGATGCGGATGATTGGCTCGGTATTTGATTTGCGCAGATGTACCCAAGAGTTCTCGAAATCAATTTTCACACCATCTATATCAGTAATCTGTTCGCCTGCGAATCTCTCCTTCACTGCAGAGAGGATAGCATCGACATTGATTTCAGGTGTGAGTTCCATCTTATTCTTGGCGATTTCATAAGCAGGGTATGTCTTTTTAAGCTCGCTCACCTTTTTGCCACTCTTCGCAAGCAGTGTGAGGAAAAGAGCCACGCCAACCAATGCGTCACGTCCGTAATGTGATGCGGGGTATATCACACCGCCATTGCCTTCACCACCTATCACTGCGCCTGTCTCTTTCATTTTTGTGGTGACATTTACTTCACCCACAGCGGCAGCGTTGTATTCGCAGCCATGGCGACGGGTGACATCACGCAATGCACGGGATGAGCTGAGATTGGAGACTGTCGAACCGGGTGTGCGGCTAAGCACATAGTCGGCAATAGATACCAATGTGTATTCCTCCACAAACATCTCGCCGTTTTCCATCACGATGGCAAGACGGTCAACATCGGGATCGACAACGAATCCTACATCAGCCTTTCCGTCAGACATCAACTCAGATATTTGTGTGAGGTTCTGCGGGATAGGCTCGGGAGTATGTGCGAATTTACCTGTAGCCTCGCAGTTAAGCTCTATGATATTTTTTACACCAAGTGCTTTAAGGAGTTGCGGAATCACGATTCCACCCACTGAATTTACGGCATCAACCGCAACGGTAAAGTTAGCTTTCTTGATAGCCTCGACATCTACGAGGTCAAGCGCCAAGACTTGTTCGATGTGACGGCGGTTGTATGTGGTATTGGCATATTCATGTCCGAGATCATCCACACTCGCAAACTCATATTCATCTGCGGCGGCTATGCGAAGCACTTCCTTACCTTGTGCGTCGTTAAGGAATTCGCCATCTTCATTCTGCAGTTTGAGCGCATTCCATTGTTTGGGGTTATGGCTCGCTGTAAGTATGATACCACCGCAAGCTTTTTCGCCTACAACAGCAATCTCCGTGGTAGGTGTGGATGCAAGTCCTATGTTCACGACATCAAATCCCATTGCTGTCAGAGTCCCGACAACGATATCATTTACCATTGTTCCACTTAGGCGGGCGTCACGTCCGACTACTATTGTGCGAGAGTCGCGGGTGGTAGTGCGTGAGATAAATGTGGCGTAAGCCGCTGTGAACTTTACAATATCGAGAGGTGAGAGACCTTCGCCGGGTGCACCGCCTATGGTGCCACGGATACCTGATATAGACTTGATGAGCGACATGGTTGCTTATATTCGTTTATTAGATCATTGACTTGTAATAGGAGATTGTATATAGGTAGGGTACGACGTATGCTATGTCGGCAGAGGGACCCTCTTGTGATTTAATCACTATGTTTACACGACAATTGTATCCGAGATATTTCAGCGGCATCTGTATCCCTTCACCGTACTGTGTGGATTCCTGAATAGTCTGGTTGCCGTATATGAAAAATGTCGGAGCAGCTGTCATGTCATCAGCGTTTCCAGCACCTATAAGTGTGTTATCTGCACCGACTACATAATAGAACATATTGTAACGGGTGTAGCGGAAGTACACACGTGCGTCATCCTCCACTTTTTCACCATCGCCGACTGAAAGCACCTGCATATATACATTACCTTCGGGATCCAACCGGTAATAGGGTGCATCTTCACCTGTTTCAAATACAGTGTTCTCTGTGGGAATTTCATCTATTACCCTATGCTGCGAAAGGAAGTCGTTTACAGCCTTTGTTTCATCCGACAGCAGTTCGGCATAGCTTTTTGAGTCGCTGCATGATGAAAATGCTAATGCGATGATGGATAATATCGGGATTATAAAACGTTTCATATAAATTTAAAAGATCAAAAATATGTTTAGAGATATTTATCGTAAGTGGGAATTATTTCCAATAACAATTGCAGGGCATCACTGATAGGTCCGTGAAATTCACCTCCGGCGGCATTTATATGACCGCCACCGTTGAAATGTTCCTCGCAGATTTTATTGACGGGGAATGATTCCTTGCTGCGCATTGAAACTTTAACACAGTCATTGGAATCCTGACGCATGAACACGGAATATGTGATTTCGGGAATTGCTAACGGTGTGTTGACCAGTCCCTCCGTATCACCCTTAGTGTAGTCAAACTCTCTTAGTTCGTCCTCGTTAAGGAGTATGATTGCCACCTTGTGGTCAGGAATATACTGCATTTTGTATTGCCCGTAACCCATGATGCGTAGCCGGGTCTCGGTTGAGGTGTTCATGACAAGCTTATAAAGGTTATCCTTGTCAATACCTTTGCGCAGGAGGTCATGGATGATGAGATACAGATCCGGGTCGTTAGAATTATATGAGAAGTTCCCGGTATCGGTCATCATTCCCGTATATATACAAGCCGCAGAGCTGCGGTTGAGGTAGCGAGTCCATCCCGCTTGCCATAAAAACAAGTAGAGCAGGGCAGAGGTAGATGATATCTCGGATTTTGAGATAGCCACATCAGCTTCGAGACAAGGATCCAAGTGATGATCCATCATCACACGGCGAGCTTTCGAACGCATGAAAGCATCGCTCAGGCGGTCAATGCGTTTCGGGTCATTGTAGTCAAGGCAAAATATAAGGTCAGCGGCTCCAAGCAGCTCATGTGCTCTGTCGGTATGACGAGTAGCTGCCACTATGTCACGCACTCCCGGAAGGAAGTACAATGACTTGGGCGGGCAGTCGGCTGTGACAACATTGGCTTTCTTCCCGAGTGATTTTAATACCATGCACAGCGCACATGAAGAGCCTAACGCATCACCGTCGGGACTTACGTGACATGTTATCACTATTTCCTGAGAAGCAAGTACAAGTTGCTTGATCCGGTCAACCATCGCCGGGTCAAGTTCTGTCTGGAATCTGCTATGTTTTTTAACTTCTGCCATTGAGACTACAAAAGTACAAAAAAAACCTCAAATCGCAATCGATTATGCTGTAATTAGCCCTGATGGATCATGATGATAAAACATCTACGGATTACTCCCGATGGCGCTGATGCTATTTCTTCGGTAATCTGAGATTAAAGCGTGCGCCATTGGTATAAGTCGTGTCAAGAGTGACATCTCCACCTAACAGTCTGGCTATCAGTCGTGATGTTGTCAATCCCAATCCGGCTCCCTGTGTGTCGCCGTTTAGCTTTACGAATCGTTCGAATATCTTCTCCTTGTTCTCCGGCTTAATGCCTATACCTGTGTCAGAGACGGAGAATATAACGTCAGTCTGATTGTCATCAAGCTTATAATCCAGTGTAATGACACCTTTGTCAGTGAATTTTGCCGCATTTGTGAGAAGATTAAGCAATATCTGCTGTATACGCTGCGGGTCGGTGAAAATATCGACATCAGGTGTCTGCGGGGTGAACTTGATCTCCACACCGGGTTTCAGATGGTGACGCATACTGTCGATGGCTGTCTGACATATTGAATTAAGATGTACCACATGTCGGTGGATAGGCATAGATGAGCTTTCAATCTCTGACAAGCGCAACACATCGTTGACAATTGTGGTTAGCAATTCACTATTAAGATACACGAGGTTGGCAAAATGCTCCAGATATTTTTTATTTGTGGTATCTGAACAGTCAACCAACAGCTTGCAGTATTCATTTATGGCTTGCAAGGGGACAGTGACTTCATGACTCATATTTTTAATGAAGTAGGTTTTAAGAGTGTTGGCTTTTTGAGCCTGATCTCTTGCCCTCATAAGTTCGGAGCGGGATCTTCTCAGGTTTTCGCTCTCAGTGGTGAGAGCTTTGTTTGCCGCAGCTCTATTTTGTGCCAGCTCACGGTTTTTCCTATAGAGTATAAATAGAAATATGACAGAGATTATAAGTATGAACAGAGCGATGCTCGATATTATTATGAATATCCGTTGCCATTTCTCCTCTGTCTGCCGTTTTTCTTTGGCAAGCTCGGCATTGTGGTTTTTTATCTCTTGAAGGTCATATATCACTTGAAGTTCACGATATTTCTCCACACTGCGCTCTGCAAGATACTCTTCAAGCATCTGATTGTAATCTCTGGATGCTTTTAGTAGTGTCTCTTTGTCATTGACCTTCTCCGCACATTCGATCATGTACTTTGTCAAAATGCGTTTTTTATCAACGCTTTCGTATGCGTCGATATGGTTTTTCAGCAGGTCAAGGGCTTTAGCGTAATCCTTTTTATACAATGCGTAATATATGTCAGGAGTCCTTGAACTCTTATAATTTGACATCGCTGCTCCGTCAAGGTCTTTATATTTCATGGCAAGACCGTAATACTTGTCCACATCCACATCCGGAAGTATGGCAAAAGATGAAAGAAGGCGGTTGTAGATCACATATTTGCTTCCGTTATAATTACGGTACTTCCTACCTCGTTCCGCATAATATTTTTCAAGACCCTTAATATCCTCAAGCAGTTCGAGGTCGGTTTTGACGGCTTTCTGCGGTTCGCCGTTTTGGATGTAGGAAGTTGCTGCGAATACGTTGAACGCATTACGGATCGAAAACGCATTTTCAGGAAGCTTTTCAATGAGTTTCCCAAGCTGGTCAAGGTATGATGATAGAAGATCGCCCACGGATGACTGCCCGAGCATCATACATATATAATGTAATAGAGTAATCTGCTCGCCGAGATCCTCAGGGTAATTTGTGGTTACCTTTTCGAGGGATTCACGAAGCAGTTTGTCACGCTCTTTTTCGGAAGCGTAATATGCGTGATAGACGTTGCGGTGGAGATTAATGAATATCAGAGTCTCGGTGCGTTCGGGCGACTCAGGATACTTGAGCGCCCTGTCATAAAGATCGCACAATATGCTGTCGTTGCGCACACTTCGGTTGGCAAGCGACCGTATCATTTCAAGAGCTATAATGTCTTTTTGGGTGCGTTCGGCAACTTCATATAATTTCCATCCCATCTGTGTGGCATTGAAACGTGGAAGCACATCGAAAAGATTACCCATCACCACGATGGAATCTTCCGGAGTGGAAGCGTGTTCCAGTTCCAGATACAGACTGTCTACAAGTTCATTGCCAAAAGCAGGCATTGAGACAGAGATAAGACATAGACCTGATAATAGCTTTTTCAAAATATGTTTCATGTCGAGGTCGGTTCGTTTTGATTGGTCTGAGAATATTAATGATTATATTTAAGGTTAAATTTTTGGTCAACTGTCAAGCTCCAAGCCGGGGCGTTTGACAATAGTGATTATCTCTTCCGGAGAATTGACGATATTATCGGCATGATAATCCCGCAGCTCTTTTACCGGTCGGAAGCCCCATGTCACACCTGCGGAGTCAACACAAGCCCGACGTGCGGTTTCCATGTCTACACCGGAATCACCTACATATAGGACTTTTGATTTCCGGGCAGGCGATTTCGCCAGTATTTCGAAAACGATAGAGGGGTCAGGTTTCACAGGCACTCCCTCTTTCTGTCCCTCTATGGCGCTCCATTCTATCTCTGGGAAGAAATTGTTTATCAGCTTTTCCACGGCTTCCTGATATTTGTTGGATGCCACTGCCATTCTTACCCCCATTTCCTGAAGAGTGTGTAGCATCTCTTTTATTCCGGGATATGGTTGAGTCAGATCGGCGCAATGCACATCGTAATACTCAGTGAATTTTTCCCTCAGACGCAGCACATTTTCAGGGTTGCGCTCATCCTCAGGCAAAGCTCGTTCTATAAGACGGGACACACCGTTACCCACAAACATAGGGTAGGAGGCAAGATTGTGCTCAGGATAGCTACATTCCCTAAGAGCGAAATTGGTCGCTGCTCCGAGGTCGTCTATAGTGTTTAGCAATGTGCCGTCAAGGTCGAATATTACAATATGTTTCATTATTATTTTGCTTTTTAATGATAAGGAGATTATGAATAGTAAAACTGTCAGAACGGATAGCCAACCGCAAAATGGAATGTGGCGTCACGATGCCAGTCGGGATGTATTATGGGCCATCTTTCCTGATCACGTGCGGGATTGTAGGCTTTCATACCTAAATCGAGTCGGAGAAGGAAGTATGTGAAGTCAAATCGTAATCCCACACCGTAAGCCATGGCTATCTGTTTCCAAAATGAGTCAAACCGGAACATACCTCCGGGTTGGTTCTCGTAATTATGTATGGTCCATATATTACCTGCATCAACAAACGCACCCCCTTCGAGCACCCAGAACAGTTTGGCTCGGTATTCAAGGCTCAGGTCGAGACGTATGTCACCACATTGATTTATAAAGTCGGTGACAGAGTTCTTTGAATTATAACTACCGGGTCCGAGTGTGCGTACTCCCCATCCTCTCACACCGTTCGCACCTCCGGCATAAAATCTCTTTTCAAACGGCATGACCGATGAGTTACCGTATGGAACGCCAAGTCCACCGCCCACATGGAATGCGAGTGAGTGACGGCTGTCAAAGTTACGGGTTATGGCATAATCTATCTCACCTTTTACATATTGCGAGTATTTTATGCCGAAGAGTTCATACATGCCATCATGACGTTGCGCTCCGGAGACGGATGAGAGCAGGTAAAGGAGATTGCCCGCAGTTTCTATAGACGCTCTGATAGTGTAGATGGTAGGTTGAAGCGTATATCTGCGCAGGAGAGTGGAAGGTATGCGTTTGTTTGTGAAGTAATACCTGTATGCCATGCTCATGATAAAGTGATCCTCATAGCTGTAACGCAAGAGCGGGTTATCGGGAGCGATCTGGTCGAGGAAATCGAGAGTTCGTTCCGGCAGGTACACATAGTTGATGTCAAGCAAATCAAAATTATGACGTCGGGTGTTTTCCCGGTTTATCCATTTGTATTTCCATGCCGCACCGGCGATGATGCGGGTGTATTCCGGGCGTTCCTGATAATTGAATGAAACAGCAAACTCGGTGGATACATTAAGCCTTTGTTTTACTCGCTGTGATGCGAACGGAAATTCAAATTTCGGGAAAGTGATGCCGATTTCACCGGCATACTCAGTGTATCGGTCATTAATAAGTCCGTTAAAACTACCAGAAAGACTTTCATAGTTCATACGCAGACGGGCGGTAAGCAACTGCGAGCCTTTTGCGAGGTTTCGATGCTGGTAGGTGGCTCCGAGTCCGAATCCGAGGTCTCCCTCCGAATTGGTACCTTCGACATCGAATGTTATGGACTGCTTTTTGTTTCTGCTTAGTAATATGTAAGCGTCAAGCCATTGGTTGCCATCGATTATACCTACAGGTACGAGTTCGATATTTATCGATTTAAGTATACCGAGACGGCTTAACGATTCGTATGTGCGGTCAACTTCAGATGATTTGTAGAGTTCACCCGGAGTTATGAAACATTTCTCTTGAAGTGAGGAGGGTGTGAGGTAGTGGTCTTTACCATAAAGTATGGTCACATCTTTATATTGAATCGTGTCAACGGCTTCTTCCCGGATGTCGGAAATTGATGTCCCTCCTCGGGAATCGGTCACAAAAAATACCCGGTTAATGAAATATTTGCTGTGCGATGCGAGTGAGTCAACAGGCATACGGTCACCTATGGCTCTACGGGGGGGACGTACAGTCATGGTAAGGCTGACATCTTTGGAATTTTCTGCGGTGTCGGCGTAGAAGGTGATATATTCCTTGTTGAAAGCGTAGTATCCCTGATTGCGTAAACGCTGGGTTATCATCGCACGTTCTGAATCAAGGTTGTCACGGTCAAATTTGTCTCCCGGTTTAAGGGTAAACAGCAGGGAGTCCGCCATGATAATGCGAGCCACGGCAGTGTCGGGAATATCGTATGCTATGGAGGTTATCTTGTGAGGATTACCGGTCACGATTCTATAGGTGACGTCAATCTTCTTCTCATCTGGCTTCATCACGGTGTCAACCTCGACTGTCGCATCGAGATAACCGCGGTTGGTTAGAGCAAGGTCGAGCTGACGGGCTGATGCGTCAGTGAGCGACTGTTGATATATCACCGGAGGTTGCCCCATGCGTCGCACCCATCGGTTATACCATTTGGATGTGTCGTTGCCTGAGAGATTATATGTGCCGAGTTGGAGTTTCCAGAATCCGAGTACTTCATGGTTGGGTGTCTGCCGTAGATAGTTCACAAGTTCTTGGCTCGATATGTCCTTGTCGCCCTCCACTTGTATGGTTACGTCATCAAGCATGTATTCCCCTTTGGGTACATGCCGAGTCGAGCTACATCCTGCGGCAAACAGAAGTATGATCAACGATATAAGAAATATGTGGGTAAGTCGAAGTGACTGCATTTTCTTTAATAACCTTGCAAAGATACATCACCCCAGTCAAATAACCAAATTGAACCGATTCAAAGTTCTAAGAAAGCATCAAAATATGCGGATACAGGCGCCTCCTCCGGGTGCGAGCCGTACATTCAATGTGTCGTTGCGGGTCACTGTCTTTTCAGAAACCTTCAATGTTTCCCTGTTGGTCAGATAGTGGGCGTTATCGCCGTCCTCAACTATTTCTGCCTTGTAGGTTCCGTCACCTAAGAAATGCAAGGGCACTTGTAAAGTCCTTTCTTCCTCGTTTGTGGCTGCTCCTATCAGGTACTCTCCGCTTTCGGCTTGACGCATCATGACGATATATTCGCCTATCTTGCCATCCAAGGTCTTGCTTTCAGCCCAAGGCATTTTTTGAGCCGAAAGGAACCGTAAAAGAGCCGGATATTTGCGATAATATTCGGGAATGTCGGGGATGACTGTTGCGCCTGAAAATGTAATCAATGTGCGGGCAGCTTCCGAGACTACCGTTGACGGCACCTCTTGATTGTTGTCCACACGGGTTGTTTTCCCTTTGCGGAGGTCAAACATGCCGTTATTCATATCGAGCGGACCGGCTATCATGTTCACGAACACCGAGGTGACAAATGTTTTCGGGTAGAAGATTTCATGTCCGTCTAACTGGGCTTTGCAATATTCTCTTGTAATTGCGTTGGGGAAGGTGCGCATCTGCCCGTATGGATGCACGGGATTATCATGAAAATCCACCAACAGCTTATGCTTTGCGCATGTCTCGGTGATGTGTCGGGTCTTTATGTTCTTTTCTTCAGGCGAGCCGGTCATAAAGCCGTATTTCACACCTGCGGCTTCCCATTCGCCATATTGCTTAAGTGTCTCTTCCAATGGATAGTGACTGCCACCCACATCGTTTAGATACAGCCATATACCTACACCTTTCTGTTTGCCGTATTGGATTAGTTTTTTCACATCGTTGGCTTTGTCGCCGTTTACCGGGTCAGACTCCTGTTTGAATTCCGGACCATACCAATTGGCGTCCAAAACCAAGTATGGGAAACCTTGCTCAGCCGCAAAATCCACCATCTTTATCCACGAGGGATACGACATAGTGTATTTAAAATCTCCCCACTGGGCACCGTCTATTCTCCAATCCCATAGCGCTATGCCCGGTTTCACCCATGAAAAATCATAACCTTCCGCCGGGCCGGGATTTAGCAGTTCTAAAAGATGCGAATCTATCAGATCGCCGGGTTTATTGCCACAAAATATCACACGCCATGCCGATCTGTATCCGTCATTCCAAATATGTGGTGTTGAGGAAGCGACAGAGAACGTTCGATCACCTTTTTCTGACTTGAGTTTTAACGGCTCTCCTGCCTCCAAACAAGCCTCATGCACAGCAAGATATATATCTTCGTCCGCTTTTATGGTCATAACCGGCATACGCTCTCCATCGGTTTCCGTCAATAGTTCCGGTCCAATATTATGCCTTTCTTCATTGTAATACCATGCAGTGTAATCATCGGCAAAGTTAAAGGTCGTAATTTCAGACACAGTTTCATCCGATTGGGGGAGAACATATCTGAATGCGATACCGTCGTTATAGGCACGTGCGATTATCTCTAAATTTCCTGCAGGCTTATTTTTGTTAGCAAATGTCAGCGTTAATTCGTTGTACTTTTCCGGGACTGTTGAACGCTTGCCCCATATAGGTTTCCAGATAGAATTAACTTTATCACGGGTTATATCCTTTATTTTCCAGCCTTTTGAGGGGAGTGTTTCGCCACCATCTGTCTCAAAGCCTAACCGTGAAGGAGCGATTACCTTTTTGCCATCAACTGATAGCTGATAGGTCATATCCCCTGAATTTGCCTTTGAAATTGACAACTGTATTTTGCCGTTGGGCGATTTGACGTCATATCTTTTTTCTGCGGCATTGCAATATATACCGATAAACAAAATAAAAAGCAGGAATATATTTCTAACTGACATACATATCTATTTAAATATCTATTTTTAGATTCTGTTGAAAATTGACGGTTTCTTATGAACCCTAACTTAAATATAAGATTCACATAACGGGAATGTTTTATTTAAGGTTACTATATCGCAAAGTTAGCTATTTTAACTTTAAATATATGGCTTTTGAAGTGTATAAATCATGTTTTATGTTTAAGAGCATAAAAATGAACTGATTTAAACTTTTTATAAAATGTTAAACTCAGGCTGAAAATTACCTTGTTTTCAATCTTTGAAGCTCTTTTCGGCTGAAGTTATCAGCATCTCTTCGGTCATTTAGCTCGCTAAGCTCCCTCATCGAGCTAATAATTCATCTCGAAAATAGCATCAAATCTTAAAAAATAAAAAGTTTAAATCAGTTCAATTTAAGGATTTGATTGGAATGTTGGAAAAGTTTTCGAGTGGAGATTTGGTTAATAGTTGTGTGTTTAGTAATTTTGCAATTTAACAAAGGCATTTTGAACATGATTGAATTTTCAGAATGTTCTTAACACATAAATCTTAAAATTAACGCTTAAAACTAATTTAAATTTTAGACAATCTCTAAAACTATCGGTTTATGAAGAATAAGAAATTCTCTCCTATGGTTATCGTGGCAATCGTGCTTGCGGCTCTTTTGCTGATTGTGGTTGCGTTTGGTGTGACTCAGGTGGCATCTTTGAAATCACAAGTCCAGGAGGTAAGGATGGAAAATGAAGAATTGCAGTTAACTAACGAGCAGCTGCAATTGTCTAACGAATTCGACATGTTGAATGCGGAATTCCAGCAATATGAGGATCAGGCACAACGTCTTGCAAACGATACAATACTTGCCAAATACACCGCAGCTAAAGCCAAGGTTGAGCAACTCATGCAGGAGCTGAAAAATGAGAAAGTGAAATCTCAAGCCCGCATAAAGGAATTGCAAAACGAGATATCAACACTTAAGAGCCTTCTCAGACACTATATCGCACAGATTGACTCACTGAATAAGGAGAACGCCGGTCTGCGTGCTGAGAACAGTGAGATAAAAGCTCAGAATCAGCGCTTGTCGTCACGTGTTCAGGAGGTGACCCGCAGTAATGAAACTCTTAGTGAGCGAATGACACTTGCAGAGAAACTCAATGTCACCGGAGTTTCGCTTGTGGGACTTAAAAAGAATGGCAAGGTGGAGAAGAACGTGACTAAGGCCAAACAGCTTAAAGTGACATTCACCATCCCTCAAAACAACTCTACACCTGTGGGTAACAAGATAATTTATCTGCGTATCACCAACCCAGAAGGGCAACTGCTTGGCGATGCGGGTGGATTTCCTTTTGAAGGAAGGTCTATCCCCTGTACAGCTAAGAAGACTATTGAGTATTCCGGAGATGAAATTTCAGGCGTAGTGATATATTGGGACGTGAACACCACATTGACCCCCGGCGATTATACCGTAGAGCTGTTTACTGACGGTTACCGTCTTACTTCCCGTCATTTTACCCTGAAGAAATAGTTTTATTGTCATGGATTATTTCTGGCATACAGTAAATGGAGTTGAGCTGACTACCGGAAGTGCGGTGTTTCGCATTTTCCTGAGTCTGGTGCTCGGTAGCATTGTCGGTGTAGAACGCAAGCGAAAAGGGCAGATGGCAGGTTTGCGCACATTCGCCCTTATCTCCATGGGCGCATGTATTGCCATGATGCTTTCCATTTATGTTTGCCAGGAAACCGTGGGGCTTCTCCGCGGCGACCCGAGCAGAATTGCGGCGCAGGTTATTTCAGGTATTGGTTTCCTCGGTGCCGGTACGATAATTCAGATGAAAGGTTCTGTGAGAGGTCTCACGACAGCCGCCGGTATCTGGATTATCGCCACTATCGGTATGGCTGTGGGATGTGGTCTTTACCTTATTTCGCTTGTGGCTACCGGACTTGTGCTTGTGGTGCTTATAATTCTCGAAGAGATAGAGCATAAAGTCAATGTCGGTAACGAGGCTCGCACCATACGCTTGAAGGTGAAGGGGATAGTGAAAACTCTGAGACCATACGAAGATGAGTTGTCGAAATTTTCAATCCATCTGTCAAGGGTATATGTGGAATATGATTATGAGAACAACACCACACGGTTGAATCTCCTTATTCTTACGGCTGAAAAATCAGATTTTGTGGATGTCTTTGATGCACTTCACAATATAAATCCCACAATCTCAATTTCACTTAGCAATCAGGCTGACCTCTCTTGAGTCTGACCGAAAACATAATAGATAACAGATAATGATGTCAACCATACTGAATTTTATATTACTCAGTGTCACTACGGCTGTGCCTGAAGCCTTTGACATAGAGGGGCTTATACAAGACCTTGCATTCATTCTGATTCTTGGCGCGATAACCACTCTGTTGTTTAAATGGCTTAAACAACCGGTGGTGCTTGGATATATCGTGGCGGGATTTCTTGCAAGTCCGCATTTTGAGTATCTTCCCTCTGTGACTACAGAAGCCAACATAGATTTCTGGGCGCAAATAGGTATTGTGGTACTTCTGTTCTCTCTGGGACTTGAATTTAGCTTTAAAAAATTAGTCAACGCCGGTGGCTCGGCGGTTGTCACAGCTCTTTTCATAGTGTGTGGAATGATGGGTGCCGGTTTTGGAGTAGGGCATTTCCTTGGATTTTCCAATATCAACAGTCTGTTTCTCGGTGGGATGCTCTCGATGTCATCCACCACCATTATAATAAAGGCATTCACTGATCTGAACCTGCGCCATAAAAAATTCGCATCCTTGGTATTCGCAGTGCTGATTGTCGAGGACCTATTTGCCGTGTTGATGATGGTGATACTTTCATCAATAGCCATAAATAATAGTGTGGAGGGTAGTGAGATGCTTTATAGCGTGAGCAAACTACTGTTCTTCCTTATAATATGGTTTGTGGTGGGTGTGTTCATGCTTCCGTCATTGCTTAATTCCCAACGTAAATTTCTCAACAGCGAGACATTGCTCATTATTTCTATGGGGCTTTGCCTTGGTATGGCTGTGTTTTCGGTCGCTTGCGGATTTTCGCTTGCATTGGGTGCCTTCGTCATGGGCTCAATACTTGCCGGTACCAGTTTTGCCGAGAGGATAGAGCGTGTCACAATGCCGGTCAAGGATCTTTTCGGGTCGGTGTTTTTTATCTCGGTGGGTATGATGGTCAATCCTGATGTCATAGTGGAGTATTGGGCACCGATATTGATACTTTCGGCGGTCGTTATTGTCGGTATGATATTTTTCGGCACTTTCGGAATGTTGCTTACCGGGCAGACTTTGAGAGTGGCTATCGAGTCAGGTTTTTCTTTAACACAAATAGGTGAATTCGCATTCATCATAGCGTCGCTTGGTATGTCGCTTGGTGTCCTTGATCCGCAGATCTACCCGATAGTGGTTGCGGTATCAGTCATCACCACTTTCACCACGCCTTATTTTATAAGGATGGCTGACCCTACATACAATTTCGTTGAGACTCACCTACCTCGCAGATTGCATTTTTTGATAGATAGGTATACTACCGGAGCCACAACTTCGGAGAGCGCCATAAGGCATTTGTGGCAATCCCTGTTTAAAAGGTATCTTTGGAGAGTGGTGCTCTATTCAATAGTGCTCATAGCGTTGTCGATTATATGTCTTAACTATCTGCAACCGCTGATGATAAAAGTGTTCCCTAACTGGGGACGATTTTTTACTGCTATCATATCGTTGGTCATCATGGCTCCGTTCCTGATGGCGTTGACCTATCCGGCATCCAAACGAACGGAGCGTCAGCGATTGATAGCTGCAAATGCCAAATTCGATGTGCCGTTGCACATAATGACAGTGGTAAGGCTACTTATCGCAATGGTAATAATTGTATATCTGCTTAGCTCGCTGTACTCTATGAGAGTAGGATGGACATTCGGTGTGGCTCTGTTCATATTGCTATTATTGTCATTCTCCAAGAATGTGCGCCGCAGGATGAACCGTATAGAATCCCGCTTCCTTGACAATCTGAATGAGAGGGAGCTTCGCCGCAGCGGTGCTAAGAACAACCTTGTGTCAAACATGCACCTTGCGTACATGACTGTGGGGTATGACTGTCCGTTTGTGGGTGAGCAGCTTAAAAATTCATCGCTGAGGTCAAAATACGGCGTCTCGATATCCTCCATACAGCGTGGCAATAATATGATTATGGTGCCGGGCGCTGAAGCCAGAATATTTCCCGGTGATGTGCTTGGAGTGATAGGCACCGATGATGAAATCCAAGCTCTTATCCCAGTGGTTGAATCCGACCCGGGTGAAGTGTCGGCGACCTCTCCGGGCGATGTGAGATTCACCAGTGTGCGTCTTTCCGAAACTTCCCCGTTGATAGGTAAGAATATAGTTACGTCACGGTTCAGGGATACATACGAGTCACTTTTGGTTGCTGTGCAGCGGGATGATGACTACATGCAGCCTGACGTGTCGGTCACATTCTCTCCCGGAGATGTGCTGTGGGTGGTTGGAGATGTCAACCGGCTTGCAGCTATTGGTTAATGATATTTCATTATATGCTCTAAAAACAATTTTACTGAAATGGAAATAGTTAACGGGCTTCCAAAAGGAGCTTTGATTCATGGAAAGTTGAGCGATTACGAGATAACTGGCTATAGAAGTCAGGACGGGTTCGGTATCTTGTATGAAGCTGAAGTTGTGACACAAGGCAATAAGAAGGGTAAGAATAATGATATGAGGGTTGTTATGAGGGAGTTTTTTATGCAACGTTGTTCCCGGCGTGACGAGGATGGTTGCACGGTGTATACTCCGGAAGAACTGACTCCTACGGTTAACAGTTTCTATAAGGCATTTGTTTTTGCGTCCAATCGTTGTGCGCAGGCCACTACCTACAGTGGCGCAGGAGTGGTTAATGTAATAGAGGTGGTTAACCAGAACGGTACTTCTTATTATGTCGTGGAGTATCTTGAAGGTGAAACCTTGGAGGACTATATAAATGCTCATGGTCCCTTGACGGTACATGAGGCGATATCAATTTTAAACCTATACTTGAAGGCGTGAGACATCTCCATTTGTTCCAGATGATGCACGCCGACATATATCCACGCCATATACGCTTCACTAAATCGGGTGGAAGAATGATAGCGGTGCTTTTCAGCCTGTATGCGTCGAAACATTTCGACGATTCCGGAAATCCGGTGATCACCACTCCTATATTGGTATGCCGTAAAGGGTATTCACCACCCGAACAATATAATGTGGTGGAGAATTTCATGCCACAGCTCGACATATACGCATTGGCAGCTGTGCTCGTGTTTGTGCTTTCCGGAAAGAATCTTCCCGATTCACGGGTGCTGACCGAGAAGGATATCCGTGCCACGCTGCCTGCCACGTTGCCTGAAACTCTCGTCTCCACATTAATCCATGCTTTGCAGCCGGAATATCGTAACCGACCTATCAACATATCGTCGTTTATGGATGAGCTGATGGAATATTTTGAAATAAATGATCGTTACTCACCCATAGATGAGCGAAAGCATAGCCTACATTCTAAAAAAGAGTCTGAGGCCTATCGGAAAAATGAGAGTCATAATCTATTGACATCTTTGATTTCATTGTTCCGAAAGGAGAAAAAATAATCTTTTTTAGCTTAGAGTTTGAATTCGTCAGGTAAAATACTTACCTTTAGCCTCCGAACTTTTTAACGAGTCGATTGTTGTAAAAGTGTAATGTAAAACTAACCCAAAAAGTAAAATAAAATGAAAGCTTTAAACATCGTATTAGCAGTTGTCGGTGGCGCTATCGCAGGTGCCGCAGTAGGTTTACTCCTTGCTCCTGAAAAGGGTGAAGATACTCGTAAGAATATCGTGAAATATCTTGAAAGCAAGGGTATTAAGCTTCAGAAGAGTAAGCTTGAAGAACTTGCTGACGAGATCGCCGACGAGCTTAAGAAGTAATATGCTTCAGTAAAGAATAAAACTAACACCTTAAAACTCAAACATTATGTCAAATTTATCAATCCTATATGCTTTTATCGGAGGTGCTGTGGTAGGTGCCGGCGCTGTTCTTCTTCTTGCTCCTGAAAAGGGAGAAGATGTTCGTAACCGCATTGCCGAGCTTCTTCGTAAAAAAGGTATCCTATGCTCTGACAACGAAATTGACGCTTTGGTAGAGCAGCTTACCACTGAAATTGATGATTAATGATACAGATATGATCCGTCATCCCGACCTTGGAATTATTTGAGGTCGGGATGACGGATTTTGAATCATTCATTCGCATTACAGTTATATTTTATGACAGAAAAAGAGAACCAATTACATACATTTTGGGCTGAGATGAAGGATACCTTCAAGCTCAATATCGATTATGCCAAGCTTACCGCTGCCGAGAAAATGACGGTGTTGTTTGCCACTGTCAGCATTGCTTTGATAGGCTTTGTGCTTGTGTCAATCATAGTATTTTTCTTTTCACTTGCCGTGGCGTCATGGATAGCCATGGGAATAGGTCATGTATGGGCTTATTTTATTATATGTGGATTCTATGTGCTGGTTCTCGTTTTGGCGGTTGTGTTCAGAAAGCAATTGATTGTAAATCCTATCGCCGGGTTTATTTCCCGACTTTTCTTTAATCCCTAATTTGCCACAGTAATATGAGTGATAGGAAAGCATTACCTCATGAAAAAGAGGATTGGAAAGGTTACACTCTTGACGAGCTTCGTTATTTGCGTGCCTATACTATGGCACGTATGGAGATAAACAGGGACCAGTTGCGCCGTAATTTCTCAAATGTTAAAAATTTGAAGGCTATACCCGGCAAGGGCATGTTTGGCAGAATTTTGGGCACTTTGAGCTATCTGGAGATAGCTGTGATGGCATTCAAGGTAGGAGGCAAAGTTTTCAAGACAGTAAGACGTTTGCGTAAGTAATCTCTAAACTCTTGCGAAGATAGGTTGAGCAGATCTTTTAACATTCATACATTATATTATTTTCAAAGTAATTTAGATAGTGAACGATTATGTAGAAGTGCGTCTTGATGTCACTCCATGTGACGAGATGCATACCGATGTGCTTGCGGCTCTGCTTGCAGAAGCGGGGTTTGAAAGTTTCGTGCCCGATGAGACCGGGCTTACGGCTTATATTAAAGCTGAAATGTTTTCTGATGATAAGCTCGCAGAGGTAATATCCGATTTTCCGTTTGAGTGTGATATAAAGCCTAAAGCCACTGTCGTAGAAGGGCAGGATTGGAATAAGGAGTGGGAGAAGAATTATTTTCAGCCGATAGTTATTGATGACAAGTGCGTGATACATAGTTCGTTCCATAAAGATATCCCGGAATGTAGATACGACATAGTGATTGACCCCAAAATGGCATTCGGCACCGGACATCATTCCACCACAAGCTTGATTCTGCGTCAGTTGTTGTCAATGAATCTTCAGGGGCGCAATGTCGTGGATATGGGTACCGGCACAGGTATACTTGCTATTCTTGCGGCTATGCGCGGGGCGAAGAGAATAGATGCGATTGAGATAGATGAGTTCGCTTATACTAACGCTTGTGAGAACCTCAGACTTAACAATGCGGAATTGGTGGACATACATCTTGGTGACGCTGCCTTACTTTCAAATATTAAGGATGTGGATCTCTTCATCGCTAATATCAATCGTAACATCATCACTGCCGATCTTCCGGCATACGTCTCAACTCTCGCTTCCGGTGCGACAATGCTTTTGAGCGGTTTCTACGAATCGGATATTCCCGTAATACTTGAAACGGCAACCCCTCTCGGCTTAGAATACCTCTCACATTCGGTTGACAATAACTGGTCATGCCTTAAGCTGACGAAGAAGTAAAAAATATCTATATTGAATCATAACAAGACACTAACCGGGGACATTTTTGTGCCGGATTAGTGTCTTGTTTATTTTGTGGAGGAGTATTTTTGCCAAAAATATGTTATAAAACATATATTATTAGGATATTTTAATACTTTTTTGTAATTTTGCAGCCATAATTGAGAAGCTGTTGCAAAAAGTGTTAGTCGTAGGGATGCTCCATGGAGCATCCGAATATAGCAGACGGAAAATAAGATATTTGATGTATGGATATTCCGAGGGAATATCCATACATCAAGGAGAAAAGCATCATTTTGCAACAGTGCCTAAGCGATGGATTAAGTTTTAAGGTATTTTTATAAGAAAAAGATTGACATGACTCTTTCAGGTTCGATTGACTTCAGGCCGAAATTGGTTTCCGCCTTAGGTCATTATTCAATGGAAAAATTCAAGAGCGATTTGATTGCCGGTATTGTTGTCGGTATTGTGGCGCTTCCTTTGGCTATTGCGTTCGGTATAGCGAGTGGTGTAAGCCCTACAATCGGTCTTATCACAGCTATTATTGGTGGTTTCTTAGTGTCGGTAGCAGGTGGTTGTTCGGTTCAGATCGGCGGTCCTACCGGTGCATTTATCGTGATAGTTTATAATATTATAGCCACATTCGGTCTTGAAGGTCTTGCTATAGCCACATTTATGGCGGGTCTTATACTCGTGGCGCTCGGACTTTTCCGATTGGGAACCGTGATCAAATTCATCCCTTATCCTATTGTGGTCGGTTTCACAGCCGGTATCGCTGTGACCATCTTCTCAACTCAGATGAACGACTTTTTCGGTCTCGGGCTGAAGAATGTGCCAAGCGAATTTATACCGAAGTGGGGGATGTACTTGTCAAATTTCGGTAATATCGATTGGATGACTCTCTGTGTGGGTCTTGTCGCTCTTATCATCATTGTTATAACACCTAAAATTTCCCGTCGTCTTCCCGGTGCGCTTTTGGCAATAATTATTGTCACAGCAATAGTGTCGATTGTTCCGGGTATAGAGGTGGAGACTATCGGTGACCGTTTCGGCTCACTTCCCACTGACATACCGCAGCCTCACGGATTTGAGTTAAACATGGCGACAATTAACCGCCTTCTTCCCTCGGCTTTCACCATCGCTATTCTCGGTGCCATCGAGTCGCTTCTTTCAGCCACTGTGGCTGACGGTGTGACAGGCTCTCGCACCAACAGCAACACTGAGCTAATGGGACAGGGATTTGCTAATATCGTGGTGCCATTCTTCGGTGGCATACCTGTCACCGGTGCTATTGCACGTACAATGACTAATATAACTAACGGCGGACGTACTCCCGTAGCCGGTGTGATACATGCAGTGGTACTCCTGCTAATCTTCCTTTTCCTTATGCCGCTTATCAATCTCGTGCCTATGGCTTGTCTTGCGGCAGTGCTTATTGTGGTGAGCTACAACATGAGCGGTTGGCGTACGATACGTGCAATATTCCATAACCCGAAGAGTGATATATCAGTGCTTGCAGTTACATTCTTCCTCACTGTGATATTCGATCTTACCATCGCTATAGAGATGGGCTTGCTCCTTGCGGTGATACTATTCCTTCGTCGTGTGATGGAAAATACCCAGATCAAGGTATACTCAGAGCAACTTGATATTGCCGAAGGTTCGGAGACAACCATCCATGAGGTGCTTAATGTGAATCCCGGCGTGGAGGTGTATGAAATTGACGGTCCGTTCTTCTTTGGAGTCGCAACTAAGTTTGATGAACTTATGCGTACCACCCTTGGCTCAAAACCTGTAGTGCGTATCATACGTATGCGTAAGGTGCCGTTCATTGATTCAACAGGTATCCACAACCTTGAGATACTTATAAACTCTTCGCATCAGGAGGGTATACAGGTCGTGCTGTCAGGTGTCAAGGATAATGTTCGTGCCGCATTGGAACATGCCGGTGTGAACCGCTTGATAGGGGATGATCATATATGCGACCATATAACCAAAGCTGTAGTTATGGCTAACAAAATCGCCTCGAAAGAGTAATTTTGTTAACTAATGTTAAAGTTCTGGTGTGCGGTTAAACAATTTTGTGTTTAAGTGTGTTGTGAATGTTAAAGATAAAAATGGTATTATATGACTTCACGCTTAAAAATGCTTTTTAATAGCACAGTACTGAATTTTTTAGCGATTATTTTCATTATTGGAAATCTATCGTTTGTGATTTTCAATAATCCCATTGCAGCTCAGGTGGAGTTGCTGGCGATAATCGGCATAGTTTTCTACTTGGCATGGTTTATTGCCGCAAAACCGACTTCGGTGCATACTAACCGCTGGGTTAGCAGATGTGCTTGTGGCATATTCTGGGTAACACTGTTGGCTGTAGGGATTAAGTTTGACCTACCGATGCTTCTCGGCATTGTATCAGCAGCTGCCGCAGTGACATTCATTGGTTTTGCTTTAAATGCCAGCTATTCCTCTTTGGCAGATGTTCAGGAAGTTGAAGTTCAGAAGATATATTTGACTGACGATAAACAGACTTCGCATATTAAGTGATATAAACCCTAAGACTGATTATATTACACGACACACTCCACGTTCGATTTGAGCGTGGAGTGTGCTTTTTATATGAATATAGAGAAAACGTGACGTTAACTGCTCAGGATATTAATTGGGTGATCTGAGGGAGCGTTATGCGATTTTCATAAAGTGCCTTGCCGGTAATGACACGTTTCAGTCCGAGTTCGTTAAGCTTTATAATGTCATCGATAGAGCTGATGCCTCCCGACACTGTGAAGATGACATCGGGAAATTCCGATTGAAGACCTGTGTACAAATCGAAAGATGGTCCTTCCAACATACCGTCTTTTGAAATGTCAGTGCATATTGCCTGATTAAGACCTGCGGGTATAAATTCGTTGATGAGATCAGAAATTGTTTTGGAGGTCTCTTCCAACCATCCAGATACAGCCACTTTCCCATCTTTTGCATCAGCGCCAAGCACAAGCCTGTCACCGCCATGTGTTTTAAGCCATCGGGTGAACAAGTCGGGTGATTTCACAGCGATGCTTCCGATTATCGCATACATAGCTCCGGCGTTGAATGTGTCACGAAGGGCATCGTCGGTTTTGATTCCTCCTCCCCATTCGACCTCCACCCCGTCAATTGATGCGATTTTTTCAAGTGTCAACAGATTCTTGGGGTTGCTCGCCTTCGCTCCATCAAGGTCCACCACATGTATGCGGCTCATGCCTGCGTCGAGAAATCGTTTTGCCATATCCACAGGCGATGCGTCATAGCGAGTGCATTGCCCGTAGTCACCTTGGGAAAGACGGACACATTTACCATCAATCAAATCTATAGCCGGGATAATCTGTATCATAGGTTGAGGAAATTTTGGATTATACGTTCACCCACATCACCGCTTTTTTCGGGATGGAACTGGGTGCCGTAGAAATTTTCATATTTTAAAGCCGCACTGAACATTGTTGAGCCGTAACGGGTTGTTGCGATAGTGTCAGGGCAGAGATTTGCATAATATGAATGTACATAGTATACATGTTCACCCGGCTCAATCCCTTTGAATAGTTTGGAGTCAAGGTTGGCAATATTGTTCCAGCCAACATGCGGTATTTTTAAGTCCGGTTCGGCAGGGAATCGCTTCACATGGGCGTCGAATATGTTAAGACATTCCACATTCCCTTCCTCGGAGTCACGGCACATCACTTGCATACCAACACATATCCCAAGGACAGGATGGCGTAAATCTCGAATCACTTCGCACAGGTTGCGTTCCCGCAGATTTGCCATTGCCTCTGCGTCATTTCCTACACCCGGCAACAGGACATGGCTTGCGCTTCGTATCACATTATGATCGGATGTGACAACCCATTCGGCTCCGAGACGTGACAGAGCATTCTGAACCGAGCGCAAGTTTCCCATTTTATAATCTATAATCGCTATCATACATCGAAAATTACAGGTTTTAGAGGTTATTAAACCACCTCTTATAGCACACCCTTGCTTGAAGGGAGTTCGTAACTGAACAGATCTCGTCGTATAGCCATACGGATAGCTCTTGCAAAAGCCTTGAACACTGCTTCTATAAGATGATGGTTGTTCTCACCCTTGGCGCTGATTTGTAGATTGCAACGCATCGCAACACAGAGCGATTTAAAGAAATGTTTATACATCTCGGTAGGGGTGTCACCAACATATTCACGTGTGAATTCTACATCCCACAGGAAATCGGCTCTTCCTCCAAAATCAAGGAGTACCATTGCCCGACATTCATCCATTGGGAGTACAAATCCATATCTGTCAATGCCTCGTTTTGAACCAAGCGCACGGTCGATGGCTTGCCCTAACGTGATGGCAAGATCCTCCATGGAGTGATGTTCATCCACTTCAAGATCACCGTGGCATCGCACATCAAGTGTCACTCCGGCATGATGGGGGAGTTGCCATAACATGTGGTCAAGGAATTTAAGCCCTGAGTCGATATGCGACTCTCCGTGACCGTCAAGGTCGAGGGTCACTTTTATCTGTGTCTCTGACGTGTTTCGTTCTATGGTTACTTTACGGTCAGACGAGAGTATGTGACGTGCTATTTCTCCCCAGTTGGTGGTCATTAAGACGCATCCGTCCGGCTTCTCATCTCCCGATGCTATAAGTATCCCTTTTGCTCCGAGATTTTTTGCAAGCTGCACATCGGTGAGTCGGTCACCTATCACAAATGATTCTGCAAGGTCATAGTCGCCTGCCATATACGACGTTAACATTCCTGTGTGCGGCTTGCGTGTCGGAGCATTGTCGGCAGGGAAAGAACGGTCAATGAGTATGTTGTCAAACACTACACCTTCACCCCTAAGCGTGTCAAGCATTTTGTTGTGCGCCGGATAAAATGTTTCCTCGGGGAATGACAGTGTGCCGAGTCCGTCTTGGTTAGAAACCATTACAAGTTCATAACCCCTGTTCATTAGAGAGCGAAGTCCGGATATGGCACCCGGGACGAATTCGAGTTTTTCTAACGAGTCAATCTGCTCATCGTCCGGCTCCTTTATGATAGTGCCGTCACGATCTATGAATATTGCTTTTTTCATTTATCTCTTATTGGTGTGGAGTTAGGGCATTAAGCAGGCTTATTACCTTGGCGTTTTCCTCAGGTGTGCCAACAGTGATACGCAATGTGCCTTCACAGCCTTTCACCCGGTTACGGTTGCGCACGATTACGCCGTTGCTTATCAGATAATCATATATGGTATCCGGATCATCGAATTTCACAAGTATGAAATTGGCATCGGAATGGAATATCTTCCTGACAATCG
Source organism: uncultured Duncaniella sp. (assembly GCA_910577335.1). GTDB lineage: Bacteria > Bacteroidota > Bacteroidia > Bacteroidales > Muribaculaceae > Duncaniella. Next base: position 28,355 of record CAJTMJ010000020.1, on the reverse strand, counting down.
GATTCTTTGAAAGTTCCTTGGACAGATGTTTCCGTTCCGATATGATTTCTTGGACCTGAGCTGATATATCGGTTGATTCGATGCGTCTGAGAAGTTCCTCCTGAGTAGGTCCGTTGATGTTGTATGGATATTTGACTCTTCCGTAAAGTTCTGCAATCTCCGGAGCGGCGAATGCCATGCCGATACGCAACGAAGCCATCCCCCAAGCCTTGGAAAAAGTTTGAAGGACTATCAGATTAGGGTGTCTCTGTAGCACCGTGAGCATTGACGGCAAGGAAGAGAAATCGGTGTAAGCTTCATCCACAACCACTATTCCGTTGAAGTTGTCGGCGAGATATTCCATATCTTCGATTGAGAATGCGTTAGCAGTAGGGTTGTTAGGGGAACAAAGCCATAGTAGCTTGCTGTTTTCATCAGCGGCGGCAAGAAGTGCTTCAGTCGGAAGAGTGTAGTCATCTCGGAGACTAACCTCACGTAACTCCACATCATTAATGGCTGCGCTGACTTTATAGACACCATAGCTTGGCGAAATAGAAACAGCATTGTCTACTCCCGGACGACAGAATATACGGAATGAGAGGTCAATTGCTTCGTCGCTTCCGGCTCCCCCGATAAAAATTTGATTCTCATCCACACCTTTCAGCTTCGCTATTTCATGCTTGAGCTTTCGGTGGTGTGGATCGGGATAACGGTTAACACCTGAAGGATACGGACTCTCATTAGCATCTATCCATACGGATATATCACCACCCTTGAATTCGTCACGGGCGGTAGAGTAGGGCTCTAATGCGAGTATGTTGGGACGAACGAATTTTAATGGATTCATTTTATTCTGACTTTGACGGCAAGAGCGTGGGCGTCAAGTCCCTCTGCGTCAGCCATGGTTATAATTGTCGAAGCGAGCGAGGTGATGCCGTCGCGTGTCAATTCCTGATAGGTGATTTTACGCATGAAGCTATCGATGTTAACGCCGCTATATGAACGTGCCCATCCGCCTGTCGGGAGTGTGTGATTGGTGCCTGAAGCATAGTCACCCGCACTTTCAGGGGAGTAGTTGCCTATGAACACACTTCCGGCTGCACGTATCTCCTCGGCTATTTCCCAAGGATTCTCCATTGAGATTATCAGGTGTTCCGGTGCATATTCATTTACGAAGCCTATCATGTCGTCAGTCGAATTTAGTACTATAAGGCGACTGTGGGACAATGAATTTGATACCGAGCCGGTGCGTGACAACTGTGTTGCAAGCCTCTCGACTTCGCTACGCACTGCGTATGCTATTTTGTCGGTGGTGCATACCAACATTGCCTGACTGTCATTGCCATGCTCAGCCTGTGACAGCATGTCGGCTGCCACGAAAGTGGGTGATGCGGTATGGTCAGCCATAATAAGCACTTCGCTCGGACCTGCTGGCATGTCAATAGCTACTACTGACGAGAGTTGCTGCTTGGCTTTGGTCACGAACCGGTTGCCGGGACCGAATATCTTATCGACACGTGGTATGGATGGTGTGCCGTATGCCATTGCCGCTATTGCTTGCGCACCACCTATGCGATATATGTGGTCAATACCGCATATAGAAGCCGCATAAAGTATCTCAGGGGCTATCGGCTTGTCATTGCTTTGTGGTGTGCATAATACTATCTCCCTGCACCCTGCTATTTTTGCAGGAATGGCGAGCATAAGCACAGTTGAGAACAAAGGTGCTTGCCCTCCGGGAATATACAGACCTACCCGGTCAATCGCAACAGGACGCTGTATACATTTCACACCCGGCATTGTCTCTACTTCAATCACCTTTGGCATCTGTGCCGAATGGAATTTCTCGATATTCCCTTTGGCGACCAATATCGCTTCCTTTACCTCGGGCGATACAGCTTCGCATCCGGATTCTATCTCAGCTTTCGAGACTTCAAAATCGGATATGCAGGTATGGTCGAACTGATACGCCATCCGTCGCAGGGCTTCATCGCCGTGGATGCGCACATCTTCAAGTATATCTTTAACAGCACGGTCTACTTCCGGGTCATTGGGGATGTTCCTTTCGGTGAGACGGTGCCAATCCTTGCTCGATGGATTGATATATATATTCATTGGTAAAATTCGTATTACTTTACTATATTTTCAAGCATCAGCACGAGGATATCCTCTGCTCCGATACCCTTTAGCTCTTCAATCTTTTCCCACAGCTGTGATTCAGGTATCACGGCGTGTAGTGAAAGCCAGTTGGGATCGGCGAGATGCAACACTGTAGGGCTCTTCATACCCGGAAGAATGTTGAGTGCTTCCTCCAAGGATGTTTTAGGGAGGTTCATGAGCACATATTTCATCCCTCTACTTTCAATGATGGAACGAAAACGGAAGCATAGTTTGTCAAGTTCCTCACGCTTCTCCGGGGAGATATTAGGTGTTGCGATAAGCACTGCCTGAGATTCAAGTACCGATAATACTTCTATCAGTCCGTTTTGCACCAATGTGCCGCCCGATGATACTATGTCGAATATCGAATCTGCCATTCCGATAGCCGGAGCTATCTCTACCGAGCCGGTGATTGTGTGAATCTCTGCGTTTATGGAATTTTGTGACAGGAATCTGGATAGTATTCCGGGATATGATGTAGCGATGCGTTTCCCTTCAAACCATTTCAAATCTTTGTAATTGGCTTCGCGGGGCACGGCAAGGCTCAGACGGCAACCGCCGAATCCGAGATTCATCACTTGCTCCACATTCACATTCTTTTCTTCGACCTCGTTTAGCCCGACTATCCCTATATCGGCGGTCCCCATTGCCACAGCTTGTGGTATATCATCGTCACGCAGCAGAAGCAAGTCCACCGGGAAACCTTTTGCATGGGCTATAAGTGATCGACTACCTACTGAAGCTGAGATACCTGCGTCGGCAAGCAACGCCATTGTCTTTTCATTCAAGCGGCCTTTCGCTTGGATTGCAATTCTTAGCATATAGAACTTATTTCAATCTTTTTCCTGTAAATTTGAAATGCAAAGTTACGATTTAATTTCATATTTCTAAAATATCCTCCACTAAAATGTCAAAAAGATATTCATTGAAATGTCTATATGCTCTCGGACGCTCCGTAGGAAGCTTCCTTACAATAAAAATGCCCCATCCAACAATCTCGGCTGTTGAATGGGGTTATGGATTTAATCTTTGGTGGAGGCGTTGTAGCTATTTGAAGCCATGCGTTGCATGTAGCTTTGGATTATAGCTTGCATTTCTCGCTCCATCTCTTTTTCCTGTGGTATTTTCCCTTTCAGATTTTCTTTAAGCAGGGGATCTTTGACGTAGTTGTATATCTCAGTTATCTTCTCGCCATCGGAACGCATTACATAATCACCTTTGAAATACTGAGGATAGAAGTCCCAGTTAAATGCCCATGTATCCTCAGCGGGTGTGTTGAATACATCTTTACCGAATGCCACGTATGGACGGTCATAGCCGACATAGTTGAGAAGTGTGGGCATTATGTCTATTTGCTGAACTATGCCCGGTTGTTTTCCTGTGGGTAATTCACCTGTCGGGTCATAGAAAATAATCGGCACACGGAATCCGCCCACCTCATTTTTATAAACGTCATGAGTGCGTTTGCTGCTGCCGTGGTCAGCGGTTATGACAAAGATTGTATTATTAAACCAAGGTTGCTTGGATGCTGTCTCAAAGAATCTGCGCAAGGAGAAATCGGCGTAACGGATGCACTTATGCAATTTATGAATACCTTCATCCACAAACACATCCTTATATTTATCCGGGACGGCAAAAGGGTGGTGTGATGAAAGGGTGAACACGCTTGCAAGAAACGGTTGAGGCATTTCGCCAATTTCGGCACAGAAATATTGCAGGAACGGCTCATCCCAAACACCCCATGTACCGTCAAATTCGCTTTTGCCGCCAAATCTCGGATCTGCGTAAAATTCATTACGCCCGAAATAATTTTCAACCCCGATAGACTTCACAAAAGCGTTAAAGCCGAGCGATTCATTATCGGCACCATGGAAAAATGCCGAGTGGTAGCCGAGATTTTTCAGTTCTGTGGCTATCGAATTAAGATGATTGAGAGAGTAGGGCGACAACACGAACGGGCGATCCATTCTCGGGATAGATGCGAGAACCGATGGGGGAGCGTCAATGCTGAATCCTGAATTTGCAAATGACTGGCTGAAGTATGTGCTATGTTGCAGCAAGGAGTCGGTAAAAGGTGTATAGCCTTTATATGTGCCGTTGTCAAGATCTTTATTAAGAGCACCTACGAACTCCTGCGCAAAGCTCTCCACAATAAATATCACTATATTTTTGTGACGCGGAACGATAGAGTCGGCTGGCGTGTGAACGGGTGAATATATAGCATTAAGCTCTGCCTGATCTTTGAAAAACACAGGTGTCTTTTGCGGTAATTGACCAATGGTTCGGATAAGGGAGAATGGGGTGTTTAGCACAATGCCTGTCTGCAACGGGTCATTGACAAAATTATGGGCATAACTTACAGCTATTGGACGTGTGGCAGTGAAGAATGTATTGCCTCGCATACCCATAACGGTAATAGGGGCTATGATTACCAAGCTGATGATTTGGGTGAGGTAATATCTCCGGGCAGGTTTTACCGGTGTGGCAGGAGTGCGATAACATTTCCATAGGAATATTATGAGCAGTACGGCGAGCAGTACAAAGTACCAGTGCCCGATGAATTCTTCCCAGAATATGTTGCCTAAATTACCTTCATTCTGAAATTCCTGCACGGTAGCCATTGACGAACGGTGTTTGCGGAATTCGAAAAACACCGAGTCACCGAGATTGAGGATTACGCAGAACGAGTTTATCACCACATATATCCATTTGGTCATTGTATGATACCAATTAGTCTCTTTCTTAGCCCATGGCAGAAGATACAGGAGTATCACAATGGCATTTGTATAAAATATGGCAGAAGTGTCGAATCGCCAACCGCCTAACGACATTTTCCAAAACAGCCCCCATGACATGGTGCCACTATAAAGATTCCAGTTCTCAAACAGGAATGCGAGGCGGCATATCTCATAACATACATAAACAAGTATGAGATTTATTATTAATCTTACCGGATTCGACCGGAAAAAATTGTAGCGTTTCTCCATTGCTGTGATAATAATAAAATTGGATTTATCTTTTGCTTAGATCCTCATATAGTTTTTGTAAAATAGCCTTTCCCTTTTTCTCACGCTCGACATCGGCTCCTTCTATAGGTGCTTCTGCAACGTTATCGTAATTAGTCACACCTGTGGCATCGGTAAACATAAAACCGTTGTTGTAGGTATGGAATGAGAACGGATATTTATATGTGTCAGCAAGCACATCGCGGCTATAGATGAACTCGTCATGTTTTATCCCCATCTGGGCTAACAGTGTGGCTGCCATGTCGGTCTGGCTCATGATGCAATCGTACCGTGCAGAATGGCTTACAGCCCCTCCGAGCATAAGCAAGGGTATATGTGCATATTTACTTCTTGACTCAGGATGATGACTGACGTTAAACCCATGGTCAGCCACGCAGATTATAAGCAGATTATCCCACGCAGGAGTATTTCGCAGTTTATCTACAAACTCACCGAAACAATGATCGGTATATGCGAATGAGTTTGCCACTTCGTCAGATAAGCGGTTGTAAGGCACAGTGAAAGGTTCATGAGAGCTGAGTGTCTGAAATGTAGTGAACCAGCGTTTACCATCACGTGTCTTTTCCATGATGTCATCATAGAGCCAGTCAAACATATATCCGTCATGAATACCCCATTTGCATGTGGGCGCAGATGCCGGAAGGTCTTTTTGGCTTACGAGCCTGTCATGACCGGAGGCAAGGTAATAGTCTGACTTATGCATGATTGAGAGGTCACCGCCATGCACGGCAGTGGTCTCATAACCTTCATCCTTAAGTAGTCGTGGCAAAGCAGGGAGATGTGGCAGTTTGCGGGTATAGCGTATCACACTTGTGGTGGGCTGACCCAAGTAACCGCTAAGCAGACATACAAGTCCACGATCGGTGCGGAAGCTGCCGGCTGTGCAATGGGTAAACATCACACCTTCTTTCGCCAAACGGTCAACATTCACAGCTACGTCGGGTTTACCGCCGAGCGATTCCACAAATTCAGCTCCAAGGCTTTCCCATACCACAAGTAAAATATTAGGTCGGTCAGTATTTAGAAATTTCTCTTTAGTAACACCGTCGGTAGGGAAGAGCGGTGCGAAAATACGCTCACATTCCTCATCGTCAAAATGCCTGAATTTGCCTTTGAACTCGTCACGTGTGGTGAGTGAATATATCAGATTGTATGCGGGATTCAGCGCCCAGTGATTATAAAAAGGATTTTTGCTATAATAAACCACACTCGGGTTGTTGGGGCGTATCTTAAGCCCTCGTGTTATAATGAAAAGCCCGGCGAGTATTACGACGAACCCTATGATGACAAGCGCATACTGCCACCAATGATGCAAGGATGCTTCACCACTGTTGAAAAACATATTGGAGACAAGTGTGGCTCCTGCAAAAAATATAGCGGCTACAAGGAAAACGATGCTGAATGCGGCAATGAGGTAAAGAGTTGATACACTTGCAAATGCGCCTTTAGGGGATTTTAAGTATACAAATACCGATGAGTCAAGCTTATATTGCCAGTAGCCATAGAGTATAGTGTCGGATACAATGATAAGAGCTATAGCCAATGAGATGATACCATTGTACACGGCAAGCAATGTATGGACGTTGAATATCGGCAGCAGAGTGTAAACAGTGCCGATAAGTAAAGGGATAGCTGATAGATAGGCTGCTATGATGTAATCGGACACAATGCCATGGGTATATATGTCACGGATGTCGCCGAAGGATAGTTTTTGCGCATTTGATTTGCGGTTATACCATCCGAACAACGGCTTTTGCAGAATACAAAAAAACAGTGTGGCATATATGAAATAGGCTATTGTGAAAATTACAAAATCCGACATAGCGTTTATCCTATAAGTGATTCAATTTTGTTGACAATAGATTGCGGTGTTATCCCATTAAGGCAGTTAAGATGTCCTAAGGGACATTCAGGGCTTCCGGCGACAGTGCATGGCTGACATTCTATATTGAGATACAAGGCATTGTCCTCGGTCTGATGATATCCGAGAAATCCACATCCGGGAGTGGTGCTTCCCCAGATGCTTAGGACCTTTGTCCCCGCAAGTGCTGCCATGTGTTGGTTGGCGGAGTCCATGCTTACCATTAAGTCCATTTCACCCATGAGGGCGAGTTCCTCTTCGAGGGTGAATCTGCCTGCCAGTGAAATGCAACGGTCATTTCCAGCCTGCCAGTGAGCAAGTTCCTCAGCTTCTTTGCCTCTCCCTCCGAATAGGTACACATTATATCCCTTTGCCGTAAGAAGATCCACGGTCTCTTTCATCATAGCCGGTGGATAAGTCTTGTTATAGTAACGGGCAAACGGGGCAATGCCAATCGCAGGATGATTTATTTCGACGGGATGTTCTCTCTGTGTGTCATCAAATAACGAATCAAAGGTAAGGTTGACGGGATAGCCCAACCGTGAGAAAACTTCAACGTAACGATTGATGAAGTTTGGCTGAGATATACCTTTTTTCAGTATATCCTTACGGTTTTTACGCAATTTGTCAACCATCTCGACTTTCACATTACGCAATTTGAAATATCTGTCTATTACCCATGTGCGCAACACATTATGCAGGTCAGCCACATAGTCAGGTTTGAGATTCCTGAGATATTTCAAAAGTCTTAATGTGCCTCTGACACCTTTATATCGATTGTTTAAATCAATACCATGTACGGTTACGTTTGATGGTGGATTTATGAAAAGTCTGGCAAAAAACGGACGTGTTACCACATCAATGTGTAACTGCGGATATTTCTCGGCAAGCGAATAGATTGCCGGGATAGTCATAGCCACATCGCCAAGAGCGGAGAAACGGATGACAAGCATCCTTTTTTCAGTCACATTCATTAGTCAGTTCAAAATATTTTTTAGCTACCATACGTGCTGTAAATAACTCTCTATCTGCATCACGAAACGCATTGACATATTCATGAGCATGTGATATTATAGCTTCAGCCTCATCAGGATGGGAAATGTAGTACCACAATCTCTCTTCAAGATCCGAGTAGTCATCTTTGATTTCGATATAATGGTAATTGGCTTTCAACGTTCCTTCCATAAACCATGATTCGATCTTCGGACGAGGCATGACAGCCACGGAATTGGAAGCCATTACCCATTTAAGATTAGTCGCCACATCATTGCCCTCTATGCAGGCTATGAATTTAAAATCAAGCTGGTCCTCTATAGACATATATGGCTTGATGTATGCGGGGTTGCCATAGTCGCTGTTGATTTGACCGGCATCACACAAGTGATTGTCAAAATGCCGGTCAAGAAATGCGAGCCGATGCGGTTGGCGGACTACATTACGAAACACGAGCATATCTTTTTTGTCCCGGTAACGCTTTGAATCCTTGATGAATCTGAAATGGCGTACTTTGTTCAGAGACATAAGCACTGAATTGGTAGCGCTCGGTGTAATAGGACGCGACTTCACAAAGGTAGGTGTGGCGGTTTCGGTATTCACGTCTCCAAACAGATAATTGAAGCGGAATTTACTATTGAAGCAGCGCACACACTCGAAGAGGTCGAAGAAATATGTGGCATGTTTGCGCTTCTTCTTCCACGGATACCTGAAATCGCCTACCGAAACAGCGTTCTCCTTGTCAATTCGTGCCCCATGAGGCAAACGGATATAATAATCCACTCTCTTATCCAGTTCATCTTTCTCAGCGGTTGACAATCGGTCATATTTACTGGCAAAAAAGGTTTTAAACATGCTGTCGGGGAGAAAATACCTTGAAAAATTATCGGTATAGAACCTTGCACGTTTATAACCTTTTATCAGTGACCGAAAATCAGTTCTGAGCATGATGTGTCAGTATAAGAGAGTCTGTTGCATCTCGATGGGATTATTGCTGAAGATTTTTCAGATATGCTTCAACCCCGTCGATATCCTTACGGTTGTCAACTGATAAGGATTTGCAATGACAGTTATAATAATATATAGGCATGTGATTTTCGAGGAAGCGGAAGGAATCGTTTTCCTCAATCTTTTCAATAGGTCCGCGCGGGGTGTTGTGGTAGAAATCGAGAGCCTTGCGAGTGAAAGCGCCTACGCCGACAAATTTGTGGAACACATAGTCCATAGCACCTTTGGGATAGGGTATGGGGCTACGTGAGATGAACAGGCAACGGTCATCCTGTGCTGTCACAATCTTCAGGTTGGTAGCATCAACGACTTCAACCGGATTTGAGAAATCGGTCATGAGGTTCGACACGAAGAAATCATCGGGTTTAAGACCTTCGGGAACGCATTGCACTATTGCGTCACGAGTCAAAAGAGGTTCGTCGCCGTTGACCATAACATATAGGTCAGCAGGGATGCGAGTTGACACTTCGTAAAGACGTTCGGTGGCGGTGTCATGGTCAGAGCTTGTCATCACCACTTTCGCTCCGAAACTCTCGGCAACGTTTTTTATTTTTTCGCTGTCGGTAGCCACATAGACTTCCTCGAATATTTCTACTTCCTTGCAATGGTCATACACCCATTGTATCATTGGTTTACCACATATAAGGGCGAGAGGTTTTTCAAAGAAACGAGTTGATTCGGCACGAGCCGGAATCACGCATATAATTTTCATTTTAGTATAAATGTATTTTTTAGATTGATTTATTCGATTGATTGTTATCTTTAGGGAGCCAACGTTTATGGGACCATAGCCAAAGTCCTGGTCGGCGTCTGATATTTTCTTCAAACATCTCCATATACCGGCGTGTATACGGATAGTTTATGGCATTATCGTTGGGGATAATCTCCTTGAAGGTAAGCTGGTAATGTCCTCTTGCAGTCTTTTCGACATCGAGAAACAGGTATGCGGCATTTATGCGGTTACCTATCTCCTCACCACCTGCCACAAGTGAAGTCTCCTGATTAAGGAATAGCGTGGTGTTATGTGGAGTGTCGCTATTTGTGCGATGATCCGAAATGAATCCTATCACAAATTTTTTACCTTCGTTTCGCCATTTTAAAAGTGAACGAAGCACACTGCTCTTAGGTATGGATATGGAACCGAAACGTGATCTGAGTTTGAGCATCAGTTTGTCGAACGCTTTGTCATGTAACGGTTTGTATACTTGTGCGCTGAAATCGGGCACTTTGTATTGCCTGGCGACAGCCGTGACCCATTCCCAATTACCATAATGTCCGAGATACACTATCACCGGGTGTCCTTCAGCAGCACAGCGGTCAACTATTTCAGTCCCCGACACTTTTATTCGGCGGTCAACTTCCTTGTCGCTTATGTGGAGCAATTTTACCGTCTCAACTATGTTGTCGCATAGTTGGTGATAGAAATCTTTTTCTATTTCAAGTAATTCAGCCTCCGATTTTTCGGGGAACGAATTTCTAAGGTTGCGTTTAACGACTACGTTGCGATATTTCAGACCTTTATAGAATATAAGGTATAAAAAATCGCTTATCCCATACAGCACACTAAACGGAAGAAGTGCCATGGCGGAAAAAAATGAATTATATAATCCGTATTTCAGTTTTTCGAGCATAGTACTTCACCTATTTTAGCTACCACACGGGGTGTGGAGCCGGTATTTTTAATCACATAATCGGCAGCAAGATCAGATATCTCCTTTAATTTCTCCGGCGACTGTTTCAGGCTTCTGAACCATGCGTCAAGTTCCGGGAATGTGGAGACCGATTTGCCGATACCAAGGTCGATCATCTCACGTGCTATCGCTTTGCGATGAATGTTTGGTCCGAATGCCACCGGCATCCCATACACGGCAGGTTCGATGATGGAGTGCAGCAATTTGGTAAATCCTCCACCCACGTATGCCCATGTGGCATAACGATAGAGATATGCGAGCGCCCCTACGAAGTCAATCACAAGTACTTGAGTGTCTGTGAAATCAGTATCCTTTTCACATTCGGTATAGAATTTCACATTCCCTTCAATCGCTGATTCGATATTTCTCAGAGTCTCCTTGCGAGTCTCATGTGGGACTATTATGAATCGTATATCCTTATGAGTGTTGACAAGGTGGCTTATCATCTCCAAATCCTCATCGTTGTGGATGCTGCCTGCCAAGAAGATTTTACGGTCACCTTTGAATCGTTCCACCAGTTCATCTTTCCATGGTGTGGAAGCCACCACTCTCACATTGTCAAACAGCGGGTCGCCATTGACCACGGCATTGGTGATGTTTAATTTCAAAAGATTTTCCTTCGACCGTTTGTCGAGGACAAATACTTGCTTGAAATAGCTTATGGATTTCCGGTACAGATCGCCATACCATTTGAAAAAAGCTGAGTCGTCACGGATAACCGCCGAGACAAGGAATGTCGGAATACCTCTTTTTTTCAATTGATACAGGTATGTGTGCCAGTATTCTGACACCATGAATACAGCGCAGTCAGGTTGCACGGCATCTAAAAAACGTTTTGCATTTTTTGATGTGTCAAACGGCAGGTAGAACACGCAGTCGATGTCCGGATGATTCTTTGAAACCGCTTCATAACCTGTGGGTGAAAAGAAGGTCATGACTATGTTACAGCCGTATTTCTCCTTTAAAGCTTTTATTATCGGACGGCTTATACCGAACTCTCCGAGTGATGATGCATGGATCCAAACGGTCGGGAGGGAGCGGTCAAGGTTTTTAACACCATTTTCAATTGTTTCAATCAGATGCTGCTGACCTTTGGCAAAACGTGAGAATTTTGCCGGACTTTCCTCTGATTTCAATTTAGAAAACGATAAGATAGCCCTGCGAGCAATTCGCATACCAAAATCATATATTTGTAGCATTCCGAAGCTTGGAAAATGGTCAATTAAAATACACAAAACAGCGGGCAGAATTAAGTCTATTAATTTTGCACACCTGTTTAAGCTCACAAAATTACGATAAATGTTTGAAATAATTCAATAAATTTGTGCTAATTTTGTGGTATGAACGTAAGAATAGGTAGTCCATATAGATTATAATATGAAAATTCAATTTGACGATAAGATAAAGAGTGCCGCACCGGGGTTGCGTGTGGTGACCATCGAGGCTGATGTTGACAATCCGGCTACGAGCGATGAACTGTGGGCACTTCTGATGCGGGCTGCCGGTGACATTCATGATGTGCTGGAGATGCCTGAGATCAATAAGCGTCCCGGCATCCGTGCCACACGCGAGGCATATAAGGCGTTGGGTAAAGAACCTAACCGGTATCGTCCGTCGTGTGAGGCGTTGTGCCGTCGTATTGTGAAAGGGATGGAACTTTACCGTATAGACACTCTGGTGGATGTGATTAACCTTATATCTATTCAGTCGGGGTATTCCATCGGTGGTTTTGACCTTGATAAAATTGACGGCGAGCAGTTGACTCTCGGTGTCGGTATGGAAGGTGAACCTTTCGAAGGGATAGGCAGAGGTACGCTCAACATAGCAAACATGCCCGTGTATAGGGATAATGTCGGAGGGATAGGCACTCCTACAAGTGACAATGAGCGCACAAAACTCAGTCTGGAAACTACACGATTGCTTATGTGTATAAACGTATATGGAGAGGAGATGCCTGTTGACGATGTTATAGGGCTGTCAACTTCATTGATAGAAAAATTCGCTAATGCGACTAATATTAAAGTAAATATATATCAGCCATGAAAGTTCTGCATATATATCCTTCAAATATCAATGACCGTTTTCTTGATGAGGCGGTGGAATGTTTGAAAGATGGTGGCGTGATTATCTATCCCACCGATAGCCTTTATGCGCTCGGATGTGACGCATTGAACAATGTCGCTATTGAGAAACTGTGTAAAGTTAAGGGTATCAATCCTCAGAAGCATACGCTATCGGTTGTGTGCGACGGACTCTCTATGGCGAGTGAGTATGCCAAGATTGATAATGAGGCTTTTCGTATAATGCGACGCAATCTTCCCGGCGCTTTCACTTTTATATTGCCTGCTTCAACAAAGTTGCCTAAGGTATTTAAGGGTCGTAAAGCCGTGGGTATACGTGTGCCTGACAATCCTATCGCTGTGGCTATATCGGAGCGTCTTGGCAATCCGATACTTTCCACTTCGGCACAGCAAGATGGCGATGATATATTGGATCCGCAGGTTTTGATGGATGAGTATAACGGTGTGGCTGCACTGCTGATAGATGGGGGAGAATGTGACGGACATTCATCCACTGTGGTTGATATTACCGACAGTTACAATCCTGAAATAGTCCGAGAGGGTAAAGGGGAGCTACAATAACTTCCATACAGATATTTATGGAGATTCAAAGCGTATCGCCTGAGATATATGAAGGTCTCTTCCCGACACCTTCACATATATATAATTCCGGGGCTTTTAATGAGCTTAACAGGCATAAGTGCGATTCTGTGGAGTATCTTGTGTTTAAAGACAGCAACGGAACCGTGCGTTTTGGAATTATACTGGGCGACACAGGTGAAGAATTGAAATCTCCTTTTTCTGCTCCGTTCGGAGGTTTTGAAGAGCGTGGAATTCAGCGGTTGAATCATTATCTTGAAGCAGCAGAAGCTTTGAAGCTCTATGCAGGTTCGAAGGGGCGAAGATTAACAATAACTCTTCCACCTTATATATATAACAGACACTCGCATCTGAATAAGCAATATGGCGCATTGCTTGACGCAGGATTTGAGTTGGTCTATTCGGATTATGGCCACTATTTCCCTAAGGGGATATTCCCTGATTTGATGTGTCGTATGAATTCTGCCGCTCGCAATAAGCTTAGGAATGCGATGGCAAACGGTTTTGGATTCGAGTGCTATGACTCAGGAGCTGTTGAGGCTGTCAAGCGTGTATATGGCGTTATAGAAAAGAATCGGAGTTATAAGCATTATCAGTTGCACATGTCGTTGGATGATGTCATCAGCACAGTATCTCTTGTACGTGCCGATTTTATGATTCTTACGTTAGACGATGTTGACGTGGCGGCAGCCATGGTATATCATGTGACTGATAATGTTGTGCAAGTGATATATTGGGGCGATTTACCCGGTTATTCCCGATTCAGACCCATGAATATGCTTGCATATAAGTTAGTGGAGTATTATTCAGAATCCGGTAAGACAATAGATATAGGTCCATCCTCAAGCAATGGCATCCCATCGTTGGGTCTATGTGACTTCAAGGAAAGTGTAGGCTGTGAGTTGACACTAAAACCTACCTTCCGGTATGGATAATAAATACTATAATGATTTTTCCTGATTTTAAATTATCGTCTGTCAGGGGAAGAGTCGTAATGGATATAAAGAAAATGGAGTTGCAGTATTATCCGCAACTCCATTTTTATTCTTTATACAAAGGTATGCCTATTTATTCGTCAAATGTCATTTCGTCAAATCCCGCAGCGTCAAATTCGTCTTCATTGAACTCTGTGGAGCCGTAGAAATCATCATCAAGATCTGTGGATGCAACTTGTGCTGCCTTGGCATCAATTTTTGCATCGAAATCGTCAAGGTCAACAAACTGTGCCGGAGCTTCGCCCATAGCGATTGTGCACAAAGGATCCTTAAGACTCTTGCCGGGAATTGATTTCTTCATTTCGATGAAGAATGAGCGGTCGGTCATGTAATCAAACACCCAGACCAAACGCTGCCCGTCATCCTCTATGAAATCACTAAGAGGGGTGTCTTCCATAATGTAAACATCTTCAGACGAGTCGGAACCCATATCCTCAAGGCTTATTTCCTGCCCGCGTTCCCAACCTTCATCACACATAAAGAATGAGCTGAACTGTCCCTTGTCGTATCCTACAGAATCGCATATAGCATTACGCAGGTCAAGGAATGTGGCATCAGAGTCGATTTGTATCTCTCTTTTGAAGTTGTCAACTTCGTCAGAGACTATGCGGAAATTGAATATCATAGTTAAGTATGGTTTATCTTGGTAATTCTAACTGCGAAAGTAATAACTTTTTTTTAAATCAAAAAAACTTTGCCATACTTTTATAAGTATCTTCGTAAAATTAATAATATTTATTTGTGATAAGGATGGATGAGTATAAAAATAAAGGCTGACGTCCCGATGAAAGGAGTTCAGCCTTTATTATGGTTTTGCAACTATAAAGTTAAAAACTTCTTGTTGGTAAAGAATCACACCTCAAGATTGAGGTTGAATTCTTCGTTCCAAGGGAGACCGTTCTTTGAGAGTTCGGCAAGGAATGGGTCCGGGTCAAATTCTTCTACGTTGTTGACACCGGGTTTTACCCATTTACCAGTCAGGAACATCATGGCACCTACCATTGCGGGAACACCGGTGGTGTAGCTAACTGCCTGCATTCCTGTCTCTTTGTAAGCTTCCTCATGCGAACAGTTGTTCCATATATAATAGGTGAGGTGTTTCCCTTCTTTGTCAAGACCGGAGATACGACAGCCTATTGAAGTTTCGCCGTGATAATTCTCACCAAGGTCCTGAGGATTGGGAAGTACGGCTTTCAGGAATTGCAAAGGCACGATCTTTTGTCCGTTATAATCTACCTCGTCGATACGAGCCATGCCGATGTTCTGAATCACACGCAGGTGTGTGAGATATTCCTGACCGAATGTCATCCAGAAGCGGGCACGCTTGATTGACGGATAGTTCTTGACAAGCGATTCAAGTTCCTCGTGGTAGAGGAGGTAACTTTCACGTTCGCCTATGTTAGGATAGGTGAGGGGCTTGTGGATTTCGAGCGGACCTGTGGTAATCCATTTGCCGTCCTGATAGTATCGTCCGTTCTGAGTGATCTCACGGATGTTGATTTCAGGATTGAAGTTAGTGGCAAAAGCCTTTCCGTGGTCGCCACCGTTGCAGTCTACGATATCGAGATATTCCATATCGGAGAAGTAATGCTTAGCAGCGTAAGCTGTGAACACGCCTGACACACCCGGGTCAAAACCGCAACCGAGAATAGCTGTCAGACCTGCATCCTCGAAACGTTTTTTGTATGCCCATTGCCATGAATATTCAAAGTGTGCCACATCCTTAGGCTCATAATTCGCAGTGTCAAGATAGTTGACTCCGCATATCAGACATGCGTCCATTATGGTGAGGTCCTGATAGGGGAGCGCCACATTGATTACAAGCGCAGGCTTGTGTCGGTTAAATAGCTCCACGAGCTGAGGTACGCTGTCGGCGTCAACTGTGTCGGAGGAAAGATTGGGTTTGCCGATTGCTTCAACGATAGCATCGCACTTGCTGCGGGTACGAGAAGCGATAACAATTTCAGAGAAAACCTCAGGGTGCTGCGCACACTTGTGAGCAACAACGGTACCTACGCCGCCGGCTCCGATGATTATGACTTTTGCCATTTCCGAATTAATAGATATTTAAAATGGTAAACTGATTACGATTTTAGTCTCTCTGGCTTCCGAAAAAGCGGAGAAGATAGAGGAACAGGTTGATGAAATCAAGATAGAGACTGAGCGCTCCGATGGTGGCGAGGCGACCTGTGTATTGAGCAGGTGTATACTGTGCCATCTGTTTGATTTTCTGGGTGTCCCAAGCGGTAAGACCTACGAAGATAAGCACACCGGCTATAGAGATGATCCAGTCAAGAGTAGAGCTGTGAGTGAATATGTTGATCACACTTGCAATGATAAGACCTATCAGGGCATAGAAAAGGAAATTGCCCCACTTAGTGAGATCCTGAGTGGTAAAATACCCGTATACGCTCATCGCTCCAAATGTCCCGGCGCATATAAAGAATGTCTTGGCTATCGAAGTGGCTGTATACACAAGGAATATGGGAGCCAATGCCAGACCGTTGACCGCAGCGAACGCATAGAACAGCAATGTCGCCGTGGCTGATGCCATTTTGGTGATACGGCTGGAAATCACGATCACGAGAACAATTTCAGCGATGAAAAGTCCCCAATAGAACCATGAATTGGTTGCCATGAAGTGCATGTAGGATACACTTGATGCGCAGAACATTGAGATGAATGCAGTGACAAGAAGTCCGAGGAACATCTTGAGGTATACACGCTTCATCACCGCTGATGTGGTCTGAACAGTTTCACTCTGAGTGGAGTGATACCCGTTATATGGGGGTGGAACAGGTGTGTTTGGTGTAAATCTGTTGTTCATAATTATTCAATATTAAGTTTGTATGTTTTACATTCTTTCGGGAACACGTATGCCGAGCAGATTCATTGCTGTCTTGATAATACGTGCTGTCTGACGGCTGAGTTCAAGACGTAATGAACGAACTGCCGTATCTGACTCTTTGAGAATAGAGCAGTCGTGGTAGAACTGGTTATAAAGTTTTACGAGGTCATACGCATAGTTGGCTATGAGCGCCGGGCTGTAGCTTTGTCCTGCGGCTTCAACCACTCCGGGGAAGTCGGCAAGAGCTTGTATGAGTGAAATTTCACGTTCACCCGGGGTTACATTCGAGTAATCTGTGATATCCATATTCTCATCAGCCGCTTTGCGGAGCACAGAGCAGATACGTGCGTATGTGTACTGGATAAATGGACCGGTGTTACCGTTGAAGTCGATGGTCTCCTTGGGGTTGAATGTTATATTTTTACGTGGGTCAACCTTGAGGAGGAAGTATTTCAACGCTCCGAGTCCGACCATTTCAGAAATTTCAGCTATTTCCGTTTCTGAAAGTCCGTCAAGCTTGCCCAGCTCAGCTGAAACAGTGCGGGCAGTGTTGACCATATCGTCCATCAGATCGTCAGCGTCAACCACAGTGCCTTCACGCGATTTCATTTTACCTTCAGGCAGCTCTACCATTCCGTATGAGAAGTGCACAAGGTCTTTTCCCCACTTGAAACCAAGTCGGTCAAGAAGGATGGAGAGCACTTGGAAATGGTAATTCTGCTCGTTGCCTACCACATATATCATCTTGTCGATAGGGAAGTCCTCATAACGGAGTTTGGCTGTGCCAATATCCTGAGTCATGTATACGGAGGTGCCGTCGCTGCGCAAGAGCAACTTGTGGTCAAGACCCTCGCCTGTAAGGTCAGCCCATACCGAACCGTCCTCCTTGCGATACATCTTGCCGGCTTCAAGCCCTTCAAGCACTTTTTCTTTACCTTCAAGATAGGTCTGACTCTCATAATATATCTTGTCGAAATCAACGCCCATACGTTTGTATGTCTCGTCAAATCCGGCATATACCCAAGAGTTCATGCGTTCCCAGAGGGCACGGATTTCAGGGTCTTTTTGTTCCCATTTCACAAGCATCTCACGAGCCTCTTTCATAAGCGGTGAAGCTGCTTCGGCTTCCTCTTTGCTCATACCTTTCTCCATCAGGTCGGCAACTTCAGCCTTGAAATGTTTGTCGAAAAGCACGTAGAAATCACCTATAAGATGGTCGCCCTTCTTTCCGGTAGATTCAGGAGTCGCATTTTCGCCCCATTTCTGCCATGCGAGCATAGATTTGCAGATGTGGATTCCGCGGTCATTAACGATGTTGGTCTTAATCACACGGTTGCCACATGCTTTAAGGATTTCCGCAAGGCTAAATCCGAGCAGGTTGTTGCGGATGTGCCCCAGATGTAACGGCTTGTTTGTATTGGGCGAGGAGTATTCGACCATTACCAACGGTGAATTTTCGTCGGCTGTCTTAATACCGTAGTCCTTGGTTTCGGAAATATGTTCGAGTACTGAATTCCAGAATCGCGGTGCGATGGTAATGTTAAGGAATCCCTTGACTACATTGAATTTTTCCACCGCCGGTTCATTAGCTTCAAGCCATGAACCGATCTCTTGTCCCACCATTTCGGGAGACTTGCGGGCTGCCTTCACCCATGGAAACACCACTACAGTGAGATTGCCTTCAAATTCCTTACGGGTTGCTTGAGGCGCAATATTTTCTGCCGGAGTTTCAACTCCATAAAGTTCTTTTACTGCACGAGAGACTGCGTTTGCGATAATGCTATCAATCGACATTTCTATTTGTTCTATCTATTGTTGAATGATTAGAATGATTTTAATTTACAAATTTACGAAAAAACATTATATAAAATGTTGATTTTAACATTTATTTGTTAACTCTTCGGGCTATCCCTTATCCCACATAGGACCACGTTTGGGATATTTGGAGCCTCGCAATAGCAATCTTAAAGCTGTGTTGTAAGTGAAATATGCCCATACCCAACTTGTGAGAACACTGATTTTGCTTCTCATACCCAACAGGGAGATCAGATGGATAAACATCCATGCCAGCCATGCTATGAAGCCGGTGAGATGGAGTTTATGAAGGTCTGCGACAGCCCTGTTGCGCCCTATGGTAGCCATTGAGCCTTTGTCTTTATACTTGAAAGGTTTATCCCATTTGCCGGTATTAAGATTCTTGGCAAGGAAACGTCCCTGTTGGATAGCCACTTGAGCCAATTGCGGTAAACCTTTCGGATACTCATCAGAAGGATGGTAATTTATATCTCCGATGGCATATATATCGTCTACGCCTATGACTTTGCAATACTCGTCGGTGATAAAACGTGCGCCCGGACCCGGTTTGATGTCGGTACCTGTCAGTTTGAAAGGTGTGCCGGTTACTCCGGCTGTCCATATAACCATCTCTGAATATATGGATTCACTATCGTTAAGTTTCACTTCGTTATCCACATAACTTTCCATGAGGTGTTGAAGCTTAACGTCAACCATCAGATTCTTAAGGTCTTTAAGAGCTGTCTCGGAGGCTGTCGGACTCATTGTGCGCAGTAATTTGTCGGTACCTTCCAGAAGATGTATGTTCATATCCTCCTGAGGTATCTCGGGATAGTCGCGCTTTAATATGTATCTTTTCAGCTCACCCAATGCACCGGCTATTTCAACTCCTGCGGGACCTCCACCTATGACAACGAAACTTAGCATCTTTTTTCGTGTTTCAGGGTCTTTTTCCACTGCTGCTCTTTCGCATCTGTCAAGTATCTCGTTCCTGCACCTTATCGCTTCATCGGTGCTTTTGAGGGTGTAGACACTATCTATTAATCCGGGATTGTTGAAGAATTTGTTAGTTGTGCCGGCGGCAATTATGAGCTTGTCATATTTGATTTGCTCATACTGTGTCACAATCACTTTCTGTGCCACATTTATTTCTTTGACCTCTCCGATATGGTAGGAGGCATTCTTAGGCGATTTTTTACGTATCTCTCTTCTGAACGGGAAAGAGATGCTGGTAGGGTCGAGTCCAGAGGACGCTACTTGGTAAAATAACGGAGGGAAGCCATGATAATTATTCTTATCCACAAGTATGACCTCATACTTGTCCTTGTCGATATGCTTCACAAGATTTAGTCCTGCGAATCCCCCTCCGATTATCACTACAATAGGTTTTGATGATATGTTTTCCATAAAAAAATGATGAGACGTTATCAGTAATAATAACGCCTCATTCAACTTTTATGTTTTAACTCCTATTGATTGTGTGACAGATGGTAGTCATTCCACCACCGTGCGATTTTCGCATTTTATCACACGTGCTGGAAATTGCTCGACAAGTGCCATGTTGTGGGTTGCCATTATCACCGTGGTACCTTCAGCGGCGATGTCATGGAGTCTCTTCACGATGGCTTCTCCCGTGGCTGGGTCGAGATTTCCGGTAGGTTCATCGGCTAAAATAATGCGCGGGGTGTTGAGAAGGGCTCGGGCAATCACTATGCGTTGCTGCTCGCCACCCGAAAGCTCGTGAGGTTTCTTGTAGCTCTTGTTGAACATGCCCACATGGCGCAGCACTGTTTCGATGCGTTGATCGATCTCTGCTTTGTCCTTCCATCCTGTTGCTTCAAGTACAAACTGGAGATTTGAGTATGCGCTTCGGTCAGAAAGGAGCTGGAAATCCTGAAATACTATCCCTATCTCACGACGCAGATACGGGATTTCCTTGTTCTTGATAGTCGTAAGGTCGTAGTCAAGAACCTGCGCACTTCCTGCCGCAATAGGTATTTCAGCGTAAAGCGATTTTAACAGGCTTGATTTTCCGCTTCCCACTTTGCCTATGAGATATACGAATTCACCCTCGTTTACCTTGAGATTGATATTTTTAAGGGCTATCAGATCCTTGCGGTGAAGCTCCACATCCTTATAGCTGATGACAGGCATTGGTTTTATTATTTTAATCTGTGATTTTTATTTATCAGTTACCCATCTCTGACAAGAACTTTATACGCACAAGACGTATTTCGTCTTCCGAGAAGTCGCTGCCCATCTCTTTGTAAGCCTCGTTAAGATCGTCAGTCTCACTTTCTTTGAAATAATCGAAAAGTTCTTCCTGCGAATCCTCATCCATTATCTCATTGATATAATAGTTAATGTTTATCTTGGTGCCGGCATATACTATAGCCTCGATATCGTCAAGAAGCTCGTTGAATTCCAATCCTTTGGCTATGGCGATTTCGGGGAGCGGTATCTTACGGTCGATTGACTGAATGATAAATGGCTTGGTCATGTTCTTGTTAGCCACGCTGCGCACTCTGAGGTCCTCGGGACGGTCAATCTCGTTCTCCTCCACATGCCGTTTTATCACCTTCACAAATTCAGCCCCGTAACGTTTTGCTTTACCTGCGCCAACGCCCGGAATATTCTGCAACTCTTCAAGTGATATGGGGTAGG
The DNA here is from genome assembly GCA_910577335.1 of uncultured Duncaniella sp. Classification (GTDB taxonomy): domain Bacteria; phylum Bacteroidota; class Bacteroidia; order Bacteroidales; family Muribaculaceae; genus Duncaniella. The sequence continues at coordinate 6,676 of CAJTMJ010000020.1, read as the reverse complement.
TTGTAGCCATAGCCTCGAGCGACGGGTCTTGGAATATCACGTATGGAGGGAGTCCGAGGTGCTTGGCTATCTTTTTGCGGAGATCCTTTAATATGCTGTATAGCTCGGTATCGGCGGCGCATGAAGCTCCGCTCTTCATCATTTCAGGTTCGGGATCATCACTGAAATCCGAATCCTCGATAACTTTGAATGACTCCGGCTTTGAGAGGAATTTCTTTCCTTTGGAGGTAATCTTAAGGAGTCCGTAGTTTTCTATATCGCGTTCAAGGTATCCGGCGAGAATAGCTTGACGGATCACTGCGCTTATAAGTCGTTCGTCAGCGCCTTCGTCGCATCCGAACACTTCAAGCTCGTCATGTTGATATGATTTAACGTCGGGTGTAGCTTTGCCCAAGATTACATCGGTGACGTAATCAGCTTTGAATTTTTCTTTTAGTGCAATCACTGTTTCCAGCACTGCGCATAAATCATCTTTAGCTTCCACTTTTTTCTTAGGATTAATGCAATTGTCACAATTATTGCAGTTGTCACTATTGAATTCTTCTCCGAAGTAGAATAGGAGCGAACGACGGCGGCAACTGCTTGCCTCTGCGTAGCTCTGGGTTTCCAACAGAAGTTGACGGCCGATTTCCTGCTCCGCAAGGGGTTTCCCTTGCATGAATTTCTCCATTTTCTGCAAGTCCTTGGCTGCGTAGAAGGTGATACATTGACCTTCTCCGCCGTCACGTCCGGCTCTGCCTGTCTCCTGATAGTAACCTTCGAGCGACTTAGGCATGTCGTAATGTATTACGAATCTGACGTCGGGTTTGTCAATTCCCATTCCGAAGGCTATCGTGGCGACTATCACATCCACCTTTTCCAACAGGAACGCATCCTGATTGGCGCTTCGGGTAGCTCCGTCCATACCTGCATGGTACGGGAGCGCACGGATATCGTTTACACGAAGCATTTCAGCGAGCTCTTCAACCCGCTTGCGGCTTAGACAGTATATGATGCCTGATTTGCCTTCCTGACTTTTTATATATTTAATTATCTCCTTATCTATATTCGCGGTCTTGGGTCGCACCTCGTAGTAGAGGTTAGGACGGTTGAACGACGACTTAAACACACATGCGTTCTGCATTCCGAGGTTCTTTTGTATGTCATGCTGCACCTTCGGAGTAGCAGTGGCAGTGAGGGCTATCATCGGACGAATGTTAATCTCATTGATTATAGGTCGTATGCGACGATATTCCGGTCGGAAATCATGTCCCCATTCCGATATGCAGTGAGCTTCATCGACAGCGTAGAAAGATATCGGCACAGTCTTAAGAAACTCAATGTTTTCCTCTTTGGTCAATGACTCAGGTGCGACATAAAGGAGCTTTGTGCGCCCGCTTGCTATGTCTGATTTCACCTGATCGATGGCGGCTCTGTTGAGCGATGAGTTCAGGAAATGCGCCACATGATCAGCCTCGCTGAAATGTCGCATGGCGTCTACCTGATTTTTCATCAGTGCTATCAGCGGAGATATCACTATGGCGGTGCCGTCCATCATAAGTGCCGGCAACTGGTAACATAGTGATTTGCCGCCGCCGGTAGGCATGAGGACAAACACATCATGGCCTTCGAGAAGGCTTGTCATGATTGCTTCTTGGTTCCCTTTGAACGAATCAAATCCGAAATGCTCTTTAAGCGCAGCGTGCAGTCGTTGGTTCATTGAATATCAAGGTTAGAGGAGTGGTTGGAATAGAGATAAGGAGTGGGGAATGCCTTTAACCGATGTAGGCTTTTTTGATTTTCTCCTCCGCATAGTCACGGGTTATAACCAGTTCCTTTATGTCGGTGGATGGGGTCTCATACATGGGATCCATCATTATGGTCTCCACTATAGTGCGCAGTCCTCGTGCGCCGAGCTTGTATTCTATCGCCTTGTCTACGATAAACTCCAATGTCTCAGGTGCGAAAACAAGTTTCACACCATCCATGGCAAATAGTTTTTCGTATTGGCGGGTGATGGCGTTCTTCGGTTCGGTGAGAACTTTCAGAAGCGCGTCACGGTCAAGCGGGTCGAGGTGGACGAGCACCGGGAGACGACCTATGATTTCCGGTATAAGCCCGAAGGATTTGAGGTCCTGCGGGGCTATATATTGCAGGTAATTGTCAGCGTTTACTTTTGAACGCACAGAATTGCCTGTGAAACCAACCACATGGGTGTTGAGACGCTGGGCTATCTTCCGTTCAATTCCGTCAAAAGCTCCTCCGCATATAAAGAGGATGTTTTTGGTGTCAACCGCAATCATTTTTTGCTCGGGGTGTTTTCTGCCACCGTAGGGGGGCACATTCACCACTGAGCCTTCAAGCAGTTTAAGCAATCCCTGCTGCACACCTTCGCCGGAGACGTCGCGGGTTATTGACGGGTTGTCACCCTTACGGGCGATTTTGTCTATTTCGTCAATGAACACTATGCCTCGTTCTGCTTTTGCCACGTCATAGTCGGCAGCCTGCAGAAGGCGCACAAGCAGACTTTCTATATCCTCGCCCACATATCCGGCTTCGGTCAGCACTGTGGCATCCACGATGGCGAACGGCACATCGAGCTGACGTGCTATAGTCTTGGCGAGAAGCGTTTTGCCTGTACCGGTAGGTCCCACCATTATGATGTTGCTCTTTTCGATGTCAACATCGTCGTTTTTCTGGGCGAGACGCTTATAATGGTTATATACGGCTACTGAAAGATATTTTTTTGCGTCATCCTGACCTATGACATACTGGTCGAGGAAGGCACGGATCTCCTTGGGGGTAGGAAGCGGCTTGCTGTCGGGAGTATCGACAGCCTTGGCTTTCTTATTCCCGGCAGGAGTATTTTCCTTGAGATAATCCTTCAATAGTCCTTCTATCTGGTCAACGCAGTCGCTGCATATATATGTTTCTCCCAACGGACTGGGGATGAGGATATCGGTATATGAGGGTTCCTTGCCGCAAAAAGAACATTTTACTGTTGGCGGATTGGTCTTTTTAGCCATAAAAATGTTTTAATGGTTCTATTTCTTCTTTTCGGGGAGGAGTATGTTGTCGATCATGCCGTAATCCTTTGCCTCTTGGGCTGTCATCCAGTAGTCACGGTCAGCATCAGCTTCGATGCGTTCGAGTGACATACCTGAGTGTTCGGCTATGATTTTATAGAGTTCCGCTTTGTATTTAAGTATCTCACGTGCTGTGATTTCGATATCGGATGCCTGACCCTGCACACCGCCGAGCGGCTGATGGATCATGACTCTCGAATGGGGAAGGGCGAGACGTTTGCCCTGCGCGCCTGCGACAAGAAGTACGGCTGCCATTGAAGCTGCCATACCTATACAGATAGTGGAGACGTCGCTCTTGATATGCTGCATGGTGTCATACAGACCGAGACCGGCTATCACTGATCCGCCGGGTGAGTTGAGGTATATGGAAATATCTTTGCCGGGGTCAACAGAGTCGAGGTAAAGCAACTGACCCTGTACCACAGTGGCGGTGTAATCATTGACATCTGTGCTGAGGAAAATGATGCGGTCCATCATCAAACGTGAGAACACATCCATTTGTGCCACATTTAACTGACGCTCCTCGATGATAGTAGGAGAGATATAAGATGAGGTAATCTGAGATGTAGACTTTGCAGCGTACTGGTCAAGTGCGAGACCATTCATACCGAGATGGTGTACTGCATATTTTCTAAAATCGTTATTCATTGTGGTTTTCTTTTTACTCTTGTTTCTTAATGTAAAATTATAAAAAAAATCTGTCACTACAAAAGTATCGACAGATTTTTATGATTGAACTTTTTAGAACTGAACTTAAATAGTACTAATTCTAAGAAATATTAGTTTAAATCAGTTCATTTTTTTTGATTCATTAGGGATGGTTGTGACTTTATGGCTGATTTTCATGATTAGTTAATCAGAAATTCAATTTTCCAGAGCCGAAATCATATCTGAGGCAAGTTGGCTTACCTCGGCTTCAACCATGGCTTGGTTAGCCTGTTTAAGCTGCGGGGTGGGAGAGAGTAGAGTCACCGGTTTCTCTGCGAGTTTTGCAGCCATCTTTCTTGCCGCCTGACTGCCCCATGAGAAGCTGCCTCCTAAGCCGATGATGCGGTTCTTGACACCGCGTTCGAGGATTGCGGTCAGCAGTGATTCCACCGGAGGGAATATTTCGGCGTTGTAAGTGGGGGAGGTGAGTACCAACCCTTTGAATCGCATTATATCGGCGAGTATACGGCTTTGAGGTGTGTATGACACATCATATAATCGTATGTTTTTCACTCCGCCATCGGCAAGCTTTGATGCGAGAGCTTCAGCCATCTCCGTGGTGTTGCCGTACATTGAGCCGTAAGCTATGACCACACCTTTCTCTCCGTCCCATTTTGCCATTTTGCCATACAGATTGCCTATATCCTGTCGCTGAGTGTGCCATACGGGTCCGTGGGTAGAGCAGATGTAGTCTATGGGCAGAGATGATACTTTTTCAAACATTTTTTGCACGAACTGTCCGTATTTTGCCACGATACAGGCGTAATAGCGGTAGGCTTCTTGGAAATAAAGAGTGGTGTCCATCTGTTCGTCGATGACAGCACCGTTTAATGCTCCGAAGCATCCGAAGGCATCCCCTGAGAATAGCACCTTATCCTCTTCGAAGTAGGTGACCATGGTCTCTGGCCAATGCACCATGGGTGTGAGCAAGAATTTCAGATGGCAATTACCGAGGTCGATGGTTTCGCCGTCGGTTATCTGTATGATGTTGTCCTCGATTCCGTAAAAGCCACGGAGCATATCTGTGGTTTTAGCATTGCCTACTATCTTTATGTCAGGATATTTGCTTTTGAGCATCGGGATGGCTCCGCTATGGTCAGGCTCGATATGATTGATTACAAGATAGTCAGGAGCTGTGTCGCCGAGAAGGTCTGATATGTGCTTAATGAAACCTGTGGCATGTCCTGAGTCGCTTGCGTCGATTATGGCAGAGTACTTATCCCCTTGCACGAAATAACTGTTGTAGGTGACACCGTTGGGCAGCTCCCAGAGGTTCTCAAACAGGGGTTTGGTTCTGTCGTTGACCCCGCAATATGTCACTTTGGGTGTAATTCTGTTGATATTCATATCTGTCTCTAAATCATTTTTTCAAAAAAATGCCAAATGGCTATTCCCCCTGACACTGATACGTTGAGGGAATGTTTTGTGCCCCTTTGGGGGATTTCTAAGCATACATCGCATTGGTTGACAATCTCCTGATCCACACCGTTTACCTCATGTCCGAGTATGAGGGCATATCGTCTGCCTTTTTGTGGCGAGAATTCCTGCAATTCAATGCTCCCTTTGACCTGTTCGAGGCAGCAGAGTGTGTATCCTTCACGCTGGAGGTCGGAGATGCAATCGAAAGTTGATTGGTAATATTCCCACGCAACGGAATCTTCAGCCCCGAGGGCTGTCTTATGAATCTCGGGAGAGGGCGGGCAGGCGCTTATGCCGCATAGCATTATGCGTTCCACAGCAAATGCGTCGCATGTGCGGAATATAGCCCCGATGTTGTTCAGGCTGCGCACATTGTCGAGCACCACAGTCAATGTCATTTTGGGCTGACGGCGGAAGTGCTCTATGTCAACACGATGAAGGTCCCAGATTGTTTTTTTCTCCATAGACGCATGGGTGATTGTTAATGTCGTTTTACAAAATTAACCAAGATTCATAAAATATGCAATAGCTTTTTGGGAGAAAACGCAAAATCCGGATGATCGGGTGTAATCCAATCATCCGGAAAAGTGCCTTTTAAGACATCCTTTGAGCCTGAAGCTTATGCTTCTGCGGGCTGGACGTTAATGAACTTGCGGCCTTCCTTGCCTTCAGTGAAGACAACCACACCATCGATAAGGGCGAAAAGAGTGTGATCTTTACCCATGCCAACGTTCAAACCGGGGTGGTGAACGGTGCCACGCTGACGTTTGATGATGTTACCGGCTTTGCAATGCTGACCACCGAAAATCTTTACTCCGAGTCGTTTGCTTTCTGACTCACGGCCGTTCTTAGAACTACCAACACCTTTCTTATGTGCCATTTTCTATTTGAGATTTTAGGGGTTAAGCTACAACTTCTTTAATTAACACTTTGGTGAAGAACTGACGGTGACCGTTTTTGCGACGATAGCCTTTGCGGCGTTTCTTCTTGAAAACGATTACTTTTTCACCTTTCACGAGGGGAGTAAGCACCTCGCAAACAACCTTTGCGCCATCCACGGTGGGAGCGCCAACTTTAACTGCGTCATCGGACTGAGCGAGAAGCACACGGTCAAATTCTACCTTGTCTCCTTCTTTAACTGCTTCGCCGAGATAATGAACATACAGGAACTTTTCGGGTTCTGCCTTGAACTGCTGTCCCTGAATTTCTACAATAGCGTACATCTGTTATTAATTGGTTTACAGGTTATTCCGTCGGGCGGGAGGCATGGAAGTTGGTCACATGTCGCCGCTTAACAAAGCCCGGTGCGGCTAAATCGACTGCAAAATTACAAAATAATCTCTAATCCACCAACAAATTATGTGAAATATTTATAACGAAATCCCCGTTAAATTAATATCTTTTATATAGCGGGGGACTGCTTTGGGGGTGGAAAAGTCGGTGCAGATTGACCCCTGTCGGCGGGAAAAAATTGACCCCCTCGT
>CAJTMJ010000019.1 GCA_910577335.1 uncultured Duncaniella sp. | reverse complement strand
AAAATAACCATTTAGGGCTGACTCCTGCAATAGGTGCCAGCCCTAATTTTTCAACTGCTCAAAAAACTTTAGCGGACAGTAATAATACTTTTTCAGGATTGCCAAGGCCCGGGAGTCAAGTCTCAGGGTTATTTCTTTCCCGTTGCCGCGTCGCCGGTATTTAAGCACATCACCGTTAAGATTCCCCGTCGTGAGGGCCATTATGTCTGTCAGCTCCATTCCGCGGCAGTAAAACCCGAACATGAACATGTCGCGGGCCAGATCAAGATTTTCGGATTTGGACAAATCAAGATTCGCAATCTTTAAGAGTGTTTCCCGGCTGAGACAGGCATTTTCGTTGCCGGCTATGTCTAACGAGACTTTGGTATTCACATTCCTGAACATGTCTTTATCAAACACTGCAATGCCTTCCTTTACGGCGTGACTAATCCCGGCGCGGAGTGTGCGCAGGTAGAACGACTGGGTGCTGTCGGCCACCCCGTTGTCTTTGAGCCATCCGGCGTAATCCTCTATGAAATTATGGTTTACATCGGTCAATGGCACATCCTCATCGCCAAGGAAACGTTTCAGGCTGTTAGCTGTACTTTTGTACGAGTCCGACGTGCTTTCACGCCCTTCAGACAACATTTTACGGGACAGGAGGCTGAATAGTTCCGGCAATGACTCAGGTTTCATGTCTGTCTCTTCATAGACAGCGTATTTGCTGCCGACTTTTTTGTATCTGAAGAACGGAATGAGATCCTTCTTCAAAGTGGCGACATCCGTGTCCCAGATAAAATCCTCGGCAATCCGGGTATCAAGCCTGTCATTGGCTATTACAGACTTCAATCGCTCGGAAACATCATCGACATTAAACGGCGCGCCGCTGTTACGGAGTTTGTCAATGATCAGATAGGTATTGTAAACGTATGGAAGCAATTCTTCACGCAAATCCCGGAAGTGTGCGCCTTTTGGCACGGAAATACCGATATTAACACTCCTGTGCTGCGAACGCACTGTGCCGTCAGACATGGGTTCCCGCTCAACAATGCTGAGATAAACCTTCCCGGGCTTATTAGGATGCAGTTTGCTCCTCGCCTCCTGTATTTTCAACGTAATCAGATACATCAGACCATTGTAGGCAATCCGGGGCTCTTGTATTTTCGACAAAATCCCTATTTAACCTCGCCTCTTTCCTTCCGGAATCATTCAATCTGAGGCTTTAGAGTTTTTCGTAACGATATTTTCAATTTTGCGCCGGTATTCCTTCATCGAGCCGATAAACTTATGCGTGATGTCTGCCGAATTGTTTATATGGAGACCCTTATTGTCGCATACAAACAGGATTCCAATCCGAAATCTCTATGTTCATGCCCTTGTGTCATGCTTTCTGGTCGCACGATGCAAGGATGAGTTTTCCATCATCAGACGTTTCAAGCCTGTAATCATAGCGGAACGATGTGATCATCCGCATAATCTGTATGGAGCTTATGTCCTTTATGTGTTGCGACTCCATAATGTCATGCCATACCGAACTGTCCTCGGATACCGGGGTATCGAAGGATACCGCCTCTATGAACTGCTTCAGTTTACCGACAGGCTCCCATGGAATCTTGCAATTTTTCCATGAGAATATCGACTTCGGAAGGTCGGGGAATTGCTTTCTGACCTTATCGGCATCAACAGGCTCACCCGATGGCAGACCTATTTGCAAAAGTCTTGCTTTCTGACGGTCGGTGAGCTTTTCAAAACCGAGTATCAGCTTATTCGTCAGGATATACAGATATGGGAGGGTGTCATGGTTTATGGCATAATCCGCAATCCATCGAACATCCTCCGGCTCTACATAACCCAGAAGGTCCTTCCTGTATTGCTCGATCAGTTTATATCTCCGTTTCTCAAGAGCCTTTCGCTCCTTATGCTGTCTGACAAGTTCCGGATTTGAGCGGAAAGCCTCTATGCCTTCCCGGATGGTTTTTCTTACCTGTTTCAGTATTCCGGTCTGTTCCTCATTGTAATACATTCCAAGATCCCAGTCCCATTCCCATTCCCAGTCATATTCATTCAGCACATACTCGGCCCTGTCCATGCCGTGAATGTCGCATTCCCGCGCCATCCACTCCGGCATGACTCCCGCCTTGACAAGTTCCCATATCGATGTTTCCTCGGTTATAACCATAATCAAGCTAAAATATCATATCTCTGAAATACATATATTTAAGCAACTCTTCAAGCTCTCTGCCGACACTCTGCTATTGATTTTGCCTCATGTACATAGAGAGTATATTCTTGACATAGATTTTGCTGTTGCGTCTCCAGCTTGTAAAAAATAGCAATCCTGTCACAAGGGTCACTGAAAGCCCTAATAAATCGAGACACTTTAAATAAAAACATTCAAACACAACGCATATCAGCACCAGCACTTGTGCGCAAAGCAGATTCCTGCCAAATACACTCTTGAAATAATAGGTATCCAACGGACAGATGTCTATACTTTGTTTGACTTTAATGAATAGAGCATTGGCATTCGCATTTGTAAGATTACTCCGAAAAGACCGTTCTAATCTTTGTAACAATGTGTCCAAATTTGCAAGTCGGTACCTGTCGGACTTCCCTGAAAGGATAATCCTTGATGGTCTCTTCAATATATCAAATTTATACAGCCAGAATTCCGTTTGGCTCGCGATGTAGTTGATGAGATAACCTATTACGAAGCTTACAAACGGGATGAAGAATAAAGCTGCCGATGTTACGATTCCGTCCGGAATCTCCTTTATCGCATTCAGGTATGTTGCGACTTCGCTACCGTCTGTAAATGGTGGCAATACAAAAAGACATACGAGGCAAAGAAAGTATAATCCAGGGATAAGCCATATGATTATTTCGTTGTATCTAAATTCCATTAGTCTTGTCTTTTGAATTTCTTTTCCAATACTTATACCCGGGAGGAGGTGACTTATAATCATTGTGATGTCCTTTTTCCTGAGCTTCGATAAGACTGTCAACAGGAAGCTCTACAGTCTGCACAGTATAAAGCCTTGAACCCAAATGCGAATATATTGTACGCTCAAATGCTTGTTTTCTTGGACTGAAAGCCATCGAACCACCATGGTAGCCAGTATTGCATATTACCACATTGCAGAATATCAGACGAGAAGCTGATTCGGCCAAATGATGGAACGATTCTGTGTCCTGATTATAAGCGACCAAAAACAGATGCTGTATCTGTCCCTGATAAATCAAATATCTTTCTATGTCATAGAAATCTGCACAGATTGCAAGGCCGATTCTGCCGAATTTACCTAAATCAAGTATATAGACAGTTTCAGCCGGGGAAAACTCATATTTCGCTCCATCCTCTGTCGTATGGTTTTCAATATATTCCTTTTCTCTCCATGCCGGATGCCTTTTTCCGAAGTGGAACGACTGGCTTTCCGAAGAACCTTTGCCGAAAGGCCAGTTATATGGTATTGAGACAATCGCCTCATTCCTTACCTTTGCCTCCTCCTTTATAAAATCCAATCCACTGATAATGATTGAGCCTATCAGCCGTGCAAATGAATGAAGATTCCGTTCATATTTCCGAGCAACTCCGAACTCAGGAAGCAGAATGACATGCGGTCGCTTATTCTCTGGCAGTAGTGAAAGCGACTTGAGAGCATCCCAAACCTCATCCCATACTCTGTCCGCTTCCCATTTATTCATTTCCGGGAAACTTTTGGCACCAATCTGCCATGCAAGGTCTTTGTTCAACGTGGTTTGAACTATTGCCACACGAAGCTTCTCCTCCATATTCAGTCCACTTTAATAATTTTGAACTCAACCACGCCATATCCGGTTTCATTCGGATTATCAGCCCCGTTGAAACCAACAAGGCTGTCAGTCCCCAATGATTTCAAGACAATATTGCGTTTAAGCGTCTCTTTCAATTCAATAATCCTGCTCTCCAGATCAACAATCCTGTCTATAGCGATTGCTTTATTGCGGGATGATACAGTGCCGTTAATTCTTCTTGTCTCCCATACATACGGCAACAGACACCCGGACAGTATCTTTTTGGAAGCCGTGCATATTTTCCCTGAGCAAACGAGACTGTTTATCCTTGAACGCCAGCTATAGCCTGTTTCACGGTATAGTTTTTGCCAGTCATCCGTCTGACGGCCACATAGCAGATGATAAAACACGGTACCCAACCCGAATATGATTCTGCTCTCATAATCCACGGCATTCGGCATAGGCGGCTTATTCAGAGATTTCATAAGTTCGGTCTCAGATTCAGGATCGTATCTGACAGTCAGCCTTGTCCTGTTCGCTATGATGTCATGCCAATCAAGCTTGTCGGTCTCTTCCTTGCGCAGAAGCAGATTCGAGGTGTTGAAATCGCAAGAAACCAGGTTGGCGAGTATTTCATTGCTTCCGGTAATATACGTAATCACATCACACAGTATCTTGGCACATACATATTCTGACTTTCCAAACTTTGAAGTAACCCATTCCTCCGACCTTAGCAGATTCCTGATTGAAATCCACCCGTCTGTAACAGCCTCGGAAGAAGGTTTGTACGCACAATCATAAACATCCCTTACTAATTGACAATCTGAGGAATCAATGAATGATTCAATTGTTTGAATTGTCTCCTTTTTCAAGTCACGGCATATATCAAAGAGCTTAAGAATTAAAGGACCGGTATATTCATCCTTGTTTTTTACCAAAGTAAACAATGACTGAAAGACATCAAAAATGACTTTTGGGGATATTCGATTCTCTGCGAGATTGACAAGATACATAAGTGAGAATGAAGCGTCATTGAAGTCGCTGTCATTCAAGTAAGTCTCAATATCTGTCTGATCGCCATCGACAAGTAGATTGTTGAATGATCTGGCAAGCTTGAGTAGCCTGAAAGTGCCATGATTGAAGTAATAGGTCTCGTCGTAATCAGGGAGGTTCATCATTACTGCAATGAACTCATAACTGTTCTTCCCGAAATGGACATTGCTCAATTTCCCTTCATATCCTTCCCATACTGCCTTTATGAACCACACGGCACATAAAGACAGAAGTTGCCTTCTGATGAAATTGACACCCAATCCATGCAGAGTCTTGTCTGAGATTCGCCCCAGGTAATCAAACAGTTCCGGAATGTGTGCGGGAGAATGCCGGATACAGAACTCCATGGTCCTAATCCATATATTGACCTTGTCGGGAGCCTCATCAAGCGCCCTTCTCAGCAAGTAGAATATTTTATTGGCACGTCGTCTGGAATCTTTTCTTGAATTATCGACACATTTGCGGATTTCTTCCAGTGATTGCCAATCTAACTTCGGAAAAAGGCTTTTAAGTTCATTTCCCGGCTCGCATTCCAAATCATCAAATGCAAAAGAGAGGCATCTGTCAATGTTTTCACTCTCTATTTTCGATTCAATGGCGATTGCCATTGAATCCCCCTCAGACAGGACTCCGACTTTTCCATCCCCGACTCTCTTTTCGATAGAAAATTTTTCCATCGAATGGGATCTGATGAATGTCTCCCTCAAATGCCTAATCTTTTCAAGATCTATGGGATTTGACAAAAGCATACGGGAAAGCATCGTACTTGCAAAAGATATCCTTGTTTCCTTTTTTATCTCCGCCTCAGGAAGGTCAACGGTAATCAACGACTTTAGGTCATGGAAGATGAGGTCATTCTCGCTCTTGGAAAGAAGATTCAGACTCAGATGGGAGATTTGGGAAACTTTCTGCAATGTCAGTGTCATCAAAGGCGAGGGATATATCGGGTCTATGGAACAATATGCTCCAATGCCATTTATCACCTCTTCCTTACTGTGCAGTTCAATCCGAGCGAGATCTTTTTTTATTTCTTCGTCATCCAGACATTCCCATCCATCCTCAATTAACCTCGAGAAGACCTTTGGATATGACTCCGGTAACGCCGGCTGGATTTTATCGAAGTTTATTTTGAGATTCCGTTCTTTGAGCAGGAGCCAATACTCATGCATCCAGTCGATGAGAATTTCAAAAGTCTCAGCAACAAAAGTATGGTCATCCACATATCTGAAATGGATAACCTTATCATTAGATTTAAGCTTAGACTCTATTTTATTGTCAATCTCCAGCAGATACACATTCGCCAACCAACCTCCGACAATCAATCCGGTTGGCAAACCTATGGATATATCTTTCTCAAAACCCATGTCGGCAAGTTCCTGTTCGGAATACCCGGACTTATCCACTTCAAATTCAAACATTGTGTTGATTAACCTCTTTGTCGCATCCTCATTTATAGGAGCAAATCGGATAAGGTCATCAATCAGCAGTTTTGAATCAATGGTCGGATAGAATGTCTTGAGGTCAATTCCGCCCCAATACAACTTAGGTTGGAACTTCTTCCCTTTGAAGTAGTTATCTGTGAGATACCGTACATTAAGCCATCCAGGCATTCCGGTATTCTCTGTTATCTCCGTTTCATCGGTATCATCAAGTATGTCAGGACAGTCTTTTTCTTTACATTTGCCAATAGCCATTCTTTTTATGGAAGCAGTCAACACTTTACGATATTTCGGCCAGCCCTGTTTCCATTTCCTGTATATAAATGGATAACAATTCAGGAAGCTGCCATATTGCCATTGTGATTTCTCATCACCGTTTTCCTTCCACATCGGGACATAAAGACGGTTCCCTGTGCTCCATCCCGGCATCTTGGTCTCGATAAGCGGTCCGAGGACGTTGCAGATTGCAACCCATACCAACTGGTCTTTCATCGAAATCCAGAAGGCTTGACGAACTTTAAGATTTCCGCTATCATCCCGACCGCCTTTGGGGAATGGTATCGGTCGGATAGAATCCATCCGGTAAGAACCGTCAAGGAGCGCTTTATGTATGGCATGAATGTTCTTGTCGAGCAGACATTCAAATTTCCTGAATTCATACTCGTCATACCATACATCCGAATACGTTATGGACTTCGCCAGACGGTTCCATGCCATATACAGGTTCTCAAGAGAAGCTATGTTCTTTAAGGTCGGTATTGGATACTTGGTGTCACTCATATCTGCTTATATGGTACTCGGCGTAGTCTTTGAATCCGTCCGGAATCTCCCGTTTGAATATGGAGCATTTCAGGTTCTTCAACATTTTGTCATATAGTCCGGCTCCAGGTTTGTCATTGTCCGGGAACATTGTCAACACAAACCTTTCCAGATATTTGGCAAACTCATCCTTATAGTTATTGGCTCCTGGGATTGCAATGGCGTGATGACCATCCGAGAGCATGGCAAGACAATCCGTCACCCCCTCCGCTATATAGACAGGAGTTCCCACGTCAAGACCGTTTAACGAGTTCATATTAAAAATCGAGACCGGAAGACCGGGGATGTTTCTGAAACGGTCTTGCGGTCTTTTCGGGAAAAACGTCCGTGATTGAATATTTACGATTTTGCCATCATAATCATAGTACGGGAAAGCCAAAGCGGGGAAAAGATAATGGCTACGATATTTTCCGTCCCTGTCTCTGAATAGGATCTTTGAATCGATACAGCGTTTTTCTCCAAACTCCGAGACAAGTTTGGAAATAAATCTGTATTCATCATTAAGTGAAAAGATTCTGCACTCACTTATGACTTCCTCAGACAACTTCCTTTCGTCATACAGGAACGATTTGGCGAGATTTGAAATTCCTCCGTTGGTGACAATCCACTCCAGTAGTTCGTGATCAATATTTGGTGCTTTTGTCTCTGATTTTATCTGTGAGGTTTTCTTGACAGGCTTGACATTTCGAGATGTGTTTCTCCAATTAGATTTATCAGGAAGCAGGATTCCGAAATTATGAGCAAGCCATTCACAGGCATCTATAAAATTACACTTACAGGCAAGCTTTACCATATCGATGACAGAACCATGTTCGCCACAGGCAAAGCAATACCACGTGTTGCTTTTCTCATAGACGGTCATACTCGGATCTTTGTCCGGATGGAGTGGATTCACACACCGGTACCTCTTGTTTCTACGTTCCAACCGAAGAGCCTCACAGACACGTCTTATTGGGATTGATTTGATTTTATTTTCTATAAAATCTTTATCCAATCCGGCCATACTCAAAATGCGATTTGAAGAACCTTGTTATGGATGTAGTAAAATCAAAGGTGGATCCTTTCTGTCACAATCTTCTTCAAAACCCCATAGGACTGGATTGTTGAGAATAAAGCTGTCAAATCCGGATCTCTTTAAAATAAGAATGCAGCACAATTTATGAAGTCTGATACTCGATTTCAACAAAAGATCCAACTCATCCTGACATCCTTTGTCTCCATACAAGACTCCATGCAAAAACCGATTCCTGTCATTGATAGCTTTCTTTTCTTCTTTAGTAAGACGATAGCCAATGCTTTTAAAAGGATTTGTAAGTTTATCGGAATTTGTCGGTCTGTTCAATTGGACTATACGTTGTTTTAGAATTCTAATTCCTTCATCGTTCTCATTGTCACCAGATTTGAATGAGTCCAGCAGAGTATTTAACTTTGGCTTTATTTCATTTTCATAAGATTCCTTTGGAACAGGAGTCATTTCTTTGTCACCTGACTCTTTCAGTAAAAATCCTGTTATGGTTTCCAATGCCACACTGTAAATCGGAGCTTGAAATTCCAAAGGATAAGTGGATCCTTCAATCATTAACACGACTGCACGTCTTAAAGAATCGTTGCAATGAATCAAACTGGCCAAATCTGACATAAATGGTTGTCGAATCCAGTCTACTTTGCCAGAATCAACATTCCCATTCTTCTCCAAATATTTGGCAGCATAATCTAAGTGATTTAATTTCAAACTGTGATGCAGGGAATACATATTAGTGGAGAATATGGAATACGTCCCTTTTATGGATGGACGAAGCTTTCTATATGCTAATGCCTTCGGTTTTAAAAATTCATTATCATCATATTCGAGAGTTATTTCTTCGTCCTGCCATAGCTTAGCAATAACTAAGCCCAAGGTAACACAGATGGAAAATACTAAATTCGAGAATTCTTCTTGCATCATCGGAATCATGCTGTCAAACACAAGATATTCCCTGTCTTTATATTTGTAGGGAAACAAATGTATTTGTATTCCATTGATTGAAAATTCGATAAGCCCGCATCTTGTTAACGAATCTTCCCGGTACCAATAAGTATGGACATCTCTTATCCAATCAACCCGTTCGATAGGTATCATTATTCTTCGATATAATTCCTTTTCCGGTTCAAAATGATTGGACGCACATTTGCCTACACGAACTGTCATTGATTGAGTCGGTTCAACCAAATTCAGAGAACAGTCAAAACTGAAATATCCGGCAGGAATTGACAATACATTAAGGTCATTCTTTATTTCAAACCCATCCATGCGCCCCATGTAGACCTCTTCCAATTCCTTATTATTCTCTGCATCAAAATACAAAGTAATACCTTTATCGTCTTTGATAATTCGAATGTTAGCAGCCTTAAACGGCAACGAAGTATCCGAATAGCGTATGTTGCTGAATAATCTCCCGATATATTCAAACGATTCCTTCACCGCTTTCGTGATAAGATTTGATTCCATTGAATGAGATGTGGTCATGGATCGTCACTTAGATAAGGTAAAGAGGATACAAAGATTGATTCCATAATTTACTCCGCATGGATTTGCTGGATTTACCGGTTTTTGTACATGTCGTCGTAGTAGCGCTCGTAGTCGCCGGAGGTGATGTTGTCCATCCAGTCCTGATGGTCGAGATACCAGCGGACGGTCTTTTCGATGCCTTCCTCAAACTGGAGGGATGGTTCCCAGCCGAGTTCTCGTTGGAGCTTGCGGGAGTCGATGGCGTAGCGCATGTCATGACCGAGGCGGTCGGTGACGTAGGTGATGAGGGATTCAGAATAGCCTTCGGGGTTGCCGAGGAGACGGTCAACGGTCTTGATGATTACCTTGATGATGTCGATATTTTTCCACTCGTTGAAACCGCCGATGTTGTAGGTTTCGGCAATCTTTCCCTCGTGAAAGATGGTGTCTATGGCACGGGCGTGGTCGACCACATAGAGCCAGTCGCGCACGTTCTCTCCCTTGCCGTAGACAGGCAGCGGCTTGCGGTGACGGATGTTGTTGATGAACAGCGGAATAAGTTTCTCAGGGAACTGATAGGGACCGTAGTTGTTCGAGCAGTTGGTCACGATGGTGGGCATACCGTAGGTGTCATGGTAGGCACGGACAAAGTGGTCGGACGATGCCTTTGATGCGCTGTAAGGACTGTGTGGATTGTATTTTGTCGTCTCCAAGAAAAACTCCGTGCCGTATGCATGGTGGTGCTCAGAAGAGGCCGTGGTTGTGAACGGAGACTCGATGCCTTCAGGATTGGTGAGTTCGAGCGCACCGTAAACCTCGTCAGTGGAGATGTGATAGAAGCGCTTCCCTTCGTATTTTTCAGGAAGTGATTCCCAGTATTCCTTCGCCGCCTGAAGCAGAGCGAGCGTGCCCATGACGTTTGTGCGTGCGAACGTGAAAGGATCCTTGATCGAGCGGTCGACGTGGCTCTCGGCTGCGAGATGGATGATGCCGTCAATTTCATATTCCCTAATGATGCGCCGCATCTCGTCGAGGTCGGCTATGTCGGCTTTTACGAATGTGTAATTCGGCTTATCCTCGATGTCCTTGAGATTGGCAAGATTCCCGGCATACGTAAGCTTGTCGAGGTTGACGATATGGTAGTCGGGATACTTGTTTACGAAAAGGCGTACAACGTGTGAGCCTATAAATCCGGCACCGCCTGTTATTAGAATATTGCGTTTCATTTTGATTCTTATTTGATGTTTTTGATACACTTTTTGAGGGAGTCGGTCCAATATGGCACTTTGAGTCCGAAAGTTTGCTTAAACTTGGTTTTGTCGAGCACGGAGTATGCCGGACGGGTGACCTTCGAAGGGAACTCGTCGGAGTGGCAGGGCTGGATGTCGCAGGCGGTGTTGCCGGCATATTCGGCTATCATCCTGGTGAAGTCGAACCATGAGCAGACTCCCTCGTTGGAATAATGGTAGATACCCTCGTTGCCGTCCATCTTGCGATTCTCGATGATTTTGAAGATGGCATCTGCAAGATCCTGAGCGTAGGTGGGTGTGCCGGCCTGGTCGAACACCACTTTCAGTTCCGGCTTCGTTGCCGTCAAATTGAGCATCGTTTTGACAAAGTTTTTGCCGTATTCGCTGTAAAGCCATGCGGTGCGGAAAATAAGAGACTTGACACCTGACTCGGCGATCTGTTGCTCGCCGTGGAGCTTGGTCATGCCGTAGACTCCCGTGGGGGTGCCCTTCTGATCCTCGCGGCAGGGAATGTTATACGGCTCCTTGCCGAAGACATAATCTGTTGAGATGTGTATCAGAGTGCCACCATTGACTTTGACAGCCTTGGCGAGGTTAAGGACGGCGGTGGAGTTGAGAAGTTCAGCGAGATTCTGATTGTCTTCAGCCTCCTCCACGTTGGTATAGGCGGCGCAGTTTACAATGACATCAACACCGTTGACTTTCACCATCTTCATGACCTGATCGGCATCGGTGATGTCAAGGCGGGAAATGCGGGTCCCGTCTATGTCAAATTCGGCGATGTCGGTGAATATATATTTGTCATTGGAGTCTTTGGCGGCAATGCGCAGGCAGTTGCCAAGCTGCCCGTTTGCACCGGTTACGAGTATGTTCATTTTTCGTACTGGTCTATGTTGAAATCAAAAGGAGAATTGAAGTCAGCGAGGAGGGGATGCTTCGTGTCTTTTTCAGAAAGGATGGCATTCGCTGGGTCGATACACCAGTCAATGCCAAGGGATTCATCCTGAATCGAGATGCCTCCGTCAGCCTCCGGATGATAGTAGTTGTCGCATTTATACTGGAATACGGCAATGTCGCTCAGTACTGCGAATCCATGTGCGAAACCACGAGGTATGAAGAACTGCCGGTGGTTATCCTCGGTCAGTTCAACGGCAACGTGCTTGCCGTAAGTCGGGGAACCTTTGCGGATGTCAACAGCCACGTCGAGCACACGGCCCTTGACGCAGCGCACAAGCTTTGACTGTGCATATGGCGGACTTTGAAAATGCAATCCTCGCATTACACCATAGGTGGAACATGATTCGTTGTCCTGTACAAATTCTATTGGACGTACCTTCTCGTCAAATTCTCGTTTCGAATAACTCTCGAAGAAATAACCGCGAGAATCCTTGAATATGCGTGGCTGGATTATCACCACGCCTTCTATGTTTGTTTTTATAATTTCCATTGTTGAAAAAAGATGGCTGGAAGCGATTGACAGTTTTTGTGTGGAATAGTTGGCTTATTTCGTCAATCGCCCCAGCCAGATAATATTAGTCCAAATTACGATCACCTGTGCGGTCGATTTCTTCCACCACCTTTATAAGGTATTGACCGTACTGATTTTTGAGCATCGGTTTTGCAAGTTCCAACATCTTCTCCTTCGATATCCAGCCCTGACGATAGGCTATGCCTTCGAGACATGCAATTTTCAGACCCTGACGTTTTTCGAGTACTTCAACGTAGATCGAGGCCTCGGCGAGCGAGTCGTGGGTGCCTGTGTCGAGCCATGCGAAACCTCGCGGTAGGGTCTGCACCTTCAGCTCCCCGTCCTTCAGGAACTCCTGGTTGACGGTCGTGATTTCAAGCTCGCCACGTGCCGACGGCTTGATCGAGGTTGCTACATCAACCACCCTGTTAGGATAGAAATAAAGCCCGACAACGGCATAATTTGACTTCGGATGCTCCGGCTTCTCCTCTATGGACAGGCAGTTGCCCTCCTTGTCAAACTCCGCCACACCGTAGCGTTCCGGGTCGTTCACCCAGTAACCGAACACAGTCGCTTTCGTATCTTTTTCGGCAGCCACAACAGCCTTTTTAAGCACTTCGGAAAAACCTGCGCCATGGAAAATATTGTCGCCGAGCACAAGACAAGCCGAATCTTCTCCGATAAATTCCTTACCGATTATAAAAGCCTGAGCAAGTCCATCGGGCGAAGGTTGCTCAGCGTATGTGAATTTCACTCCATAGTCAGAACCATCTCCTAACAGGCGACGAAATCCCGGCAAATCCTGCGGGGTGGAAATAATCAATATATCTCTAATCCCCGCCAGCATCAGCGTGGAAATTGGATAATACACCATCGGCTTGTCAAACACCGGGAGCATTTGCTTCGACACTCCCTTCGTAATCGGATATAACCGAGTGCCGGAACCACCGGCAAGTACTATTCCTTTCATAAAATGTTAAATTTTGGGTTTGGTTTAATTTTTATTACCACTAATTCCTATTGGCATGAGAAGCATTTGCGATTCTCGACAAGCCTTTTCAGTCGCCTATAGCTTTGATTCTTCTGACGAATCTGCATACTGTTGGTCATGCTTATGTCAATCATGATTTTGATCTGCTCTTTCCGTTCTTTACCGCTTCCGGCTCATTCAAATTGTTTCCAAGAATCTAATGATCCGCCGTACGACTCTCGACATCCACCAGAGCAATTCTTTGATGCGTATCACGATACCATATATCGAAAAATGTCAGTGCAAAGAAATATGCGTTGAAAGATATTACAATCTAAGTCGCCGATGCAACGAGGCTTTCATACAGCCTCAGATACATATCGGCCACCCGTCTTCCAGTGAACATCTCGTTTACACGGCTGACGCCGTTGTCGCTGTAAGTTCGGAGCAGACCGCTGTCGGAGAGCACCCGGTCGATTGCTGCCGCATATGCTACGACATCCCTGTTGGCAACTTCTATACCCGTGACTCCATTCTGCGACACCCAATTGACTCCGGAACCGTCAATGGTGAATGTAACTGGAGGACATCCACAATACATCGCCTCGGCCAAAACGACACCAAACGCCTCGTTGCGGGTGATTGAGGGAAATGCGAATATTGATGCCGCGTGATAATATAGCCTCATCTGTCCGTCATCAAGTCTGCCGATCCAATGGATGCGCGATGACTTGAATTCCTCCTTCAGTAGGGCTGTCAGCGGCCCTTGCCCGGCGATGACAAACACGCAATCTCTCTTGACCAACCTTTCTGCTTCAAGCAGATAGCGTATGCCCTTGTATTCGACATGACGCCCGATAAAAAACACAATCGGTTTGCCGCCATACTCTTTCCGAATTTCCTCGACCTTTACATCTTCGCTGTCCGACAGGTCTAATCTTGTCTCGTCAATCGAACACGGTATTACCGTCACCTTTTCCCTGTGGCGGCGGAGCTGTCTCGATGCGTCGCGATACAGCGGACTTGTCGCTATTATAGCGTCGGATCTTTTCAGCAGAAACCTCTCGACAGGTGAAATCAGCGTGTGCAGAAAACTCTGTGCGACCACATCGCTGTGCCAGTGGACAATCAGCTTGTTTTCTTTCCTAATCGATAGCAGCAGATAAAGTGCGCCAAGAGGGTTCGGATAATGAAAATGAACCACATCGGGCTGAAACATCCTTATGCTCCGTCTTAATTCAAAAAAATATTTTAGCGACAGTGGTTGGCTCGCCACAACACCGCTCGATGAAGCGCGAACCACCGGAACAGTGTCCACATCATCGTCAACAGCCGTCCGGCTGTTGTTGAACGAAATTATGCGCTGAACATTACCCCTTAACGTCTCGACAACAAAACGGGTTATAGATTCTATCCCGCCCTCTATCGGGGAATAGAATTTACCTACATGAAGAATTTTCATAAATTTTCGGTATAATATTAATAGCTCGATTTAGTTACAACCATCCACATGTGCCCGAGAACATAAAAAGAAGAAGTCAAGACCCTCGACAACGGTCTTACAGATAAACTAATTTGATTAGCAATTAAGAATTGATAAAGGAATTCCTATATAATGGAGATAATATATTATCAAGATAATACTTAATCATATTTTCCGTAGTATACTTATCTGCTATATGTATAAATACTTCTCTTTGGTATCTATTTCTTTGTACAGCAAGTAGAGCTTTCTTTACAGATTCTGGAGAATAAACATCAAAAACATAATCATCTCCTAAATGATGCTTTATAAACTCATAACCACCCCCACAAGTGTATGAAACTATAGCAGATGAACCACAAGAAAAGCCCTCTAAAATTACATAACCAAAACCCTCCAAGTCCAATGTTGGAACTACTACAGAATCAACTTTGGAATAAAGTGCCCACAAATCATCATATGACACAAAGCCGATATAATGAAGATTGTCTGGATCTTTAGCAACTAAACTCTCAACTTGTGATTGAAGCTCACCTTTACCTGTAACAAAAACATCAAATCGACTTCTAAAATCATCAGGAAATGTTAAAAAAGAATTTAAAAACTCTATTACACCAGTTCTTGAAGTCAGTCTACGAGGAATCAAAAGTTTAATTTTTGCATTATTCTTGATATATGATAAATTCTTTCTTATCTCATGCCTTTTGATATATGGAGGCAAATAGATACATTTTGATGTTGGTACCTTGTGCTCTTTTATCGACACGCGTTTCATATAATCAGAATGTGTCAATACAAAATTCGACAATAACACCGTAACTTTCTGCATCAACCATAGAAGCTTATAATGAAGTCCATTTTTGCCGGTTTTCATAGAATATTCCAAATGCAGAGGACCATGATAATGATATATGATTGGCTTGGCATACAGACGACCCCAAAGGCCTCCAAATAAACCCATTACTGGATGCTGTAAAACAACTATATCTGCTTTTCTGATATGTCTTAGGTAAGTAAATGGATTAAAAATGTGTTTTGTGGATACTTCTGTAATCCTGCCCTCATCTTTAATTCTATCGTATACTTTTTGTGCCTCTCGTTCGTCAGCCGAATATTGACCGTCAGATCTTTTACGAGTTATCAAATGGAAATCCACTTCATCTGAAGGAAAGTTCGTTATCAAGTCAAATACATGCTTACTTGATCCACCCATATAATTAGGATAGCAAAAATCTCCGATTATTAATACCTTCATAAAATTATCGTAGTTTTAATATCACTCCCTTAAGAGTCAGATAGAAGAAGTGTAATGGTTTCGACAATGTTTTCTGCCATTTTGAATAATTTCTACGTCTATATACCTGATAGCCGTTTTCAGTCAACGCCCTACGTCGTTGTTCCTTTTCCGCAGAAAAACTTTTCCCTTCCAAATGTTGAATTTTAGAACTTGGCACAGAGTATACCCGCTTACCTAATCTCTTAACTTGATTAGTAAGATCTGTTTCCTCATAATACATGAAAAATTCAGAACTAAAACCACCACATTTATCAAATAAATCTTTAGAAATAAATAAGTCAGCTCCTGTTACATATCCAACCTCTATTGTATTTTTCGTATAATTAAAAATACGATTTTTTCCATATATAATTTTATCCCACAAACCACAAGTAAGTAAATTAACTTCCCATTGAATACCCGGCAAATAACGTCTGAATGAATGTGCCGGTTTTAATTCAATGTCATATAAATTTCCACCACAAATTCCAATTGATTTATCACTCGTATAAAAATCATATAACTCCTTAATTGCATTATTTAGCAACAAAGTATCCGGATTTAAAAAGAACAGATATTTACCTGAAGCTTTTAGTGCTCCTTGATTATTTCCTCCCCCAAAGCCCCTATTTTCTTCATTATATATATATATAATCCGTTTATCTTTTTCAAAATATTGCTTACTTCCATCAGTTGATTTATTATCAACGAGTATTATCTCATAATTTAATCCTTGTGTATACTTCACTATGCTATCGATACAAGCCTTTGTGAGATTAACCGTATTGTAATTTACAATTATAATCGAAACTTCAATCATGACACAAATTATTATCTGACATATGTTACTCCTGACTCATATGGCAAAAGTTTTGCTCCTTCAAGAAAAGGCATCTTATAGACCCACATCACACATAAAAAAATTATTAGAAGAGAAATTACCCATTTATACTTTGATTTCTGAACATAGCACATTGGATATAATATAATTTCCAGGGAAATAATACCAAACAACATCCTATAAGCAGTTGGCATTACTGAAACCATATTAAGACAAACAAGCCCTGTACAGAATAATTTAATAAGAAACTTTTCACGCTTCAACTGAGTCAAACAGTATATTCCAAGTGTGCACACCGGCAACAAATCGCTTATTAATCCAAATTTGGTACGAGATTTACCCAATTCATATGAGGCATATTCAGAGTATTTATCCATACCGAAAGCACCAAGCTTAGAAATAGCTCCAGTGATAATAGAAACTGATGAAAAAACAAATGCAAAACATAATGTGACCAAAATTATAGTAATTGTTGTGGATATATTATACTTAGTTTTAAATGCCAATATAGCTAAAGGTGCATATATAATAGAAGTCGAATGGAAGCCTATAGCAATAAAAAAATAAATAATTCCAGCTTTATAATTCAGTTTACTAAATGACACCCATGAGAGCAATAAAAATCCAGTAGAAATAAACTGTCGAGTTATATTGAATGTTTCAGGAAAATAATTATTAGAAGCAACTACAAAAATTAAGATTGATAATGATGGCTTTGGACTATATCTTAGTATTACAATTCCAAAAGGTATATATATCAATAACGTTGAAATAATCTGAGTAAACCATACGGGAGTATTTAAACCGTAGAGACTTTTTATTAAAAAATAAAAAATAAATTCATTTTTAAAAGACTCTAAAGCTGTAGGATTAGTATAAATCTGCAAATAAGTATAAGTATCAGCTCCAACCCATGGCATTCTAAATGCACATAGACAAAACATTATACCCATTAAAATATAATTCAGATATTTTATATCTCGTCTTATCTGAACCAAATAGTTGGCAATAGCCAATATGAATATTAATAGAAAAACATTCACGTTCACTTAGTATAATATCATATAGTCAGTATTCAATAGAGTCATCGGAAGCATTACGAAACACGCCATGAACCTTAACAACAGACTTACGTTCATTGCAAATTAATGTATGGGTCTCATCAGTTACTGTTTTAGTAAGAATCGTATCTGCACCAACAACACTATACGGAGGAACAGTCACCCCCTTATAAATCTTACATCCATTGCCAATCCATGTATCATGCCCTATTTTTATGCTGCCATATCCCGGTTTGGTACTTTTTGCGAGCACCCCCCCACTTTTAACATGTGTTAATTTATGAAAATCAGTATCATACAAACAATTTTGCCATCCAATTAACACATTGTCTTCAATATCTATCTTGTGATAACATACTATCTTTAAAGATGTGGTAGCTCGACAATTATCACCGAATGTTATAACGCCTTTATTTCCTACTGATATATATGAATTGTTTCCGATAGAACATTCCCCATTAAAGATTATCACGCCATTATTGTCAAGCATAATTCCAGTATTTGGATAAATCGAAACTTGTTTATAACCAAGCCTTATCATTCCAAAATGCACAGGTCCATTAATTACAAATCTACCAGAATTATTACCCAGATGCGGTTTATATAACAATATAGGCACTTTGATAGCCTGTTTAAAAGGCAAATGACGAATACAAAACCATAAAGATGGTATTATAGCTCTCAAGACCCATCTATGTTTATAGATAATTTTTAACAATTTAACCATTAGATATTACTTTCTAACAATATAAGAAGGATTAATTACCTGTTCGATATAATCCTGGATACGTTCAGTATAAACATCTATTGTAAAATTATCAGTAGCAGTTAGAAATGCAGGCATTATGTATGAATCTCGTTCAGTCTGGCTCATAGATTCAACTTCATGCATACAGGCTTGTAAATCCTCGACTGTAGTAAATCGTAGTCCTATTTCATGACCATTTTGTCTTAAGCCGAGATCAAACTGCTCTTTGGTACCTCCGACATCACGCCCAATAATCAAACATCTATCAAACATAGCCTCTGCTGTAATACGACCAAAAGCCTCATATTTAGATGGCACAATTATAGCCTGAGCTGACATCATATAATCATCTACATTAGACACCTGACCCTCAAAATATACATGATTCTCCACATCATGATTTTTTTTTAAAATACTCTTTAATTTATTGACATAATAGTTTTCTCCAGACCCACAAATTAAAAGATCATAAGAACCTCCCTTTTTTCTATATTCGCAAAAAGCATTAATCAAATCTGTACATCCTTTATTTTCTGTTATCCCACCTACGAAAAGAAAATAAGGATTAAAACAATGGATAGGCATTGGAGAAGCTTTCGATGAATCTGATTTGGATTTCAGACCGTTATATACGACTATTCCTGATTTTTCAAGATGATAATATTGATTGATCTCTTTGGTAATTGATATTGAAGGAGTAGCTCTCATCAACCTATTTTTATATTCGTTCGTCGGGAAAAAAGTCCATCCAAAATCTTTGTTTCCGAAATCTCGAATATGCCATAGATGAGGTAAATCTAAAGATGATGCTACCCTAAATCCACACATTATTAATGAGGAATTTGAATATACCAAATCTGGCCTGAATTTTTTTGCTATCTTACGCAATTTAAATACGCTAAGTAACGAGAATAGAAAATACCTAATTAATCTTGGGACATATAACAATACATCTTTCCAACTTAATATCCAAGGCCAAATATTTAAGACAATATAAGGATTAATCTCATAATTAATACCTAATTTATCAAGAGAATCTGTTACAAATCCTTTCTTAGTTATAACTACCATTACATCATATCTATTTTCTTTGAGATATTTAGCAACAGTCAGCATAGATCTTGATGATCCACCACCATTAGGATCCGGTGTAACTATTAGAATTCGCTTACAATCACTTTTCACTTCTGTATGTATAAAATTGATGAAGTCCAGGAATTTCAAAGGACTATCCTAATAGGATAATATCAGAATTCATAATGTCATAATCTGTTGTATTAGCCTATAGGGAGAAAATATGAACCTATCTTTATCTGTATATGGCATCAACTCTAATTTCATAAATCTTTTCAAATCAGATTTTTCATCGTATACCATTATATTATTGGAGTTGAAATAGGGTTCATTTACAACATTGACATTTGTTGTAATCAGTTTTTTATCCCAATACACTGCCTCACAAGTTTTGAGAGTCATCCCTGTCGATTCTCCTTGAATGGCATCAACAATACATCTGGATTTTGATATGTAACCTAAAACTTCTCCATAAGATATGTTCTGATTATATACAATATCCGGGTGAACATATTGGCTTTCCTCTGATACACCAGTAATAAAAAATTTACACTTGAGTCCTGCTTTTTGTGCGTTCTTAAAAATATCTATTAATTGGGTTAGCCTGTCCTTTGCTTGTCCAACATAGAATAAATCTAATTCTTGAACACAATTTATCAAATAATCATGTCTTACAGGAGCATAGACAAGTCTTGAATAATCAAATCCATACCGTTCCGAATCAAGCTTATCAAATGCATACACCTGGTCATAACTGTCTTTTAAATTATCAAGTAAGCCAAAGGTTTTAGCTCCAGTTACCTTTGACAGATTTGTGAAGCAATATACAATGGTTAGATTATTATACATTCGCTTAAAAGACTGAACTATATAAGATGACATTGTAAGATAATGCCAATCATATACTATCAAGATTGTCTTTCTTTTATCTATTTTCAATAGTCTACGAAAATACGGGAACCAAATAATCCTGCATAAAAATTTGCTTTTAAAATACGTTCTCCACCAAAACTTTTTAAGTAAAAGAGGCCGGAACAATTCATTATAGAATTCAATATTTGAGTCATTTTTAGTACTTTCCCATGAATAGAGATTCCATTCCTGACCCGCGCTTAGTATGATATATCTATAAGAAGAGTCAATCATTTCTTTGTTTTAGCTATTAGTTAGAATTTCTTGAATTTTAGAAGGATTTCCATAAACACATGGAGAATCGTACGGACGATCTGGGAAAGCCCCATATTCAAGCTTTATGTCAAGATTGTGTTCCTTTATGAAACGTTCTACTCTTTCTGCAAGGCTTATAGGATTGCCCGTACAGCAGTTGATAATTCCATTAACGGCAGTTTGTGTGACAGTCGCCGAAATTAATTTTGCAAGC
Organism: uncultured Duncaniella sp.; assembly: GCA_910577335.1. Lineage (GTDB taxonomy): Bacteria > Bacteroidota > Bacteroidia > Bacteroidales > Muribaculaceae > Duncaniella. The sequence goes on along the minus strand of CAJTMJ010000019.1, from coordinate 40,453 downwards.
TCGTCTACATTTATAAAGTCATATTTGTTTTTGCCGGTTGTAAATGGGAAGGTCTTCTTACCTTCTTCGGCAGCCATTAATATCTTGCAGAAAATAGAGTTATTGTGTCTGTCATCGCCGAGAATATAATAACACCTCAACCACTGGAAAATTATATCTTTCTGCTTGCAGTAAATCTCCATAGATTGTCTCAAAGCATTTTTTGCAATTCCATACATCGAAAGTGGATTGCAGGGAGTATTCTCATTAATAGCTCCTTCCCAATATCCTACTTCATGCATACTGCCCATTATAGCCAAATGTTTGAGACCTCCGTCAATTAATGCAGTAAGAAACTTATAATGCGCAGAAATATCTCCCATTTGGGTAGATGCATTATGTACAAAACCATTCCTCCAAGCCATGTGAAGGCAAACATCCGGCGACCCTAAAATTCCGAAGACATTTGAATCTGAGAGATTGAATAGATCAAAATCAATACAAGTTGCCCTTGAATCGACATTTTCAGTTCTAATATCGCATACGATTACTTCAACCTCTCTATCGAGAAGGTATGAAACTACATGTCGTCCAATGTAACCGTTGGCGCCTGTTACTAATATTTTCATTACGATTTAATGATTTTATATGATCGATAAACTAGTCTACTATTTTATGTTCTTTTTGATTAATAATTTCTCAACAGGCATTAACATCTCTTACTATTGACCAAATATTTTTTATTGATTCATAAAAAGCTTTTTTAGAATTATGCATAAGAGCAATTTCTCTAGAAAATTCTCTAATATTTGCTTTTTGTTCTAATTTTAATTCAAATATTCTATGTACATTTTCAGCCATTGTATTTACATCTCTAATATCTGAATAAAATCCTGACTTTCCTGACTCAATAACATCTAATGTTGTGCCAATTTTATATGAAACAACTGGCGTTCCACACATTAATGATTGATTTATCATTGATGGTCCTGCATCATCGATTGACGCGCAAAGGAATAAGTCAGATGCATTATATGCCTTAATTAATAATGTCTTATCAACAATGCCTAAATCAAAGATTGAATAAGTTGATGATATATCACATATACTTGAAAAATAATCATTCCCCACTGTTAGAATACAAACATTAGTTTGCTCGTCAGCAGTAAGTTTTTTAACAAATTTATCAATAACCCTTTTCATATCCTTATTACCTTTCCTTATATCAGGAGTAGACCTGAGCATTATTATAAAACCATCTATCGGTAATCCTAATTCTCTTCTAATCGAAGTTTGATTTAAAGGTCGAAATTTCACCTCATCTATTACAATCTCAGTCTTGAAAATACGATCAGATGGAAATAATAAGCTCCTTTTGACATATTGATTCATCCAAGTATTACCGAGAAAAGAAACATTCATTTGCGCATAATTATCTTTTTTTATATAATAATTACGTCTTGAGTTATCTTCTAGAATAGAACTATTCAGCCCTGGACAAAAGCCACATCCTTGTGTATAGCGAGTGCAATTGTTGAAATAAAAACAACCTCCTGTCATAGGGGTCATATCTGGAGAATAAATCAATATCGGAGCATTAATTTTATGATATATTTTTTTTAAAGTCTCCGTGGTAATCATATCTTGCCAAATAAGAGTAATTACCAAATCATAATCTTTATTTATGGCATTAACAACTTCCTCAATAGGAATGGCAGGATTATCCTCGTATGGATATTTTATCTCAATATTATTATTGATTATATATGGTGATTTTTGTGGTTTTATTCTATGTATAATCCTTTTGATAGCATCAAGCCTAAGAAAGGAGAGCAATCTTGATAATGTCATAATTATCAAAGGCTTTTCATTTCTTATACTGATTACATTGTCAGGCTGATTTTTATATTTAAATCTAGTAAGATAATCGACATTTATTCCATTTTCTGAAAGAGCGTCTATGATATCCTGTCCCAATCCTGCTGAATGGAAGGGGGGTCTTGATGAAATAACGAGAACATTCTTTAATTCCTTCATTTTATAAAATTGGGGCTATAGAAAATGTTTAGTTCTTTTGTAATCTTCATTACTTCCTCATTCGTAAGTTCATAATACAAGGGGAGGCGGAGGAGGCAGTCGGCGAAACGATCGCAATTGGGGAGGTCGAGGCCTACAACCTGCGTTTCGTCGGTAACAGAACCGTCAAAATTCTTCATCTGTATTGTCTCCAATCCCTGGCAGGTATCTGGACGTACATCAGAATGCGAAGTATAGAATCCGCTCTTGTGAAGGCTTAGATAGTGAAATACTGAGAGTATTTCGTTTTCTTTGAGATGCTTAATTAGAGCTGTTCTTTCTTCAAGCGTACGGCAGACAATGTAGAACATGTGGGCATTGTTGGTAGCATATTCGGGAATATCCGGCAATTGGAAATATCCTTTGTCTGCCATTGGTTTCAATCCTTGATAGTATTGTTCCCAAATCTCCTTGCGACGCGTCTGTATCATGTCCATATTTTCAATCTGCGCCCATAGGAACGCTGATATCAATTCTGATGGAAGGAATGAAGAACCAGTGTCGACCCAGCCGTATTTATTTACCTCGCCACGGAAGAACTCCGAACGGTTGGTTCCTTTTTCCCATATAATCTCAGAGCGACGGATGAAGCGATCGTCATTGATTGTCAAGAGACCACCTTCGCCTGCTATTATGTTCTTAGTCTCATGGAACGAGAAACATCCCAAATGACCGATTGAACCAAGCGGTCTACCTTTATAATATGAATCAATTGCCTGGGCTGCGTCTTCCACAACAAGAAGGTTATGACGATTGGCAATATCCATGATTTTGTCCATATCGCAGGCTACACCGGCATAATGTACAGGTATTATTACCTTTGTCTTGTCGGTTATAAGCGCTTCAATTCTGTCAGCGTCAATATTGGGATTTTCCTTACAGCTATCGCAGAAAACGATTTTGGCTCCTTGACGAACAAAGGCAAGCACCGTTGAAACGAATGTATAGCTTGGTGCAATAACTTCGTCTCCCGGCCTAATGTCGCAAAGGATTGCTGCCATCTCAAGCGCATCTGTGCAAGAGGTTGTCATCAGGGCTTTCTTGAAGCCATAATGCTCCTCAAAGAATTTCTGACACTTTTTTGTAAACACGCCGTTTCCCGACAGTTTGCCGGAATATACAGCTTGATAGATGTAATGCGCCTCTTTTCCAGTAAGGAAAGGTTTATTAAAAGGGATCATGTTATTATGAAATTTTAGTTCGTCATTTATATTTTCTCGCAGGAATTCCCAAGTATAATCCTGCAGATGTAATATCATCTGTAACCACACATCCAGCACCAAGTCTCACATTATCACAAACAGTAATATTGTCTATGATAGTGGCTCCGGCTCCTACGAATGAGTATTTCCCTACCGTGCTAAATCCTGCGATAGTGACGCCGGGAGCAATAAAACCACATGCGCCGATTGTCGAATTATGTGAAATAATACTTCCCAGATTTACCGTTACCCCATTATCCAACCTCGTCTCTTTGTCAATTATCGCTCCCGGATAAATGAATATATTTTCTTCGATAACAGATGTAGGGTCTATATAAGCCTCTGGTGAAATAATATTGTATAAAGGTATCTTTCCCTTGTGTTTATTTATAAGAGATTCCTTAAAATCCGGATGATTATATCCTATAGCGATGAAAAGATGTTCAAATTTGCCAGAATTAAAATCGTCTGTAGCAGAATCAATCTTTCCCAAAACAGGATAACCAGCAATTATCTCACCCTTTGAAATAGTGTCATCATACCATCCGACAATTTCATGATGTCGGGAGTTGCGGTCATTCTGTAAAATGTAATGCGCAGCCTGCTTCCCGAATTCACCTGCCCCTATGATAGCAATTCTTGATGGTCCGAATATACGCATGATATTCAATTACAGATAAATTTATGATTAGACTGATAAATAAAATATCCACTACGATCCGCACTCTCATGAATCTCATGGAGTTCTGTATCTGTTCTTTGTCCTCTGACAATCTGAGGATAGTCTTTCCAGCTATCTATGTACCTTTGAAGATGTTCAGTCTCTTTCGAGAGGAAATAAACTCCACTGAACTTCTGTTCAGTAAGTTCCGGCTCATTAAAATTACCTAATGCTACCTCCACAACCCCTTTTATAAAGTCGTAGCCGGTAGAAAGCCTTACTAAGTCAGACCCTATGAAATCTCCTCCCATTCTTGCTCCTATCTCAATTATCTTTATATCGCAGCCGGGAGTTATTTTCAATTCGGAATGCGAAGCTCCATTACGGATATGCAATGCATCAAGGGCCTTCTGCACAATGGTTTTTACCCGTTCTTTTACTGCATCTGGCAAGTTTGAGGGCTGATGATGTTCGAGTTCAACAAAATATGGAGCACCAGTAGTTACTTTGTCTGTTATCTGCAATATATGATGTTGACCGTCAAACGAGATAGATTCTACTGAGATTTCCCGTCCTTCGATATATTCTTCAATAATTACCTCATTTTTAAATGATTCTTTTGCGGCCCTGTCTATTGCATTGCTTAGCTCTTCCACTGTCAATATTTTCTTGACACCTCTACTACCTGACCTGTCGGTGGGTTTAACTATAAGCGGGAATGTCATATCGCTGATATCCGGTATTTCTCCATCTTCTACTACCATAAATAAAGGACAAGGAACGCCATCAAAACTCAGTGCTTGTCTCATTTTATATTTGTTGGTTGTAATGTCTGTGTATTCAACCGGATTGGCTATCAAGCCCATCTTATCAGCAACATAATTGACAGTTGTAACAGCCAGATCGGAAGCAATAGAAGCTATGGCATCAATTCCAATCTCCTTGCATTTTTCCAGGATTTGTTCCTTCTCAATAATCGAGATAGGGTAAAAATAATCAGCATAGCCGTCACAGACAGCTCCGTCTGCCCATGCGAAGCAGTGAGATTCAATACCCATCTCTTTACATTTCAATACTAATGGAAGCTGCAAATACCCCCCCAATTATGCCAATTCTTTTCATATCAATTAGTTATACTTATAAATTCCAAACATGATAGACTAATTCCTCATTTTTTATCTCGAATCCTTTATCTTCATAGAATTTGCAGGCTTTGGGATTATCTACCTGTGTGGTTACTTCAACCTGCAAATTCTCATTGGCTCCAATATTTATTATTTCCTGAATCAGCTTACTGCCTATTCCTCTTCCTCGATATTCACGATCAGTTGCAAATAAACCTATAGAGATTTCATTATTCCTTTTTCTTGCAGTTATAAAACCAATAGCCTTTTCTTGCTCCATACAGGCCAGAACATAGTCCGCAAATCCTTTATTGATTGAATTATCAATCCATACTCGATAAAGCTGTTTGAAGGTATCTTCTGAGATGTGAGGATCAGACCTATATCTTGAATGTATGCCGGCCTGATATGCCAACTCATATAGCATTTCTGCATGGTTTTCTATATGAAAGTGTTGTTTATCTGTTTGCTTAAATATAGGCTTCGGAAGAATGTAGCTACGTTTTCTATCTGCTTGACAGGCATCATAATCAAATAATTCCAACGGTTTATGACTAAACACATATACTAACTTACATCCTGCGCTTAAAAATTTATCTACTTCTGCCTTAACCTGTATTTCATTCCCATGACAAACCTCAATGAACGCCACCGGAAATCCAAAAAAGGCAGAATCCCATTCCAAAAATCCACTTCTTCCTATCATATAACCCTTAATAACTTATCTTGCAACTTGTTAAACTTAATCTTTAGTTTCCCAGTCTCTATAGCATACGAAATTATGACGCAAATCAGGATGAGAGTAAGGAATATTGCTATCGGGTTTTTGCTCCAATATATTATCTCCTCAAAGTAGAGGTAGTATATGAATGTATGGAACAGGAATATGTTGAAAGAGTGACGTCCAAGAAACTGAAACATGTAGTGGGATTTCTTCGAAGAGATGTTTTTGAAGATTAGTATTATCTGTACGGCAATGAGAGTGTCAATGAGCATCGCAAATCTTCCTGCTTTCAATCGGAATATGACCATACCTAATAAGAGAAGCCATAATATCAAGCATCCGCAAAAGCTTAGTTCACCCTTCAAAACACTATCTAACTTTCCTCTAATCCAGTAAATGCGGGGGGGGGTAATTTGCTAAATATCAAACCTTTATAAAACAAACATCCCAAAATAAAAGTAATGAGATAAAATTTTATAGGCTGAATGAATGTTATTGGAACAAGTATAAGCCCAAGACTTACAACGAGCATGGCACATAAAACAAATGGACGGTTCAACGCTTTTAAAATCAAAGGGAACAATGCATATAGAACAATAATGCATGAATAGAACCACCAAGTCGGATTATATCCATATCTGCCGAACATATTTATTGTGCCTGTCAGGTCTGCTATAAAAGGAAGAAAGAAATCATTGCCATAAACTCTTTCAAAACCTATGTCAAGACAGAAAACGCCAAAAGGGACAAATAAGATCCATATCAGCCAATAATTCAGATAGAGTTTAATGTAACGATGTAAAAAAAAATGTTTCCAGTCTATTATAGAAAACTTTTTTACTGATGCAGTCAGTCCATAGCCTGAAAGGAATACAAAAAGAGCGACACAAACTTTACATAGGATTCCAAAAGTATTAACCAGACCATGTCCGGAAATGTATATATCATCGAACAGTCCGTTCTGGATATAGAACAAATGGTGACACAGCAACAAGACCAGTGCTATGCCTTTCAATGCGTTGCTTTCATCAAGCGAAAGACAAAGTCTTAACTTTTGGGTGGGTATTACTTGTTCCATATGCCTTTAGCAGTTTTGTTCAGAAGTCTATGTGTCTGAATCACACCAAACCAAGAAGTGCAGATTAAAGGAAGAACAATGGAAACTGTCAACAAACCGTTCAAGCCATATTTATCGCAGAAATAACAGCAGATCGGGATATAAGACAGACAACAAACTGAAGAACATATTACCTGAAGCCTGATTTTGCCAAGCCCCGACAATAGTTGTGTCCACATTGATCCCCACATATTAAGCATCTGAAAAATAAATACAAGGGAAGTGACTATAAACGGCACCTGCACCTTATCTCCAATCCAGATATCATAAACGAAAGGAGAGATTACAACCATTATACAACCACACAGTCCTAAAATGGAAAGAGCCTGAATCAATCTTTTTCTAACATTCTTCATCCAGTCATAATCGTTATTGACATTTGCTTCGGCAAATGCACTCCAAAACGGAGTAATGATTATGGTAAACACCATCGGTAATACCTGGAGGTACTTAAAGGCGATATTATACGTTGTTACCTCATCCGGTCCGAGATAGTGGGAAATTATTAGATTATTAGTTTGATAGAATGCAATAGCCAAAATCTGCAAGAAAAAGAACATTATGCCCAATGACATAATTCCTTTTGCTGACTTAAAATTTACAAATTTTAAGGATGGCCGATACTCCTTAAGTAGTTTTGTATACGTCCATACATTTGAAATTACCAAAGTTAGCATGGAGGTTCCACCCATTGCTAATGCCAAATATACAAGGTTTCCTTTAGTACAACTTGTCAATACTAATAGTACAAGACATAATAAAACTTGAGTAGATGTATCGAACATCGAAGCCAAAGCCGGTTTCTGAATTGCATTAAGTAACGTCCTATTTAATCCCAAGACAAAGAGTATCGAGAAATTAGTTACAACAATCAATACCGTATACAACAACTCTCTACTTAAAGAAACATCGGCGTTCAGTATCCCGGGCCAATCGATGAATAACGAAGCAATTATTGCTATTATCCATACACATGTAACCACTAAAGATATAATGGCATAAGCTGTGCTTACATACATCCGGGCTTGCTTATATTCTTTCTTCTCTATTGATTCAATGAACTTGTTCCTTAAACCGTTTCCAATACCTATGTCGAAAAAGCTAAGCCATGCTACAAGAGAGGATATCGTTAACCAAATACCATATTCATAAGGAGATACATAATCAATAGTCAAAGGGACAACAATAAGAGAGCAAAGAATGCTTATGCCTCGGAGTAAAAACATTGCCAAAATATTCTTTTTGGCTTTCTTACTTCTGTTATTCCCAGAATTTACAAAATTGTTTATTTTATTAAGACTAAACATTTAGCCAATAAAAAATATTTCAAATTATTATTTTAATAATTGTTGATTTTCGAGCATGTAGCGGGCTTGGCTTAGCTCTATTGAGGCCTTGTTGAGGTTTACCTTAACATAGACTCTTCTGTAGACGTCGCGTGTGTAAAGAGCGGATTCCGGAATGTATTGGAAAAGCAACTCTGTGAATAAATTCGGATTTTTTGCCAAATAATCAGCGGATGGCTTGACTATTTCCGGCTTTTGCTCCGGGTCTACTCCAAAATACCTTACCACTCTTTTAAGAATTTCGGATATATCTTTCTTTAATGACTCTATTTTTTCCTCAGAAAGGTTTTCCGGAGTTATATTCCCTTTCGTTGCAAGTTCTGACAACAATTTCCACATAGAATCAATAAATTCTTTGCGTATAGTTTGGTTGCTAAATGCCTTTTTAAGTTCTTTTTCAATACTTTTTGCATGAATACCCTTGGTTTCTTTAATTTCCATTTCTCCACCGTAAAGCGGAAATTTCTCTTCTACATAGCCTCCCTTTCTGCTTTTATGATTATATCTTTTGTGAAGATGAAGGGCTTTGTCTTCAAGTCCTATTTCTTGACCAGCATTATGGTTATCAATTGAAATTGTCTCTCCATCAATAAGTTTACAAATTGACATTTATATAAAGTTCAGGTGGGTTCTTTTACTGAGAGATGATTGATTTCGGGTTGCTATGTATTGGGTTTATGCGGGCCTATTCGTAGCAGGGGCAGAGGGACTGGTCGATATCGCGGTTGAAGAAGGGACAGTCCTCATTGGGAGCCACAATACCCGTGTTTTGTATCTTGCTGATTCCCGCTTTTATTGCCAGGAATTCGTTTATATTATTTCCGTTGTTCATCAGTGGACATTTTCCGTATGGAAGACCACCTTCGGGTGTGACAATATCAAGATTGAGGCATCTTTTCATAGCTTTAACTATAGTATTTTTTCAAGGTGATATGAAATGCAACCGCTCCGGGGCTGTATAAGTCATAGGTCAGAGTTATGAGTGATGAGGTAAGTACCTGTCAGTCGCGGGAGAAGATGTCGCGGGTATAGACTTTGTGTGTGACGTCATTCAGGCAGGGATCGTTCCTGTTGGCGAGGATGGCGGCACTTTGGGTCTTGAATTTTTTGAGGTCGTTAACTACGAGGCTGCCGAAGAAGGTGGTGCCGTCTTCGAGGGTCGGTTCGTAGATGATGACGGTGGCGCCTTTCGCCTTTATCCTCTTCATGACGCCTTGTATGCTGCTCTGACGGAAGTTGTCGGAGTTGGATTTCATCGTGAGTCGGTAGACTCCGATTGTCGGCGGAGCCGACGTTTTCCGTTGTCCGTTTTCCACGATGTTGGTGGTGTAGTCGTACCATCCTGCCATGCGGAGCACCTGGTCGGCGATGAAGTCCTTACGGGTGCGGTTGCTCTCGACGATTGCTGTCATCATGTTCTGGGGCACGTGCTCGTAGTTGGCGAGGAGCTGTTTTGTGTCTTTGGGGAGGCAGTAACCGCCGTAGCCGAAAGAGGGATTGTTGTAATGGGTGCCGATGCGCGGGTCGAGCCCTACGCCTTCGATGATTGCCTGAGAATCGAGTCCTTTTACCTCGGCATATGTGTCGAGTTCGTTGAAATAGCTGACGCGCAGGGCAAGATAGGTGTTGGCGAAGAGCTTGACTGCCTCTGCCTCCTTCATGCCCATGTATAGGGTCGGGATGTCCTCCTTTATTGCCCCCTGCTGAAGGAGGGATGCGAAAGTATGTGCAGCCTCGGTCATACGATCGATGTCGGTTACCGATAGGATTGCCGCATTCTCTTCTGCAAACTCTAGCTTGTCGATTATCTTTGGTATTCCTGCAATGATACGTGAGGGATAAAGATTGTCGTAAAGCGCCTTGCTTTCACGGAGGAATTCGGGGAAAAACAGCAGATTGAATTGTCTTATACCCTTGGCTGCATATTTCACATAGAGATTGCGGCAGTAACCAACCGGAATCGTTGACTTAATGACCATCACTGCATCGGGATTGACACTGAGCACAAGGTCGATTACATCCTCAATGCAATGCGTGTCGAAGTAGTTCTTTACTGGGTCATAGTTGGTCGGAGCGGCAATGACTATAAAGTCGGCTTTGCGGTATGCCTCCGCGCCGTCGAGAGTAGCTGTAAGGTCGAGATTCTTCTCTGCTAGATATTTCTCAATATATTCATCCTGAATCGGCGAGATCCGATTGTTGATTTTCTCAACCTTATCAGGAATCACATCAACTGCCGTGACGTGGTTATGTTGTGCAAGAAGCGTGGCGATTGAGAGTCCGACGTAGCCTGTGCCGGCAACCGCTATATTGTATTTTTTCATTTCGAATTGAATCAATCTTTAATAACAATATATTATCTGTTATATCTCAAAATGAGGAAAGTGTCATGATACTTAAATACGTACTTAAATACGTTCTAATTTAAGCATACTATCAATGATTTTTAAAATTCTATGCATTGGGAATACTGTCACATCTCCATCTTGCCCTGGTCCGTTTGTAAGGAGTCCTATCGGCTGGCCTTCTTGTGTGAAAACGGGAGCACCACTTAATCCTTTCCAATCCTCAATATCAAAGTGCGAATTAACGTTGAAAATTAGGTTATTATTATACTTATGCGAATATTTCATCTCATTGAATATGTTAACTCTTTCCAAACGTATATCCCCGACTAAATTGTTGTGTACTGTTCCTCCTACGACACATATTTCATCGGATTGCAACTTAATTTCATCTTCAGGTATCAATGAAATCTTTTTATCGCCTTGCTCAATAATTATATTACCTTCCGAATCAACTACCTGATTAGTCAAAAGGTCTATAGGGAAAGGTGATTTAACCTCTGATATGCAAACATCAATTAAATCGGGGATTCTACATCCGATTGGGAGGGTCTCGTCCTCGATATCTATATGTTTTTCTGTAATTCCATTAAGAAATTTAAGCAAAACCTTTCCTTTTGTCTCATCATCCATTTTGTCCATTCCTTCGAAACAATATCCCGTAAGATGATAAAAACCTCCTATTGGCAGAACAATTGTTGTCAATTCCGGACCCTTGTTGTTTGTAATTATTTCGATATTGTAATCCTTACCGATACGCTGTCCATCAGGATTGTCAGGAGAATGATCTTCAGGATGCAAATTGTGATCAGCTGTAACGAAGAATAGTCTTTCTTTATAAATCAATAGGAAGCCACTTCCAAATCCCCATATCGTATTATTATCACAAATATGTGATTCATTTGCCATATTTTCACGTGGCTTTCTAATTTGCAATTGTAAAGTTGCTAAAAAAACTAATTGATGGAGAGTTAAAGTCATATAATAGTGGTTGAGCTTAATTCTAAAATCATAATCCCTTTAGACAGTAACTTGAAACCCTGATAACGTGAAGTGTAGTTTCCACATTATGATTCTTTTGGCTATGTCGTGACTATGGTTTGTATGGAATGTTTTACCAGCCGTTGAGACGGTTCAAGGCGGAGGGTGGGATGTCCATGCCGTGGATGCGGATGAGAGTGAGGAGTTCATCTCCGAATTTCTTTATTTTGTCGGAGTGGAGCTGTTTGCCGTCGGTGGTCAGGTCGTCGAGGAGGTTCTCGGCGAGGGCCGGGGACATGTCTCCGCCGGATGATACGGCATGTCCGTAGAGTGCAGCTAATTTTCTTATCTGACGTTTCTTTGAGGGGTATTCCTTCTCGGCTGCCATGAGGCAGGGTATGTATGCCTCGGCTACCGTCATGGTCATGTCGAACATTGTCTTGAAGGCATCGTCGTCTTCATCGATCCATGCGGTGATGAGGTCGGTAATGTAGATGTTAAGTATCTTCAGTGATTCCGCCTTGCCAAGGTCTTTGACGAGCGGACGGGAGGCGATTGCGTATATCGACAATCCGAGAAGTATCCGCTCCAAGTCGGGATGATAGTAGAAAAGACTGTCATCCGGAGATTTAAGCGAGGAACGCCATTCTGAGTATATCTGTTCGGGTGTTGTCATAGTGTGTGGTGCATACTTTGCAAAGTGTTAAAGGTCAAAAGGGAGGAGTGGAGGATTGGGAGAGAGATTATTGGTAGGTTTCAGTTAACTGCCGGTTGAATTCCAATGCCATGCGGAATGCCTCTCGGTCGTAGGGGTTGAGGTCTGGGCGTGTGGAGAGTTCGGCGATTATGCGGTTGTCGAGTTCCATCTTTTCGTCGAAGCCGAGTATGGCCGGGAAAAGAGAGCCGACAAAGCGGCGGTAGCTGCGGAGTATCATGGAGCCAAGTGTCGAGAAGTCTTCGACACGGTTGTGTTCATACCATTTGCGTTTTGCGTTGTCGGCATCATAGCCTAATTCTTTGTCCAGACTCTCTCGCATGATGAGGGCAAGACACCGGTAGTTCTCGTATGCCGTGACATTCGGAAAGTAGCTGTGCCTCGTGAGAGTGGTGAGCCATTTCCCCTTTATCGACAGATAAGCCGTTACATATTCCTCACCAGCCTTTCCCGGATTATACGTCACTTCCGGGGCAACTATCCCGAACACCGAGCTTTCTTCGATGCTTCTGTCTCCCGATTTCCATGCTTTCAGGACACGACGCTTGTGCCGGTCAATGAAGGCGTTGTCAGGCATATGTCTGTTGCCGATGCGATAGGCAATGTCGTAGCATTCAATCAATTCCGGGATTTCGTTTTCCTTGCAAGCAGCGAGATAGCGGGAAATCCTGTCGCACAACTTGCGGCATTTTTCTGCCACAAGCGTTTCCTCGGCAGTCGTAGAATGTCCGTCAAAGCGAAGATTCCCAGCAAGCTGCCCCCTCATCACAAGCCAGTGTGTATATGCCGTGATGGATTTTATGTCGCCTAAATTGGCTGTCATGGGAGTAACGACCCGGTTACAATTTGTCCGCATGTCAAAATTTCAATCCGACAATCATGTTGTATGCCTTTGACTCGATGGAACCGGTTTTCTCATGCTCATTAAGCATTCGTTTCAACCTGTTTTTTGATTCAACGGGTACTGGCGCATAATCCTCGCATTCTTTTGCTGTATCCAACATCAGGAATATATGTCTTGAAGAAAGCTTCGTGTCTGTCGAAAGAGCCTTGCCGCTCAACTTGTTCCACAAGGCAGCCGCCTTACGAACACTGAACCGTGAGACATAATCGCAGCACGTCACAGCAGTATGGAGATTTTCTATTCTCCTTCCGAGGTCTGCATTTTCCTCAAATGCCGACTTATAGCATCGGTTTATTATCCTACTGGCTTTGCGTATCAATGAATCGTCACCGCTCATCAACTGTAGGGTAAGCATGGCTTCTGCCAATGCACTTTCTTCATTGACTGATGTGCTGTCTTTTAATGACATGCAATAGGTTACTGCATCTTCTAACTTTTTATTTACCCACTCTAGGATACGGATTGTTTTCCTGCGTCCGAGTTCAGCGATTTCTGTAAGAAGTCGGAGTGTGGATGCCGTGTCTATGTCCCGTTTCAACAAGTCAAGGGCATAATCAACATACTCCACCAACAGTTCACGCTCCACTATGTCACGGTAGTCGCTGTATAGACGGATGAGTGCCGTCAGTTCATCGGGAGTATATCTTTTCTCGCTGTCGGTGAAGAGCTTTTCACCGTCAATTTGAACAGGACGGGAGAACACGAGCGACATATTGTCGAGTTCGTTATGATAGGTGGCGACGCAATAATCTATTTTGAGCTGTTCGGCTTTGTTGGCAGCCTTACGTCGCAAAAGTTCGTTGACAATCTTTCCCTCATGGTAGAACGTGAAGTGTTCCCGGCCTTGCGTCTCACGCTCCCGGTGGCATATGGGCCAGCGGCGGTATAGGCTATGCAGTTCCGAAACTGTCATTGTTGCAAGTTCGGACTTGTCAGACAAATCAGTTATATTGGAACAAATATCATAGAGACCTTCGACCGAGAAAAGGCTGTTTCTTGCTTTCAGCTCGCCGACCACCTTCCTTAGCCTTGTCCCGCATTTCCGGGACAATGAAAGATGCTCGCGGTCAAGAACGGTTGACGCATAGTCTCCAACTTCGGACAGAATCTGTCCGAGTGTCAGCAGCTCGTCGGTTGGGGATGCAGCCGAGACGTTGTAGTCCATTATTCTTGAAGGAAGGGCACTGACCATAATTTGTCAGGTGATAAGGAGAAAGGGAAAAGGATATCGTCAGACGAACTGAATGAAGTCGGGATTCACCTCAACAGCGGCAGCAATCAGGTTTGGCAACTCTATTATGAGGTGCTTTTTCCTTTTACCTTTTATTGACAGCAACCGTCCCTCGAAATTGTTGAGAATGCCTCCCACGATTCGCACAGATTTGCCATACATGGATTTCGTCAGTTCGCCGGGCTTGTAGAAGATAGGGGTTTCGGTGTTGCTCACGGCGAATATGAACCGGTCCATTTCCTCGGCGGGCACGGTCATGGGTTCGTTTATCGTTTTTCCGAGCTGATAGCGGTACTGGAGGGTGGGGTATTTTGCGACTAAAGGGTCGAGGTCTGCCTTCGTTTCATGTACGAACAGCAAATCCTGTATGACCGGGACATCCCTTCGCTGCACACGTCCACCGATGTTCATGACCATCTGGGTCATCGGGGCGAACACCTCCAGACCGGCTTTCGCGAGGTCGTGTATGGCAAGGTTATTGGCGTTCCTTCGTTTAAGATCACGCATCACATACCATTGTTTTTCGGAAGTGTCCATGTGTGGTTTTGTGACCTGAGAGCAATTCTTTAAGTCCTGCTTAGATTCAAATCGCTTTGAATATTAAGCAGTTATAAAGGTTTTTCAAAAAGAATGACGTGTCGGAGCCAATCGGCTTCCATCGTTTTTTTGCTCTCGTTCTTGTCACTACATTTTTATCTTTAATCAGTTATTATTACAGGTTTCTCCGGAAGAAACTTGCATTTTAGACTGCAAAGTTAGTCAATTTATTGGGAATAACGGCACTTAGCGGAAAGAAATTTTATGAGACACCTGAAAAATTATCCAGATTCCAATGGATTCGCCAAACAGATGTTTTGCAAATCGTGTCTTGAAATTCTATCCGGTCATTGATTTCCAACAGATTGGGACATCATGCAAGTTTCTTCCGGAGAGTCTTGCGGTTTCGCAAAACACAAAAATTCCTCAAATCGTTATTTCCTCGAAAACTCATCTTTCCAGGCTGTTTTGCAACAGCGTTCTAGAGTCGGTTTCTTGGAAAGAAACTGACTCTAATCGCCAACTTGCTGATTTTCTATCGAAAAGGAGTTCATGAGGGTATTTCTCGCAAAACAAAACCTCCCTGCTCGCTAAACATATATGACTGAATAGTACTAAAAAATGGCAAAAAAACGGAGGCAAGTCATGGCTGTTTCAAGGGAAATAGCTAACTTTGCAGCGCAATGCAAGTTTCTTTCCAAGAGATTGTTAGATTCGCAAAACATCCGTTTTTCCCTATCCCTTCTTATTTTTGCCGTCCATCATCCTTATGATGTCGCTGTTGGCTTTGTCCACGGATGAGGTATCGAGCGATTGCAGGTAAATGAGTGTGGTATTCTCGGAATCGTGTCCCATAGCCTTGCTGATGGTGGAGAGGGGAACGTTGTTTGTATGAGCGATGCTGGCCCACGCATGACGGGCAACGTAGAGTGTCAGCTTGGTTTCAAGTCCGAGCATCTTCCCGATTTTCTTGATATTGCGGTTCACCCGGTTGTAGGCGTTGACGTATTGCAACTCCACATCTCCCCCGCTATCAGAAAGAATCGGCAGGAGATATTGCGATTCGTTTTTACCAAAGCGGTCGATAGTCCTGCGGGTTGCGGGTTCTATCCTTACCCTAAGCTGCTGGTGGGTCTTACGGCGCGAATAGGTTATTATGTCGCCGGAGACATCGCTCTTTTTGAGAAAGGCTATATCGACAAAGGACATTCCGCGGGTATAGAATGCGAACATGAACACATTGCGGGCGAAATCAAGCGAGGGATGCCCTGTGAGGTCAAGGTCGCGTATCTTGCAGACCGTGTCAAGAGGCACAGCCCTTTTGACTGTCTTGTCCACACCCATATAGACGTGCTTGAAGGGATTGCGAGGCACCTCATAGTCCTCCTCGATTGCCCGGTTCACCACAGAGCGTAGATTGCGCATATAACAGGAGGTCGAGTTACGGCACAGCCCCCTTTTCATCAGAAACTCCTCATAGCCGAGCATGAAAGTAGAGGTCAGATCCCTCCATGCCACCTCATTGCTTCCGGTATAACGAAGGAAACTCGACAGACAGACCTCGAAACGGTTGGCCGTTGACCGCTTGCCGATTTTCTTCATGTCTGCAATCAGTTTTCGTGTATACGACACCACACCAACCACTGTTATTGGTGCATTGTAGGCTGTAACTACATCTTGGGCTGTGTAAGGTACTCCCTTGCCGTCAAATTGCGAGATTATGGTTGTCAGCTTGGTAAAACCATCTTTGATAGACCGGCTGACAGATGATAGATAGATCGTTCTTTGTATGTCGGGAGTCGATGTAGTGATTACGGATGAGTTCTCACCGTCCCACTCATAATTGTGCAGATGAAAGCTGGTATATATTTGCTTGACTTCCCGCAGATGGATTATCTGGTAGAACAGAGTACCCTCCCTATCCTTGACAGAGGACGGTCTAAATTTTAGTTTTATCGTTGCCATTTGTATCCGTTGATATTGTTATTAATAATACAAGATACGGCAAGGGGACACACTCCGAAAAAGAGTGCATCCCCTCATTGCCGGATTTCACATATATAATTAAGGTGTAAACAGGGTTACAAACTCTTGACAGCGACGTTTGTATAGCCCCTTATGGAATTTACCCTTATAGTTGCAATGAGCGGTGTATGCCTTGAAGATGTTGCGGTCGCCGGCTTTCAGTTTGCGATAGACCGAGCTTTTCTTTACAGCACCGGGGCCGATATTGTAAGACAGAACTCCTAAAAGAAGTGCGTCAGACTTTTTGAAGTCAGAAAACAGCGCGATAAATTTATTGAGGTCCTTGCGTAGTAGTGCATCAGCTTCTTTCTCCGTCAGTGGACGATGTTGTGGAAAGTGCTCACCCGGCAGGATTCTATGCCCATATCCGTAGTAAGGTCGGTGTTTCAACTGATGAAGGGTCTCAAAGTGCTTGATTATCAAAACTGCTCGTTCAAAAGGAGGCAACTCCATAATCGACCGCCTTGCATTTGCGACCGGCGTAGTGACCGCGAGGGTCACTAACGCCATGAGAAATATCAGTATTCTTTTCATAAGCCTGTAGGGTTGGTACGTCCGAGGGCAGATGTTTTACCGTTATCATCGCCGCTGTCTTTGCTGTTGAACTCGAAGGTCTGCTGCCACGGGGTCGAATTGAAGTTATCCTGAATGACCACGAGAAATTTGTGAGCTTCGGAAGACTGGGCGGTGTAGTTGAGGCGGAAGGTTTTGCTTTCGAGAAGCACACGGTCATTGTTGACCAGCACGGGGCCGTCAACGAGTTTGAGAGTACCCTCGCCGTCATACTGGAAGTAGCGGATGGTGTAGAGGGTATTGGCATAGTTCCCTTCGGGTTTGATCTCGAAGCGCAGCTCGACGGTCTCGCCCTTGGCGATTTTGTCGCCGTATGGCATGACTTCCACCGTGAACGGATAGGACTGCTGCACGTCGAGGTCATCGGAGCAGGAGGTCAGGGAGATAACGATTGCAAAGAGTGCAATCCAGAACCCGAAAAACCGGGCGGGAGTGAGGCGGGTTTCGCCGATTTTATTCAGAATTGTATTCATTGTTTTTCAGAGTTTTAATTTTGAATTGTTTGAAATTTTGGGTTGGGTAGCCACAAGGAAATCGTTGAGGTCCTTGTGGTCGGGATAGAGAGCAGACTTATCCATTACCTTGTCGTCCAACTCCCTGCGGAGTCTGGCAAGGGCGGATCGTCCAGCCTCGTCGTTATCGAAGTAACAGGCGATTACGGAATAGTCCGGGAAGATGGTCAGGGCTTTGCCGACATTGGCAACGGAGTTGAGAACAACCGAGTCGGAACCGTCATTGAGTCCGAGGCGTTCCGCTGAAAGGAAGTCAATGAAGCCTTCAAACACGTTGCACCGGGTGTTACCATCGGCGATGTGGGTTATGTGCTTGGGCGGGTATGACCCCTTGTAGAAGGAGTTGCGAAGCTCAAAACCATGTGCGTTGTTCTCGAAACCGATGGCATAGTAGTCTTTGCCGTGAAGTCTGTAATCGACCTGCACACACCACCGTTGGGCGATGTTCCGGGGAATACCTCTGTCAGCGAGATATTTCAGCAATGCCGGTGATTCAAGTTTTGAGACTTTCACGTCCTCAAATGTCGGCTGCTCGATGAACGGCTCAGGCTTATAGAGCTTTGCAATAGGCATCTGCATCTTTTCGGCGATGAACTCCGCCTGCCTGATGAAGTCGGTGGAGTTACACAGTTCTCCGGCAAGAGTAAAAATGTCGCCTCCGGCACCACTGCCAAAATCGAACCATACCCCCTTATGGGGATTGACATGGAACGATGGCTTACGCTCACTTCGGCAGGGGGAGTAAAACCACAGACCTTTGCTGTCGCGTCCGGTAGGCTGATAACCCAACTGATTCAGGAACTCGACAAGCGAGATTTTACGGATTTCGTCGATGTTCATAGGCGCATCTTCCGTTTGGGTTTGTCAGGCTTCTGCTCCTGTTTGGGCGGTTCTATCTTCTGTTCCTTGTCTTTGGTCTTATCCAAAGCCGACATTTCAGAGGCGATATATCGGTTAAGTTCCGACATATTACACGAGCCGGTCAGCTCATAGGCAAGGTCATAGATTCCGCCGTATGCGCCTGACTTGGTGTCACGCCAGAGGTTTGTTTCGGTGTTGATTACCATTGTCGGACCGGGCTTATCATCGTAGGGAGCATTGTAAATCCTCAGATTGCCGTCGGCAGCCACCGGGTGTTCCTGACCCAAAGCCTTCATAAAATCGGTAAGTTTCACTTTCTTTATATCGAGGCTGATAACTGTCGGCTCCTGTGGGCGACGTGCCATTGCCGACAGTTCCTTGCCCTGTTCATACTCGTTCATCATTTTGAGAATATACTCAATCGGGTCTTTATATACGTCAGGATTCATGGCAAGAGTGGCGAGATCTTTCAGACCGCCGGAATCATCGGTTGCGTAATCATGCCAGATATTTGTTCTGGTATTAACCAAAAATATTGGTTCCGGGTCATCACGGTAAGGAGTATAATACATTGCAGCTCCTTCATATACCACTGCCGGTTTCTCGCCGAGAGCCGCCATGAACTCCGTCAGCAGGATATTCTTAATGTCATTTTTCGTATATCGCATAGGCTAAAACTGGTATTTAAGATGTAAGCCATAGGCGCAGAGGAAATGCCCCGTGTCATTGCCGAATACAAATCGCTCCTTGATATGCGCACCGAGTACCACATGGTCATAGAGATAGAAATCGGCTGACAGCGTTACTGCGCCGCCATAGATGAAGGCATCATCGGCTCCGATTGTGGCACCGTCTTTCAGTACCTGTTTGCCCCAGTTGACTGTCTCATAGCCACCGAGGGCAGACACACCGCCATAGAGGTGGAATGTCTGCGAATAGTCGCTGACAATATGGAGATTGTAGCCAACTTCACCAGTGAACTGAGCAATGGGAATGCGACCTTTCTCTCCGTAGGGCTTGTAGGTCTGGAGATATTCGCCACCGAAAGACCAAGTGTTGGCGTTATCGCCCTTGATTACGGAGTAGAACAAACCCAAATTATAGCCACAGTTGCGGGAGTTGCCAGTGTAGAAACCGTTTACCATATCGGTACGAACTTCGACTGCCGACATTCCGGGGAGGCATCGTTGGGCAAATGCTTCCCCTCCGAAGAGGGAAAACACTGCCACAGCGAAGATTGCAAGAATCTTCTTCATAGGATTACTGGATTGAAAGTTCGTCAATTACGTTGGCTCTTACAATGTCCTCATTATCGACCACAAAAGACTGATGGCGACCGCCTTCTTTCTCAGCGATCTCGATAACGAGCTGCTTATCGTCGGGGATGGTGAATTTCTCCAAGGCGAACACCGTGCGCTCCGACTGCTTGCCGTGTACCACCGTCACATAGTTCTGGGCACGGAGCGGTTCAAGTACCTGCTCCTGCATGGCAGTCCGTTTTATAACCTTCTTATCCACAATCTTAAAGCTGACATAATCAATATCAAAGGCGATATTGCTGGTATTCTTCAGTTCGGTATGGAAGTAGAGAAGACCATTGTTTGTATAGATGGATTTCAGAAGAAACTGCACACCGAATCGCTTTGAGCCGATATGCTTTATCTCGCGCTTGTTCTGCTTGTAGATTGACTTCATAATCAGCTTGACAAGCATCGGAGACTCCGAGCCAAGACGCTCCAAGAATATCTCCTGCGCGTTGTTGGGACGGTTGACAGCCTCGCCGTCATGAAGAAAGTCGGTCATCTCAATGCTCAGAAGCAGAGGCTCTTTCGCAAACTTGACATTGAAGGTGTAGTAGCTCCCATCATCGGTGATTACCGAGAGATTAGTCTCCTGCTTGAACGACTTGAAGGCTGACTTGACACGAAGCACATTCTTCGCACCATCGGCTATTCCAGCCACGAGATTTTCATTGCCGAGGTCGCAATATACAATCTCAGCCGGGAAGATGATGTGGGTGGTCTTGTTGTAGCAGACCTCCAGTGCGTGAGGGGGGATCATGCGGTCGAAGCCCACCTTGCGGGTCAGACCGTCGAACTTGTCGCCGTCGGTGTAGTTGGGCCCGTACACGTTCATATCGTGCTCGGATACCTGCTCAGCGTCAGGAGACACGTTGTTTTCAGTGTTATTTACTTTGTCTGTCTTGGCAAAAGCCGGGGTTGCCATGCCGATGAGAGCGATGGCAGAGAGAATAAATGTTTTCAGTTTCATAAAAATTTACGTTGGATTTTGTGGTTTGTTAATCGTTTTCGGGCTGGTAAAGCATTACGCGGTACCCGGATTTCAGATGCACCTTGACAGTGCGCATCTTCTTTGTGAGATACTGACTTACGCCGTTGATGAGACCTCTGCCCACATCGGAGGCAATCTGCGCTCCGGCATCAGTGGAGATGTTGATTGAACTGCCCATCGTGCTGCCCATGTTGGCACCGATTTCGTGAAGCGCGTCCGACTCCATAGAGTTGGGGATATTGATACCCTCCTGACCGTCGGAGTCAAAGACTTTCAACTCTACCTCATAGATCGAACCGTTTGTCTCCACCGAGGTAATCTCAATCTCCAGACGCTCGTCCTGCAATCGGGTGGCACCCACCACCGTGGTGTTACGGGGAATGAGCCTGTTGCCTATCCACATCGGTTCGGTGGTTCTCAGTTTCACCGACTGACCGTTAGTGACGGACTGGTTTCCGGCTATGACAGCGGCGATTGTATTCTTACCGACAGACCTTTTCATGCCGACCGAGGTGTTGAATCCTCGCTCGTTTGTTGCGGCACTCAATGTAGATACCACATTATGGGTCACATTCTGAACCGGCTGAACGTTGCGTTTGCCTTTTTCATCGGACTGAAGCGGAGCCTGATAATTGCCGTTGCCATTACCCATATACTGTGCGGCAAGCTGATATGACCTTTCGAGTAGTTCCATCTCGTTGGGTTGCTGAGTCTGCTGCTGAGCGATGGAGTTCTGCATCTCCAGTTCGTCGATGCGGGTCTGTAACTCCGCCACCTGTTCGGTTTGGCTGTAATCGGGAACATAAAAATCCTGCAATGAAGCCTGAGCCTGCTGGTAGGCGTTAGCCGAGTTCTGGATTTCGTCAGGAACAGCGGATTCCGACGGGGCGGTCACGGTGTCGAGCTGGAGAGTAACGGCATTGATTGTGCTGTCATTCTGCGCCTAGTCGCCCCTTCGGGCCGTGCCACACCTTATTATATAAGGGTGACACGAGGTTTTGAATTTTCTGTTTTATACTCATTGGGATAAAGTACGTTTTGTGGTTATCAAATCTTTGTTCTCTAAAATCGTCAGACCCTCGATCATGAAGCCGTTGGGATTGTCGTCGGAGCGGGAAGTATTGACGAGGCGACACTGGGTTATCAGGCTTCGCTCCGTGACATTGCTCTGACGGATAATCATCTGCCGGGCGTAGGTTCTTACATTATAGGGATAGTCGTTGAAGTCAGCGACTATGCTGTCCACCTGCAAGACCTGAGTGATATTTCCGGCGATGATGCGGTTGTAGTAACCCTTCTCGACATAATCGGAGTAGTAGTTATAGGCACTCTTGTCGGCCAGTGACATGGCGCGGTTGATGTTGTGTTCAATCGCCGACTTGTCGGGCGACAGAGTGAAGAACAGTTCATGGAAGCGTCGCACGTGTTCACGTGCCTCCGCCGGGCGGTTCTGCTCCATGTCCTGAGACAAGGCAAGCATCAGGGACTTGCCGTTGTCGAGGACATAGATTTTCTCCCGCTGCTTTTCGGCAAAGTTCAGCGACAGCACCACCGAGCCGATTGCGATGAAGGCACAGAGCGATACCATGACGATGCCGAACAGCCTTATCTGCCGAAAAGAGGTTTCGATGTTTTTTAATGACTTAAATTCCATAGTTTTAATTGTTGATACTAATCTTTGAGAAATTGGAATATGTGGCTTATGACCGCCACTGTCCAGCCGTTGCCGAGCATACGGTATATGTCGGACTCCCTGCATACCCATTCGTACCAGTCGGGTATCGTCTGCAAACGGCACCATTCCGTCGGGGTAAGATGCCGCAGCCCGATTTTTCCGTCCTGTACGAGCATACACACGCTCTGATGGCTCGCTGAGGCACGGACACAGGCACCCTTGCCACTCATGACCGGTCTGAATCCGACACCTGATTTCCGTGAGTCAATGGAGCCGGATATAATCCGCACGGGTTCATCGGAATATCCGCATGATATTATCATGTTGTCTTTCCGGACTGTGGTCAGCGTGTTTGTCTTTCCGTCAGTACGGATTTCAGGCTTTTGCTCGTTAAACCCATTCTCCGGGTTTAATCTGCCACGGAAAGCCACGCAATACTGTTGACCGTTTATGACGGAAACCGTGTCGTCATTCGATCCCGCATTTTCAAAATCAAGTTTTATTAGATGACTGATTTGCCTTTGGGACAGGTAAAACCGCCTATCGACATCTTTTTCAAGAATGTCGCTCAGAAATATGCCTTTGTCTTTCGGTTGCGGTATGTCGGCATATACATCTTCACCGAACAGATGCGGCACGGTTCTCGTGCGGATATTTGTCCAATACAGTCTCACACGGTTCTGAGCGGAGACAAGGGCTGAATTTATCATCACCGGGAAAATACCCAGTTGGCAACTGATGACATTTTCATGTTCCTTGAGCATCCTGACATTCTCCAGCATGAACTTCACATCGGGATTGTACCTCTGTATCTCACGCAGAATCCTGACATACTCGAAGAACAACACACTTCGCGGATCATTGAAATTCAACTGCTTTCCGGCAAAACTGAATCCCTGACAGGGCGAGCCACCGATAAGGAGGTCAATCGGGGGAAGGTCGGTAGCTTTCACCTCAGTGACACTGCCCAACTGAATAGAGTCGGGGAAATTGTGCTGAGTCTGCCTTATAGCCTGAGGGTCAATCTCGGATGCGAAATACTGCTTAATCTTAATACCCGCTTCCCGTAACGCTATGGCTCCGCACGACATGCCGTCAAACAATGACAGCACCGTAAGTCCATCATTGCACATAATGGGTATGGAACCATGTTATTTGAGCAACTTCCCGGCTCGACCTGCGAGATTGCCTGTCACGCCACCGGCGATGCTGCCGGCCCATGAGCCTCCGGTCATGGCGGTGTTGTTGATGGAGCGGTTGTAGCTGCCCATGCCACCTGCCTGAATAATCCAGCCCGCAACGGTCGGGATTGTGAAGTACCCGATAATGCCGATGATCATGAAAATGACATAAGCGGTATTTGATCCGTCGAGGTCAACATTCGGATTATTAGTCAGTTCCGAAATGTCATTCTGGAGCATCAGCACCTGAATCTTGGCAAGGATTGTGGAGAATAAATCAGCCACGGGCAACCACAGGTAGGTCTGAATGTATCGGCAAATCCATTGGACGAGGGTGTTCTGGAATCCGTCCCACACTGAAATGGCAAAGGCAATCGGCCCGAGTATCGCCAGCACGACGAGAAAGAATGTCCTTATCGTGTCTATTGTCAGCGATGCGGCTTGGAACAGCATTTCAAGAAGCTCACGAAAAAAGTTTTGGATAGCCTTCTTGACCTTATACATACCCCGCTCGATATACATTCCGGCGGCGGTGCCAATCTCAGTCACTCCGAGTTCGTCAATCTGCCTGTCAAACTCGGCATCATCGACAAGGTAGGCGGTGGATGGATCTCGCATCATCTGTTCATATTCCAGACGGTCTTTTTCCTCCCGGTACTTTTTCATGTCGAGCGTCTGCCCTTCGAGCATCGAGGCGGTTCCCTGCACAATCGGCGACATTACCGAGTTGATGGTGCCGAGAACAATCGTCGGGAAGAACATGATACAGAAACCGATGGCAAAGGGACGCAGGAGCGGGAACACATCCACCGGTTCGGCTCTTGACAATGCCTGCCAGATACGATAGGCGACGTAGAACAATGCGCCGAGTCCGGCTATGCCCTGGGCCACTCCCGCCATATCGCTGCAAAGAGGCATCATCTCATCGTAGAGCGACCGGAGTATGGAGTGGAGATTTGAGAAATCTATCGCGCACAGCATAGGCATTACCAGTATTTTTCAGAACCGTCGCCATAGAGGTTGACAACCCTCTGGGTGTCCGCCTTCTTCTTGGCTCTGAGGTATGATACACTGATGTTTTTGTTAGTGAAGTACGCCGTCAGGTTCTTCAGACGCTTCATCTCCTTGTAGCAATCATCGACAACATCCATACGGTCTTTGTCGGTCATGCTTAACGTTGAGATATTTACGACCTGTTTCAGATCGCTAAGGACTCCGTTGGCTTCTTCGAGGATACGGGTGTAGCCGGAGGCGATTGCCGACAACTCCGCGCTTGTGAAATTGGGGTCGGTCAGCATCTTCTTGAAGTTGTTGACGTAATAGCCGGATATGTCGCCGAGCATCAGGACTGTCTGCTGCACCTTACGGGCGTCGCGGACAAGGTTATTCACCTGCTGGAGAGCGTCGTAATACTTCTTCGCCTGCTGGTAAATCTTTACCGTCTCCTTAAAGTTGTTGACCATATTAGTAGCGGTCGTTGACTCCTGAACGAGTGACTTAGAAGAGTTTACGATACTCTGGGCGATGTTGGACGGGTCGATAACCGTCCATTGGGCGGAAGCCCTGCCCGTGCCTAACAGGAGGCACAGGGCAATGATGGGGAATAGAAATTTTAATTGTCTCATTTTTTACGTTGGATTTTGTGGTTATCGAATTTTGGAGGCCATGCCTCCGATTATTTTCACTCCCACGAAAAGCAGGAGCAACGAGAATGTTATCAGGGCAAGCAGTCCGATCAGCAGACCAAAAAGTATTGCCCACAGCACATAGAGGACTTTCATAGCGGCAACCATTGTGAGAGGTGGTTGGCAATGTTTGTAATCACATCATAGACAAATGGCTTGGCATACTGGATAGCCTTGTATGTCGCCACAAAGACTGCGGACAGTATTGCAATACCGGCGAGAAACAGGATAAATCCTGTCAGCACTCCGAGAATCGGGTGAAACACTTTGGGGATCTTCATGTCGCACCCTCCTTTCTCTCGTTGGCGAGCATCTTGATGGCAGCTTCGGTGTCGCCTCCAAGTTGCTTCGCCTTGTTGAGTACCTGAATCTTCTCCGTTTCCTCGGTGGTGTAGCAGAGGTATTCCTCCATGGACACCTCTGTGGCATAGACCGCTGACTGTGTGCCACCGAGACCAATCCACACTTCTTTATACAGACGGTTGGGATTATTCGCCATGTTGATACTGAGTATCTGGCTTTTCTCCTTATCGGTCAGACCGAGTAGCTCCTGAATCTGGTCAAAGCGATTCATATACTTGCGCTGATCGAGCAGAATTTTACAGTCGGAATTGTTGATGATTGTCTCCTTGACAATCGGTGACGATATAATGTCGTCAACCTCCTGCGTAACAACCACGGCCTCCCCGAAATACTTACGGACAGTCTTGAACATATACTTGAGATACTCACTCATGTTGGTCGTTGACAGCGCTTTCCACGCCTCTTCCACCACCAATAATTTGCGGATGCCTTTCAAGCGTCTCATTTTGTTGATGAAGGCTTCCATGATGATTATTGTCACCACCGGGAACAGCTCCTTGTTGTCCTTCACGGCATCCACTTCAAAGACCACAAACCGCTTGTTCAACAGGTCGATGTTGTCCTTGGAGTTGAGCAGGAAATCGAAACGGCCTCCTTGGTAATACTGCCGCAGGGTGGTCAGGAAGTTGTCAATGTCGAAATCCTGCTTGTAAATGGGGATGGGACGTTGTGCCATTTCAGCGCGATACTCGTCACGCATAAACTCGTAAAATGAGTTGAAGCACGGAACTATGTCCTTATCCTTAGCCATTTTTTCAAGGAACATCGACAATGCCGAACCCAATTCACCGCTCTCGGTCTTGGTCACTCTGTCGTCCTCCGACTTCCAGAGTGTCAGTAGTAGCGTTTTGATTGAATCTTTCTTCTCCACGTCAAAGACCCCGTCATCCGTATAGAAGGGATTGAAAGAAATCGGGCTATCCTCGGTGTAGGTGTAATACACACCTTCCTCGCCATGCGTTTTATTATGAATCAGATTGCAAAGACCCTCGTATGAGTTGCCGGTGTCAATCAGGAGGATATGCGCTCCCTGTTCATAATATTGGCGGACAAAATGGTTGGTGAAAAACGACTTTCCGCTACCTGACGGCCCGAGAATGAACTTGTTGCGATTGGTAGTGATACCACGTTTCATTGGTTCATCGCTTATATCCAAGTGGATAGGTTTACCCGTAAGGCGGTCAACCATTTTGATACCGAAAGGCGAAAGGCTGCTTCGGTAGTTAGTCTCGGCAGTGAAGAAGCAGACGGCAGGCTCGATGAAAGTATAGAAACTTTCCTCGGCGGGGAAGTCAGCCTCGTTACCGGGCATTGCCGACCAGAACAGTGTCGGGCAGTCGATGGTGTTATGCCGTGGCATACAGCCCATTGTCGCCAACTGACCGCCGACATCATTCTTGATTCGCCGCAGTTCTTCGGTGTCATCGCTCCATGCCATGATATTGACATGGCAGCGGACGGAGGTCAAACCGTATGAATGAGCCTCGTTGAGATAGCGGTCAATCCACTCCTTATTGATTGCGTTTGAGCGTGAGTAGCGGCTCAACGAGTTCATATTGCGGGCGGTTTTCTCAAACTTCGCCAGATTATCGTCATGGTCATCAATCAGGATATACTGATTATAGATGTGGTTGCAGGGTAAGAGCAACCCGACAGGAGAGGCGAAGCTCAATCTACAATCTGAGCGGTCAGTCGATAACCGCTCATAACGGTTATCAGTGCTGACTTTGCCGGGAAGATCATCAGTATCGGACAGAGTGTGCAGACATAGCATCTTGTCCCCTATGCGCATTTGACGTGCATCGAGGTCTATATCCTCCAGACAGGTTACATCGTCCATTGTCAGCGACATATACTTCTCAATAAGTCCGGAAGCCGTGTCAGTGCCAACCAGTTCATCATCAGAAAGACGGCGCAGCCTGATATAGCCGGTGTCATTGATGATACGCTCGAACTGTTCGACACTCTCCATGAACTTTACCACCATCTCGTGATTGAGTTCCTTCGGAGTGATACGCCCACGGCAGAGGGTGGAGAAATTGGATTGCTGGCGCATACGCTCCTTTGTGGTCTTTGTCAGAAACAGGTAGCAATTGTGCGCCAGATACGGACGCTCATTGAAGTGACGCTCAAAACTGCGGTCAAGGAACGACAATTCATCTTTGTCAAGTTCCGGCTTATAGCTTTGTGCGACAAACCAATCCTGCTTGTGCGCCACCGAATAATGCGGCAATACCTTGATTGCCTTGCACCATGCTCCGTGCATGGCTTCATATTCGGCGGATGTTACCGTGAAAAGTTCCGGCAGACTGACCTCAAAAGCGACTGTGATATCAGCGTCTTTGCTGATGATGCAGCCGTGTTCAACGGCAAGCAGCGGCAGCTTGGATTCCAGTGTTGTGGCTTTAAGTGTATTTCTCATCGTTTTCTACCTTTAATCATTCGGTTAAGGCGAAGACGGTTGATGATGTAGCGTGGGTGATATTTCACCGCAGCCAGCTTCATGAGACCGTATTGCCCATACTTGGCATTGAGGTGGAAGGTGAGCCAGACAAGGACTGAGGCGGCAGTAACGCCAAACCCTATGCAGATCCATTGGGATATGCCGGCGATATACATGATGACGAACACCACGAACAGGGCGAGCAACCCCCCGGCAAAGATGAACAGATACTGCGCCTTCAGACCCTTGTACTCTACCGACCGTCCTATGCCCTTGTTGATAGCATATTCGGCCATTGGCTCAGATGATTAGAGGAAGAACGAGCGGAGGATTGTGGCGGCCACAATCAGGAAGATACACGCTCCGAACCACGAGG
This sequence comes from uncultured Duncaniella sp., assembly GCA_910577335.1. Classification (GTDB taxonomy): domain Bacteria; phylum Bacteroidota; class Bacteroidia; order Bacteroidales; family Muribaculaceae; genus Duncaniella. The sequence goes on along the minus strand of CAJTMJ010000019.1, from coordinate 11,525 downwards.
CGGCAGTCTTTGTGGTGTCGGGATCACCGCTCGACCACTTGGAATAAACCTTGACACCGCCGATAAGACCGACAACCGCACCGATGGCGTAGATGAGTTTCGTTCCCGGGTCGAAATATCCTGTCACGAGCGATGTCGCTTCATTGATACCCGCCAGACCGTTTCCGGCGGCAGAAGCGGCTTGTGAAGCAAAGAAGAGAGTGACGACTGCTAAAGTCGCTTTGCCGATTACGTCTCGGCGTGAGGGAGTGTTGCACCATGCAACAGCTTTGTTGTAAAGATTTTTGAGAAAATTAAACATAGATGTAATAGATTAAGGTTAGATTGGTTAGCGATAGATATTGAAGTCGATTCCATCAACACCGGTTGTGTCAATGTCGGCATGAAACACGATTTTCCTTACAGGTTTCTTATCGTCGGAGTTATCGCCTGTCTCAGGCTCAAATAACATTACGGGTAGCTGACATTCTATCATTAGAATACGTTTGCGTACAATGGGATCAAGAGCTATACGCTCGATAATCTCAGTACCTGCCATGTCCGGGAGTGCATGTTTTGCAACTTCCACATCAGCCTCTGAATCCGATTTGCCCTTTAGGACATCAACCGTCTTTTGCATAGCCTCGAAGTCAAGGCCTTCAGCTTTGGGTGCAAGCACTTCCGGCTCCTCGTCACCGAGGTCAGAAGCGGTCACGGCAGAATGAGTGAATACCTCATCGAGTTTTTCATTGGGAACAATCGCAGGATGTTTGTCCGAGGTATCAACAGTCTCCTCAATGTCGGCAGGGTCGGCATCACAGAATCGGCCAATGACCTTCAGAACCTCCGGCACCGCCTCTTTTACGGCGACCTTCACAATTTTCACTATGTCATTGTCCTCTTCCTCGGCTGAATCTACGGCTTCCGACGGCCTATCCTCGTCCTTGACTTCTTTTGGAGTCTGGGGTGTTTTGACCAAAAGTAACCCCACCATAAACACATTGCTCAACAGCAATGCGCATAGAAAGAATGTCGTCATCCGAATAATTCCTGAAAATTGTCATCATACACACCCTTCATGGCGGTGGCATTCTCACGAATGTGCTCTATAAGAATCGAGGTGATATATGACGAGAGGGAGACCCCGGGGATTGCCACAGTCTTTACAAGACGCTGAAAAGTGGCATGGAGGTCAGAAGGTATGTAAACCTTCGAGTTGGAACAAGTCTCCATAGGAGACAGATATTTTTTTGTGTACTTCTCCTTCTCGGAGTTTCCACAGGGAGGCAGGGAGCCACCCGATATGACCTGAATGGTCACCGTCGAATTATTGTTTTTCATTCAATAAATTGTTGCGATTATAATCTTTTTTCGATAATGGCGGCATATTTCTCGAAATGTTCTGCAAGTACATTGTTGACATATGCCTTGACTGTACAAAACCGTTTCTTCTCATAAGAAATGATACGCCGTATCTTTTGCACAAACTCCGGGTCTATCTCCACCGGCTGAAACTTCTCCTGCGGCCACATAAAGGTAGGGTCAAGAAGAAACTTTCGGCGATAAGCCTCGTCTTCGTCATCAGCCACTTCACTTACCTTACGTTTTGCGTTTTTGGGAGCAGTTCTATTTTGGGGAAGGACGGAATCAGTAGATGTCTCCACATTCTCCGTGGCATCAGGCGCTTTCTTCAGTCCCCCTAAACCGGAGGGCTCCTGCCTGAAATCTCTGATGAACTCATCGGGATCGACATCCGAATCATACACTTTCGCCATATATTCAGAGTTTGAGCAGGTTCATGATCTCATCAGCCAGTTCCGGCAGACGTGTACCTTTTATCAACGTCTTGTCGGGCGGCATGACTGTGGAACGAAATACAGCTCTTGGAAGAATCTTCGATCCCTCGCGCCGAAACTTTTTGGTATCGGGGATACGCGTCTTCAATGTGACAAGTCCGTATTCAGCAAAAAGAGCCTCATACTGGTCATACAGTTCTGTTTTCTCTCTTGCATCAACAAGATTCCAGAGCATATACATCTCCTTGACCTGTGATTTGCCGGTCGTTAGCCATTCATTGATTTTCATCGCGAAAGCCAATGAACTCTGGAGAATCACACGGTCGGCGGCAATGGGGACAATCACAGAATCCATGCAATTGAGGATGTTGACGACACCTCGGTTGTTGATAGTACCGGGCAGGTCAAACAATACAATGTCAATGTCGTTTCCACCCTCAACAATCTCGCGCACTTTTTCCATCGCGTTATCCGGAGTGGCAAGCAGCATCGGCCAAGGCTGGAGTTTTGTCCGAATGACGTTTTCCTTAAAAGCCTTTTCAAATGCCGGATTGCAATCCACAAGGTCTTTGTCGCGTTGCCGCATTTCCTCGATACTGTATTGGGGATAATCGCAATCCACCACCAGCACCTTCATGCCCTTGACATAGTACAGGTAACTTGCCATTACAACGGTCAGGGTAGTTTTGCCGGCTCCACCCTTCTGGGTAGAAAAGGCAACAAATTTGGGTTCTTTCATTCGTTGTCGTTTGAAAGATTATCACACCGCACAAATCATCATCCATACATCATCGGCAAGCCGGGCTCACTTATCCGACCGATATGGTGCTGTCATACGGTATGCTTCCGTCGGCACTATGCCGGACGGGACGGCAGCTAAATTTCATCACCTCGCGGTGACGCTTCCCTTGCAGCCTAAGGGGGGTCCGATACTCGCGTATCAGACATAGCCAAACAGCCATAGGGCTATAGGTACCTATATAGATAGGTAATTAGGTCGAAAGCTATATTGCTATATTATAAGGCAGATAAATCTATTGAAAGGTGCATACATCGTTCGATAAGAAGTTCCAAACAAACATAAATCCAAAATAAGGTTGAACTCTATGAAAGGATATATAACGGAAACTCAATAGAAAAATCAGTCTCAACATATATACAAAGTGCTCTCTGTCGCAATCTTCCCAACTACGTGTCTAACGATGTCCATCCGTGTATATCTTCTAAATTTTATCGTGACATGAAGACAGATATTTGGGTCGAATGCTCTGCAAAGATAATAAAAAAGAAGCGGATTTACAAATATGAAAAACTTTCAATATTTTGTGCATCAATTACTTGTCGCAGTTTGGCACAGTTTGACAAGTGCGCTCACTTATTTTCGGCAAAAACTTTAACATTTCCAATTGGAAGTTTTTTCATGGTACATTCCACATTTGGCAGTCTCGGATTTTTTTGCTATCTTTATGTCAAGCTTTCACGCTCAACCAGCCCCCTGAAAGGAGGCCGCACCAGAGAAAACATAGGTATCACAGTCATGCGGGCTATGACTTTCAATCCTCCATCATTCTCAAAGAAATCAGATGTACACATGTACACAGCAAGGTGTCTTTACAGAAACTGTAAAGGTTTTGAGTTACCGGGCTTTACTCAAAACAACCTTGCAAGGTCGGGGATGCTCCGAAGTCGCATCCCCCTTATTTGAAACTGCGTTGCCAAGGGCTTAGTGGAAGTGATACCGTTGAATCAGACATTCAATGGCAGAAAATTTCAACAAAGGAGGGCGACCGCCGGTCGCCAACAAGTGCAGCCACTGCGTGATGGTGCGCTTTGATGACCTCGAATGGGATACATTCATCGGGATGATGGAGAAAGCCGGTCAGGACATAAAAGCGACTTTTATCAAGCAACTGGTGTTCTCTCGCCCGTTCCGGGTGCTGACCACAGACCGCTCGCTTGCTGTTTACTGCGCCAAACTCTCAGAATTTTTCGCCCAGTTCCGGACTGTCGGTGTGAATTACGACATTACAGTGAAAGAGCTGAAGTCGGGATTTTCAGAGAAGAAAGCATTGGCTATGCTCTACAAACTGGAGAAAGCCACAATGGAAATGGCCTCGATTATGCGTGAAGTCAAGATTCTTACAGAAAGATTCGAGACGGAATGGTCGCAAAAATATCAATAGGCTCATCGTTATATGGCGCAATCAGTTATAACGGCGAGAAGATAAATGAGGCAAAAGGGCGCATACTCGCTGCCAACAAAATCATTCTTCCGCCCGACGGAAAGGTCAGTGTAAGCGGAATGGTGGATAACTTCAAGGCATTCATGCCCAAAATGGGACGAACCAAGAAGCCGGTTCTCCACATCTCGCTTAATCCACATCCCGATGACAGACTTTACGATCAGGATATGGAAGTTATCGCGCGGGAATATCTGGAAAAACTCGGTTTCGGCGAACAGCCGTGGGTAATGTATAAGCATGAGGATATTGATCGACACCATATTCATATCGTCACGGTCAATGTCAACGAGGAGGGCAAAAGGCTCAATCAGGATTTTTTATATCGGCGCAGCAAGAAGATAACCACGGAGCTGGAGGAAAAATATAATCTTCATAAAGCACAACGAGAAAAAATATCTCCCGATACCCCTATTGCCAAACTGGACCCTGCGGGTGACATAAAACGACAAGTTGCCAACACCGTCAAACTTGTAGGCATGCGTTGGAAGTTCCGGACATTGGGTGAGTATAATGCGATTCTCGGATTATACAATATCCGATGTGAAGAAACCGATGGCAGAGTAAATGGCAGAGAATATCATGGACTGGTCTATTTTGCTCTCAACGACAACGGCGAACCTATCGCCAACCCGTTCAAGGCTTCGAGACTGGGGAAGTTCGCGAGCAGAACAGCCGTCGAAGGTCGTTTTGAGAGAAGTCAGGAGAAAATCAATATTCATGCGATAAAACGTAAAGTGGCTGATGCTAAGGCCGCATCGAGTGATTTGACAGACTTTATAGCAAAACTGAAAGACAGAGGAATTGACCTTGTTCTCAGGCATACCGATACCGGACGTATCTATGGTGTCACTTTCGTTGACCATGAATCCGCGACGGCGGTCAATGGCTCAAGACTCGGTAGAGAATACTCGGCCAATGCTCTCGAACAATGGAACAATACGCCTGTCACAGATGGGGTAGTGGAAATGCCATCCAATAATAATCAGGAAAATCAGACACAACCTGATACAGCCACTCAATCCGCTACACACGAGCATATTTCGGCACATAACGCCAAGACTGTCGAGAGACATTTCCTTGATGACTATTCGGATTCCATTCCGGATCTCGGAGGTCTGTTCAGTGTAGGCCCGGCATTCAATGCAGAGGAAGAAGCGTTTTATCGGGCTATGCAGCGGCGCAAAAAGAAAAAGCGTCGCGGCCCAAAACTATGAAAATCATTTAACCACAAATTCTAATCTATCATGAGCCAACAGGAAGATGACCTCCGGTCACTGGCAAAAATAATGGACTTTCTGCGGGCTGTCAGCAGCATTCTCGTCGTAGCTAATATTTATTGGTTTACGAGAGTGGAAGCAGTTGACAGTGGATGGTTCAATGCCACTGCCGCCAAAATATGCGGCAACTTCAACCGCAGTTGCGGGCTGTTCAGCACAACCTTCATATCCAAACTCTATGCCCTGTTACTTCTTGCAATTTCATGTTTCGGCATTCGTGGAGTAAAGAATGAAAAAATTACGCCAAGGCATATAGTCATTGCCATATCAGTCGGAGCTGTCATGTTCCTGTTGAACTGGTGGATGATTCCGGCACTGAAATTCGCATATATCCTGACTACGATTGCAGGATATTCATGTCTGCTTATGGGCGGAATATGGATAAGCCGTATGCTGAAGAACAATATGATGGACGACCGATTCAACGATGAAAACGAATCATTCCAGCAAGAGACGGAAAAGATGACCAATGAATACTCGGTAAATCTGCCAACCAAATTCTACTATAAAAAGAAATGGCATAGGGGCTGGATCAATGTGGTCAATCCGTTTCGTGCGACAATCGTACTCGGCACTCCCGGCTCAGGCAAGTCTTATGCTGTAATCAATTCATTTATTCGACAGCAGATAGAAAAGGGATATTCGCAATACATCTATGATTTCAAGTGGCCGGATTTATCCACGATAGCCTATAATCATTTGCGATTGTTTTCCAATGGCTACAAGGGTAAAAAACCGAAATTCTATGCAATAAACTTCGATGATCCGGAGCGGAGCCATCGCTGTAATCCCTTGCATCCTGCTTTTCTTAACGACATAGCCGACGCATACGAGAGCAGCTATACTATTATGATGAACTTGAACCGGACATGGGTGCAGAAGCAGGGTGACTTCTTTGTGGAATCTCCAATCGTACTGTTCGCAGCTATCATTTATTTCCTCAAAATCTACAAGAACGGTATCCATTGCACATTCCCCCATGCCATCGAATTGCTCAACCGCAGATATGAGGATATTTTCCCAATTCTTACATCTTATCCGGAGCTTGAAAACTATCTTTCGCCATTTATCGACGCATGGCAAGGGGGCGCGGCGGAACAGCTTCAGGGGCAGATTGCTTCGGCAAAGATACCTTTGTCCCGCATGATTTCGCCTCAGCTCTACTGGGTAATGACAGGCAATGATTTCACACTTGACATAAACAATCCTGATGACCCCAAAATTCTTTGTGTCGGTAACAATCCCGACCGCCAGAATATCTATGGGGCGGCTCTCGGTCTATACAATTCCCGTATCGTAAAAATCATCAACAAAAAGGGGAAACTCAAATCAGGCGTGATAATAGACGAACTACCTACCATATACTTCAAGGGGCTCGATAATCTCATTGCCACGGCTCGAAGTAACAAGGTAGCGGTCTGTCTCGGTTTTCAGGACTTTTCTCAGTTGGAACGAGACTATGGTAAGCCGGAAGCGGCGGTAGTCATGAACACTGTTGGTAATATCTTCTCGGGGCAGGTTGTGGGAAACACGGCAAAAACACTCTCGGATCGATTCGGAAAAGTTTTGCAGAAACGGCAATCCATGAGCATAAACCGTCAGGACGTAAGTCATTCATTCAACACCCAGATGGATGCCCTCATACCTCCGAGTAAGATTTCAACACTCACACAAGGAATGTTTGTCGGCGCGGTATGCGATAATATCGACGAGCGTATCAAGCAAAAAATCTTCCATGCCGAGATTGACATTGACGGAAAACAAGTGGCGGCAGAGGAAAGCAGGTATCAGCCGATTCCAGTTCTTACCGACTTTGAGGACAATACTCCTGAGCGATTCAAGATGAGAACCGAGATTCAGCGCAACTATGAACAGGTGAAAGCTGATGTAAAGCAGATAGTGGAGGATGAAAAACTCCGTATAGCCGCAGACCCGGCTTTGCGTCACCTCCTGAAAATGACCTAAATCTTAATACCAATGAAAGAAATACACGATTTTACAGCAAGATACGACCTCGATTTTTTCATGAGAAAACTGTTGGGATTTCTTGTTACCAACAAGTTCATGCTTGACCCCGATACACATCAGGTAGTACAAAATGTAATAGATGCCGAAAATGCTTTTTATGAGCAGCGTCTGGCCGGCAAACTTGTACCCGAAGCATTGGAGATAGCCGAAGATACGCTTTTTCAAAATGTCGGACTGTCTCAGTATGACATCGTGACTGAAATTCTCATGGATAATTACAGCGATAACTTTGAGCTTGATTCGGAACAGGCTATGGAATACTGGACAATCCGGGCATTAACAGAGATTCCGGACCTGTTTGAAGAGTTCGATGCGAGTGTAATCGGAATTGACCGACTTGAACTTGATTACAACTATAATGCTGTCGTGGGACGCATTGTTAATTTTATGAGTGACAATGGCATACAATAGATTGCAGACAATGCGTGACAACATCGAGGCTATCAGGCTCGTCCTGAACCTCGGTGTTGCAGGACGCACAGCGCAGACTGCCGAGGAGATTGCGGTGCTGCGCAAGTATGCCGGGTTCGGAGGGTTGAAATGTATTCTCAATGATGCCAACGAACTGGCGGATGCTGCCAAATGGAGCAAGTCGGATATTGAACTGTTCGCGCCGACGGTTGAACTGCGTCGCCTTATCCACGACTATTCGCATGACGACAAGGAGTTTAACCGCTATATGGAATCGTTGAAGGCGTCAACGCTTACGGCATTCTATACCGATACCAGAATAACGGATGCTCTTGCAGATGCTCTGCGTGACTCTGGGTTGAAGATTGAGAAGTTTCTTGAACCCTCTGCCGGACAGGGTGCTTTTGTGGACTCGTTCCTTCATTTCAATCCGGGAGCGGAATGTCTATCGTTTGAAAAAGATTTGCTGACAGGCAAAATCTTACAGGCGTTACACCCCTCCACCACGGTTAATATCGAGGGCTTTGAGCGTATTGACCCCGATTTCAACGGGTACTTTGATGTAGCGGCCTCAAATGTTCCTTTCGGGGACTTCGCTGTGGCAGATCCGAAGTATGCGACAAGCAAGGAGATTGGCTACCGTCAGGCGGCTAAGTCGTTGCACAACTACTTCTTCCTCAAAGGTCTTGACCAAGTGAGAGAGGGAGGCCTGATTGCCTTTATCACATCGCAGGGTGTGATGAACGCTGCCAGTCCCTTTATCCGCATGGAACTTGTGAAGCAGGCAGATCTCGTGGCGGCTCTGCGTTTACCCAACAATACGTTCAGCGACAATGCCGGAACCGATGTTGGCTCAGACCTTATCATCTTGCAGAAGCACACCGAAAAGAAGTCTTTGTCGGCTGATGAAGAATTTTTCATTCAGTCGGTCATTGACCGGGGTACAAAAGTGCCGGGCAACAAGTTCTTTCAGGCTTTTCCGCAGAATGTTATATGCACTGACGCAAAGGTGGGCACAGACCAGTATGGCAAACCTGCTATCGTGTACCACCATGATGGTGGTATAGACGGCATTGCCGGGAATTTGCGCAAGGCCCTCGACGAGTCGTTACATCTACGTCTGAATCTGGAATTGTATAATTCCAATGGTATTAAACCTCCAACACCTGACCCGGTTACGCCAACTCCTACGCCTACACCCAAGCAGAAGGCGCAGGTGAAGGTGGAAACTCCAAGGACAGAAAAGAAGTCAAGCCTCACGAATACACCGCTGATGCAGCAGTATCAGGAGATGAAAAAGAAACATCCCGATGCTGTACTTCTTTTCAGAGTTGGAGATTTCTATGAAATTTTCGGCAAGGATGCCGTCACTGCCTCGGAAATATTGGGTATAACCCTGACCCATCGCCAGACAGGTATTGACAGCCGAATAGAATTGGCTGGATTTCCACATCATGCCCTCGATACCTATCTGCCCAAACTTGTACGGGCCGGTAAACGTGTGGCAATATGTGAGCAGTTGGAAGACCCCAAACTGACAAAAACGCCCAAGCAAAAGGTCGTCGAGACGGTTACACCCAATCAGCCGCCCAAAGTAGAACCTAAGCCGGAGCCAAAACCTGAGCCTGAACCTGCTCCAAAACCTACTCCCGCTCCCATAGAGCCAACAAAGGCAGAACCATCCAAAGAGATTGAGACAGACGGTAGTCCTGATTATACCGATAATCCCGACCCTCGCCTGTATGCCTACAATCTCTTTGGAGAATTAGAGCCAATCGGAAAGCCTCGCCGTCAGCCGAAGCCTGCGGAGGATGCACCAAAGCCGAAACCAAGTGTTGAAGTCAAGGATATTCCGGTTAAAAAGTTCCGTCCGCTCAGTGAGAAAGAATTGGAATTTTACGGCTCTCTCAACTGGGAGGACAATCCTCCTATCAATGGATTCTATGAAACCATGATGTCGATTGCACACCGTCAGTTGGAAGAAATGCGACTTGAACGCGAGGCGGCAGAGGCCGCCAAACAAGTCGCCACAAATGGCGAGACTATCCAAGAAGGTGATACCACAATCCAGCGTACCGAAGGCGACTTCATACCCGGCAGACAGCCAAGAGTGGCTACACAAAAGCCGGGACCTGTTACGGTCGATATGTCTCCCCGTCCTTTCTCGGAGGATATTCAGTTCTTCCACCACAACGGCAGTATGGTCGTTCAGGACGACATGGTCGGATTCCTTTCTGAAGTCCGCAAGAACGGCGCAACGTTCAATCCGTTGTCCCTCAAACCGGAACAGGCGAAGCGAGCCATGCTGTATGTTACTCTGTCTGAGACGTATCAACAACTCTACAATTACGAGGCTGAGACGCATGAACCATCGGAACATCTGCGCGAACACCTCAATCAGTATTACGACGAGTTTGTGGAGAAATACGGTAATCTCAACGAGAAACAGAATGTGAGATTTATCCTGATGGATGCCAATGGCAGGGATGCTCTTGCATTGGAGCGCGGAGAAAATGGTCGGTTTGTCAAGGCTGACATTTTCGATCACCCCGTTTCATTCGCCATTGACGAAGTTACTTCAGTAGATACTCCGATGGAGGCGTTATCCGCATCGCTCAACAAATACGGTGAGGTCAATCTCGAATATATGTCAGGACTGGTGGATATGGATAAGGATTCTTTGGTGGATAACCTCGAAGGACACATCTATTATAATCCATTAGTCGAAAACTACGAGATTAAAGACCGATTCATCGCCGGAAATGTCGTGGCTAAAGCCAATGACGTTAGGGCATGGATTGACCGGGAGGAAGAACGTATCAAGAATTTCCCCGGCTATGACGGCGTTGAACCGTTCATCGCCATGTCGAAAGACTCCCTCAAAGCATTGGAGGAAGCCCGGCCCCGCCGTATTGAGTTCGACGAGCTTGATTTCAACTTCGGTGAACGATGGATCCCTACAGGCATCTATTCGGCTTATATGTCGTACCTGTTCCACACCGATGTGAAGATTGCATATTCTTCAAGTATGGACGAGTATTCGGCAGAGGCAAGTCGTAAGAACATGACCATATGGGAGGAGTTCTGTGTCAGAGGCTATTACCGTACCTACGACGGTATGAACCTTCTGAAACATGCCCTTCATAACACTGTTCCCGACATCAAGAAGTCTGCCGGAAAAGACGATAACGGCAACGACATCAAGGTGCCGGACAACGAGGCTATCCAACTCGCCAATACCAAGATTGACGAGATACGAAACGGCTTCTCTGAATGGCTTGAAGCCCAGTCGCCGGAGTTCAAGGAGAAACTCGTTGACCTCTACAATGACAAGTTCAACTGTTTCGTGCGCCCGCAGTATGACGGCAGTCACCAGACCTTCCCCGACCTCAATATGAAATTATTGGGTGACAGGTATGGAATCCACTCCATTTATCAGTCACAGATGGACTGTATATGGATGCTGAAACAGAACGGCGGTGGCATCTGCGACCACGAGGTGGGGACGGGTAAAACGCTGATAATGTGCATTGCAGCGCATGAAATGAAGCGTCTCGGGCTGGCTCACAAACCGATGATTATCGGTCTTAAAGCCAATGTCGCCGAGATAGCCATGACCTATCAGAGTGCCTATCCAAATGCCCGGATACTGTTTGCCGATGAAAAGAGTTTCAAGGCTGACAACCGAGTGGCGTTCTTCAACCAGATAAAGAACAACGACTATGACTGTGTAATCATGTCGCACGACCAGTTCGGCAAGATACCGCAGTCGCCGGAGATGCAGCAGCAAA
>CAJTMJ010000018.1 GCA_910577335.1 uncultured Duncaniella sp. | reverse complement strand
TCAAAACATCAATGCCACAAAAAAGAGGCTGCGCCTATTTTGACACAGCCCCATTCTTCTCTTATATTATATATGTAAATAACGGATTATTCGCACTTGCTGTCAACGGGGATTTTGGCGATACGTTTGGCGTGGCGACCTCCGTCAAAAGGTGTTTCAAGGAATTTTTCGACAATGTTTATAGCCATCACATTATCAATGAAACGAGCGGGAAGCACCAATACGTTGGCATCGTTATGACGGCGGGCAAGTTCCGCAAGCTCCACATTCCAGCACAAAGCGGCACGTATGCCCTGATGCTTGTTGAGGGTCATACCGATACCGTTACCTGAACCGCAGAGCGCTATCCCGGGATAACATTCGCCATTCTCAACGGCAGTAGCACATGGATGAGCGAAATCGGCATAATCACAGCTGTCAGCCGAGAATGTTCCAAAATCCTTATACTTGATACCCATAGAATCAAAATATCCCTCAAGCATCATCTTCATTTCATAGCCGGCATGGTCACTGCAAAATGCCACCGGCAAATTCTCTTTTAATATAGACATATTTTATAACGTTAGATTGTTGTTCAAGCTCTTTAAAAATCATCCTCTTCCTCGTCGGAAACTTTATAGCGCAGATGGTTGAGAGGGCGCAAAAGATTGCACAGTTTCTGACTCCAATAGCTGTCAAAATCATCTTTGACCGCCACAAGCGCCCTGTCGATAGTCTCTGACGGAGCTTCACGCACCATAGTGATGAAATTGTATAGCACTTGGAATATATCCGAAATACCTTCCGCAATGCTCGCTCCTATAGGGGTATCGGAATACTTCATATCCTCTTCAAACACTTCAAGATACACGTCATCGGCTCCAAGCAGTGACTCTATCTCACGACGCACGGACTCATAGTAATCCTCGTCAAGATAACTGTCGAGATACGGTTCGTCATCTTCCTCGATAGGACGGGTAACCGTCAGGTCAGTAGCTGCAATGTATATTCTCGGCAACAACCGTAACATTGAAGCCACGAAATCACGCAACTGAGTCTCACGCGCATTCTCCACCGCAAGGCAATATTCATTACACAGACCTATGAATGCTATTGAATTAGTGTTTAGTTCCATACAATTCGTTTTTCTTTATATAGTCATAGACACCTGCCGGGAGAAAATAGTTCATATCCTTCCCTCTGGAAAGCGCCTTACGGATAAACGTACTTGAAATATCGGCGGTGGGAGCATTTACCACATCCACACCATCATCATACACTGTCCCCACAGGATAACCGGGACGTGGATATATCACCACACCGAAATCAGAGAGTATAGCCTCCGAATCTTTCCAATGATCGAAAATCTTCCAGTTATCACTACCGATTATAAGCTTAAACTGATGACGCGGATAGCGTTTCTCGAGATAACGGAGAGTATTAATGGTATATGACGGCTTCGGCATGGAAAGTTCTATGTCGCAAACTTTCAAACCTTTGGTGTCACCTATAGCCAAATCGAGCATGGCAAGGCGCTGCACGTCAGGAATCAACTCTTCAGGATTGGATTTCAGCGGATTCAGAGGTGACAGGTTGAGCCATACCTCATCGAAGCCACAGAATTGCTGAAGATAGCTTGCCAGCATCAAATGTCCGATATGAACAGGGTTGAATGACCCTCCCAGAATCCCGATAATCATTTGAGAAAACGGATAATTAAATACTGTGTTTAACTTGCTATAAATCCCTTGATCACACTGTCAACTTGCGATATCGCCTCCTGCAGATCATCGTTGATAACAGTGACATCAAATTCAGGAGCAAACGAAATCTCATACTCAGCTTTTGCCACACGCTGATTAATGGCGTCTTCCGGATCGGTGGCACGGTTGACTAAACGCTGCCGGAGAGTTTCAACACTCGGTGGCTCGATGAATATGCTTATGGCTTTTTCACCAAACATTCTCTTGACATTCACGCCACCTTTCACATCAATGTCGAGAATCACATTGTGACCTTCGTCAGTGATACGTGAAATCTCGCTTTTGAGAGTGCCGTAAAACCTGCCCGGATATACTTCCTCATATTCCACAAAAGCATCCTGTGAAATATAGTTGCGGAATTCATCGTCAGTAAGAAAGTAATAATTAACCCCATGCTGTTCACCCTCACGAGGCGGACGGTTAGTGGCTGAGATAGAGAACTGCATATCAATCTCACCCCGTTCCAACAAGGCGTTGATAATTGTAGACTTACCACAACCCGACGGTGCGGAAATTATAATGATCTTACCTTTCATCTCTGTCCTTCTGATTACATCACGTTTAGCACCTGTTCTTTTATCTGCTCAAGCTCGTCCTTCATCTGGACCACGAGTTTCTGCATCTCGGCATGATTGCTCTTTGAGCCGAGAGTGTTGATCTCTCGTCCTATCTCCTGAGTTATAAACCCGAGCTTCTTACCTTGACCCTTAGGACCATTCATGGTCTCCATAAAATAATTGAGGTGCTGTGACAGACGCTGTTTCTCCTCATTCACATCCAGTTTCTCAATGTAGAAGAACAATTCCTGTTCAAGGCGTGACTTATCATAGTCAACCGAGTGTATTTTCGACAGCCCTTCTTCCATTCTTGCACGGATACGGACTATACGCTCATTTTCATATTGAGGTATCTGGGAAAGCAGATTGCGAATCTTTTCAATACGCACAGTGAAGAAAGCTTCAAGCTTCTCCCCTTCTGTGCGGCGGAAATTCATCAGCGACTGAACCGCTTCATCGAGAGTTTTCATCACATCCTCCACTTCCGAAGCGTCAGCCTCGCCTGTGACATCCGACCTCATGACATCAGGGAACCGTAGAAGCACATTATACCAATCGGAAGGCTCGGGAATACCCAAAGCTTGAGCCATGGATTTAACCTCATTCTTATATGTCTCAAGCACAGGAATGTTGAAACGCATCGAAGCTTCAGCAGTGACTGATTCGACATAAACAGTCAGATCTACTTTTCCGCGTTCGAGAATATGAACCAAATTATTTCGCATCTGTAATTCATATTCACGCAACGATGACGGCACCCTTGCCGCTATGTCAATCTGCTTGCTGTTAAGAGATTTTATTTCAACTGTGATTTTCTTGCCGGGAATCTCTTTCACCGATTTCCCGAATCCGGTCATTGAGTACAACATACTGACTGTGTTTAAATCCCGTCCCGCTTAGGCAGCACGATATAATTTTTCCCACAAAATTACAATTTTCTCGTGATAAACGAGTAACTTTGTGTGACATTTTCATAATTATTTGTGCGATGGCTGTTATACTCAATATAGAAACTTCAACCAATGTATGTTCAGTGGCATTGACCGCTGAAGGTATGGTACTTGCCCATCAGGAAGATATGGATGGACGCAATCATGCCGGACTCCTCAGCGACTATATAAAATATTGTCTTGATTTCGCAGCCGAAAAAGAGCTTAAACTTGAAGCCGTGGCTGTGTCGATGGGTCCCGGAAGCTATACCGGTCTGCGCATCGGTTTATCGGAGGCAAAAGGTCTTGCATACGCCCTGGACATTCCGCTCATAGGTATCAACACGCTTAAAATCATGGCGTGTCAGGTAATGTTCACTCAGGAACTGCAAGGTGATGAAATATTCGTGCCGATGATCGACGCAAGACGCATGGAGGTGTACACTGCTGCCTACGACTTTGCATTGGAGGATGTGATGCCTCAGCAGCCGTTGATTCTCGACGAAAACAGTTATTCAGATATCCTTGCCGACAACGCAAATGTACTCTTCTTCGGCAACGGCAGCGATAAAGCGAAGGATGTAATAACCTCACCCAATGCCAAATTCATACCCGATATAGTCCCTCTTGCCATTGACATGATTGCGCTTGCTGAAAAAGCATACTCGCAACGCGACTTTCTTGACATAGCATACAGTGTGCCTAATTATATTAAAGATTTTCAAGCGACAAAACCAAAGAACAACGTGTTAGGGTGAACGATTTCAACAAACTAAGGCTCAAATACCACGGTTGTCCGGAAAAACTTTGGGAAATACTTCAGGAGGAATGTAGGTATAAAACTGCCAAAAAGCTACCTGAAACATTAAAAAATCCGGATTTCATATTCCCCTCACTCGCTGTGGCGGAAATGGCGACATCCGATGCTGTTGCAAAGGTTCATGCCAATATGATTAATGACGGGGACACGGTGCTTGACATGACATGCGGATTGGGTATCGATTCATTCCATCTCGCATCAAAAGCGGGCAACGTTACCGCCATTGAGATAGACCCTGAAAGTTATCGTGCAGCCATACACAATGCCAAAGCATTAAATCTCAACAACATCTCCATAGTAGAGGGTGATAGCGTTGCATGGCTTGACGCAAACAATGAAACTTTCGATGTGATATTCATAGACCCTGCAAGGCGTGACTCTGCAGGGCGTTACTTTGCGTTGAAAGATTGCCAGCCCGATGTCACCACTGCATTTCCGTTGCTGTTAAGCCGATGCGACAAACTCATTATCAAATGCTCCCCAATGCTGAGCATAGATGCCGCAAAGAAGGAGCTTGGTGTGGACTGCGACATAGTGGTGATTGGCACACCTAAAGAATGTAAGGAGGTTGTATTTGTTATTGACGGCAACAGGTCTGCAAATATTAACACCGAAACAGCATCGAAAAAAGCAGTGAGATGCGTGACCATCGGTCATGATGAATTTCTATTCTATCCGGACGATGAAAAAGATATGAATGTAGAGTACTCAACCCCTGAAAAGGGTGGATATATCTACGAGGCATATCCAGCCGTGATGAAAGGTGGCGGATACCGCACATTGGCGAGCAGATTCGGTCTATACAAATTACATCCAAACACCCACCTTTACTATTCCGAAAAAGAGATTGCCGGCTTCCCGGGAGAAAAATTTAATATCATTGAAATTCTCCCATCGTCAAAACAGACTTATAAGGACTTTGCGAAAAAGTATCCGAAAATAAATGTTGCGACAAGAAATTTCCCCCTCTCCGCACCTGAGCTTGTAAAAAAACTCAAAGTCAAAGAAGGGGGTGATAAGATGGTATTCGGAGTCACTGTATCAGACGGTGACAAATTACTGATTGTCACCGATATGGGAGTGAAATCCGAAGCTAATATTTAAGCCAAATACTTATATTATTTCAAGGTTAGCTTTAAGACGCTGACGCACTACTTCGTATATCATTACTCCCGCTGCCACTGACACATTAAGCGAACCGATATTACCAAACATAGGTATTGCGACACGGGTCTCACATTGCTTCATAGCTTCGGGTGATATACCCACATCCTCTGCTCCCATCACAAGTGCAACCGGATCGCTATATTTACCTTCAGTGTAATTAATATCAGCTTTTTCCGACACAGCCACTACATTATAGCCATTCTCACGAAGAAATTTAGCAGCCCAAGCTATGGATGACACACGGCAAACGGGGATATGGTGCAATGCTCCGGCTGAGGTCTTTATGGCATCACCGCCAACCGACACACTGCCATGCTCAGGGATGACAATGGCATCCACTCCGGCACATTCACAGGTACGGGCAATGGCACCGAAATTACGCACATCAGTAATTCCGTCGAGCAGAACTATGAATGGGAGGATTCCGGCTTCATACAGTTCCGGGACCAAATGGTCAAGGCGATGATATGTAACTGCCGACATCATAGCCAATACACCCTGATGATTCTTACGGGTTATGCGATTGATTCGCTCCACCGGCACTCGCTGCATCACGACATGGGCTTTTCTCGCAGCCGAAATCAGCTCTCCCGCAAGTTCACCCTGAAGATCCTTGGCGATAAAAATCTTATCTATCTCTTTTCCGGCTTCTATAGCCTCAATGACGGCACGAATGCCATAAATATAATCGGAACGTTCCACTATTGTAATATTTTATCTGTTATCATGAATTTTTAAGAAGAGAGCGGGCAGCGGCAATGGCAGCCTTATCGACCGATGCGCCACCAAGCATTGCGGCAATCGCATTGACTCGCTCGTCGTCTGACAGACGGGCAATGCGTGTATGCGTCGAATGTTCGTCGTCCTCCTTATACACTCTATATTGCGCATCACCCTTTGAAGCGACCTGAGGCAAGTGTGTGATGGCAGTGACTTGGATACTCTTGGATATATCCCGCATCATCACGCCCATACGGTTAGCCACATCGCCGGAAACTCCGGTGTCTATTTCATCAAATATAATGCTCGGCAATTGCATTCGTGACGCAATGATTGACTTGATGGAGAGCATCAATCGTGAAATCTCACCACCCGAAGCCGTCGAGCCGACAGGCATAAGTTGCTGGTTCTTATTGAACGCAAACATGAACTGAACAGTATCTATACCGGTCGATGACATATCTGCCGGCAATACCTGTATGTCACATTGCAAATTCTTCATGCCAAGCGGCATGGCTACCTCACGTAATCGTTCGCCAAATCGTTTAGCCTCCGCCTTGCGGGCTTCAGAAATCTCAAGCGCCGTCTCCTTAGCCAACGCTTTAGCCCGCCGTGCTTCCTTTTCAAGCTCTTTAAGGAAATCATCGGAATTGTCGAGAGCATTAAGCTTAGCCCTCAGAGTGTCACGCAATGCTATAAGTCCGTCACTGTTATCGACATGATGCTTGTGGCAGAGAGTGTATATGGAGTTCAATCTATCTTCTATTGCCGCCAATTCGCCGGGATCAGCCGAAAGATTTTCACCTATGTCATTAAAAGTCGAAGCAATATCGGTCAGCTCTATCTTTGCCGATTCAAGTCTTTCCAGTATGTTATCCCCTTGGTCAAGCACATCGCCAAGGTCATCACATGAATCAATGGCTGTCTCAACAAGCGACACGGCATTTGTCGCATTCATCATCAACGCCCCTGACGCATTATTAAGAGCGGTCTTTATGACTGCAATATTCGACATCACCTCCCGCTCTTTTTCAAGGTCAGCCTGCTCTCCCGGCAGGAGATTAAGCTCATCAAGCTGCTCAAGCTGAAAACGGGTGAACTCTTCGTCCTCACGGCTGCGCTCCACTCTCGCCCGCATTATCTTCAGTTGCTTTACGGCATCACGGAGAGCGTTATAACGCTTGGCATATTCACGCAACCTCTCAGCATTTCCGGCAAGATTATCGATGATTTTCAGCTGGAATTCAGGTGTGGCAAGCAACTGGTTCTGATGTTGGGAATGTATATCTATCAGGCGCATGGCAACAGCCTGCAACTTCGTGAGAGGGACAGGCGAGTCATTGACAAAAGCACGTGAACGACCGGCAGGAGCCACTTCCCTGCGAAGGATACAACGCTCATCATCCCACTCTATGTCGGCTTCCAAGCAATATTCCTTCAAGGAGGGATAATCATCCACGGTAAAGACTGCCTCAATGACGCTTTTCGCCGCGGGATTAGTCACGACACGTGAATCCGCTCTGCCTCCAAGTATCAGAGAGAGAGCGCCAAGTATGATCGACTTGCCGGCACCGGTCTCACCCGTGATGACATTGAAGCCGCTATGAAAATCAATGTCTATGACATCGATCAGCGCATAATTCGATATATGGAGTGACTCTAACACTTGTAATAACTTTTTATATGATTAGTAATCAGAAGCAACAATAGTTCCCTTTTTTAAGTCATCAAGACGATCATGCTCGGAAGGATATAGATTTATTAATACTCCGTAGGCATGATCACGTTGATCAGGCAAGGACTTTGAATATATATTAGTCAGTTCGTCAAATTTGGCATCCTTAAACATCGACAGCCCAACTGACATTGGCGAAACCGAGTAGATTTTCGACAGAATATCCAACGACCTGTCAATCTCTGCCCTACCTTTATCGGGTGATACTGGCATTTGGTCAAGCCCATGGAGATGATAGCTGTAATACAGGTCTCTGATTTGCGCAGTGGACGGATCGGTGAATGAATTCAAAACCGCAGAACGATTTTTGGTATCTTCAAATGTCTTCCATCCGCTTTCACCCGATGATTGCGCCCTATGGACTATCGCTTCCAACCGTTCAAAACACTTATCTCCGCCCCGTAGCGAAAAACTATCGAAATCAATAGCTAAAATAAGATATACATAAAAGTCCAATATGGCTGTAAGCTGGCTTTCCATGGAGTTTTCGGAATACACCAACGGTTCATTCTCGTTATAGTTAAACTCCACATTATTATCCTTGAAGTTCAACAATGTGGTGACGTATGAAGAATTATATACCGGTCTTACCGACTGAACCTGAAGCGAACCTGACATTTTCCCCGTAGCCTCGTCATAGTCCGTTATAGAGAAAAACATATTGGCATCAATCTTCTCGTTGGGCGAAAATTTCGCATCAGTCCATTTTGTGGTGTTCACATATTCGTTTATAGCCGATTCAAGAGTTTCAAACACCGACTTATTTGTGCCTTCAATCTGCGACACATTCACCTCAACACGGCAGTTCAGCTCCTGCCCGTGAGATGCCATCACAGCAAATAACATCAGTATTCCTGCAAGCCGGAAACGAATATGCCGATTACCTCTGCTCACATTTTTTTGAGATTATCGCATCAACAATATCTTTTGCCACATCTTTTTTGGACTTCAAAGGATATTCACAACGTGAGTCACGAGTAAAGATGGTCACCTTGTTGGTATCTGTTCCAAAACCGGCTCCTGAGTCACGCATCGAATTCAGGACAATCATGTCGAGATTCTTTCGATTAAGTTTCTCAACCGCATTTTCGAATTCATGATCAGTTTCCAAAGCAAAACCTACAAGCGTCTGTGACGATTTCTTCATTGCGCCAAGAGTGGCGGCAATATCCGGATTCTTCACCAACTCAATCACAGGTATCTCCTGATGTTCACGCTTTATCTTTGAGTCGGCAGTATGCGCAGGGGCATAGTCAGCCACTGCTGCACACATTATTGCCACATCGGAGGTCGGGAAAACTTTCTCGCACTCTGCCAGCATCTCTTTTGCCGATTCGATCTTAACAACCTTGATTGACGGATTGGAAACCGATACCGAGACAGGACCGCTCACTAATGTCACATCAGCTCCACGTGAAGCACATTCATCAGCCAAAGCATATCCCATCTTCCCGGAAGAGTAGTTGCCGATGAAACGCACAGGGTCAATCTTTTCATACGTGGGACCGGCAGTTATAAGCACCTTTTTCTCTTCCATGCTCTTCCCTACGGAGAAAAATTTTTCAAGGACTTCAAGTATCTTTTCGGGTTCCTCCATTCGTCCTTTCCCCGTGAGTCCGCTTGCCAAATAACCGGTCTCAGGCTCGATTATATGGTTGCCATAGCTTTCCAACAGGCGTAAATTTGCCTGAGTGGAGGGATGAGCCATCATGTCAAGATCCATCGCAGGAGCTATGAACACAGGCGATTTTGCTGAAAGATAAGTAGTGATAAGCATATTGTCCGCTATCCCATGAGCCATCTTACCGATTGAAGATGCCGTAGCAGGAGCTATCACCATGCAGTCAGCCCAAAGCCCCAAATCGACA
This sequence comes from uncultured Duncaniella sp., assembly GCA_910577335.1. Lineage (GTDB taxonomy): Bacteria > Bacteroidota > Bacteroidia > Bacteroidales > Muribaculaceae > Duncaniella. The sequence goes on along the minus strand of CAJTMJ010000018.1, from coordinate 69,727 downwards.
TGCGAATGCCATTCGCCGGTATTGGCTGTGAAAAATTCACTCACCACAGGCTTCTGACTAAGTGCCGACAATGTTACAGGGGTTATAAACTCCTTCCCTGCCGGTGTGATCACAACCTGAACCTCAGCTCCGGCTTTGACCAATAACCTAAGCAGCGACACCGACTTATAAGCCGCTATGCCGCCACATATACCGAGAATGATATGTTTGCCTTGCAAACTCATTTTTTCATGCGTAATTTTATGCGTGTGAAGCAATCTTTGGTATTCTGCGAGAAGTCACCTTTCATAATCCAGTCATAATAACTCGGATCCTTCTTCAGTACCTCCGTTGCGAGACGACCTTTATATTTGCCGAAATTAATGACCTCCTCATTATTATCATTGTAAATAAGGCGATTCATAAAATCGACATTCCTACCGAGCTGTGAGAACTTGCTAAGCTCCTCCATATCATTCGGGAGGTCATCGTATTTGTCAAGTTGTGCCATCAGCACCTCGTATGTGGCACGGGTATCGGCGTTTGCCGAATGTGCGCCGTCAAGCTCTTTACCGCAATAGAACCTATAGGCAGCCACCAGCGTGCGCTGTTCCTTTTTATGAAAGATGGTCTGAACATCTATCATACGGCATTTCGAGAAATCAAATTTTACTCCGGCACGCTGGAACTCTTGGTCGAGCATGGGAATATCAAATTTGTTTGAATTAAATCCCGCAATGTCACATCCTTCAAGCTCTGCGGCGAGCGAACGTGCTATCTGACGGAATGTCGGAGCATCAGCCACATCCTCATCGGTGATGTGATGGACGGCAGTAGCCTCCGGGGGAATTTTCACCCCCGGATTTATGCGACGTGTCTTTTCTATCTCCTGACCGTTAGGCATCACCTTTATTATTGAAATCTCCACGATATGGTCGTTGGTCACGTCCACACCTGTGGTTTCAAGGTCAAAAAAGACTATCGGTTTCTTTAGATTAAGTTTCATCCTATGTTCGATAAACAACCTCTAAATCTGACTTCCAATTACTTCGTCATTAAAAATCAGTGACGCTCATAGGCATAAGGAGCATGGTCAGTTTAGTGTCTGCCTTATCCTCGGTGGGAAGTATCACAGCCGGTTTTGACGGATCGGCAAGCTTAAACACTATGTCGTCAGTCCAAAGCACACCTGCAAGCTCAGCAAGGTACGACGAGCTGAAACCAACCACCATATTATTACCGGTAAAGTCAGCTGCAAGATTTTCGACACCCGAGGTGTTATATTCGTTGTCCGAAGCCTTGATGGTTAGCAAATCAGGAGTGATGCGGAATTTAATCAAACCGTGACCTTCATCCACAAACAGGCTCACCCGACGCACGGCAGTGGTAAACTGGTGGCGGTTGACTGTAAGGGTGAATGGGTTGTTAGCCGGAATAACACGGGTGTAATCCGGGAATCTGCCCTTAACAAGACGGCTGTCGAAAGTGAATGTGTCTGTCTCGAATGTCACACCCTGCTGGGGGTCAAGCGACACCTTCACATCCTCGTCCTTATTAAAGACGCTGCGGAACACATTGGTGGATTTGTTAGGAAGGATAAACGCACCTTCTATTCCGGGAGCTATGCTCTGATCCTCGAATTTTACGAGTTTGTGAGTATCGGTAGCCACAAATACCAATTTGTCAGGCTTGATGTCCCAATACACACCCATCATCTGTGGACGGAGCATATCGGTACCGGCGGCAAACGATGTGAATTCCAATCCGCGGAGCAACACTGCGCCCGAAGTCTGGAATGTCTGCAAGTTGTCGGAGGCTGTCCGTTTGAAACGAGGATACTCAGCCCCTGACACACCCATGAACTTATATGAACCGTTGGGATGCGACATCTCAATGGCAAGAGTGGTATCATCAATATCAAAATTCAACTCCTGCTCCGGCATAACACGCAGCAGCTCCACTACTCTGCGGGCATCGATGCAAAACTCGCCCGAACCCTCGACATCCATGATAGGAATACGGCCACACAGAGTGTTTTCACCGTCACATGCGGTAACAGTCAGCACATTACCTTCTATCGAGAAGAGGAAATTGTTAAGTATTGTCAAGGCATTTTTGGCATTTATGACCTTGCTTACCGCCGAAGCGAAATTATGAAGTGTCTTACTTGGAACTGTAAATTTCATAAGCGAATTTTTTATTCATTTTATCCTACAAAGTTAGCATAAAATTTCACAAAATACAACCCTTTGAAAAATAATGACGCTTAAATTTCAATTCTCAACATAGAATCGCCTCTCCCATTATCTCCGTTTTGCGTTCAACGGCACAAATTCTCAATCCATCTTTTTCAAATAAATCAAAACGTTTGGGAAAGTCAGCAAAGAATCCTTCCAATTATTAATAGCGTCCAACACATCCTGAAGATGTTTCAGTATATATTAGCTATAAATCAATTGTATTCAATCAGTTTCATATCGCAAATTTAACGATTATTTCTGATATAGAAACGTTTGAATCTAAAAAATCGTTGTTAATCAACTGCATTCGTTTTAAAATAACCATGCAAAGCTCTTGACAACAAAAGTTAAATTCAATATATTTGCACCATAATAACTTATCTCGTACAGCCAATGGTAATCTCCGCCACGACATTGAAAATTATCAGTTCGGTTATCGCCGCAATTCTATCCCTCGTGCTCGCTTACCTCACATTTATAGTATCATATCGATGGCAGATGCGCCACGGCAACACAAACGAAATTCAAACCTCTGTCAACAATCCTTTCAATCTATTTATTTTATGTGGCACCATAATCATCACGTATTATTGTGTTGCCAAATTTCTATATGACTTCACAGCTTTTGCCGTATTGTTGGCAACATCGCTCATCGCTCTTGCGGCATTTTGCCTGTTTTTAAGCCATCGTTTCAGGAAATGGGACATAATGGCAGCTTCATTTTTCTTATTGATATTCACACCATTAATTTGCATGGGTACCACAGCGGCTATGACATGGTTGATACCGGATGTCACCGTCGTTTACAATGACACCGGCAAGCGTTTCGCTTCGACTACAGTTTATGAATGGCGCCCCGGAGCAGGAATGGAACTTACCGGGAGCTATATTGATAATCTAACCGACGACACGCTTTATCGTGTAGTGGTCAACTATGCCATACCCGGCGAGGATCTTTACAATGTATATTCAGTTTCAGGCATCTTCCCTCCAAAATCCTTTGAGAAGATGAAAGGGAAAGCAGATTATTACATGCGTCCTATTCCTCCTTTTATGAGGTGGTCAGTGGGTCGCACGGGGCGTTACCGCACCCAGCGCATATTTGTGGTTGATAAAAAGATGCTTCTAAAATTCATCTATCACTATGACATGACCATATTCGGGCTCCGACCCCATCGTAAAGTAAACTCAATCAAAGAAAGTAATAATCGACCAATCCACGAAGACTCCACCCGACTCACTGAATACAAAATTATCCTTAATCAGGAAGCTAATATTTAGAGTGACTAATCATCAGATAGTTTATTTATTTATTTATCTGTCGCCAAGTCCAGAAACATCTTGACCCTTGCAAGAAACTCGCGTGAAATATTTTTGATTTTTTGTCCGTTATATCAGGCGTTAGAGCGTTATAGGCTACGGCATGAAGTCCATAATGTTCCGCAAGCCAAATAGCTCTTTCGTTATGATATTTCTGAGATATGACTGTAATACTGTCAATGTAACGGACATTGACGATAGAATTAATAGTGCGTGTGCCTTGATAATCCAATATGATTATGCTGTCAGGCACCCCATGCACCACCAATGAATCACGCATTGCCGATAATTCATCATAACCGTTTTTTCTATTGGAATAATCACCACCACTTGCTATAATCTTGCCAATTTTCCCACTATGATAAAGTTTTGCAGTAGCTTTAATCCTATTATCAAAATAATAATTATGTCCTCCTTGTGAAGTAAAAGGCGATGTGCCAAGAAGCAATCCCATGTGATTAAATGGAATATTCTCCACCTCGTTATATGTCTTTCCTTTTGCATTTGCTGACACTATCGCATAACAACTAATAACGGCAACGATCGTCACCGTCATTACGATTATTGAAATCCGGATTAAATTACTTTTAATAATCCTCATGCTACACTATATTTCAATGATACCATTCCTTATCAAAAGGTAAACGGATTGATTTAAGATTTTATTATTTTTCAACTTATCATATTCAAAGCTATATATTAATAAAAAATGTCATTGTCGGGGCTATCCTCATGCATGTTTTTAAACATGAATTTAGTAACTTTGCGGAAATTTTTGAAAAGGATAGATTATGTGGGTATTACTTGCAGTCGTGTCGGCATTGTGCTTGGGATTGTACGATGTGATGAAGAAGCTATCGGTGGATAAAAACAACGTATTGGGAGTGCTGTTTCTCAACACCCTTTTCAGTGCCATACTGATGCTTCCGCTAATTGTTATAGGCTTATTTCATGGCAATTACGGACTTGGCAACACATTGGAAGGTCACGGAGCCATACTGCTTAAATCAGGCATAGTGTTAAGTTCATGGCTGCTCGGATATGCCAGCATAAAGCATCTGCCACTGACAATAGCAGGACCGGTTAACGCATCACGCCCGGTGATAGTGCTCGTGGGCGCACTGCTACTTTTCGGCGAACGCCTCAACGGATGGCAATGGGCAGGAGTCGTGTTAGGTTTTTGGTCATTGTTTTTCATAAGCCGGGTCGGCGGCAAGGAGGGTTTCTCCATAAGGCACAATAAATGGATATGGATGGCTATCGGCGCAACCACGATGGGGGCCGTGAGCGCACTCTATGACAAATACCTGCTCACACGCTACGAACCATTAGAGGTGCAGGCATGGTATTCGCTATATCAGCTTGTGATAATGGGCATCACTATAGCAATAATACTGAAAGGTAAAAAGGGTGGCACACCGCTTAAATGGCGATGGACAATACCGCTCATATCGCTCTTCCTCACCATAGCCGACATAGCATATTTCTATAGTCTGTCGCTCGAAGGGTCAATGATAGCCGTGGTGTCGATGATAAGGCGTGGCAGCGTCATAGTGTCATTCTTCTACGGCGTGATAGCGCTTCACGAGAAAAACATACGGCTTAAGTTAGTCGATCTCACCCTGCTCCTGATAGGTCTGTCGTTTCTTGTCATCGGAAGCCTTTGAGAACCTGAGCACGGTTTTTAAAAGCGGGAACGACAATGTGAGTATGGCATTGTCGGTGATCGACGCATGAACATCGGTGGTTATAGGCTCAAACGTAGAGTCATACCAGTGCAAGTCATAGTGCGACTGAAACACAGTCGGGATCAGATGCCCTTTAAGCATGAAAGGTGACCATCGGCTTGCCAATGTCTCCGCTCCTGAGAGATAAACGAGGTCGTAACGCTCGGAATCGACGGCACTTTTAACCACCGCCATGACATAACGCCCACCCAACCGGGCATATTGCGGATCATTTTTGCGGTCAAGGTATTCCCAATACCCCTCCACTGGGTCAGTGGAACGGCTTAGGTAGTCAGCCAGACTCTCACGAGTCCATGATGTGGCAAGCACCGATTCCGGAGCCATTGAAATCTCCGTCGAAAATGACGATAGCGCCAACTCACCTTTAGCCCATACCGAGGCTTCCGGCGCCGACAAATTTACACCTTCAAATGGTATTTCCATCAGTCTGACACAGGAATGTGACCCACCTGCCAGTTTCAGCGTTGAACTCCCGCTGTCTATTTCCACTAATAGTGTGTTGTATCCACCCGAAGATGTCGCAAAATCATCAGTAAAATCTTTTGCTCCTACCTCATCTCCGTTGCGACATACTGATATGCGTGTAAAACGCTTGTCAAGTAAATCGCCGAAGTCAGTATTTCCGTGGCGCAGCGTCACAAGCAAAGTGTCCGACCCTAACACGACTTTCATCCCCCAAAATGATGGTGCAAGACCTGACCGCTCCCCTATCCCGCTCTTCATGGCACCTCTCGCTTCCACGCACAGCGATTGGGGAGAGTGTTCATGAACAGAGGTAAGCGTCACGAATGAATCACGCAGCGTGACAGGAGTTTCATAATAAGTTCTCTCAGCCCAATACGACTGCGCCGAACCTCTGGCGACAGCTATTAGCGAGAAAACGAAAAGGAGAGATCGGAGAGAGGTTAAATGTTTCATCTTTTTTCAGTGTTACCTTCGTAATAATTTATATATGCCCTGTTGACAAGCCGCACACCACCCGGAGTGGGATAATTTCCGGAAAAATACCAGTCACCCGGACAAGTGGGTATGGCGTCCCGCTGCCCTTCGAGAGTCTGATAGACTAACTCGACCTCGGCATTTATCGAACCGTCGGCAGTGAGCATTTCCACTATCTTATTTGAGATTTCATCCTGCGTGAACGGGGCATATATGGCTTTGACACAATTCTTCATCTCAATGTCAAGCAGCTTCTCCTGTTCAAGGCATTTGCGATAAGTTTCCTCAAGCACATTCTCCATACCTCTGTCTTTAAGCAGCTGCACAGCGGCACGGAATGCTATAAATTCGCCCATGCGCGACATATCTATACCGTAATAATCGGGATAGCGAACCTGCGGGGATGATGATACCACGACTATCTTTTTGGGGTGCAGACGGTCAAGCATACGGAGGATCGACTGTTTGAGAGTTGTTCCCCTGACGATACTGTCATCTATCACCACAACATTGTCAACACCGTTTTCAATTATCCCGTAGGTCACATCATAGACATGGGCGGCAAGGTCATTGCGTGACTCACCTTCAGCTATGAATGTGCGTAGCTTTATATCCTTTATCGCCACCTTCTCTATACGGAGATTCTGCCGCATGATTTCCGACAACAATTCCGGAGTGAGCGTACCCGCCTCCTTAGCTTCGAGGATCTGTGCTTCTTTTACCTTGTTAAGCTCCTTTTCAAGCTGCGAACACATACCTATAAAAGCCACTTCGGCAGTGTTGGGGATAAATGAGAATACCGAATGTTTGAAATCATTCCCGATGCTTTTCATTATGGCTGGCACCACATTGCATCCCAACTGCTTGCGTTCACGATAAATATCAGCGTCACTGCCTCGTGAGAAATAGATACGTTCGAACGAGCATCGTTGATTCTCAGCCTCACCCAATATGTCATCCACCGAAACCGTACCAGCCTTGTTGACTATGAGGGCACTTCCGGGAGTAAGCTCTTTGATGGCACGGCGAGGAATATCAAACGTGGTCTGAATCACCGGACGCTCCGAAGCAAGCACCACAATCTCATCGTCGTAATAATAGAAAGCTGGTCGTATGCCGTGACGGTCACGCAAAGCGAACATATCGCCCGAACCTGTCGCACCGCATATCACAAATCCTCCGTCCCATGAATGAGCCTTCGAAGCAAGCACACGGCGCATGTCGAGGTTATCCTCTATCTGGCAGGCAAGACGATAGCCGTCCATCGAATCTCTGTACTGTCTGTAGATACGGTGATTCTCTTTGTCAAGAGCATCGCCAAGCTGTTCGAGCAGAACCACGGTGTCACTGTATATGCGGGGATGCTGACCGCAGGCAGCCACTTCGTCAAATATGGAGTCTACATTTGTCATGTTGAAATTACCGCACATGAGCAGATTTCTTGAACGCCAGTTGTTACGGCGCAGGAAAGGATGGCAATATGAAATCCCGCTCTTACCTGTGGTGGAATAACGCAAATGTCCCATGTATATCTCTCCGAGGAAAGGCGCATAACGTTCTATCCACTCACTGTCATGCTCGGCAAGATGCGCATTGCTCAGCTTGTCACGTATTTCATCGAATATCTCCTGAATCGCATCCTTTCCAAGTGCCCTCTCACGAAACACATACTCATTACCGGGCTGTGAATGCATTTTCACCACCCCTACTCCGGCGCCTTCCTGCCCTCGGTTATGCTGTTTCTCCATCAGGAGATAAAGTTTGTTTATCCCGTATGCGTAGGTCCCGTATTTCTTTTTGTAGTATTCGAGTGGTTTCAGCAAGCGTATCATTGCCACGCCGCACTCATGCTTTAATATCTCCATCGCTGTCTGAGGTGATAATTAGTTGATAGTTTCGCAAATTTACAAAAATACACTGAAAAAATCCATGGCAAAATCAACTTTAGTGAGATTACCATGGATTTTTATTATTCTGCCATATCCTGTATGATTAATTAACGGATAAAGAGTAGTTCACGATATTTTGGAAGTGGCCACATCTCATTATCCACCATCAATTCGAGTTTGTCGATATGATAACGGATAATTTCAAGGCTCGGAGCCACATTGCGTGAATAAGCCAATGCCTTATCCCTTTCGGAGTCAATCTTATTGGCTTCCTTTCGGGAATTGATCATCTTGGCAACCTCCTCCTTGATTATAGTACAGTGACGCATGATCTTTTCAACCGTTACGGCATCCTGCGATGAGAGCTCCACACCCTTGTTTCCGGGGAACAGCTCACGCATCTTCACCATATTGTCAAGGAGTATGGAAAGATAACGGGTAGCCACAGGGATGATATGATTGATAGCAAGGTCGCCGAGGACACGTGCTTCAATTTGTATCTTCTTAGTATACATTTCCCATTTTACCTCATTACGGGCTTCAAGCTCCACATGATTCATGACACCGGTCTTGCTGAACATTTCCACTGACGACGGACGCAAGTATGCATCAAAAATCAACGCCGGGTTAGTCTCGCAGTCCAAGCCACGACGTGCGGCTTCCTCTTTCCACTCTTCCGAGTAACCGTTGCCGTCAAAATGTATGGCTTCGGAATACAGAAGCAATGATTTGATTTCAGCAAGCAACGCATGATGCAGATCCTCGCCATTTTCAAGACGGCTGTCTATTTTCTTACGGAAATCTGAGAGCTGCTCTGCCACTGCGGCATTGAGTGCAATCATCGCTGACGCACAGTTGGCGCTTGAACCTACCGCACGGAATTCAAAACGGTTTCCGGTGAATGCGAAAGGCGATGTGCGGTTGCGGTCGGTATTGTCAAGCATGATTTCCGGAATCTGAGCCACACCGAGGTTAAGTTCCTCCTTGCCGGCAAGAGCTATAAGCTCATCCTTGTCCGAGTTCTTAATCTTGTTGAGTATTTCGGTGAGCTGACTGCCGGTAAAGATTGATATGATAGCTGGAGGCGCCTCATTAGCACCAAGACGATGGCAGTTGGTGGCTGACATTATGGAAGCCTTAAGCAATCCGTTGTGACGGTGCACCGCAGCCATCACATTTGCCACAAATGCTATGAACTGAAGGTTATCCTTTGGAGTCTTGCCGGGAGCAAAGAGCAGAGTGCCGGTGTCGGTACCGAGCGACCAGTTGCAATGCTTACCTGAACCGTTGATACCTGCAAAAGGCTTCTCGTGCAGAAGCACACGGAAATTATGACGGCGAGCCACCTCAGCCATTACCGACATGATAAGCATGTTGTGGTCATTGGCAAGGTTGGTTTCCTCATATATAGGTGCAAGCTCAAACTGGTTGGGAGCAACTTCGTTATGGCGTGTCTTCACAGGGATACCAAGCTTGTGAGCTTCGATTTCAAGATCGAGCATGAATGCCTGCACACGTGAAGGAATAGCTCCGAAATAATGGTCCTCAAGCTGCTGGTTCTTTGCCGACTCATGTCCCATAAGTGTTCTTCCTGTAAGCACCAAGTCAGGACGTGCGGCATAAAGAGCCTCATCCACAAGGAAATATTCCTGTTCCCAGCCGAGGTTGGAGATTACATGCTTCACATTCGGGTCAAAAAGCTGTGCCACAGCAGTACCTGCCTTATCGACAGCTGAAAGAGCGCGAAGCAAAGGTGTCTTGTAGTCCAACGACTCACCTGTGTAGGAGATGAAGATAGTCGGAATACAGAGTGTGTTGTCAATGATGAATGCGGGAGAAGAGATATCCCATGCAGAGTAGCCGCGTGCTTCAAAGGTGTTGCGGATACCGCCATTCGGGAAACTTGATGCGTCAGGTTCCTGCTGCACAAGAAGCTTGCCGCTGAATTCCTCCACCATGCCACCTTTGCCGTCATGCTCGACGAATCCGTCATGCTTTTCAGCAGTGGTCTCGGTCAATGGCTGGAACCAATGGGTATAATGGCGGGCACCATTATCGATAGCCCATTGTTTCATACCTTCAGCTACACTGTCAGCTACTTTGCGTGACAATGGCTCCTTGTTGTCAATGGCGTTGATGAGAGCTTTGTAAGTCTCAAGGGGCAGATATTTGAACATCTTGCCACGGTTGAACACTTTGCAGCCATAATACTCTGTGGGGCGTTCTTTCGGGATCTCCACAGCTACAGCCTTACGGTTTGAAGCCTCTTCAACAACTTTGAATCTTAAACTTGACATAAAATAGTAAGTTAAGTAAATTTATAAATAGATATAGTCTTTTATTTGTAAAATGTATCTCTACCGTCCCTCACAAAGGCGCTCCACAGCTTTTTGAGTGTTTTCACGGCTGTTAAACGCCGTAAGACGGAAATAACCCTCACCCGAGGGTCCGAAGCCACTGCCGGGTGTGCCGACAATGTGATAACGCTCCAACAGGTAATCGAAAAATTCCCACGAGGTCATATCACCCGGAGTCTTAACCCATATATATGGTGAATTAACTCCGCCTACCACATTATAGCCTGCTGATGAAAGACCCTCACGAATTATACGGGCATTTTCAAGATAGTAGTCAATTGTCTCACGCACCTGACGCTGACCCTCGTCGGTATACAAAGCCTCTGCTCCTCGCTGGGTCAGATAACTTGCGCCATTGAATTTGGTAGTCTGTCTGCGTCGCCACAACGGGTTCAAAGTCACTTCGTCACCCTCCGAGTCTCGTCCCTGCAACGCTTTCGGCACCACGGTGTACCCAAGACGTATACCGGTGAATCCTGCTGTCTTGGAATAACTGCGGAACTCTATAGCCACTTCCTTGGCACCTTCTATTTCATATATTGAATGAGGCACATCATCTTCACGTATGTATGCCTCGTATGCGGCATCAAACAGCAACAGCGAGCCGTATATCCTGCAATAGTCCACCCATTTCTTAAGCTCGTCACGTGTCAGAGCAGTGCCGGTTGGATTATTAGGATAGCATAGATATATGACATCGGGATTCTCTTTAGGCAACGCGGGTATGAAATCGTTCTCAGCATTGCAAGGCAGATATTCAATATTGCTCCATCTGCCATCTTCAAGAAGTTCGCCGCCTCTCCCTGCCATCACATTAGTGTCTATGTATACGGGATAAACCGGGTCGGTCACTGCCACTTTGTTTGTGACAGCGAGTATGTCGCCTATGTTACCGGTGTCGCTCTTGGCACCGTCACTGATGAATATCTCATCCGGAGATATATCTATGCCTCTGCGGCGATAGTCATATTCGGCAATCTTCTCAGTAAGGAAACTGTAACCTTGTTCTGGTCCATAGCCATGAAATGTTTCACCCTTAGCTTCATCGTCCACAGCCTTGTGGAGTGCTTCAATAACAGCAGGGCACAAAGGACGTGTCACATCCCCTATCCCCATTCTTATTATTTCCACTCCGGGGTTTGCTTCCTGATAGGCGCTCACTCTGCGAGCCACTTCGCTAAAAAGATAGGAAGCAGGAAGTTTTGTGAAATTATCATTAATCCTAAACATATCCAATGACTATAATTTATATCTTAACATTTCCGTTTATACACACCGTCAAACACTTTTGTGGCACTACCTGTCATATACACGTGGTTGTCTTCACCCCACTTTATATTCAGATCGCCGCCACGAAGATGAACCGTGATATCCCTACCGGTTCTTCCCGTAATAGCCGAAGCGACAGCGGTGGCACATGCCCCGGTTCCGCAGGCAAGAGTCTCCCCAGTGCCTCGTTCCCATACACGCATTCTCACCTCTGTATCACTTATAATCTCTACAAATTCAATGTTTGCTCTGTCGGGCCATACCGGGTGTTTTTCCAATTCAGGACCTAAGGTGTCAAACGGGACATTCTCTATCTTGTCAACGAATATCACACAATGGGGATTCCCCATTGAAACCGCTGTCACAACCATGTCTCCGTGAGTGGTGTGGATTTTCTGTTCCACCATCATCTCTCCGGGGAAATCGGCAGGGATTTTTGAGGGGTTAAGAATGGGTTCTCCCATATCTACCGTGACTGATTCCACCTCATTATCGGTGTCTAAATTAAGCGACAAAACCTTGATACCCGATAGGGTTTCAAGGTTTATCACGTTATTAGGCGTCAGGTGGTTGTCGTGGAGGTAGCGGGCTATGCAACGGGAGGCGTTGCCGCACATACGGGCTTCCGAACCGTCGTTGTTAAACATTCTCATCTTGAAGTCTGCCACTTCCGAAGGGCGAATCAGCACTATGCCGTCTCCACCAACTCCAAAATGCCGGTCACTCATTTCTACCGCTAATTGCGGTAGGTCGGCAGGCATTTTTTCAAGGCAATTTATATATATGTAATCATTGCCTATGCCATGCATCTTCGTGAAACGAATCTCGTCACTTTTATCTATGACTTTGGTTGGCATCTTTTTGTACCTAATTTAATAAGATCTCTAAATGGATCTGTTAATCGAACTTAAAATCTCTGCAAAGTTATACATTTTGTCAAAAATAACGCCATTTTACAAACAAAAATTTAAAATATTTTTCAAATACCGCCATTTAGCCATAAAATCGGTCAGAAATACCGATTTGTATTTTTTCTACCACATTATTATATATACTTCATTAAAAATTATATATACTTCATTAAAAAGTTAACCACAGTTTCTATATGTAGGAAAATGTGGTTAACTTTGCAATGTATAAATCAAAATCAACCATGAAATTAAATGTAAGATCTTTTTTATTAGTATTGTCAGTGGTGTGCGGAGTTACCGCTCATGCCAAGTTCACTAATTTTCCTGACGGAAGTAAAGTACCCGATTGGTTCAATGACAGCAAACCGGTTGACGTTAGAAATCTTGGCAAGCAGTATGTCATCACAGAGCATGGCGTGTTGAGCGACAGCACCGTGATACAAACTGAAAATATTCAACGTGTCATTGACCTCGCTGCCTCCAATGGCGGCGGTGTCATCGTGATTCCAGAAGGCACATATTTAAGCGGCTCGCTGTTTTTCAAACCGGGCACTCATCTCCACCTGCTGAAAGGCGGCAAACTGAAAGGGAGTGATGCCATAACCAATTATAAGATTGTAAAGACTCGTCTTGAAGGTCAGACTCTCGACTACTTTGCAGCCTTGGTGAATGCCGATGGCTGCAACGGATTCACAATTTCAGGCGAAGGAACTATCGACGGGAACGGACATCGCTTTTACGACGAATTCTGGCTGCGCCGAAAAGTGAATCGCAAATGCACTAACTTGGAGGCTCTGCGTCCGAGAATGCTCTATGTCTCAAACTCTTCCGATGTTACCGTGAGCGGAATCACTATGATGAATTCCGGCTTTTGGACAAATCACCTATATAAATGTGACCGCATAAAATATCTCAATGTGACCATCCTCGCTCCTACCGACGGCTACCCTAAAGGTCCAAGCACCGATGCAATAGACCTTGATGTCTGCAATGACGTTCTCGTAAGCAACTGCTACATGAATGTCAATGATGACGCTGTGTGCCTGAAAGGTGGCAAAGGAACATACGTTGACACAATACCCGGCAACGGATCTGTGAACCGTGTGATAATCGACCGATGCACTTTCGGCAAGACCAATGCCGGTGTCACTTTCGGCAGCGAGGCCTGGGACTGCTCAAACGTCATAATGAAGGATTGCAAATTTGATGGTACATACCATGTGGTATTATTCAAAATGCGCCCCGACACTCCCCAGCAATACCGCAATGTATTGATTGACGGAGCCACAGGCACTGTGAGAGTCGGCATAGAGGCAAGCACTTGGACTCAATTCTTCAACAAAACAGAACGTGACCCCATGCCTGCGTCGGGTGTTGACAATGTGATATGCCGCAACTGCAATCTCAAATGCACAAGATTCTTCTATAAGAATTCAAAAAGCGGCGACTACACCCTCTCCAACTTCACATTTACAGATATTTGGGCTGAAGATCCCGACAGTCAGTTTGACACTACCGACATCAAAAATTGTGTGATTGAAAACGTAACTCTCAACGGCAAAAAATATTGAAAACGATATATTGAACTGATATTTTTAGCTAAATTTGCACTCTGAAAATTTAGCTCTCAATATCACATACCTTGCCTATGAATGATGACGCTTTAAGCCAATTATATTTCAAAGACACGGCGTTTCAGAACCTGATGCAACGCCGCATATTTAACGTGCTGCTTATAGCTTCCACTTACGATGCGTTTATGATGGAAGAGGACGGTCGAGTGGAGGAACAGCTTTACTTCGAATACACATCGCTCAACCTGTCGTCACCACCCCGTGTGACCCGTGCGCTCAACTCATCGGAGGCGTTGGAACTGATGGATCACAAGCATTTCGACCTTGTGATCATGATGCCCGGCAATGACATCAGCGAGACCTTCACCGGAGCGAGACGCATTAAGGAAAAGCATCCCACCCAACCGATAATAGTGCTGACACCCTTCTCCAAGGAGGTGTCACGCAGATTAGCCAACGAGGATTTTTCAGGTATAGATTATGTGTTCTCTTGGCTCGGCAATGTGGATTTGCTGCTTGCCATAATAAAGCTGCTGGAAGATAAGCTGAACGCTGACAACGATATAAATAATGTCGGTGTGCAGATGATACTTCTCGTGGAGGACTCCGTGAGATTCTACTCTTCAGTGCTGCCGATTGTCTATAAATTCATCCTCAAACAGTCGAAAGAATTCTCCACCGAAGCGCTTAACGAGCATGAACGTATGCTCCGCATGAGAGGGCGTCCAAAAGTGATGCTCGCCCGTGACTATGAGGAAGCGTTGGAGCTATACGATAAATACAGCGAACATATTTTAGGCGTGATAAGCGATGTGTCGTTCGCCCGTGAAGGGAAGAAAGACCCTAAAGCCGGCATACGTCTCGCCAAGGAGTTGCGCAAACGTGACCCCTACCTCCCTATGATCATCGAATCATCCGAGATAGAAAATGCCCATGACGTAAGCGAGCTTGGCGGAACATTTATCGACAAAAATTCAAAGAAATTCCCTGTTGACCTCGGCAAGGCTATCATCAACAATTTCGGATTCGGTGATTTCGTGATACGCAATCCTGAAACCGGCGAGGAAATCTACCGCATAAAGTCGCTGAAGGATATGCAGAAGTATATCTTTGACATCCCGGCAGAGTCGCTTTACTGGCACGCTTCATTCAACGATATTTCCCGATGGTTCTATTCGAGAGCCATGTTCCCGATAGCGGAAGTTATCAAGCACCATCGTTTCCGTGACCTTAAAGATGCGCCGCAGGTGCGCCAGCTCTTCTTCGACCTTATTGTGAAGTACAGGAAGATGAAAAACCGTGGCGTGGTGGCTATCTTCAAAAAGGATCGTTTCGACCATTATTCAAACTTTGCCCGCATCGGACAAGGCTCGCTTGGAGGTAAGGGCCGCGGTCTCGCATTCATCGATTCAATAATAAAGAAGAACCCTGTATGCGACAACTTTGACGGCATCACCATCTCGATACCCCGCACTGTGGTGTTGTGTACCGACATATTCGATGAATTCATGGAGATGAACCAGCTCTACCCCATCGCCCTTAGCAACGCTTCCGACGATGAGATTTTGGAGCACTTCCTCCGTGGCAAACTCCCGCAACGCATCAAGGATGACCTGCTCGCTCTTCTTGAAGTGGTTGACACCCCGATAGCCGTGCGTAGTTCAAGCTTGTTGGAGGACTCCCATTACCAACCGTTTGCCGGAATATACTCCACCTATATGGTTCCCAAGTTCAAGGACTCCGAGAAGATGCTCAAGGTGCTTGTTGATGCCATAAAAGGTGTATACGCATCCGTGTTCTATTCCGACTCAAAAGCCTACATGACAGCGACCTCCAATGTCATTGACCAAGAGAAGATGGCTGTAATCCTGCAGGAGGTTGTCGGCAAGGATGTGGACGGATACTATTTCCCGAGTTTCTCAGGCGTGGGACGCTCGCTCAACTATTACCCGCTCAACGATGAAAAGCCCGAGGACGGCGTAGCAGAATTGGCTGTCGGCCTCGGCAAATACATAGTTGACGGAGGTGTGGGCTTGCGTTTCTCTCCACGCCACCCCGACAATGTGCTTCAGACATCCGAGCTTTCACTTGCGCTGCGCGACACCCAGACACGCATGTATGCGCTTGACATGAAGGGTGACGAGCGTGACCATTCCATCACTGGTCAAAAGATTTCAAGCCCGATGCCTTCATTAGCTCATCTGCGTGTTGACGACGGCTACAACATCTCCAAACTCCGTGTGCAGGACATAGCCGACAAGGGGGCGTTGAAATACATGGTGTCAAGCTATGATTACCGTGACAATGTGTTGCGTGACAATGACGCAGGCGACGGTCGCAAAGTGGTGACCTTTAACAATGTGTTGAAGCATAAGGTGTTCCCGCTTGCCGAAGCCATAGATTTCATGCTCACCACCGGTCAGAAGGAGATGCAGCGTCCCGTTGAGATTGAATTTGCAGGAATGATTGATAAGAACGGCGATTCCAAAGGTCGTCTCTACTGGCTGCAAATCCGACCGATTGTTGACCGCAAGGAGACAGTCGATGAAGCTGTGATGGCTACGCCCGACGATCAATTACTTTTGAAATCATCCACCGCATTGGGCCATGGCAATATAGAAGGAGTGAAAACAGTCGTATATGTGCGCCCTGAGAAGTTCTCCTCATCAAACAATTCACTCATAGCACGTGAAATAGAAAAAATCAACCGCGGCTATATAGAACGTGACGAGAAGTATCTACTCATAGGTCCGGGAAGATGGGGATCATCCGACACCTCCCTTGGCATCCCTGTGAAGTGGCCCGCAATCTCAGGAGCCAAACTGATTGTGGAATCCTCGCTGCCCAATTATCGTATTGAGCCGAGCCAAGGCACACACTTCTTCCAGAACCTCACATCGTTCGGAGTGGCATACTTCACCATCGACACCAATGCCAAACGCAGTGCCGATTCACCTGTCACCGACCTTTACGATGTGGAATTTCTAAACTCGCTTCCTGCTGTCTACGAGAGTGACTATGTACGCATTGTTGAGTTCGATTCACCTCTTACTATAGGTGTGAACGGTCTGAAGGGAACAGGCGTGGTTGTAAAACCTAAAGTGTAACCTTCCTCGTCACATAATCACTATTTTAACCGGTACAAATATAAACGCCTCGGCAAACTCAAATCTGCCGAGGCGTTTAATATATCAATTCGATAATCAGACTTTAGAACACGTAACCGAATCCGACATTAAGATAGATAGGATACATGTTGAACGACACGGTTTTGAACGACTTGTTGAAAATATCATTACAACCCCATGTGAGGTTAGCGTTCACGCACAAGCGTCTGAACGCTTGCCATGACGCTCCACCCTGAAATCCCCACTGGAATTTACGCAAGTCATCTCCGAAATCGTATGTGGCACGTGAATCACCTTCAAACGACACCTTATTGCCTGTGGGATCACCCTCACGCAGATATCCGTCATAAACATATCCGTCGAAATCATTGCTGAAAGCGTATGCGAGGTACGGACCGAGGTTTATCTTCCATCTGTCATTGATACGGTATACCGCTAAAATAGGTATGGCGAGTTGCTGAGTGTGATATGTGGTCTTAACTCGTCCGGTCCATTTTCCGGAAAGCTTCTTACCATCCTGATAAATCTCCATGCCATAGTTCTTGACGGTAGCCTTGGTCTCCATACCCTTGGTTTCAAAGCGTATACCCACTGACATACCCCACTTCTTATCGACATCCATCCATTTGGTCACCTTACCGCCCAACTGGAGGTTAAGACGTGGAGAATAACCGTTAATCTCTCTGATTTCAGCCGGGAGAGGGAGCGGAGACGCACCGCCGATGTTAAGACCGGCATTTACCTCATATTCCAATCCGAGCAATATCGACTTTTCAATACCTTTTGGACGCTCTTCCTGTGCCGACACACTGAATGTTACAATCAAGGCGGAAAGCACACCTATATATATATGACTTAACTGATGTTTCATAACCGAAAAATATTACTGATTTAAACAAGTGATAAACACTTCATCGACCAGAAGAGTGCTACCTATCGATCCTGAGAAATAATCTCCGTCCATACTTGAAGAGAATACCACAGTGATGCTGTATTTACCGTCAACAAGCTTCTGCGGGTCAACGGTCTTACCTTCACGATATACGTAAGGGACGCTGAACTGGGTCCACTCGGCTGTTTCCTGTCTCTGCTCGGGCGACAGACGTGCGATGGCTATGATATTGGGGTTATCCTCAGCCATGACATTTGTGCCGTCAAGCCATTCCATATCTTCGGTGACTTCAAAGAACACTGAGTAGATGTTACATTCATCCACCTTTCCGGGAACAGGCACAAGCTTGCCGGTGGCAGGGTCCATCTTGCAGTATTCAGCACCCGGCTTATACTTATAATATCCGCTCAGGGTCTGAGGTATGTTTGTGAACGGCGTACCGAATTGTGTCGATTCAAGAGGTTTGTTAACGGCGTTGTTCATGTCAAATTTCCCGAGGAACAGGTTACCGGCAGCAAGAGGTTTCTTGACACCCTCACCGAAACTGCCTGTAGAGCGTGTTATCATTTCAACACATTTACCGGTCCATCCGTCCTCGCTCTGGAATGTAGGGAATGTGTTGGGGGTTGTTCCCTTCAAGGTAAGAGCAAAACCGGGATTACCGCTTGCCCATGTCAACGACTCAGCCCCGTTGGCGCCAATCTCATAGAAAACATCATAGTGGCAAGCACCCATCAAAGCGGAAACCTGACGAACGTTCTCAAAATTGAAATTTAGGTTTGAATTTCCCGAATTGTTGCGTTTCACAACCACGGTATATACCTTATGCCACTTGCCATCCTCCGATGATGTCATATAGGTTTGCGGAGAGCTGAAATCGCGCACAGTTCCGCTGGCAGGTTCAATCGTCGCACCGGGTGTCAACATAAACTCCGGGGCAAGCTTGGTGACATCCACCCCATTTTTAACTATCAGCGTCACCTTATTATTCTCTATAATAGGGGCACGGTTTAACACATCGCCATCCAATGCCACAGCTGTGATGTCGCACTCGGCATTTAACGGCTCTTTCCGGATACATGACACCATCACGCACACCGTCAAAGCCGCTATAAATAATTTACAATAATTTCTCATACTGAATTAAAAAAATTCCAAGCCACATAGCAGTCACTAATCCCTGCACATATAGCTTATATTTCGTGCAAAAGTAGTAATTATTATTCAAACCATTACAATTGTTGTGTCAATATCGCACAATATTCGCAACATATCGGAAATAAAGATTTTGAAAATCTTTGATATCATTGATATTTTTTTGCTAATTTTGCAACTTGAACCAATATTTTTAACCCTATAACAAGACAATCTATAACGATCAACAAGACAATATATAACGATCAATTATTATCATTTTTAATATTTTTCTTTATGAAAAAACTGTTTCGACTATTTAGTCTTTTAGCTGTTGCCGGTTTCATGACCGCTTGCGGCAGTGATGACCCCGAGGCATGGACACAGCTGCCTAAAGAGGAGATTTCAACTGAAAGCGGTGCGTTATCCCTCACCATCAACGGGCAGGCGGCTCAGACTGCTTCGGCAAAATTCAACGCCATTAACGACACCACAGGAGTCATAACACTCTTAAATGCCATCCCGGGCTACAACGAAGTTCCCATCAATGTTAAAATGGCAGAACAGAACAACGGTATGTTCCAGTTCAAAGGTACAGCTGACCTCACAACAGCTCCTTCACGAGCAGCGGAAGCAAAAAGCGACAAGGCTTTCATGACCGTGGATGTTACAGGTAGCATAACCACCGATGGAAAAGCCATGGTAACAGTCACCGCATCTGGTGCAGCTTTCTATATCGGTGTATACCGTAACGACTCACTTTCACTCACATATTGCGACATACCGTGCCCCGGTCGTGTTGTGGCGTATGCTGCTGCAAATGACGTGCCTGTACTCACACTTATGGGTGTGATTCCCGGCGACTATACAGTGGCTATCCCTGCTGTTTACCCTGACGGAAACGGCTCTTTCAGCGGTGAGACAACAACTCCTAACGGCACATCTTTAACTTATACCGGTAAATTCAATGCCGGCTCAGGTGTGTTGGAGATGAATGTGGTTCCCGTGCTCGGTGTCGCAGCGCAAGGTGGCATAGCCAAAACTTGGAACCTCTCACTCGATCCTGAATCTGATGTGAATAATGACTATGCTCCCTCTGATTATCCTCCATTCAGAATGGTTTGGGCTCCTAAAAACGAAGAAGAGATGAACGCCGGTCAGATCGCTACCCTTGCATCTCGTGCCCTGTCACACTTTATGGTTGATCTTCTGAGCAACATCACTCTTAACGCCAACGGTACTTTAACTGCTAAATATGGTGACATTAACTATGTTAAGAGCCAGCTTCCCGACTTCAGCAATCCCAACATGGGACAACTCATAGGTTGGTTCTTCGGTTTGTTGGATGTCAATATGAAACCCACCCAGCCGACATGGCTTGAATCACCTGCCGGACTTGCATACTGGTATTGCAAAGGTGAGTATTTCTACTTCGTTCCCGACATCATGCAGATTGTGGCTCAGGCTAACAAGGATAACGCCGACGACGAAATGAGCCCTGAAATGATCATGGGTCTTATCTCTCAGCTCGCTCAGATGAAGCCTGAGGAACTCTTAAATTATGCCAATCAGATACTTCCGTCACTCGGACTCCAAGGCGTGGATTTGAGCGACATCAATCCTGAAACAATCCGCACCATCCTCTCATGGTTGCAGACAGGTGTGCCCTTGAGATATAAGGTTGACGGCAACTATCTCTCACTCTATGTTGACAAAGAGATGGCTGAGCCTTTCATGACTGTTATCTTCAAATTCTTCCCTATGTTGCAAGGTATCCTCGACAAGGCAGCCGAAGAAAATCCGATGATGAGCATGATGTGGGGCTTGTTAGGCATCAATAAGCTCGCCGATCTGCAGACTATCTGGACAGATAACACAGCAGAATTCAAGATTGCCATAAACTTCAACGACAACGCTCCTGCTCCGGCATCAATACGCCGTGCAGCCAAAAAAGAAACTGCTCCGACATTCAACACACCTGAAGAAGCTATCAACGCTTTTAAAGCAATGCTTCGATAACGACAGGTAAAACAACAATCCTATAAAACAATCGGGCCGCTTCATCTCGAAGCAGCCCGATTGTTTTGTTTAAACACTTAGCATAAATTCACGATTTATCTTCACATAAAAGCATTTTGAATGCAAATCCATTAACTGATTAAAATTTTACACATGGCAAAGTTACGACAGATTCCTCACTGATTGAGCAGATTTCAATTGTAATCTAAAGGTAATCTCAATTATATTTAAGGCACCGACCTAACAATCAAAACATTACAAAACACGTTCTGCTATTTTTATCTAAATCAAAATATGGAAATGCAAAGCAAAAAAATAGCGGTAAAGAGCGATTCAAAACACAATGATTCATACGCATAAACACACAAAAAGAGCCGCCCTCATCACGAGGACCGCTCCACACAGAATCTAACGTAGTAAAATTTTTCAATCTAACAAAAACAAATCTTTCTTACCTTAATATATCATTTAAAATAATTGTTCCTATTAGTGTAATTATTAACCGAATTAATATCTCTTCTATTTATATAACACAAAATTAGGACGTTTTTCATTTTTTCACAACACTCAAAAGGCATAATATAAATTATCTAAACAAAATATAAACGCTACACCTTTAAGGCATAGCGTTTTAACATACATACGGTTTGTAATAAATCTAAACAGAAATTATATCAAATGTAACAAATATGTATTGGTTCGTCATTCAATTGCGCCGATTTTCATCACCATTTCCTCAAAAGTGTCACGATTTATGGCACGGGTACGCATCTTGTTTCGATAGGTATATATCGTATTTAGTGACAGTCCGAGGAAACGAGCCACTTGCGATGTGTCCTCCACACCGAGACGCATGAATGCGAGTATTCGTAGTTCCGTGGTAAGCACGTTGGGAGCGGATACCGACACACGCTTTTCAGGGGTCAACAACTCGTTCACATCATTGACAAATGTCGGGTATATATGCAGGAATGAATCGTCAAATATGTCATAGAACTTTTTACGCTGATCATCCATAACCTTGCCAGCCTTTATGAACTGTAACAGATCCTCTGACTGACCGGCTGTGATTTTGCGGCGACACATGCGGTTAAAGTCCTCCAGACTTTCCATATATGAAGAGCAAAGATTCATAAACTGCGACATATAGGTCTCCTTCGATCTGTTAGCCTCAGCCAATGCGAAGCGCACATTTTGCACCACTGCCATCTCTCTCCTCTTGGAAAAGTACATTTTCACTATCACCACGAAAGCCACAACCAAGCAGATAAGGAGGAAGCCGAGCATCAGCACCCTGCGGTTATTATATTGCTGGATATCATTAGACACAGGCATCAATGCCCCGGAAATCATGGTGGCATTCATCTTTGCGTTAGCCCTGAGGGCATTTTCAAGAGCCACGGAGAGATAATTGTGGGCTCGCACCGTGTCATCCTCCGAATAAAGTATCTCACCGAGACGCAACAGTGCCGTGCCATGCATGTTTGCCCTATATATATCTGAAAGCGCACCTAACGCAAAATAATATATAGCACTCTCTTTGTCGCCTCGCTCGGCGTAATGCTCGCCCAAAAGAGTCGCAGCCAAGGGATACTCGTGATCCTTCAATGAGGCATTTTCCAAAATATCATTCAGCACAGCCACACCGAGAGCGCTGTCGCCCTCCCCTAAATGGATAAGAGCCTGACACAACATATAGCGCAACGAGCCGGGTTGCAGAACCTCAATTTCCTTATGGGCGAAATCAAGTCCTCGTTTCAGATAACTGCTGGTAGCTTCCGTATACGGGTATAGCGATGACATCGAGAAACTGATCTCTCGCCCGACGTCATAATAAAGATCCAAATTTTCAGCTTTGAGTCCGTTGCTTTTCACATGTTCAAGGTCTTTTATACCTTCATGGGCTGCACCGAGTTTGCGGAATTCCCTTGCCCGCAATATGAACAATCGCTGCACTGAGGTGGAATCGCCTGTAGCCTTTGCTATTTCAAGACCTTTTGTAAAGTATATCACTGCCGAATCGGCATTTAGTTCGTGGAAGGCATTGCCAAGATTCTGATAGAGCTTTAACAATTTAACACTATCAGTTGTCATGGCTATATTCATCCTTATCGAATCTATTTTTATGCGATGCTCCTTTTCATATTTGCCACGTTTTTCTATCTCACCATCAAGCAACTCAAGGAGCTCCCCGTTTGATGCGGGAAGTTCATCAGGCATTGAATGAGCCATCGGCGCACAAAATGCGATAATAAGTCCTACAAGAATCTGTTTCATGAAGGAATGCAGAGAGGGTGTTACTATTGATTTGTGATAACGAATTGATTGTTAGCATAAAGATGCATTATCAAGTTTCGTCTAATGCAAAGTTACATCTAAAAAGGCGAGATTCAAAATGAATCCCGCCTTACAAATATTAAAAAACGTAAAAGTCCCCACATTGGGTACACATCGCTAATTTCGCACGTATACCACGCTACAGACCCCTGTACTGCTATTTTTGTACCAAAACAACGTTTCCGGAAGAATGTGCTGACATCTGCGGGGCATACTGACTCTGAATTGTGGCGATGCCCGAGGTAAAGCTTCCGGCATTATTCACCCACATGTCATACGTCAGCAGATATGTCCCCTTTGGCAAGTGTGTGATGAAGAATCGTGTCGATGAATCACGGTTCTCACGATAGAAGTATATCCCTTCGGCTACGATAGGTTCGGGCAATTGTTCCACAGGTTCATAACATGCGGGACGGTCATCAATCACAGCCACATAATCCATATCCCTATCCACCTTGATGGTCAGCTGCACCTTCACCTTATCGCCCACATTAAGGCTCTCAGGTGCCACGGTCTTAACGCCGGTCGAAGTCTGATCTACCTTATATATAGTCTTCTCAATGGACACGGCATCACATGAAGCAGACTTGACATTTGCCATGGAATCGGTATACTGATAGTACAACGCACCCCACGACGGAGTATTGCCATCTTTCACGACTTTCAATTCACCCGATGCGGTTGATTCCGCTGCCAACGGGATTCTGAAATATCCCGTAAGACGTTCTACAGATTCAGGCACAACCTCGGTAGCGCCGACATAGACCTTAGAACCTTGCGCAGGTGCTATCCAGCTCTTGGATGTTGACAATATCGCCGCAATCACAGCTGAAGTGGTCACGGATGTGCCCCAGTCCTTTGCCTCTTTCTGGAGTATCAACCATTGACGTATCATATCGATATCCTTACACCCCGGCTCGACAGCGGCAAAAGCTTCAAGAATGAGGGCTGTCGCGCCGACCTTACCCATTGACCAGAGAGTCATGTTATCGAGCGATGCCCACCACATACCCTTTTCAGGTGTTGACTGCGCAAACTCACGAAGTGACGCTATGACAGTCTTAGCCACATTCCTGTAACCGTGGTTGGCAAGGATTCTTGCATCAATTGCCTTATCGAATGGCGAACCGGCTTTCCACCTCTTCAGGATGCGTTGCACAGTGGCAGAGATAGCCTGCGAAGCGCCGCCGGTAGCGGTGAAGCCCTTGAAATAGTCACGCATATATATGTAGGTGGTGAAATCGGCAGCCGAAGGATATTTCCTGTATTGGCTCGCCACCTCCTTATCCAAATATCCGATACTATTCAGTATCATCTTCTTAAGCTCCTTATTTTCAGGGAGGAATCCGAGCGAGCGAAGACGTCCCATCATCAGAAGCACATTCTCCGTAGCCCATTGAGAGGGTTCATCACACTGCGCATACCAAGCCCAGCCGCCACCGTCACGTTCAAGACGTTTAAGAAGACTTATGGCTGATGAATATGTGCGGTCGATTGTCTTTTTGTCAAACAGCAATGCCAAACGAGTCATTCGCTCAGTATCTGACTTTGCGTCAAGCATCCACGGAGTGGCTGACAGAAGCACTATCTTCAGATCCTCATTGCGCTCAAGCATTGATTTAAGCATACCGTCGCTCTTATCGCTGCTCTCCCACTCTTTCAGAGCCTTTGCTATCATCGGATTATCACGCATCAGCCCGGAAGCTATGGCTGCAGAGAAAATCGATGCAGCAGCTTCGTTAGCCGTAGAGGGTTCAAGTTGCAGGATGCCGGGAAGAGCGGTAACCACATACCATGCGGGGTTCTCACAGAATTGCAATGTGACACGTGCGTCAGCCGGGGCTTTCGGTATGCTCATTGAAAATTCAGCGGAATCGGGCGAGATATAGAACGGATATGTCTCAATCACAGGTGTAATGGCAGGAAGTATTGGGAGAAGAGTCTGCTCACCGTCAGTAAATCTACCGGAGGTTGATTTTACACGATAACCCACAAACGGTACATCGGAAGGCGCAGTGAGCGAGTACTCCACCACCGCTGTGGCATTTGGAGCCAAAGTGTCTGAACTTACAGCGTTACCAAACACCGCCCCGTCAGCCGGATTAAACAGCTCGACTGTTGTCTCCACATTCTGCTCTTCGTCACTACCGTTCATAACCATGGCAGAAATCACAACCTTATCCCCCGCACGGAGATAACGTGGAAGATTAGGCTGCACCATCACAGGCTTGTTAGCCAACACATCAGCAGTGAAATTGGTCGAAAGTAACGAGTCGGTATAAGCCAAAGCTCTGAATCCCCATGTGGTATTGGCATTAGGCACATTGAATGTGAACGACAAAGAGCCGTCGGCACCTGTTACGAGCTGCGGAGCGAAGAATGCAAGTGGTGTTTCCGCATCACGATATGAGAACTCGGGCTTTGAAGAGTCTTCAAGAGCATCATCGTCACCGACACTTCCTGAAACAGCTGGTTCTGCCATACTGTTTCCTAAAAAACCGCTATCCATATCAGCTTCAGAGACCATTACCTCTTCAGCGTGTTCCTCAACCGCATCCGCTGTCTCAACTACTGCTGAAGACATTTTATATGTGGCATTGACACCTCTTATCATGGGACCGCCGGCTCGTGACATCTTCATTTCATTCATGACACGATACCCTATCGCTCCATCGGCAAAACTCATATTATAAGTATTGAAATCGGGAGCTATAAGAGATTTACAATTTTTATACTTGTAAGAATCAAAACTGAAATAGCTGTCAAAGGTCTGACCAAGGCTTCCTTGATTCCATCTATAGAAACGTGATGCGCCGCCGTAGAATTTCAAATTCCAGTTAGTCTTTGCGAGTGCGTCGAGAGCGGTATTGTACATATCCAATATGACAGCAGCCTGCTTGCCGTTGCCGCTTCCGTCAACCACCTTGAATGTCCATGTCTCCTCACTGCCCGGCACAAGCTTGTCACGGAAACTTTCAGTGATAAACTTTATACCCTTTGCCACGTCCAAGCGTTTTACAGCCAATGTGATATTTGAAGAGCGGTAATTGCCGGTAGCCGACACGGACAAAGTAGCCTCATCGACACCATCAGGCAGTTCCACATCAAGAGTATGCATTCCGGCTGAGGCTTTTTCCCATTTCTGATATATAACCTCATCCTTCGACCATAGAGTCAGCAACAGATGTGTGTCGCAATCCACGGCATATCTCCATGAGCCTTTTCCATTATGCTTTACCGATACCTTTGCGTTCGGATACCAAAGCAAAGTCCCGGGGACAGGAGTTTTCTTGTCGCTGTTCCTATATATTACGCTATAAGCGTCACATTTGTCGGCAAGCGATTCATCCTCAAGCGAGAATCTGAACTCATAGCGCCCTGACGGGAGCGATGACAGATCCAATGTGCGATTATTGGCAGTCATAACACCTTTCAGAACAGCAACACTATCCTGCATTATCTCATACTTCACAGGCATATTAATCACTGAGTCCTGATAATTGACCACTTTAACATCTACGGGAGTGGCTGAGCTTGAAACTTCAATCGCCTCAGGGAGAGATGCCCTGATATCATATTTCGTACCGGTGACAAATGTCGTTGATGATGTCTGAGTCTCACCCGATGCTGACAGCACGGATATATTAGCGGTGAAAACACCCTCTGGGAGCGGTGAAGTTGCCAACTCGGAAGCATCAACGGTCAGTTCAAACTTACCGTCTGAACCGGTAGTAACCTCCTTGGAGGTGAATGATATACCTTTCGAACGGTTCCACCACCATCTCATACGTTCCGCCACGCTTATATCTGCTGTGACCTTCGAGTCGACAAGCGGGAAGCCGGAATAAGTCACTACCCTACCTCTGAGTGTCACATCACCCTTTGAGGGATAATCCTTTTCAACCGGGTCGAGCTGCACACGGAATGTGGGTAATTTGTAATCAGACACTTCAAATTCCACTGCAGAGGAATATTCGTTTATTGAAATCATGAAATGTCCTGTAAGGCAATCCTTAGGTATAGCGAAAGAGCCGTTAACACGTCCGTATGGGTCTGTCACTAATTTAAGGGTGTCAATCGGCTCGTATGAAGCTCCATGCATCACCGCTGTGACCTCCACATTACGTCTTGGACGTTGCTCACTATTCATGAACTCGTAGCACACAGCTGTCCATTCCACAGTGTCGCCGGGATGATACAAAGGCAAAGCCGGGAAGCCGACTGCCGAAGGCTGCCACTTGTCCTGCGGACGGAAATTATTGTTGGAAACATACAGAGACATTGCATATTTGTCGCCATTCTTTTCCACCACAGCCTCACCCGACACATCGTATACCTTCGAGCCATCTGCGCCGGTCTTTCCTACCGAAATAGCTTTAGGCTGCTTCCGGTAAGCATACACATTATTATATACAGTAATATTTGCATCAGATACGGGTGCACCTGTCTTTGCATCCATCACCCATATTTTGTTTTCCTTGAAGACAGATGCTCCGAGTGTGTAATGAGTGACATGCACCTTTGTGTATGAACGGTCGATCTGCTCCTTGCCGTTAACCTCCGGGACAATTATATAGTTACCTGCCGACGGGAAGGTATATTCTACAGTAGTTTGACCGGAAAACGGAACAACGCCATCGACCGAGGCAGTCAGTGTCGCCACCTTACGGCGAGCCGGCATATCCTTCAACACCACATTGTCCCTATATACCGGAAGCGAGGATACATCATAGATATTTATATTTACCGACTTTATATTACTTAACTTAACCTCTAATTTCACAGGTTCGCCGGGGGCGACAACCCATGGAGTCATTATCCATACATTCTTTTGCGAAAGCTCATTCTTGATATTCAGCAGGCAGTTTTTCCCTCTGTATGCCGGAAATGCCGCAAGATTATGCTCTATGGCGTTATAAAGCCATTTGGGGTCGGCATCCGAACAGTTTGAGCCTATGTATTCCAACACATCACCAGAGTATTCCGACGATTTGTTATCCTCATACAGCGGACGCAGAAGAGCCATAAGCTTTCCCGTCGCATCACTGTGCGAACCGGTTTGATATATGCGGTTATATATAAATCCTATGCGAGAAATATCAGTGTTTATTTCAGCTGCCACACGCCCCTTGTTTGCTTGCAGAAGTGAAGCGTATAGCTGTAAGATACGGTTGGCTATCGGATCGGATTTAGGGAACGGTGCTGACAGATATACATCGTTAGGCACAAGCAATCCCCATGAGAACACACGGCGATAAGTGCTCAACGAGCTTAATATCCTTATACTTTTAGTAGCCACAAAATCATACACGGTGGGATAGTACACAAAAGTCTGCGTGTCCGAATTAATCACTGACGCATACTTCTTCAGCGGAACATCCTTTATGGCAGCGCTATAGGTAAGTGAGGAGTCGATCAATGCCGAAATCTCGGCACGGAACTGCTCGCCGCTCCAAAGATTATAATCAGCGGGGAGCGGAGTCAAAGGCACTGAACGCTCATCGTATTTCCATCTGTTATTCTGATAGATGTCAAGGTATATGTCTGCCTGAAGGAGATAGAGCAAACTTTTAAGTGTCTCGTCCTTCTCCTTGGCGCATATATCTTTGATTTTCTTCAATGCCGCAGAGGATTTATCGGAGTCGATACTAACTTGCGCCAAATAATAATCCATCAGCGAGCGCACAACTCCCGGATAATCGGAAGTCCGCATTGCCGCTGTTAGATTTTTTTCCGATTGGGCGCTTACTGTCTTAGGATAAGCAAAGTCAGGCTGCTTTGGAGAGGTGGCGTTCATAGTCATATATGACAATAACGATACGAACACATACAGCATTGGTAACAATCTGCCGGTACGCATAACTACAATAAAAAAATAGAATGTAAAAACGGTGAGGGAAAGTATATATACAACAACCGGACAACATAAACGTCGCCCGGTCTAAAACAAAAAATTTCTTAACGGGACCTGCGCCGGTGTTGCTTCATCAGCTCACGGGTAAAATCTTTCTCTGCATCTTTTAGTTTGAAAAGCTGCTGTGGGGTAAGTATAGTCTTATATTCCTCGAAATACTTCATTTCTATGGCATTCTCTCTGCCCTTCAGCTCATACATAGCCTCGGCAGCTTTCTCATATTCCAAATCGGTGGCTTTATCCTCCTTCCCCATTGTCTGACGGGAGAGTTGCTCTGATTCCTCCTGAACCTTACGGATCTCCTCATCCATCGAGTTATACAGAGGGAGGAATTTAGCGCGCTGCTCGTCAGTGAGTTCAAGTTTTTTAGCTATAAAATCATTCTTATACTGCTGTATTTCTTTCATCCACGATTCGCGGTCACGACCGAAATTACGCTGCGCCTGCATGACAGCAGGGAGCATAAGAGCAGCTATAAGGAAGGTAAACAATATTGCGACCTTTTTCATATATGATCTAACTTTAGTTCTGTAAGTCTTGTCCCGAAGGAATTATGATTTGAAAAATAATATTCTAAATAGTTGAGAGCGGAAATTCAGGAGATTCAGGCACTTCCGGATTTTCGTAGACCGAATCGTCCATCAGAGACTCCTCGTATGCGTTGATGTCGAAGCCGGTCTCATATAAATCCTCCATCAGCTGATAGTCGCTTATCTCACCCTCATTAATGAAATACTCATTGATGAAATGATCGTTAGAAAGCGCGGCTGTCATAACCGGATTACCATCAATCGACAGCCCTGACGATTCGGGACGCATGAGGTCAAACATCTTCATCATACACCACACACCCATAAACATCGCAGCCATATAGATATATGGTCTGACTTTCTGCCATACGGAGCGAGGCATCACCTTCGGTTGAGGCTTTTCCCAATCCTGTACGGGTAGCGACTCCGCCATCCGGGCTGCAAAATCGGAGAAATAACCGTCGGGGACCGTCATTCCGTCTTTATGGTTTATTTTTTCTAATATATCTTTCATCGTTTTTGAAGCTTAAAATTGCCATTTTTTAGAAAACTGCCATATTCTCTTTAATGGTTTTACTTTTTAGACCACGATAAGTGATATTGGTTTAATCCGATTCGTCAAAATATTGTTCAATTTTTTTAACAGCGAGATGATAGGAAGCTTTGAGTGCCCCGACAGAGGTGCCCAAAATTTCCGACATTTGCTCGTATTTCATCTCATCGTAATAGCGCATATTGAACACAAGTCGCTGTTTCTCAGGCAATGTGGCTATTGCCTCTCTCAATCTGCGCTCAAGTTCATCGCCGTCAACGTATGTGTCAGCCTCAATCAGATTGACTAAATGCGATTCCTCGTCATCAATCGAAAGTCCCAGACGCTTACGCTCTTTTTCAAGGAAGGTGATACTCTCGTTTATGGCTATCTTGTGGAGCCATGTCGATAACTTCGCATCACCACGGAAATTTTCAATTGATTGCCAAGCTTTGAGGAATGTGTTTTGCAACAGATCGTTTGCGTCGTCATGGGTTTGCACCATACGTCTTATCTGACGATACAACGGCTCGGAATAAATCCTGATTACCTCGCCGAAAGCGTCACGGCATGTTGACGGCTCCCGCAGGCGAGCTACGAGATCAATATCATCAATGTTTGTATCCTTTGACATGTCGATTACGCTTTTATTCCGTGATAACTCAATGAAATCATACAGCATATATTAAGGTATGACCCATTGAATAGACAAATTTATAAAATATATCTTAATTGTCAACAATCAAATTTCCTAATTGATGTTAAGACCATATAGAAAAACACGTCCTCCCATAACGATAATGGAAGGACGCATCAGTAAAATCTAAACGTTTTTAATTACTTTTCAGCATACGAAAGAACTGTTGGGCTTTCTATGTCAACCCCAAATTCTTGCGCCCGCTGAAGAATTGCCCGAGCCAATTTAGGCTTCAAGTCTTCGGGACAATAACGGAAATAGGCTTCCGCAGCACGTACATGTGCCGCATCAGGCATCGGATATTCCCGTCGTTCAGGAAGTCCGAATACACTGTTCGGAAGATCCTTTCTGTCACTGTATGAAATTCTATCATCCATAATGATACACGTATTTGGATTGTCTATGATGTGAAATTACATATTAAATCTGAATCCTACCTGAAGCAGACCCTGAGCGCCGTAGCCGAGTTCGCCAAACATTGAAACTGAACGGTTGAGACCGACTTCTGCTCCGAGCGGAGATGCTTGGAATGCGAAATAGGATTTGTTCTTTGAATAGTCACCGTCTGATGCGTGGGTGATGTCAACACCTAAACCGAGGTGTGCGTAAAGAGTCACGATGCTGGTACGATAGTAATTGTAACGGCCGTTAAGCATAATCACATGATAGTAGGCATTCGCATCATCGCTGTGCTTGTAGCTTGCGCTGGAGAATGTGTAAGTGGCACCAAGATAAAAGCTTGGAAGCACCTTGAAATTAAATCCGGCAGTAACCGCTCCCCAAGCATTATCAACCGGACCGCCGGGATGCATATCGCTGGCATCCATCTGCGTATAGCCACCGTAACCTATTTGAAATTGAGCACGCTGAGCCTGAGCTCCCACTGCCATCCCTAAGACAGCACACATGATAAGTAAGAACTTTTTCATCATAAATAGTTTTTATTAAACATCTTTTAAAACGTGAAATCAATGATATAATTTCACATTTATAACATTTGTTATGATGAATTGGTTTAAGAGGTTGTTTAATAACCCTTGAATTAACGTCGTAAAATCGAGTTTTAGTACCATTTCACACCGTTAGACAGCGATGAACGCTTGTCGTACTTCAAGTCAGCAAGTAGCGATGACTTGACTGAGATGTGGAAGTTGTAACTCTTGTAGGGACCAACGGGCACGAAACTTGCTCGCATAGTGAAACAGTGCATATCTCTCGATATGTTACAGTTCATATACGCCAACTTATGGGTATCGAAATTATAGCTGGCTGAGAATCCGAAATTCCAGTTGGCTGTAGGACGGATATTTCCGGAGAATGAGAGGTTTTGGGTTATCTTTCCCTTATACTCTAATTTATTATAATCGAATTCGCCATATCCGTAATTCACCGAGTAGTTAAATGTAAGGTTCCAAGGCACTGACCATTCCATATAGCCGTCCTCGCCCATCTGAATACCGGTATCCTTTTTGCTGTCCCTCTTGCCCGGGTTTTGGTAGTCGGATGTATCATCGGCAAAATTTTGGTCTTCCGATTGACGATTATTATTATCCTTGTTCTTATTATTGTTCTTTTTGCCGCTGTCATCCTTACCTCCAAACAGTTTCTTGAAGGTGTCATTATTAAATGTATAGCTGAATGAAGTACCGGTGCTCGACAGTTTACCGAGACCCTTACCTTGGCTTATACGAAGTTTGTTGACACGCACCGGTGAACCGGCTGAGTTGAGGGCGTATGTATACACATCCCATGTCGCCGAAAGGTTAAGATTGAAATTCTTCACCAATCGTAGCATCAATGAGGTGTTGATGTTTGACCAGTTCATTGAGTCCGCAGCAAAGTTATAGCTCTGCGACACGGTAAAGTTCTCTATGAGCGACACCTTCTTCTCACCTATAGAGTCATTGTCTGATTTGACCTTCATCTCCAAGTTGTTGCTTAGAGAGAAGCTCACCGAACCGTTCTTACCTTGTCCCGGCACTCCGAAAAGACTGTTGGGGAAGTAAGAATAGACACGCTTCTGCATCTCACCCTGTGCGTCGGGATACTGGTATGTGCCATAATATCCGAAGAAAGGCGATGCGAAGTCGGGTGAACCGGAGAATGAAATTGTCGGTGTCATCACATGGCGTATCATCTTAACCTTGTCCCCGAGGAATGACATCGGTTTGTAGAAACCGTATATTTTCGTGTCAAGAGCCACTGATGCCGAGAAGTCCCATACGTTGTAGAAACTGTATGTCGTGTCAAGCACTTCGGCAGAAGCATTGGGGTCCCACTGACGGCGCACTTTTGAAGTGTACATTCGGTCGGTAAGGCTTATAGAGGGAGTAAGATTGATATATTTCAACACGTTGAATGTCGCCGAGATAGGTATACTGTGTTTCATACCGTTTCTCCAATCCTTGACGAGACTCTTCTGGAAAAACACATCCTGCTTGGCGGTTAGAGAGTTGTTAAACTGTCCGGAATATGACATTTTAATCTTCTCATACCACTTCTCCTGCCCTACCTGACGCTTGCGCTTGAACGGATAGATCTGCGACATGGTGACAGTGAAGTTAGGGAACGACACTGCCAAGGTGGAGTCCTGAGTACGCTGAGACACACTCGCAGTAGTAGATACCGACCATTTCGAATTAGGGAAACGGTATGTCATGTTAATGGTACTACTCTTGGTGTTCTCAGTAAAGGCGTTTGAATAATATGAGTTAAGGTCATTACGGGTGTAACCACTGGTGGTGAAGTTCACACTCGCTGAAAGGTTCATATTAGGGTTAGCCTTGGAATCCTGACTGTGGTTCCAAAGTATCTGGAAGTTGGTCGATTTTGCATAGTCGGGCATACCCTTATCACCGGTGATGGTCTTCAAGTATGAAAGGTTGAAGCTACCGGAATACTTGTAACGCTTCACGTATGCAGAGTTGGCACGCAGACCCCACGAACCGAGTGTGTATATTTCACCGGTCAGTGCGAGGTCCATGTTATCACTTATGGCAAAATAGTAACCGCCGTTACTCAGATAGTATCCGCGGTTGTAATCGTCGCCGAATGTCGGGAAGATGATACCTGAAGAATATTTCTCGGAGAACGGGAAATAACCGAACGGCACAGCCAACGGCAATGGCAATCCGGCAAGCACCATATACGCAGGACCTACCACAACATCCTTGCCGGGACGCATCTTACCTTTGGTTATATTAAGATAGAAGTGCGGATCGTCATGGTTATCGCAAGTGGTGTATTTACCGTCCTGTATATAAAAGGTGTTCTCGTCTATCTTCTTGCTCTGACCGCCGGTGAGATAACCTTCACCCTGCTCGGTGATGACATCGGTTATAAATCCCTGCTCGGTCTTGAAGTTATAGCTCATTGTCTTAGCCTCGTAAGAGGTACCGTTATCCTCAAACACCGGTGTGCCTTGGAGCTCGCCGATGGAGTCAGGTGTACCGTTGGCATATACAGAGCTGTTTTGCAGGTTCATTTCTATATGGTCGGCATCAAGCTTTATCTTGCCGTACTCCACATGGCTTTCACCATACATATATGCCTGACTGCGACCCACGAGTATCATTGAATCCTTGGCTGTGAAATCCACAGCGTTGTCAAGGTCAACTTTCGTACGTACTATCTTCGATCTCGCACCGGGGGCTTCTATACGCCTGCGGCTAAGACGTGTACGCCGTGAGGTGTCAGTGACAGCCACATGGGAATGTCTTGCCAAACTGTCGGTGACAACCGAAGCGGCAACGGAATCCAATGAATCTGATGGAAGAACAATATTCCGCACGGCTGAGATAACCGAATCCTCATCTGACGACTCCTGATCGGCTTCTCTGATAACAGCTTCCGTGATTTTGGCAGGTGTGAGTGTGTTGACAGGGAGTGTGTCCGGAGCCGGTGTGGATGCGGCATTATTCTCGACCTTTATAGGGTCGGGATCTACAGGGCGTGAAAATGCGCCGACTGAGAGGGCACATAATAGCACTAATGCGACAATATATATTTGAGAGTGTCTCAAGTTAATTCAATTTCATCATACGGGGAAAGGAATACCCCAAAGATATGTGTCTAAAAAACGATGCAAAGATATAACATTCCCTCCAATTGACCAACAACAATATTATTGTTAAATGTTAAATTGCTTTGCCATAACCATCATCCGCTTCTCTCCGATTTGAAATCATAATTAAATTGAATAAAAATATTAAGATATGAAGAGTTTTTACTAATTTTGCAGTCACATTAATAGAATCATACAAATTTTTAACGAGATCTAATGTCACGTCAACACTTTGATGCTCTGGATTTCAAAATCCTTGAGATGCTATCGCACAATGCCCGTAAACCGTTTCTCGAAATAGCGAGAGAGACCAACGTTTCCGGAGCAGCCATCCATCAACGTATACAGAAACTGACTGCCTCAGGCATTATAAAAGGGTTTGAAACCATAATTGACCCTGCCGCTGTAGGATATGAGACATGCGCCTATATAGGGTTCATTTTGAATGATTCCACCAAGTTTGACGAAGTGGTGAATCGTTTGAAAGAAATACCCGAAGTGGTTGACTGCCACTTCACCACAGGCACATACGATATATTTGCCAAGATATTTGCGCGCAACAATGCGCATCTGCTTGAGATAATCCATAAGAAACTCCGCACCGAGCTGGGCCGCACCGAAACACTTATATCTTTCAAGGAAGAGTTCAAGCGCCCCATACCCATTTTGGCAGAGAACATGGATTAAATCATTGAACTGATTTGATAATAGACAACAGACAACATTGATCAATAAAGGAACCTTCGGAAACCGCACCGCCCTGTTTCACACATTCGGATGCAAACTTAATTTTGCCGAAACCTCAACCGTAGCCCGGATTTTTGCTTCTCAAGGCATTCAACGAGTGCATGAGGGGGATATCCCGGACTATGTGGTGGTCAACACATGCAGTGTGACAGAATTTGCCGACAAGAAATGCCGACAAGCTATACGCTCATTCGCCCGACGCTACCCCGACGCTAAAATAATTGTCACCGGATGCTATGCGCAGCTTAAACCTGAGGAGGTTTCCGCACTGCCGGGTGTGACAATTGTCGCCGGCACTGACCGGAAATTAAAATTAGCTGAATATCTTGCGCAAGTCGAAGCGGAAAGTGAAACAGAGACAACTGACAAAGTATCCACATTCGTAACCCCGACAAAAGATATTAGAGTATTCTCGCCATCATGTTCCCGTGGCGACCGAACTCGCTATTTCCTTAAGGTGCAGGATGGTTGCGACTACTATTGCTCATACTGCACCATCCCCATGGCTCGCGGACGCAGCCGTTCCGGAAGCATCAAGGAGATTGTTAGCCATGCCGAGGCAGTGGCTGCCGAAGGTGGTAAGGAGATTGTGATAACAGGTGTCAATATCGGTGACTTCGGCAAAGGGACTGACGAGACTTTCTATGATCTTTGCAAGGAGCTTGACAAGGTTGAAGGTATCGAGCGTTACCGCATTTCATCTATCGAACCGAACCTGCTCACCGACGAGCTGATTGATTTCGTTGCCGGTTCTAAAAAATTCATGCCCCATTTTCACATTCCGTTGCAAAGCGGAAGTGACGAGGTGCTCAAACTCATGCGCCGCCGTTACGACACTGCCCTATTCCGCAGTAAAATAGAACATATCCGCCGTGTGATGCCCGACGCTTTCATAGGCGTTGACCTCATTGTCGGAGCAAGGGGTGAGACTTTGGAGCGGTTTGAGGAGTCAAAGCGATTTGTGGAATCGCTTGACATATCACGTCTGCATGTGTTCACATATAGCGAGCGTCCCGGCACCCGTGCGCTCAACATCGAGCATTTTGTAACATCCGAAGAGAAGCACCATCGCACACGTATCATGCTGCGTGTCTCTGAAAAGAAGCTCAAGGAGTTTACCGACAGATTCGTGGGCACTACACGACCTTTGCTTGCCGAACATCCCCGAAGCGACGGTTCGATGGCTGGATTCACCGACAATTACCTGCGTGTGAACATTGATCCGAATCCCGAAATCTCCAACACGATTGTGCCTGTGCTAATCACCTCAACCGATGAAACGGCTGAGGAGTCGCAAGGCAAAGTAATGAATTAAGCGCTTAATCCGCAATTTTAAACATCCCAATCTACTAACCACTATGAGCGAGCAAAACAAACCGGTAGCTGTGATAATACTCAACTGGAACGGAGAGAACTTCCTGAAAGAATATCTCCCCTCAGTTGTAAAATATACCAACCCTGAAATTGCGGATGTTATAGTTGCCGACAATGGTTCCATTGACAATTCTATCGCCATCTTAACCACTGATTTCCCCAAGGTTAAGTTGATAAAGTTTGATGAAAACTACGGCTTTGCCGAGGGTTACAATCGTGCGATAGCAATGATAGCTGACCGATACAAATATACCGTGCTGCTGAATTCAGATGTGAAAGTGGATGACGATTGGGTCAGACCGCTATATGACTTCATGGAGTCACATCCCGACGCCGGAGCCGCCCAGCCAAAGATAAAATCGCTTCTTGAGCCTGATAAATTCGAGTATGCCGGAGCTTGTGGAGGTTTCCTTGACTGCAACGGTTACCCCTATTGCCGTGGACGCATATTTGACACCGTTGAAACTGACCGGGGACAGTACGACTCACCATTGCAAGTTTCTTGGGCAAGCGGAGCGGCACTGATGGTGGTAAATGAAGTATACCTCCAAGCCGGAGGTCTCGACAAGGAATTTTTCGCCCACATGGAGGAGATAGACCTCTGCTGGCGAATCCTATTAATGGGTAAAGAGGTTTGGGCTGTGCCTCAGAGTCATGTATATCATCTCGGAGGTGGCAGTCTGCCGGCATCCAATCCGCGCAAGACCTATCTTAACTTCCGAAACAATCTGCTCATGCTCCACAAAAACCTCCCGAACAAAACACGGAAGAAGAAACTGTTCCGTCGCCGGTTGCTCGACACTATCGCATGGGCTAAATTTATACTTTCGGGCGACCGTGAAAATGCTTCGGCTATCTTCAAGGCTCACCGTGACTTCGCTAAAATGCGTGAAAATTACAAATCACACCCTAAGATTGACCTGCTCAAAGGTAATACCAATATACTTTTCGACTACTACCTCCGAGCACGTCACACCTACGCTTCACTTAAAAACTAAGTATTTCTTCTATTTTTGATATCTGGTCTTTGGCAGTCTGATCGGGACGGATAGGCACGATTGAGCCGTATTGGCGTGCCAACCAATATTCGTCAGTTTCGGGATTGTCAGGTTCCATATTGTGGAATTTACCTGTAAGCCAATAGAACGGTGTGCCATGCGGAGTGGCATAATCGGCATATTCTTCAGACCAATGTCCTTTGGCAGCTCTAAGTACTTTCATACCTAAAGGAGTGCAATGAGCCGGGAAGTTGACATTCAGGCATATACCGTCAGGCAGCCCGTTTTTAAGCACACGGGCTGTGATATCTTCAATAAATGGTGTCAATGGTTCAAAATCGGCTCTCGGAGAATGGCTCAGCAGAGAGTAACCTATCGAAGGCACACCAAGCACACATCCCTCCATAGCCGCCCCCATCGTGCCGGAATAAAGGTTATTCACAGCGGCATTCGACCCATGATTTATACCTGACAATACCAGATCGGGCTTACGGTAAAGCAATGCATGCATGGCGACTTTCACACAATCTACTGGAGTGCCGTTTACGGTGAAGACCTTCGCACCATGTATTGATTCGAGATTTTTAGCCATCAAAGGTGAGTTGACAGTCAGAGCCGACGATTTTGCCGATTGGGGCGCTTCGGGGGCAACCACTATGACCTCGCCTAACTTCACTGCGATAGAAATAAGATGGCTTATACCTTTAGCTTCGATGCCATCATCATTGGTTATAAGTATTAAGGGACGGTTATTTTCCATGAATTTTACCTGTTTTCTATGATTTTATTACAAATTTACGATAAAACAACAACTAAACGCAGTGTCAATTGTTAAAATTTTATTACTTTTGAATAAAATTACGCAATCACGAATTAAAACTTTTATAAATTATGCAGATTCAACGTATCCAAACCCTCTACATCTTCCTGGCTGTTGTGGCTATGGCTATTTTCATCATAGTACCTTACGGGGAAGTCGATTTCATCAGCAACCAACCTGTTGTGACTGAAAAACTTTACACAATGACAGAGTATGGTATCCTTATTCCGGCTGCCGCTGCCCTCCTTCTGATGATTGTTGACATCTTCATGTACAGCAACATCGGACTTCAAAAGACCGTGCTGACAATAGCAATGTTGCTGACATTATGCTGCATCGCAGTGGTTTGCTTCACATTGTTTAAACAAGCCGAAGCTGAAGGTATGGAAGCAAGATTTACCGTATGGGATATTCTTCTGCCGATCGCTGCTATACTCCAGATTATGGCTATCTCAGCTATCAATAAAGACATCAAACGTCTGAAATCATACGACCGTATACGATAAGACGTTATCACTTAGCACAACGCAGCCCGGTTTCAAAATGAAGCCGGGCTGTATTTATATTTATATATGTAGGAAAGACGCTGCTGCTCTATAGCGTCCTTAACCATGCAATCATTTATTTTCGGTGATGAACGAATCCTTAAAACCGAGGAAATAAAGCACACCGTCAAGCCCTATTGTCGATATTGACTGTTCAGCCGTTGCCTTGACCTTTGGTTTGGCGTGGAACGCTATACCAAGACCCGCTGTGCCGAGCATCGGGAGGTCATTGGCTCCGTCACCCACCGCTATGGTCTGAGCTATATTCACATTTTCAACCTGTGCTATAAGACGAAGCAACTCCGCTTTACGTCTGCCATCTACTATTTCTCCGAGGTATCTGCCGGTGAGTTTGCCGTCAACTATCTCAAGCTCGTTGGCATACACATAATCAAATCCGAACTTACGTTTAAGGTAATCGCCGAAATATGTGAAACCGCCCGAAAGGATAGCTGTCTTATATCCGGCTCGTTTAAGCACCTGCATCATGCGTCCAACACCCTCGGTGATAGGAAGATTTTCGGCTATCTCACGCATCACACTTTCATCAAGCCCCTTAAGCAATGCCACTCGCTCCTTGAAACTCTCACAGAAATCTATCTCTCCTCTCATGGCCCGCTCGGTGATCGCCTTCACCTGATCGCCTACACCGGCTCTCATGGCAAGCTCGTCAATCACCTCTGTTTCTATAAGAGTGGAATCCATATCGAAACATATCAGACGGCGACAACGACGGTAGAGAGTGTCCTCCTGCATCGATATGTCAAAATCATCCTCCTGCGCAAGGTTCATAAACTTTGCCTGCATGGCATGGAAATCGTTAGGAGTGCCGCGGACTGAGAACTCGACACACGATTTTGACCTCGGCTGCTCCTCCTCACCTAACGGCATTCTACCCGTAAGACGCTGTATACCATCTATATTCAACCCTTGGCGTGAAATCTCGGCTGTGACAGTGGCTATCTGCCGTGCTGTCAGTCGGCGTCCGAGCAGAGTTATAATCCAGCGGTTTTTACCTTGACGTCCCACCCATTCCTCATATTCCTCACGGCTCACTGGTGTGAAACGTATGTTGACATTCAATTTGGTCGCCTCAAAAAGCAACTCCTTCATGATGTTTCCTGAGACATCCGAATTGGTCTTGATCAATATACCAAGTGAAAGCGTGTGGTGGATATCAGCCTGACCTATGTCAAGAATTCCGGCGTCATACTTTGCCAGTATTTCCGATAGTGCCGAGGTGACACCCGGATGGTCCTGTCCCGAGATATTTATTAGTATTAATTCTAATTCACGTGAGTTCATTGCCATATCTGCATTATATTTCGACACAAAGGTACGAAAATTTCGCCAACCATGCATAAAAATGACATTTTTCTTGCATATTCGGCATAAACGTTGTAACTTTGCAGCAAAATCAACAAAATTATGGCAATTTGTCATTTTAACGTGATATATTAATTACAATAATAATTTCCAACTAAGGTATGAAAGCTGTTGCAGTTATCGACGAATTGAAGCGTCGTTTCCCCAACGAACCTGAATATATTCAGGCAGTGGAAGAGGTTCTCACAACTATCGAAGATGTATACAATGAAAATCCGGAATTTGACCGTTATAATCTTATAGAACGTCTCTGTATTCCCGATCGTATTTTCGCTTTCCGTGTTTCATGGGTAGACGATAAGGGCAAAGTACAGAACAATATGGGTTACCGTGTGCAGCATAACAATGCTATCGGTCCGTACAAAGGCGGTATCCGTTTCCACTCATCCGTTAACCTGTCAATCCTCAAGTTCCTCGCTTTCGAGCAGACATTCAAGAACTCTCTTACCACTCTCGCTATGGGTGGCGCAAAGGGCGGTAGCGACTTTTCACCCCGTGGCAAGAGCGACATGGAAGTTATGCGCTTCTGCCAGGCATTTATTCAGGAATTGTGGCGTCAGATTGGTCCCGACACCGATGTGCCCGCAGGTGATATAGGTGTAGGTGGTCGTGAAGTCGGCTACATGTTCGGTGAATATAAGAAGATGGCTCGTGAATTCACAGGTACTTTCACCGGTAAAGGTATTGAATTCGGCGGTTCTCTCATCCGTCCCGAGGCTACAGGTTACGGAAATGTATACTTCCTCCTTGAGATGTTGAAGACCCGTGGCATTGACATCGCCGGCAAGCGTGTTGCTATCTCAGGTTCAGGTAACGTTGCGACATATACTGCCGACAAGCTTCTCTCACTCGGTGCAAAAGTGGTATCAATGAGCGATAGCGACGGTACAATCTATGTTCCCGACGGTCTTACCCGTGAACAGCTTGACTATATCTTCAAATTGAAGAATATCTACCGCGGTCGTATCCGTGAATTTGCCGAAGAATACGAATGTCAGTACTTCGAAGGCGAACGTCCTTGGCAGCGTGTGGCTTGCGACATAGCAATGCCTTCAGCTACACAGAACGAAATTGATGGCGATGACGCTCGTGCGCTTGTGGCTAATGGATGTATCGCAGTGAGCGAAGGTGCCAACATGCCCTCTACCCCCGAAGCTATCCGTGAATTCCAGAAAGCACGTATCCTCTACGCTCCCGGTAAGGCTGCAAACGCAGGTGGTGTGTCAGTGTCAGGTCTTGAAATGGCTCAGAATTCTCAGAAGCTCTCTTGGAGCGCCGAAGAGGTTGACAACAAGCTTAAACAGATTATGTCTGAAATCCACACTCAGTGCGTTAAGTATGGCACAGAGCTTGACGGATATATCAACTACGTACGCGGTGCAAACGTTGCCGGCTTCATGAAAGTGGCTCGTGCGATGATGGCACAGGGTGTGCTCTAATATCCTTATAGGAATTTCTTGATAACCATTCCACAATAAACATAGCCGGGACTCAGGCAAATCTGAATCCCGGCTATGTCATTTTTTATACATTTGAAGCTAATGCCTGATAGCTTCAATTTTATACTTTTGTGACTAATGCGTCTATATCCTCCGGTGTATCAACCGGACAAGACGGGATGGTAGTCACTGCAGCCTTAATATGGTATCCGTGTTGCAACCACCGAAGCTGTTCAAGCGACTCTGCAATCTCAAGTGAGGACGGTGGCAATGCAATTATCTCCTCCAACACATCAGCCCTAAAGCCATACAATCCGATATGTGTATAAAATGTGGCACTGTCAACCCATTCCTGCCACTTGTGGTTGCGGATATATGGTATTATCGAACGGCTGAAATACAGCACCCTCCCGCTGTCATCCATCGTCATCTTCACCCTGTTTGGATTAAAAAGTGCTTCAAACCCCGACTTAGGGTCAAAGACATGGGCAAGTGTACCGATCTGGACATCCGGGGTATCCTGAAATAGCGCCATGACCGCAGAGATTTGGTCAGGATGTATGTACGGTTCATCACCCTGTATGTTTATGACGACATCGGCTTTAACGCCTAATGACTTATACGCCTCAGCCACTCTCTCGGTACCGTTCCGACATTCGGAAGAGGTCATGACAACCTCACCACCAAAGCCTTTCACAGCGTCATAAATACGTGAGTCGTCAGTGGCTACCACTACCCTTTCAAGTGCCTTCGACGCTTGCCGGTATACCCTCTCGATCATCATTACTCCATCGATAAGCGCAAGCGGTTTGCCGGGGAAGCGAGTCGAGCCATACCGTGAAGGTATAATGCCGATAAAATCAGATTTCTTTGACATATATCTGGGCGTTTTCATATTTCACAACTTTCACACGTGTACCGGCATTAATGAAACCTCGCACAGCTACTGCGTCAAGCTCCTCGCCGTTTATCTCGACCTTCCCGGCAGGACGCATATCGGTTATGGCAACACCGTCGAAACCCACATAATAGGATGGTGTCATATCCACACCTATATATCCGTCCTTAACCTGCTGAGTAAGGGTGAGATCTGTATGACGGCGTATCCATTTGGGTCCGTGGGATGA
The DNA here is from genome assembly GCA_910577335.1 of uncultured Duncaniella sp. Classification (GTDB taxonomy): domain Bacteria; phylum Bacteroidota; class Bacteroidia; order Bacteroidales; family Muribaculaceae; genus Duncaniella. The sequence continues at coordinate 25,819 of CAJTMJ010000018.1, read as the reverse complement.
TGTCAGATACCATATAGCACCCACGGCAAGCACCACCCCTGTTATAAATATCGCCAATGACGACCAAAGAGATGTGGCATCTACCTGAGTTATAGAAAATGTGTAATGCTCTATAAGTCCGAGAATGAGGGCAATACATATACAGGAGATACCTGCAATACCTGTTATTCCGAATCCCGGCACCACAAACATTTCAAGCACCACTAATATTATTCCCGCCACAAATATAAGTATGATCCAACTGCTTGCTATGCCTGATATGTACAACGGCAGGAAGTACAGCACAGCGGCTATGATAGCGGCTGCCGACGGGAAACCCACACCGGGAGAATGTAGTTCCATATATATGCCTCCGATAATTATCATAATCAGCACAGCCTGAACAGCGGGATTGGTAAAGAACCCTATCAGATGGTCAAGCCATGTGGGGATATATTCCTTAACGGTATAGTCTGAACTGTCAAGTTTATCAAGCACCTCCGATATGGATTCAGCCTTATCCTCGGCATAATGCCATTTTATAGCTTCATCGGTGGTGAATGTCAGCACACGTGTCGAATCTATGAGTCCGGGCACTACGACTCGTGTGTCAACCATCGCCTCAGCGATAGTTGGATCTCTACGCCATTTAAGCGAGTCGGATGAGTCACGGTATTTGCCATGATGCTCGGCTGTGGAGCGCATCATCGCCCTCATATACGATTGGTACTTGTCGGGCATTGCCGAACCGTCAGTGCCGTTTACCACAGTCGCCGCACCCATCGAAGCACCTCTACGCATAAAAACCGTGTCGCAGGCAAGCGCAATAAGCGCACCTGCCGATGCCGCATTGTTATCGACAAATGCCACAACCGGTCCGGGATAATTCAGCAGAGCCGTGCGAATGGAATCGGCATGTACCACCGAACCTCCGTAGGTGTTCAGATGCACAAGGAGCAGGTCTGAATTACGAGCCTGTGCCTCATCGAGCGCCTCACGTGTATATCGCCATGTTTTGGAACCTATCTCATCATCAAGACGAAGTATGTACGCCTCTTTACCCATAATGGTAAATGACGACGCAATCGAAATTAGTAATATGAAAAAATAACGGATCATATCTATATGCTGTTTATATTTCCTGTTTATTCTTTTTAAGTCTCTTCAATTTTGAAAAATTGACCTTGTGGCGAAACCACCAAGGCAAGATGCAAGCACCTATTATAAGGTATACATAGTAACTTATGATTCTCCAGAACAACGCTATGACTAAAGTAATGCTTGTGCTATGCAGCAAGTCACCGTAATAAGTGGTGAAAAGCCATTCGCTGATTCCCGCACCTCCGGGAGTAGGACTGACCATCAATACCACCCACACCACAAACTGCCGGCAAAAGACTATCAACTGATCAGCGTATGGGGCAAAGCCGAGAAACAAAGCGTTGACCACCAAATAGCGTGATGACCATGAGAGTGCCGTGGCTCCGAATGTCACTAACCACCACCTTATTCGCCGGCTACGCAAATCCTTTCCGGTAGCCTCCATCTGGTCACCCATCACATCCACATTATGCTGCCAACGGCGCAGGAGTCGGAAATGGAATATCCAGTTGAGCGCCTTATGAATGGCACGAGGCTTAATGAATATCCCGACAAAGAGCACTGCGGTCCAAAGCGTGAGAATACCATATACCGACCAAAACACCGTTTGGAGCCCTGTGTTAAACGCTGAATGTTCAAATCCGAACAATTCCCGATAGGGTACTATAAACATAACCACAGGAAGCGAGACCACAAAAAACAGCTCGTCAAGAAACAGCGTTGTCATCATCAACGTGGTTGCCCTACCTAAAGGAATCCCCTCACGGTTAAGGTATATAAGACCGAATGTGCTTCCCCCGACAGAGGTCGGTGTAACACACGATGTAAACTCACAAAGCATATTGACCCTTATCACCTGCCACCATGAAAGTTTTCTATCGGTAATAGCCCTGAATCTCCAGCTTAGCCCGAAGTCTCTCCCTATCATGAACAGCCATGCCAACGCTATGCACCCCACTACCCTCAGGTCAAAATGAAATGCGTCCCATGACTTAGGGTTAAACTCGTTATGAAACATCCATGCCACTACCAAGAGCCCTATAATGACAGGCAACATGATTTTCCATGCTATGCTACCTGTTTTGGGGACAGACTCTTTATCAAAGGTATTTTCTGTCTGCTTCATGACTGATGGTAATGGTCTGATTAGAATTTTAAATCAGTTCAATAGATGAATGGCAAAGTTAGCATTAAATAACGACAATGTGCAACTTGTGTTATAGAAATTTCCTCCTTATTATTTTTTTTGATGCCGTGAGAGATATTTCAGAAATATATATTACCGCTTTAGGGACATGATGAAAGGGAAGCAACTCCTTTAACGAAGAGAGTAGCCGATGCGAGGCTTCGGTATCTTTAAATTCAGGGCAATCTGTAACCACCACAGCTTCCTCTCCCCACCGTTCACTCCTACGTGAGGTGACATAGAAAAGAGAGCCGGATGGTATAAACGGAGCTATCACTTTCTCTATCTCCTCAGGAAATATTTTTATGCCGCCGGAATTTATAACATTGTCAAACCTACCCTTCCACACAAATGCGTCGGAGCCATGCAGCCCCACTATGTCATTGGTGATAATCGAGCCAAACGACATGGTTTCAGTGGAAATCACAAGACAACCCCGTGAATCCACATCGAATGTGAATCCCGGCAATCCCTTGAATGTCTGACAACCAAATTTCCGCAATGCCACATGGCTGCATGTTTCAGTCATCCCATACGTGGCGTATGCGTTAACCCCGGCGTCAATCATCGACATCTCAGCCTCCGGTGTCACTGGAGCACCGCCGACAATGACATTTTTCACAAAACGAAGAGAGTCCGCCCCAAGCAATCCGGGGATCTGTGACGGAACTATCGGAAGAAGGTCTATAGGAGCGGAAATCTCGTCGTCCAATGGCTTGTTAGAAGGTGTCACCACCCTCAACGCACTCCCTGCCACAAGCGCACGCACTATATGCATTTTTCCGGCAATATAAGATGGTGACAGCGGCAAATAGAGTGTGGATTTTTCGGTTATTCCAAAAAATTTAACCGTTGCATTGGCAGATGCCACCATATCCGATTTCAGAAGTTTTATCTCTTTCGGGGTACCGGTCGAGCCTGAGGTGTGCGCAAACACGTATGGAAGCGGCGACTCCCATTCCCTCAAAAATTTTTCCGCATCCCGTGTCAGCACTCTATCCATTCCAAATCGGGTATTTTCCATTCGGCATTTCTGTCATACCAAAGGTTCTCACCTCTGAGGTTAAGCGGTGAGATGATATTGTTGAAATACAACTGTCCCGTGCCAAGTCCCTGAGGGAGCGTAGGATGTTTGGTTGACACCCATTGGGCTATGGCGTTCAAACCAATGTTTGACTCTAAAGCAGAAGTTGCCCACCACCCTATATTTCTCTCTTCGGCTAATGCAATCCATTCGTCAGAGCCATGGAAACCGCCACACAGAGTAGGTTTCAGAATAATGTATTGCGGACGGATTGCATCAAGCATCTCTCGTTTCAACTTGCCGGAATTTAACCCAATCAACTCCTCGTCAAGCGCAATAGGTATCGGAGATTTTCGGCACAATTCCCCCATCACTTTCCACTGCCCCTGTCTCACAGGTTGTTCTATGGAATGAATGTCGAAGGCTGACAGCGCAGAGAGCCTTTCCATAGCATTTTCCGGAGTAAATGCGCCATTTGCATCAAGGCGCAACTCCACATCGGGACAAATCTCACTGACGAGCCGTAGCAAATCCAGCTCGTCATTAAAATTTATCCCTCCAATCTTTAATTTTATGCAATGGAAACCGGCTTTTACTTTATCATTGATTCTTTCTGCCATCAGCTCCTTATCGCCCATCCAAACAAGACCGTTTATAATGATGGAGCTTTTCCCTTCCGACCATTCCGAAGGGAAGATAAGACGGCGACAGCCGTTTTTCAAATCATTGACAGCCGTTTCAACGCCCATTTTTATAGACGAATACTCATTCAACAGCTCAGGATGTGAGGCGTACCGGTCTATCTCTGCACACACCTCCCTGAGTTTATCCTCATAGCCGGGTATGTCATCGCAGCTAAGCCCTTTGAACATGGCAGCCTCGCCTATTCCGAAACATGACGGCTCGCTATCCCATATTTTTATGAAATAGGTGTCTTTTTTACGCATTCTGTCACGAGAAGTGATGGCAGTAAAGCGAAAATCCAATTGGTATTTACAGTATGACGCAAACATCTGATATCCCCCTCTCGGCAGTCAATCCTAAAGTCAAATATCAATCGCCACTTTATCCCGGGAATTTGGGGAACTGGTCAAAATCAGGGTCACGCTTTTCAAGGAAAGCATTCTTACCTTCCTGAGCTTCTGCCATAAGATAATACATCAATGTGGCATCCCCTGCAAATTCCATCATACCCCTCTGACCGTCAAGCTCGGCATTTAGCGCACGTTTGATCATACGTATTGCCATAGGGCTACGGCTTAAAATAGTCTCGCACCAGTCCACTGTCTCATCCTCAAGACGGTCAAACGGCACTACCTTATTCACCATTCCCATCGCTTCCGCTTCATGGGCTGTATACTGGCGGCAAAGGAACCATATCTCCCTCGCTTTCTTCTGACCCACGCAACGGGCAAGATAGCTTGACCCGAATCCGGCATCAAAACTTCCCACCTTAGGTCCGGTCTGACCAAAGCGTGCATTTTCCGAAGCGATAGTGAGGTCGCATACCACATGAAGCACATGTCCACCACCTATGGCATATCCATTGACCATTGCGATAACAGGCTTCGGAATCGATCTTATAGCCTTATGTAAGTCAAGCACATTCAGACGAGGCACTCCGTTCTCATCTATATACCCGCCTATCCCTTTAACTTTTTGGTCGCCACCCGAACAGAATGCCTTGTCACCGGCGCCGGTAAGGATGATGACACCTATGTCATTCGCTTCACGGCAGTAAGCCATAGCGTCAAGCATCTCCTTGTTGGTCTGCGGACGGAATGCATTGTAAACTTGCGGACGGTTTATAGTTATTTTGGCTATCTTGCCATATTGCTCAAAGAGGATATCCTCATACTCCTTTATAGTATTCCAAATACGTGCCATGAAATATTGATTTTAAGATTTCACTGCAAAGGTACATAAAAATTACCTCGAAATAATGTGATAGCGTCAATAAATGAATAAGCTGCTGAAACTAAAAATGGTTCAGCAGCTATTCATCTATGTAGTTTTATTACGATCTCTTATTTTTTCTTCTTGTCGGCTTTCTTTTCCGGAGCTGTGCGGCGGAGGCGGAGCACCTGTGCTGAGCGCGGAGGGAGATATAGACGTAGCCACTCACGTCCTGACGGAGCAAACAACGGATCGTTTTGGGTCAGGTGGGAAATCGACTCATCAATATTGCCATAACCGCCAAAAGCGGGGTTATCAGTAGAAAGAACGACGTCATATTCGCCGGCGGGAGCAAGAATACCATATCCGGTAAACGCCTTCGACGGATTGAAGTTAAACACGAACACAAGGTCGCCACGCATATATGCAAGCACTTGGTCGTCATCCTTCTCCCAAAGTTTCACTACGGGAAGAGCTTGGAAATTATACACACCGGAGATAGTGTGGATCATCGCATTGTCGAAATCATTGAGGTAGATATACTTCAACTCCTTACGGTCAACAAGATCCCACTGACGGCGGGCATATTTATAGCTCCAGCCGTTACCTTCACGGGGGAAGTCAATCCATTCGGGATGGCCGAACTCATTACCCATAAAGTTAAGATAACCGCCGTTTATGGTCGAAGCAGTCACAAGACGTATCATCTTATGAAGAGCAATACCTCGTGCCACCACCATATTGTCGTCATCTTTCATCATGTGCCAGTACATCTCCTTGTCGATAAGACGGAATATCACAGTCTTGTCACCCACCAAAGCCTGATCATGGCTTTCGACATACGAGATAGTCTTTTCATCGGCTCGACGATTAGTCAATTCCCAGAACACAGATGTAGGATGCCAGTCCTCATCCTTCTTCTCCTTAAGAAGTTTGATCCAATAGTCAGGTATACCCATAGCCATACGGTAATCAAAACCGATACCGCCATCCTTAACAGGCACAGCGAGACCCGGCATACCGCTCATCTCCTCTGCAATGGTTATGGCGTATGGATTGATCTCATGAATCAACTTATTAGCAAGAGTAAGATATGTTATGGCATTTGTATCTTCATTACCATCGTAATAATCATCATAGCTTCCGAACGCCTGTCCTAATCCATGATTATAATAGAGCATCGAAGTCACACCGTCGAAACGGAAGCCGTCGAAGCGGAATTCCTGAATCCAATACTTACAGTTGGAAAGCAGGAAGTTAAGCACATCGTTCTTTCCATAATCGAAGCAAAGCGAATCCCACGCCGGATGCTCGCGTCTGCCGTCACCGTAGAAATACTGGTTATAGCTACCGTCAAGGCGTCCGAGTCCTTCCACTTCATTCTTCACAGCATGTGAGTGAACTATATCCATGATTACAGCTATACCAAGCTCATGCGCACGGTCGATAAGCGATTTTAACTCCTCGGGAGTGCCGAAACGGCTTGACGGCGCATAGAAACTTGACACATGGTATCCGAACGAACCATAATAAGGATGTTCCTGAATAGCCATAATCTGTATGGCATTGTAGCCATCCTTAGCTATGCGGGGAAGCACGAGGTCACGGAATTCAGTATATGTTCCTATGCCCTCCTTCTCCTGAGCCATACCTATATGACATTCATATATAAGAAGAGGACGAGTGTCCGGACGGAATTTCTTCACCTTCCATTTGTATGGTTCGGGCGACCATACCTGAGCGGAAAACACATGAGTGTTTTCATCCTGCACCACACGAGTGGCGTAAGCCGGAATACGCTCACCGCTGCCACCGTTCCAAGTGACAATCATCTTATAGAGATCGCCGTGCTTTATGGCATCACCCTTCACTTTAAGCTCCCATACTCCGTTTGCCTTGGGTTTAAGGGCATATTTCTTCATCTGCTTCCATTTGGAAAAATCACCGATGAGGGTTATACCGGTAGCGTTGGGTGCCCATTCTCTGAAAACCCACCCGTCAGACGTGCGATGCAAGCCAAAATAATTGTGAGCGTTAGCAAATGTGTCAAGATTGCCGTCTGTGCCGCAAAGCTCACGCTCCTTATTTACAGCATCGTTATGGCGTCCGGTTATAGCATCGCTATAAGGTTCAAGCCACGGGTCATTCTTAATGATGTTGAGAGTCTTTTTTTTCATATAATGATGATTATATTTTTCTATGGTCCAATTTCTATATGGTTAACTTCAGACTGTAGTAGCAATAGCTTCTACAAACTTACTAATAAATTTCCATATAACAAATTAACCCATGTAAACTTTTATTTTTTTTAGATTTCAAGTCTACATGAGTTAAGAAGCTGTTAAAATATTCCAAGTCCGAAAATAAACACCAGACCTATACATACCGGGGCTACGAACCGCAGACAGAACACTATGGCGGCAAATGCAAACCGGCTGACAGGTTTTGCCGAAAGGTTCAATTCCTGACGCACCACAGACCTGTCGAGCACCCACCCTACGAAGATTGATGTTATCATACCGCCGACGGGGAGCAATATATTGGATGACAGATAGTCAAACAGATTAAACAGCGTGAAGCCAAATATGGTAAAATCGCTCATGCAACCGAACGATAATGCACACAGTGTGCCAAACACTATCGCTATGACTATGTTAAGACGTGTTGCCTTTTTACGCTCCATCTTGAATTCTTCCACAAAATATGCGATGGAGATCTCACTCATTGATATTGTGGAAGTCAATGATGCGAGAAACAGCAGTATGAAAAACAGTGTTGACCATATCATCCCTCCGGGAAGATTTATAAATATTGACGGAAGCACCTCAAACACTAATTTTGGTCCGGCGGCAGGTTCCTGTCCGAACGTAAAGACTGCCGGAAAAATTATCACACCTGCGAGAACCGACACTAATGTGTCGAGTCCTGCTGTGGTAAACGCAGTCCTGACCAACGGCGTATCTTTCTTGAAATAGCTTGAATATGTTATGAGGCATCCCAATCCGAGGCTCAACGAGAAGAATGCCTGCCCCATTCCTCCGAGAAGCACCGACGGTGTTATCTTCGAAAAATCAGGTTTGAAAAGGAATTCGAGACCCTTGGCGACCTCAGGCATCATCAGTGAATTAATGGCAAATATTATAAGGATGACAAACAACATCGGCATGAGTATATTCGACATCTTCTCGATACCTTTCCTCACCCCACGGGCAAGTATCAGATAGTTGCATATCAAAAATACCACTGTCCACATTACAGGGCGGAGATTCGACTGCGCAAATGTGTCAAACTGATCATGCAAGCCGTCAGCCGAATGTACACCTGAAAAATCCCTGAGCGACTGAAAAATATATTCCATAGTCCAGCCAGCCACTACCGAATAGAAACTCAATATGAGCAACGAAGCGATAATACCGATATACCCCATCACACCCCATGCCTTGCCGGGCGCAAGAGCCTTGAATGCTCCACGGACATTCGAACCGGTATGGCGACCTATTATAAACTCTGCGCAGATAACTGGCACACCTATCACAAATATGAAAAACAGGTCAATAAGCAGGAACGCACCTCCGCCATGCACACCGGCTTCATAAGGGAATCTCCATATATTTCCTAACCCAACAGCTGAACCCACTGTTGTGGCAATCACACCAAGACGTGTGGCAAATTGTGCTCGTTTTTCTGTCATACCGATTTATATAAAGAGAGAGTTTTAATTATAGAGAGAGTTTTTAATTATAAATTGTTAAATTGAACTGATTTGAAATTTACATTTTCAATTATAGCTTAACATTTCATATCAGTTTATTAAAAATCGAGCTACAAAGTTACGAATAAAAATCCAAATATACGTTTTTGCCAAAACTCTTCGCTTTTTAACAATTATTTTCACTTGCCGTTTTAGGTATTACGGAAAATATTCTTTAATTTTGCAGTGGAAAATGTCATGAGGATAAGAATTATAAAATCACATTATCAACCTTTAGGGTAACTCATTTGTTTCCAAGCATAAATGGGGTATTAAAATGAAACTCTAATATAAATTCAACCATATAAAAATTTTTTATAAATAAACTTTACTTTTTTCAACCGTAAGCTCGCCGAGAGGCAGTGCCAAACTTAAACCAGTTTTAACAATTAAAGAAATCGCAAACGATTATGGACAGCAACGAAAAGAAAGGCAAGAGACCGCGCATTGGTGCAAGACCGATTAATGCCGAGCAACCGGACAATCATCTGGACACCAACAGCACTGATTACAACCCTTCAAGTGACCATGGACAAGTAGATTCACAAGAACGTCATCAATCCTACGGTAACAATTATGGTAACCGCTCCTATCAGCAGCGCCCTTACAACAACAATCGTCAGGGCGGATATAACAACCGTTATAATAATCAAGGTGGTTACAACAATCGTTACAACAATCAAGGCTATCAACCGCGTCAAAACAATCCTCAGCTTGAAGGTGAATCACAGATAAGCGCCGAAGGTGCTACTTCAACTTCAACCGAAGGCGAAAACACCGGCTACCAGCCCCGTCAGAATAACTACAACCGTTACAACAATCAAGGCGGTTACAATAATAATTATAACCGTCAGGGTGGTTACAACAACAATCGTCAAGGTGGTTATAACAATAACAACCGTCAAGGCGGATATAACAACAACCGCCAAGGTGGTTACAACAATAACAACCGTCAGGGCGGCTACAACAACAATCGCCAAGGTGGTTATAACAATAACAACCGTCAGGGCGGCTACAACAACAATCGCCAAGGCGGTTACAACAATAACAACAACCGTCAGGGCGGCTACAACAATAATCGCCAAGGCGGTTACAACAATAACAACAACCGTCAGGGCGGATATAACAACAATCGCCAAGGCGGTTACAACAAGCAGAAACAGCCCCGTCAGAACCAGTTCGGTATGCCGCAGGGTGGCAGAAGCTTCACTCCGCGTCCTAAGCGCATAGAATATGAAATGCCTATACCCGATCCGAATGAACAGATTCGTCTTAACAAGTTCATGGCTAACGCAGGTCTTTGCTCACGCCGTGAAGCTGACGAATACATCCAGCAGGGTCTCATCAAGGTTAACGGCGAGGTGGTAACCGAACTCGGAACCAAGATCTCACACAATGATGTTGTGGAATACAACGACAAGGTTGTGACACTCGAAAGCAAGTGCTACATCCTTCTCAACAAGCCTAAAGATTGCGTGACCACCAGCGATGACCCCAACGGCCGTCTTACTGTGATGGATCTCGTGAAGGGCGCTTGCGAGGAACGCATATATCCTGTAGGTCGTCTTGACCGCAACACCACCGGTGTGCTTCTTCTCACTAACGACGGTGACCTTGCTTCCAAGCTCACACATCCTAAGTTCGTGAAGAAAAAGATCTATCACGTATGGACTGACAAGGACATCGCCGAAGAAGATATGCAGCGTATAGCCGACGGTATAGAACTTGAGGACGGTCCTATCCATGCCGATGCTATAAGCTATGCCACTGAGACCGACCGCAATCAGGCTGGTATCGAGATTCACTCCGGACGTAACCGCATCGTGCGTAGAATCTTCGAAAGCCTCGGCTACCATGTCACCAAGCTTGACCGTGTGTACTTCGCAGGTCTTACCAAGAAGAATCTCCCCCGCGGACGCTGGCGTTACCTCACTCAGGAAGAGGTTAACTTCCTGAAGATGGGTTCATTTGAATAAACATAATGAATTCTAAATCAGTCAAATAAATCATTTCATTATAAATCAATGAAAAGAACAAGAGTAGTAGACCTTCTTAACACCCCCGAATTAGTGGGTACCGAGGTCGAAGCTAAAGGATGGGTTCGTACCCGCCGTGGCAACAAGCATGTGCAGTTCGTGCAGCTCAACGACGGTTCAACCATCAAAAACATACAGATTGTGTTTGACATGACGAAATTCTCTGACGAGAATCTCAAACCTGTCACCACCGGCTCAAGCATCTGCGTGAAAGGACAGCTCGTGGAATCACAAGGCAAAGGTCAGACCTGTGAAATCCAAGCCGACTCGCTTCTCGTATATGGAACAGCCGATACCGAAAACTATCCTCTGCAGAAAAAAGGACATACACTTGAATTTCTGCGTGAAATAGCTCACCTGCGCCCGCGCACTAACACCTTTGGTGCCATCCTGCGTGTTCGCAGCACACTTGCATTCGCTATCCATAAGTTCTTCAATGAACGAGGATTCTACTATCTGAACACCCCGCTTATCACTGCTAGTGACTGCGAAGGAGCCGGAGCCATGTTCCAAGTGACCACACTTGACCTTAACAACCTCCCTAAGGATGAAGAAGGTAAAGTGGATTACTCACAGGATTTCTTCTGCAAGCCCACTGCACTCACAGTGTCAGGACAGCTTGAAGGTGAACTCGGCGCAACAGCCTTAGGTCAGATTTACACTTTCGGACCTACCTTCCGTGCCGAAAATTCAAACACTCCTCGCCACTTGTCGGAATTCTGGATGATAGAGCCTGAAATGGCGTTCTATGACATCACCGACAACATGGATCTCGCCGAAGCTTTCGTTAAATACTGTATAAAGTATGCTCTCGAACATTGCTATGACGACATACAGTTCCTTCAGGATATGTATGACAAGGATCTCATCGAGCGTCTTAAATTCGTTATCGACAATGACTTCGTGCGCCTGAGCTATGGCGAAGGTGTCAAGATTCTTGAAGAATCAGGCAAGAAGTTCGAATTCCCCGTACACTGGGGCACAGACCTTCAGAGCGAACACGAACGTTACCTCGTGGAAGAACACTTCAAGAAACCTGTGATCCTTACCGACTATCCGAAAGAGATCAAGGCTTTCTACATGAAGCAGAATGAAGATGGCAAGACCGTACGTGCGATGGATGTACTCTTCCCCCATATCGGTGAAATCATCGGCGGTTCTGAACGTGAGGAAAACTACGACAAACTTCTCCAGCGCATCGAGGAACTTGGCATCCCGATGAAGGATATGTGGTGGTATCTCGACACTCGCCGTTTCGGCACAGTGCCTCACTCAGGTTTCGGACTCGGCTTCGAACGCCTTGTGCTCTTCGTTACCGGCATGACCAACATCCGTGACGTGATACCTTTCCCCCGCACTCCGGGCAAGGCTGAATTCTAACCGGACCTACTGACAGAATTTTAAAAGTACAGATAACAAAAGGGACGCTTTACAAAAACGGAGCGTCCCTTTTCATATATAAAATAAACATCAAAAATTCATAGATAAATAAATCTCAAAGGCAGTAAATAAGTATCAAAAACAATCCATGTAGTTAAAAGCTGATCCCGTGACAGCAATAATCATAAGGGTATTTTCGTCAATATCACGTCCCAATCGCTCCCTTATAATATCTATCAACTTAGCCTTTCGCTTCTTCACCGTTATTTCAGCCACTTGCAGCAGCTTTGCAACCTCGGCGTTCTTCAACCCTTGCTCAAAACTGAGTTCGAACAGCTCACGGTACTTTTCAGGCAAAGAATCTATTATCGAAAATAATGCGCTGTAAGTCTCCTGCTCTATTATTGCCAAAAGCAGATCCTCTTCCACATCATTTGAAAGCATACCATGCTCGGCATATCGCTGACTTAATTCATCCTTACGCATCACCATCAGCGCATTGTTGCGGATAGCGGTAAGCAGCCACCCGCGCCACTTATTCATATCGGTCAATTCATCTCGCCGCAAGTAGGTGTTAAGTATGGCATCCTGCACGCAATCTTCGGCAATATACGACAGCTGTGTCCCGAGCACACGCATGGCATAGCTCAGAAGCCGAGGATAAAGTCCCGCATACAACGGACGCATACTACCCCTTAAAAACTGCGAATAGATGTAATGATAGTCGATAAATCCGTACATGTTTTACAAAATTACACTTTTTAAATACAATTTTCCAAAAAATAGTAATTTTTTGTGTCAAAATGTATATTCTTTTTTGGACCTTGTGCATATTATATATGTAAACGCTGATGAAATGGAAAAAATAAGCCATTTAATATTAAAAAAATTCAAAGGCACTATCACACCGGAAGAATCCGAAGAACTTTGCGAATGGATGAATCAAAGCACCCGGCGTAAACTCTTCGTCGAACGGCTTCTTGACAGCCACTCCCTTGACAATGAATATCGCAGGGAGAGGCTCGTCAACACTATGCGTCCCTACGAGGAGATGCAACGCCGGATATCACAAATGAAGAACGGACGTGTGCGAAAAGCAATTCTCGCCGCTGCCGCAATAATCATTGTGTGTGCCCTGACATTTTGGATCAGCAGATATGAATCAGGCATATCACTGGATGTGAAACGTGAAATCGCAGAGAACAGACTATTATCTATCGACGAGATTAAGCCGGGTAGCGTTGGCGCTGTATGCATCAACAGTCACGGTCAAGCCGTGGAACTTGGTGCCACTGACACATCATGCCTTGCCAACCGGTTTATAATAAACCAATCACCGTCCGATAAAGCCGCCACACCCAATCTATGCCTTGAAGTGGCACGTGGGCGTGAATTCAAGATTGTACTTGAGGACTCCACAGCGGTATGGCTCAACTCCGAATCCACATTGAGCTATCCGGAATCATTCGGCACCGAATCACGTACAGTGGCAGTGACCGGAGAAGCTTATTTTGAAATCAAACATGACAAACGTCCCTTCTACGTTGAAGCCGGCGGTCAACAGATAAAAGTCTACGGCACAGCGTTCAACGTCAGAGGCTACGAGGATGAGGATGAGATACTCACCACTCTTGAATCAGGCAAAATATCCATAACCCGCCGTGGTAATAATGAGGCTGAGCTTATACTTACCCCCGGACATCAGTCGAGATACAACAGGAACAGCACCGCTGTAACCGTCCGTGCGGTGGACTCGGAAGTAGTGACCGGATGGCGTCACGGCAAATTCGTGTTTGAGGAAACTCCGCTTGAAATAATTATGAGGGATTTAAGCCGATGGTATGACTTCGAATACGAGTTCAAAGACCCGTCATTAAAAGATATCATATTCATGGGCTCCGTGTCACGATATTCCGATTTCAAAACCGTGATCCGGATACTTGAAGACGGAGGTGAAGTCAAATTCTCCGTAACAGACAACAAAATAATCATATCGAAAAAAGAGCCAAGTTAAGCCGTAAGGCAATAAACTAATCACAACGCTATTTTTTCGGTCAGTTCAAAATAGTAACACAAGAATTTATATTAACCAAAACCATTATCACATGACCCGACACGTTTTCTTGTTGCTGACAGCATTGATAATGTCCGCAATTCCGGCATTTGCCCGTGACTACAGCGCGACATTCAGCAACGCAGACCCGGAACAAACGGTAAGTATTCTTCGGAAGACTACAGGCTATGATTTCGTATATCAGAAATCAATGCTTGAAAACAACAAAGCTAAAGTCAATGGCGATTATAAGAATCTGTCGCTGACCCAATTGCTTGACCAGACTATTGTCTACCAGCTCAACATGAGCTATAAAATCACAGGTAACACTGTGACAATCAACAAGGCTGACGAATCCGCCAAAACTTTGAAACGTACAGTTAAAGGTGTTGTGCTCGATCCGGAAGGTGAACCGCTTCCCGGAGCCACTATCACACTCAAAGGGAAAGCCGACGCTATCGTTACCGACATCGACGGCAATTTCTCGATGAATGTCGATGGACACAACCCCGTACTCGTGGTGAATTATCTCGGTATGCACCCGCGTGAGATAGCGCTCAACGCTGTCAACCCTTCATCACCCTTGAAGATTGTCCTCTCACCCAACGTTAATCTCATCAGCGAAGTGGTGGTGACCGGTTATCAGAACCTCAAACGTGAGAATGCCACAGGTGCGTTCCAGCAAATTTCGTCAAAGGATCTTGAAACCCGCTACATGTCATCTCTCTCCCAGAACCTTGAAGGCAAGATAGCCGGTATGGTCGTTTATAATGACAATATCAACATTCGAGGTACCGGAACACTCGTAGCGTCCACATCTCCCCTTGTAGTCGTTGACGGTCTCCCCATCGAAGGCACACTTGATGATGTCAACCCCTACGAAGTTGACAAAGTGACAGTGCTTAAAGATGCCGCAGCTGCCGCAATCTACGGTGCGAGAGCTTCAAACGGTGTGATTGTCGTAACCACCAAAAAAGGTCTGAGCAGCAAAATGTCGGTTGAATTCAATGCCGATTTCACAATCCACGAAAAGCTTGACTACAACGACCTGAACCTCGTAAATGCTGAGGAGCTTCTTTATCTCGAAGAACAGAATTTCAACTGGATGATAAACAATCCCGATGCCAATTCCTATCTTCAGGATCAGTACAACCTTCGCGGAGGTCTGTGGCAGCCTATGAACAAGCTTATGATGCGTCATTATCTCGGTGAAGTGTCAGACGCTGACTACAACTCTCAGCTCGCCCTCTGGCGCCGTAACAGCTACTCACGCGACTGGCAGGAAAATCGTGAGCACAACCGCTTGCAGCAACGTTACAATGTGGCTATACGCACAAAAGGCAAATACCTCAACAATAATATCGTCATAAACTGGAGCGGCGATAACACCAATGATGTCAACGCCTATAACAATAAGCTATCCCTGCGCTATCTCGGCGATGTGGACATCACCCGCTGGTTCAATGCGTCTTTAGGATTGCAAGTTGACAACACCCGCCAAAAAGGTAGCTATCAGGGACAGTTTGACATGGCTTCTTTCAACTCTTTCCCTGAATACCTGAGCGTATATAATCCCGATGGCACCCCCGCCCGCCTGCAGGCACTCGTTGACCTCAGCGAACCGAGCTTATCCGACCCGAACCTCGGACTAAAGGATGAAGGGTATGTGCCACTGAACGAATTCGATCTCAACACATCGAAATATCGTCAGACATACACTCGCGGATATGTGCACCTTAACTTCTTCCCCATTCCGGAACTGAAACTCTCAGGCATGTTCCAATACGAAGATGCCACCTATAAGCGTGAAAATACCATGGTGGGAGAATCATATTCCGCCCGTCACCTTTACAACCTTTTCACTGACGAAGGTGAACACAAGCTCCCCGACGGCGGCATATATCGCGAGATAAACAACACTCAAAGCTCATATACATTTCGTACACAGGCAACATACGACAAGACCCTGTTCGAGAAACATGCCATAAACGCCATAGCAGGTATCGAATATCGTCATCAAAGAATCAAATCCACCACCCACAGCTACTATGGATATGACGAACAGAACCTCGTGCATAACACCGGGAATGTGAATTTTGACGATTTGGTCAACTCATCGACAACCGATCTCGGCACTCTCTATTCGGCTGCCTATGTTTTCATGGCTGATGATTTCGGCAATTTTAACGACATCGAACACAAATATTTTTCTTACTATTTCACCGGCAACTATACGTACGACCATCGATACAGCGTATCCGGAAGCTACCGTATCGACCGTGCCGACCTATTCGGAGCCGATAAGAAATTCACCCGACGTCCGCTATGGTCGTTCGGAGCAAGCTGGAATGCGCAGAACGAAGAATTCCTAAACGACTGCACATGGCTTGACTTGTTGAAGCCACGTTTCAGTTACGGTGTCACCGGCAACATAAACTCAAACTACACCTCATATCTCACCGCTGCGATATACACCAATAGCCTTATCCGAAGCAAAAGGGCACGTTTAAGCACCCCGCCTAACGACCAGCTACGTTGGGAGAAAACAAAAACCACTAACATCGGTATAGATTTTGCCCTCTGGGGATACCGTCTGAGCGGTTCGGTAGATTATTACAACAAGGAAGGATCTGATATTCTGAGTCTTGTTGACCTCGACCCAACCACCGGATGGTCAAGCCTCAACATGAATAATGCCGGCACACGCAACAGAGGTTTTGAAATACAGTTGAACAGCCAGATACTCAGGGCACATAATCCCCGTCAAGTCGGATTGAACCTTGAATTCACTCTTGCTCACAACGACAATAAAATCACATCTCTCAACCATGTGTCAACACGTGGCATAGATGCGATCCAGACCGACGACTATAAAGAAGGACGTCCTGTAAACGCACTCTACTCTTATATGTATGACGGCGTGAGATATGACGAAGAAGGTTATGGCCACATCTATTGGAAGAAAGCCAACGGTGAATCATACGACGACAACATCTCAAGCGGTAACTTCACAGCCGACGATGTGGTGTTCAGCGGCAACCTTGACCCAAAATGGAGCGGGTCTCTTACACCTACCGTGACATGGCGCAACTTCTCTCTGAGTGCCATGACCGCATTCTATCTCGGACATTATTTCCGCCCGAACTACAACAAGTGGACCTTTAGCTACGACACTTCATACGGCAGTCGCCCCACACGTGAATATCTTAATTACTGGGAAGCTCCCGAAAATGAACGCGTCACAATGATAGGCAACGGTTATGTAATGTCACAGTGCTCTCTCTACCCTCAGAATGTCTATTATTCCGACAAGCATGTGGCTCACGCCGATTACCTGAAACTCCGCAACATAGTACTCACATACTCTTTCCCGCAAAATATCTGCAAGAAAATGGGTATGAGTTCACTGCGTCTGCGTGCCCAGATGAATAATGTCGCCACTTGGGTCCGTAATAGCGAAGGCGTTGACCCTGAACGTGTGGAAGCTGCCACCGGTATATGGTCGATTGGCGCACCCAGAAGCTACACATTCAGTATCAATGCTAATTTCTAATTCAAAATGAAAATTAATATGAAATACAATATATTCCTGACAGCGGTAGCCGGTCTACTTCTGCTCAATTCTTGTGACATCGAGATGGTGCCGAAAGGGAAAACCACTCTCAGCACCACAGAAGAGCTGGATTACTTGTTAAACACCGCAACTATCACCAATAAACCGTTTTACGACATTTCAATCATCGTAAACGAGGCTTACGGTGATGATTACAGCTCAACTATAGCCAATAAAATCAAGCAAGGCAACACTCTGAAAGCAGCCTATCTCGCATACGACGAAAGCATAGACCGAGCCTCGCTGTCAACCGACGACTCAAGATATAACACTATCTATAATCAAATAAACGCATTGAATGTATTGATTGCAAAAGTTGATGAGTCAACCGGAGATAACAATTTAAAGGCGAGAATAAAAGCCGAGGCCACCATTGAGCGAGCCTATTACCATTTCCTCATAGCGGGTATATACGCAGCTCAATACGATGAGGCAACAGCTTCGTCAAAAGGAGGCATAGCATACGTCAAGAGTCACACCACCTCCGACACCAAGGTGCAGCTCCGGCTTGACGAAGTATATGAAAATATGCTTGCCGACTTGAACGACGAAAACATTGAAAAACTCCCCGACAACGCCAATGTGGTACGTTGCACCAAAGCTACCGGTTATGCCATGAAAGCCCGTGTGCTCTTCCAGATGAAACGTTATCAGGACGCTCTTCCCTACGCACTCAAAGCGATCGAGCTAAACGGTGCCATCGAGAACCGCACATCCATCATGGACACAAAGGTGTGGAAACTTCCCGCAGACGCTCCCAACAATTACATTTATATCTCACCCCAAGGCACGTCTGTGGCTATGCCGAATTACGAACAATTAACCCTCGAGACTATTACTCTGTTCGAGCCGGGAGATATAGTCATGAAATATGCCAAAAACGGACCATACCCCTTCTGGAATCCCGTATATGGTAAGTCTGACACCGGTATCGACGGTTGTCTCGAAGCCGTATCGTATGCCGTGTTCGTGAATCCGTGGGGTCTGACAGTGGAAAGAATGATGTATCTTGCAGCCGAATGTCTTATCCGCACAGGCGAAATACAAAGAGGTCTTGACCTTGTGAACAAGGTGCGTAAATACCGCATTGAACCTGAAGTATACCAGCCCTTCACAGCCTCCAACGAAAAGGAAGCTATGGATAAGCTTCAGCCGGCTAAATTCATCGAATGTATCGGTACGTATGAAAACTATTTTGACCGCAAACGCTGGAACACCGAGGATGCTTATAAGAAAACCATCACCCGCACAGTTCCTGACGCAGGTACTTTCTCTATCTCTCCCGAAAGCCCGCTCTGGGTACAGCCGTTCCCGGTTGAGGTTATGACTTACAACAGCACATTCAAACAGAATTACTAATCCCCAAATCCTCCCATAATCAAGGGGCGTCTGACTCAGCGGTCAGACGCCCCTTGACTATTTTATTTTATTGAACTGATTTAAACTTTTTATAAAATGTTAAACTCAGTTCATTATTTTATTTCTCTCGCATAAACACATTTATCGGAGTGCCGTGGAAATCCCAATTTTCCCTGATCTTGTTTTCAAGATATCTCCGGTATGGCTCCTTGACCCATTGCGGAAGGTTACAGAAAAATATAAATGTGGGAATCGGCGAGCCTTTAAGCATGGTGACGTATTTGATCTTTATAAGCTTACCCTTGTTGGCAGGTGGCGGATATGCCGAGATGGCTTCATGCATCACGGTGTTAAGCTGCGAGGTCGGCACCACACGCTTGCGGTTCTCGCACACATGCAATGCGGTCTCAAGCACCTTGAAGATACGCTGCTTTGTCAAAGCCGAAGCAAATATGATGGGGAAGTCAACAAACGGTGCGAAACGCTGACGTATGGCATCTTCGTAGTGCTTGATAGCCTCCTTCGACTTGTCAGCCACAAGGTCCCACTTGTTGACCACTACCACAAGCCCCTTCTTATTCTTCTGAATCAACGAGAATATAGCCACGTCCTGCGCCTCTATGCCTCGTGTTCCGTCAATCATCAGTATGCACACGTCAGAAGCTTCAATAGCCCTAATCGAACGTATCACTGAATAATACTCTATGTCGTCAGTTACCTTTGTCTTCTTACGTATACCGGCTGTATCAACGAGATAGAAATCAAAGCCGAATTTATTGTAACGTGTGTATATTGAATCACGTGTCGTGCCCGCAATGTCAGTGACAATATGCCTGTCTTCATCTATGAAGGCATTGATGATTGACGACTTGCCGGCATTAGGACGACCGACAATGGCAATCTTAGGTATGTCATCGAGCGCTGCTGTCTCTTCCTCATCTTTCTCAGGCAATTTCTTCACCACTTCATCAAGCAGATCACCTGTGCCGTAGCCGCTCACAGCCGAAACACCATACGGTTCACCAAGACCGAGACTGTAAAACTCGGCTATGTTATAACGTGAATCCCCGGCATCAACCTTGTTAGCCACAAGGATGACAGGTTTGGTGGATCGACGCAATATTTGCGCCACTTTATCATCAAGGTCAGTAACTCCGTTCATGGCATCGACCACAAACAGAATTTCATCCGCTTGCTCTATAGCGAGATGTACCTGTTTATTGATTTCATTTTCGAAAACATCCTCACTGTTTACTACCCATCCGCCGGTATCGACTATTGAAAACTCTTTGCCGTTCCAGTCAACCTTACCATATTGACGGTCGCGTGTTGTGCCTGCCTCATCGTTGGTGATGGCAGTGCGAGTTTGGGTTAACCTGTTGAACAAAGTGGATTTTCCGACATTCGGCCTACCCACTATCGCTATCATTTGTCCCATAGATGATGATTATAAGTAACTTTTTATTATAATGAACCGATTTAAACTAAGAACTGAAGAACTGATTTAAACTTTTTATGAAAAGTTTAACAAAGGGAGGAATTTTCCTCATTTTAAATCAGTTCTGAGACTGAAATTTGCCTCACTTGTTTTAATCAATTCCATGCAAATTTACGTATTTTTTTTGAGTAATCAATCATAACCGCCCCTTGGGGAAGCATTTATGAACCTTTCATAGCTATAAAACATAGCTATTTGGTTAAATATTGTAAATTTACATACAATATTTGTTAAAACACTTGACAATTCAGTTACAACATGCTACCTTTGTAACAAGTTTTTCATGGTATTAGATTTAAGGTAAGAAAGTTATTCGTCGGGACGACGGATAATTTTTTTGTATTGTCATTTCTTATTGTATTCTTGACATTATCAATTTCACCCATCCCCGACACTGTTTTATCATAATTTTCATCACATTGCCGTGCTGCGAGTTCATTTTGCACATCATCATTTTTTGCCTTACTTTCATCTTTTACAGAGTCTCCCTCTTTTGCAGGGCAATCCTCTTTTGCAGAACTTTCCTCTTTCGCAAGACTATCCTCTTTTGCAGAGTTATCCTTCTGATTTTCCAAAACAGGCTTTTCACCCAATCCAATCTTCTCTTCCAAGGCTTTGCGGGCGGCTTCACGTTCCGCAAGTTTCTTTTCACGGCGACGTGCGGCATTGGCACGGGCACGCATCGAACGCTCCACAGCCTTCTCAAGCTCCGGTAATATCATCATATATGCCAACTTCACTACAGTTGAGCGGACATGAAACATGACATCCTTCTCGCCAAGATAAAGATCTATCATCCCCATCACAACACCTATCCCATCAATATGGTACGGATCAATGCTTCTAAATGCGTCAATCAATCGCTGGTTAAATCCCTTGTAGGCTTTTTCTGAAATGTGTTTCATAATATTAGTTTTTTGTGGGTTATTATTTGTTGTTTATTATTCTTTTGTGATTTATTTTTCATTGTGATTTATTTTTCATTATAATTTCTTAATCACATTGCAAAGATAATACCCCGAAATCCCCAAAAGAGTGCGAAAAATTCAATTTGATAAAAAAATTTTTTATCAGTCTCGCCCCTATTATTTCCGAATAAAAACAATAAGCCTTCCGATTGTGTTGTCGGAAGGCTTATGTATTGGTCTGATTTTAAAGAGGTTCAACCTCGATTGTCAGCTTATAACAATTGTGTGGCTGTTCGTTTATTTCTTAAGGTCAATCTTTATATTCTCATTCTTTCCGGTATAGAGTATCGCATCTTTTTCTGTTGAGAAAAAACGGCAACCGGTCAAAGTGGCACCATTAACATTGTTGATGGTCAACGCCGGACCTTTCTTGGCACGTATCGACACGTTATTAAGTTTCACACCGGTTGATTCCGAAAGCAAACCTCCGTCGATAGCTGTGAACACAGAATTGCTGATCGATACATTCTCAATATGCATCTCAGGGAGTCCGTTAAATTTCAGGGACTTACCGGAATTAAACGAGGTGACATCATTGATGGTGATATTTCTGAACTGAGGCGTGGTCTCGTCAACCTGAGGAATCTCCTTCGGGGGATTCTTAACCCAGTAGTAAAGGTCGAAAAGCACTGCGTCACCGCTGATATCAATCATGTTGATATTGTCAATGAAGATATTCTCCACCACGCCGCCGCGACCACGGGTGCTCTTGAAACGCAAGCCGACATCAGTACCCATGAACTGGCAATCGCTGACTATCACATTGTTAACACCGCCTGACATCTCACTACCTACCACGAAGCCACCATGACCATGGAACACACGGCAATCTTTCACAATGACATTTTCTGTAGGCATACCACGGCGACGGCCATCCTCATCCTTTCCGGACTTAAGGCATATCGCATCATCACCGACATCAAGGATGGTACGGTAGATTATCACATTCTTACATGACTCAACATCCAACCCGTCACCATTCTGCGCATATTCCGGGTTTCTGACCGCCACTCCGTCTATAATAAGGTTTTCGCACATCAGAGGGTGGAGATTCCATGCCGGAGAATTCTGGAAAAGCACACCCTGCAGGTATACATTTTTGCACTTCACAAATTTGAGCATCACCGGGCGGAGATAACGTTTGATTTTATCGGCTTCCTCCTTAGACAATCCCTTGAGATCCTTCCCTATTTTCTCACCGTCGATGTAACCTTGCGACGGATACCAAGTGTTATCGTTAACCACGATACCACTCTTTTGCACGAAACGCTTCCATTGACCGGCATTAGTCTTATCACGCTTAACTTGTCTCCATTCAGCACCGTTACCGTCAATCACGCCCTCACCAGTGATGGCTATATTTTCAAGATTCTCACCATAGATTGGTGACTGTGTTCGGTAAGCCTCATACCCTTCATAGACGGTATAGATGGTTTCATACAGACTTTCGTCACCCGAAAAAAGTATCAGCGCACCACCTTCAAGATGGAGATTGATATTCGATTTCATCACTATCGGACCGGTATACCACACGCCCGAGGGGATATTGAGAGTACCGCCGCCTTTCGACGAGAGGTAATCTATTGCATCGGCAAAAGCCTTTGTGTTAAGGCTTACACCGTCCGACACGGCACCGAAATCGGCAAGACTTACCTGATTATTGGGAAATGTAGGCTTATCTATCACCGGCATATCAAAAGGTATACCCTCGTACAACGATTCATAAGTGGAATCGGCACCAAACATCACCCCTGCGCCAAGCAAAAGAGCTACTAACGTTGATGTAAATTTCATGGCATTTAGTAATTTATTTTATAATGAATTTGTATTTAATTTCTTATTCCATACAAGAGAGTCGTAGAAAAAGTGAGAAGGGAGGATTGATTATGCGGTGTCAAACGGATATTATTGATTTTCCGAAAAATGACGATAGCATGGCAAGTGTGGAGACAGTAAAGTTATGCTGTCCGCTCAACCAGCGTGTTATTTCACTCGGACGCTTACCTAACTGCTCAGCAAATTGTTTCTTTGAAAGACCACGCTCCTGCATGAGCGAATCTATTTTATTGGATATCGCAAAAGACAAGTTAATCTCCTCCTTTATCTCAGGGGGCACCTGACTAACCATTTCCCGGTATCTGTTTCTTATATCCTTCATAGCTTAAAAGTCTTGTCAGTTTCGATTGTCTTGGATGTTATAATCACGGTTCCGTTGCGCTGACCTTCTTTCAACAGTTCCTCAAATTTCTGGAGCGTCAGGACATATCCACGCAATGAGTCGCCCTCTTCGTATGTACGCGAATTCTTTACTCCACCATTGCCGAGAACAAGAATTTTGTCGGAAAGACGCAGACAATATAAACGAAGCTTTGATCGAAGCAGCGGAAGAGCCACTACCGAATCACGCATCTTACCCTCGGGTCGGAAAAAGCGTTCCAACGCCCCTTCATCGGCAATCCTATCCACAAGTTGCACGATGCGCAACAAGTCCTGATTCAAATGAGCGTCTTTAATAAATTTGGAATAAAAACGCTCATATTCCGACTCGGCTTCTTCCGAGAACTGAATTGTGTAAATGGTACATTTATCAGTGTCATTGACCAGAACCAGTTCGACTTCGCTCATATCTATAACTCGTTTTAATTATAACGCAAAGATACAATATTTATTTCACATAAATGTGAAATATTGCGTTTTTCTTATTAGCGAGTTACTTATTCTTTTTTTCGCGGTTTCTGACTATGATTTTAACGAATGATTCGGGTAGGCGGACGTTGTAGAGGTCGAAGGCTTTGTCGAATAGCGGCGCTATCTCCTCATCTGTAAATCCGGCGATTCCACAGCCGATACGGGTCACATAGAAAGTAGTCTGATCCCATTCGCTTGCAAGTTCTATAAACCGGTCAACGTATGGCTTGATGGTCTCCACGCCACCTTGCATTGTCGGAATAGCATACGATTGCCCTTGCATACCTTCACCCTGCCCCATGATGGCACCGAATTTTTGCACCGCCGTACGAGCCGCACCGCCGCAATGCATACCTTGCAGATTGCTGCCAAACACAAACACTTCATCCTCGTCAAGATGCGTGATATTATCAGGAGTGTATTTCAAATTTTCCAAATTTTCCATATCGAATTTATTTTTTAATCTCACAAATATAACAACTATCTGCGATATTTTATCTAAATTTGCGAAACTTAAATATCAATATCCGCATTCATCAATCACAAAATTAATATCATGTCAACAGAGAAATGTATCACACCCGCCGAAGCTGAAAAGTGGGTGGAAAGCCGTGAATGGGCTAACGGTTGGAATGTAAATGCCGACAAGTCAATAAATGCAGTGGAATTTGCCACACAGTATGCGCTTAACAAACCGCTTTGGGACAAAATGTTCAAATTCCTTGCCGAAACCGACCTGTCGAAACTCGAACCGGGTAAAATAGTGATCGAAGAAGGTCGTCTATGGTTCAACGTGCTTGAATACACCCCCAAGTCAGCCGAGGACACCAAGATTGAAGCACACAAAAACTTCATCGACCTGCAATACACATACGAAGGGAATGAACTCATGGGTGTAGCAGGAAAAGTAACACCGATAAACGACTACGATCCCGTCAAGGACCGCACAAATTACTCCACCGACGAGGAAATTGTATACTCTCCCGCCTCACCCGAACTATTCTTCCTCTATTTCCCGTGCGACATGCACCAGCCGTCTGTACGCTCCAACGACAATCCCGGCGTAAGCCACAAGATAGTCGGCAAGATTGAATACAAACATTAATCCTATCGATTAACCCCTCTCAATAGTCAAAATAGCCCGTGTACACCACGGGCTATTTCTCTATAGCAGCTATCGAAACTTCCGTTAACAACCATAGAACCTAACGGTAGTCGAGTTTGTAATTTTGCATTTAAGTACATGACAAAAATTTGAAAACATCGAATTTTGGGGTATAAGTCGGA
>CAJTMJ010000017.1 GCA_910577335.1 uncultured Duncaniella sp. | reverse complement strand
CGTCCGACTTATACCCCAAAATTCGATGTTTTCAAATTTTTGTCATGTACTTAAACCCCATTTATAAACCCAATTCTTGGCTGGTAGTTAAATCGGATGTGAATTAAGCCAATTAGAGTTAACGATATGTTTTATTGAGGTTTTTATTTGTAATTTTGCACTACAGGAAACAAGGCTTTATCTTTCTATAAAGCTAAAAAGACACACAAGCCACAAAAGAAAAAATAAAAACCATTAATATCTCTAACTGTTAAACTTAAAATCAATCTTATCCTTTTCTGAATTAATATCTATCCGCTATTTTCCCTAAAAAGGCATCAATAGATTATCTACCCATCAAATTGGCAGCTAAACCATGTTGTCACATTAGGTGGATGGAGTTTGAGAAAACAAAACCGATAATTAGAATTGATGATTATAATTTGGAGCGTCCCCTGCGTGAGCAGCGGACGCTCTTTCATGTATAATTCGTTGATATTAATTTACTTACGTAGCGATAATGCCACTACATTTTCCACATGTTGTGTATGTGGGAACATATCTACCGGCTGCACATTTGTAATGTCATATTTTTCATGCAACAGTGCTAAATCACGAGCCTGAGTAGCAGGATTACAGCTGACATATACAATCCTGTCAGGAGCTGCGTCAAGGATCACTTTCACAACATTTTCATGCATTCCGGCACGAGGCGGATCGACAATCATAACATCAGGATGTCCATGCTCGGCAATGAAATCAGCCGTCAGAACATCTTTCATATCGCCCGCATAGAACTCCGTATTCTTGAGATTATTGACCTCCGCATTAATCTTAGCATCCTCAATAGCCTCAGGGACATATTCAATACCTATGACATGTCTTACTTTCGAAGCGATGAAACAAGCTATCGTTCCTGTGCCTGTGTAAAGGTCATACACTAACTCATTCCCTGTAAGTCCGGCTAAATCTCGTGCTACACTATACAGTTTATATGCCTGATGCGAATTTGTCTGATAGAACGACTTAGGACCAATTCTGAATTTCAGCCCTTCCATCTCCTCTTCGATATACTCGCGACCCTTATATGCAATTATTTCCTGATCGCTTATGGTATCGTTAACCTTCGTATTAACCACGTATGAAAGTGAGGTTATTTCTGGGAATTGCATGGCAATATTTGACATCAGCTCCTCTATCTTCTCCTTGTCATTATCTCCGACAACCACAACCGCCATAACCTCATTGGTCGATGTGATTCTTATCATCAATGTACGCAAAAATCCATGCTGTTCACGGAGGTCATAGAATTCATAGCCATGTTCCTTGCCGAATTCCTTAATAAATAGTCTTATACGATTGCCAAGATCATCCTGCAGGTGGCATTTCTTTATGTCGAGCACCTTATCAAAAGCTCCCGGGATATGAAATCCCGCAGCACGTCTGTCGGGGAACTCTTCTCTGGATCGCAACTGGTCAAAAGTCAGCCACATTTTATTGGAGAATGTATACTCCATTTTGTTTCTGTATTCCCATATATTATCAGAGCCTATAATAGGTGTTATTTCTGGATATGGGATTTTTGCAATTCGCTGTAGCGCATCCTGAACTTGCTGCTGCTTGCATTTAAGCTGAAAGCTATATGGCAAGTGCTGCCATCTACACCCTCCGCACAGAGTGAAATGCTCACATCGTGGTTCAACTCTTATATCTGAAGGTGTGATGATCTTCTCTATATGCCCTTCAGCATAATTTTTCTTTTTCTTGTCTATTTTGATATCAGCCACATCGCCGGGTGCTCCAAACGGAACAAAAACTACCATGTCATCCACACGAGCCAAAGAGTTTCCCTCAGCTGCGACATCAATTATTTCTACGCCCTCCAATAGTGGCAATTCTTTTTTCTTACGACCCATTTTAATCGTTATGAAATTTAACATACCTCTTCCCTGCCTCATTACATCGTTACAAAACACATAAAATTTCGTCGGCAACAGTATTCAAACGTTTGCCGACGATATGTCTTTTAAGCAGGTTCTATTAGTTTAATTTGATTTCTCAAAATTAAGAACAGTTTCATTATTTAACAAATATCTCAACCCAATTTTAATAATATTTAAACATTGAACTGATTTAAACTTTTTATTTTTTAAGATTTGAAGCTATTTTAGAGATGAATTATCAGTTTTATGAGAGAGCTTAGCGAGCTAAGTGACCGAAGATATGCTGATAATTCAGCCGAAAAGAGCTTCAAAGATTGAAAACAGGATAATTTTCAGCCTGAGTTTAACATTTTATAAAAAGTTTAAATCAGTTCATTATATGTTATTTGTACTTAATTTCCAAACATACATGTTACAGGTTTGTATTATATATGACAATTTTATGACAATATTTTGGAACATATATCATTATTCCTATCTTTGTGATATATCTGAAATGTGAATTTTTAAGGTTTTATTTATATGAATCCTTTATTCTCAATTATTACAGTCTCATATAATGCTGAAAAGACGATACCGGCAACATTAAAAAGTGTCAGTGAACAGACATGTCGCCTATTCGAATATATCGTGATAGACGGGGCCTCCGGTGACAATACTGTCGGAATAGTTAATAAATCAGGAATCGATAATCTTATCCTTATATCCGAACCGGACAGAGGGATATATGATGCCATGAATAAAGGTCTCGGAATCGCAAAGGGGGATTACGTTATATTTTTAAATGCGGGTGACTCATTTCACTCCCCCCATACATTGGAAATAATTGCCAATGCGGCTATGGACAATGATTATCCGGGTATTGTGTATGGACAGACCCAATTAGTGAATTCACAAAGAGAACGTGTTGGTGACAGGCACTTGAAAGCGCCTGAAATATTGACATTGGATAGCTTTAAGAATGGTATGGTGGTGTGCCATCAGGCGTTCGTTGTACTACGTAAACTTGTGGATAATTACGACACCCGTTATAAATTTTCAGCGGATTACGAATGGTGTATACGCTGTTTACAACGCTCCCATCGGAATCTGTATATCGACAAGATTTTAATAGATTATCTATCGGAAGGTGTCACCACCGCCAATATGAAAAAATCTTTATGGGAACGATTTAAGATAATGTGCTATTACTATGGCGTGTTCCCTACTATCGTACGCCATTTAAAATTTCTTTTACGATATCTTAAGCGGAAAAAATGAATAAGCATTATATGCTGCTCATTTTACCCTGTCAGGATTTTTAGCTATAAAATCTTTCCAAGATTTCGGTCCGGCAGATACAACAGGACGTGTGGATTCATAAAAATGGCATAATGCCGCTGCAAGCGCATCAGTCGCATCAAGCTCTATATCAAGATCTTTATCAGCAATATTCAATATTCGCTTTAACATCTCTCGCACCTGCTCTTTGCTTGCCCCGCCATTTCCGGTGATAGCCATTTTGATCTTTCTTGGCTCATATTCCGTGATTGGTATGTCTCGTGATAAGGCTGCAGCCATTGCCACACCTTGTGCCCTACCCAATTTCAACATTGATTGCACGTTTTTCCCGAAGAAAGGTGCCTCAATAGCCATCTCGTCAGGGAGAAACTGTTCGACAAGGCTTATAACACGCTCATGTATGCGAAGTAACCGAAGATAGTGACTGTCAAACTTATTTAACTTCACCACGCCAAGCGCTATGAGCGATGGCTTCTTGGCTTTTATGCCAAGAATGCCATATCCCATAACATTAGTACCGGGGTCAATACCTATAATAATTTTATCGTACATTATCCGAATTAGATTGGCAATGATTCCATGTAAGTTGTGAAAAACAAGACTTTATCGCCATACTTTTTCACCAGTTCATCTCTCAGTGCCGAAGCTTCACCATCGTGCCATTCCACAGCAATATCCACAGTCGAAGCCATCAACTGCACAGCAAAACTTGCATATCCTTCCTGCACTTCTATAAGCAATCTCGCAAAGATAGGATTGGATATACCGTCGATATTGACCGCATGAGGGAAATACACACCTCTCACCCACTCTTTAAATGAATCTACCACAGATTCATGCACATGGAAAGTTGTGTTAAATATTATCATACAGCTTCCTCTGTCATAATTACATCACCCTTGACTCTGCGATTAACTAAGTAACCTATTCCAAGGGTAACAACTGCGGCACATGCGAAGGCAATCATTCGATCCTCCATCCCTATAAACTGAGGAGAAACAAACACAAATGAAGTGACAATAAATGTCATGGCAATAGCCGGAATCAAAGCTACCCATATATTCTTCTTACGACGTGCCAGCCAAACATATATTGACCAAAGAACAAATACTGATAAAGTCTGATTAGACCATGCGAAATAACGCCAGATTATATCAAAATTGAAAAGTGTTATGCCATATCCTACAATGAATAGAGGTATACACACGGCAAAACGTTTCAGCAGAGGACGTTGATCGATATTGAATATGTCGGCAATCATCAAACGTGCGCCACGGAATGCAGTGTCACCGGTAGAGATCGGAGCCACAACCACACCTAATAATGCAAGAAACGCACCGACTTTACCAAGAGTAGTGTTAGATATTATATCCACCGCCCATGCTGCATTGTTTCCATGTTGAGCTAACTGCTCGCCAAGACCGGTAGGTCCATGGAAAAATGCCATTGCAATAGCAGCCCATATTAAGGCAATGATACTTTCTGAAATCATTGAGCCATAGAATACCGAACGGCATTTCTTCTCATTCTCAATACAACGAGCCATCAGTGGTGACTGTGTGGCATGGAAACCTGAAATAGCACCACAGGCAATCGTTATGAACAGTGTAGGCACAATTGGGAGAGCTTCAGGATTTAACTGATAATTATGCAGTGTGGTAAGTTCAGGCACCTCGTACGCACCACTCAATATTACAACCAACAATCCGGCAGCCATAGCCACAAGAGCCACACCAAAAATAGGATAAACTTTACCAATAACCTTATCCACCGGGAGCATTGTAGCTATTATATAGTACGCCAAAATTATCCAGATCCAAACCTGAGCAGAGATTGACGGCACCATAGTGTCGAGCAATTGAGCAGGGCTTAAAAGGAAAACTGCACCCACAAGCACCATCAGCACTATCGAAAAAATTCTCACTACAGTACGGGTGTTTGCACCTAAATACGCACCTATTATTTCGGGAAGGCTCTTTCCGTCATGACGTATAATCATCATTCCGGAAAGATAATCATGCATAGCCCCGAAAAAGATACCGCCCAATGTAATCCAAAGGAATGCGACGGGTCCAAAACATGCGCCGAGAATAGCTCCGAATATTGGACCAGTACCGGCTATATTCAACAACTGAATTAGAAACACACGCCATCGTGGCAGACGGATGTAGTCTACCCCATCTTCCAAACGCTGAACCGGAGTGGCTCTTTCGGGATCTACATCAGCAAGTTTTTCAAGATACCTTCCGTAAGTGAAATATGCTGTGACTAAAAGAGCAAAACAAACTATAAAAGTAATCATATTTAAACTGTTAAAATTTAGTTACACTGTGTCTGTTATATATCTATCAAAAATACCATGGGTGCATATATACCGGCACAATTCCTTCACTCGGGATCATACCGTCAATTCTTGACGCACCTCTGTAAAAACGTTTTGAATAATCAGGATCATCACAATCCATTGAATTAACTTTTACCAAGCCGGATGAATGAATATATCTACCATCTTTGTCATATATGGCTACGTGTGATATACGTCCATCAGGAGTATTGCTGAAGAATAATAAGTCGGCAGGCTTCAATGATTTTAAATCATCGGGAGCAATATGCTTACCAATATTTATCTGCTGACGTGCATCACGCAACATCAATATGCCTTTGGCAAAATAGCTTACTCTCACAAGTCCTGAACAGTCTACGGACTTAGTAGAACATGCGCCCCATAGATATGGTGTTCCCATAAGCCAATAGCAGGTTGACAATATATCATCGGCATTGAATTTCTGATTAGCCCATGTTTCGATTGGGGACATAGAAGCTGTCTCAACCCATCCGGATCTGCCATCAGGCAAAGTTACTTTAGTCATATCACTATCAGATAGCACACCCTCCACGATGGAGCCGTTCACAAGTTCTGTAACCACCGATCGTGAATCCTTACTATCATCTGTATTATAGACCTTGACCTCAGGCAGTGAAGTGCAGACAAGTCGTGGCATTTTTCGCCAATTCAACATATCTTTATGTGACAATCTCGCCACACTTGATATATTCATATACCCCTCATAGCCATCGGGACCCTTCAAATGTAGCCATTCTCCCCCATCATCCTCCAAAATCATTATAGGTGTTCCCATAATGGCTTGTGAAGTCATTTCAGTGGAATGACCTTTGCCATCTCGAATACATGCCACAGGTATGCGCACCTGCACCCAACAGGTATCCTGAGACATAACCGAAACAGCGCTAATGAGAGAAAAAAGCAATGTGATAAATCTTATTTTTAACTTGCAGTGTGGCATAGCTGACATTTTGTTAATAAATGCAGTTCCAAAATTACAAATTATTATTCAATTTGAATAATCTTTCAGCATTTTCAGATGTTAATTCCGCAACTTTTTCAAATGGTATATCCAAAGCTTCGCTAACAGTCTGTGCAGTTTTTACTATATATGAACTCTCATTCCTTTTCCCCCTATAAGGCACAGGCGCAAGATAAGGGGAATCGGTTTCTAATAAAATCCTGTCAGCACCTATTGCAGGCAGAACATTTTTAAGTTTGGAGTTTTTAAATGTGACTATGCCATTTATGCCAAAATAGAAGTCACCTATCGATCGGATTGCTTCAACATCCTCAATAGTTCCTCCAAAGCTATGAAACACACCTGTTGGCACAGAAGATGCGTTCTTTAAAACTTCGAGAACTTCTGAAAGCCCTTCCCGACAATGGATTATGATTGGGAGGTTGTATTTATTTGCCCATTCTACCTGAATAGAAAAAACCTCCATCTGCTGGTCTTTATAGGTCTTATCCCAGTATAGGTCAATCCCAATTTCGCCAATAGCGATATAGTCATTCCGATGCTTAATCAACTCCTTCTCAACGACACCTAATGTGTCTCCCCACGCACCATCTACTTCGGTAGGATGCAAGCCCATAGCCATGAATATATTATCCGGGAAACAATCATGCAATTTTCTCATCGGCTCGATTGTCGATATATCCACATTCGGGAATACCAATTTTTGCACCCCGGCTGATATGGCTCGTTCTACAACTGCACTCTCCTCGGATGAAAAGTCATCGAGATATAAATGGGTATGGGTATCTATTAACATCATATTTTATTTGTCGCGAGTGGCTGATTTCAAAGCTAAATCAATGAAGAACGCACGTGCTTCAGGCATTAGCTCGATAGTGTCAAGACAAGAGATCGCAGTGTCTATGTATGCACGAATAAGTTCATGTATTCTATCCGGAAGATTCAAAGTGTTGTAAATCTCACGCACGGTTGAGATTTTTTCCTCCGCATTGATGTTTGAGCCTATTATCTCTCTTAACTTGCCGGTTTGATCCTCCTTTAGAGCCATAATCAGAAGCCATGTCTTTTTATCATTAAGTATGTCGCCACCTATTGCCTTTCCAAAGGTTTCAGGATTGCCGTATGTGTCCAAGAAATCATCCTGAAGCTGGAATGCCAAGCCAAGATTTACACCGTAATTGAAAAACTGGAGTTGTGTTTCAAACGGAGCATCAGCCATCAATGCTCCCATACCGCAAGCACAGCCCAACAACACAGATGTCTTAAGTCGTATCATCTCCATGTACTCTTCGACTGTAACATCCAATCGCTGTTCAAAGTCCATGTCGAGCTGCTGACCTTCATATATATTCATAGCCGTGCCGTTAAACAGGTCCAAGGCAGATGCCAAATGGTCACCGGCTTTAATGGCAAGGAGCATTGTCGATGTAGTCAGCATGGCGTCGCCTGAAAGTATCGCTGTCTCTTCATTCCATTTTTTATGAACGGTAGGACGTCCGCGGCGAACATCGGCATTATCCATCACGTCATCATGCAAAAGTGTGAAATTATGGAACATTTCGATTGCAATAGCCTGATGAATAGCTGTCATCGGGTCTTTACCCATCGCTTCACAAGCGGCTAATGCAAGCACAGGTCTAAGACGCTTGCCTCCGGCATCCATAGTATATCGTATGGGGTCATACAGTCCCGCCGGCTGCCCCGGCAATTTCAATGTGGCGATGGCATTATTAACTATCTCCAAATATTCATTAAACACTTTCATATATATCCTCTTAAATTATTTTTAATCACTGATACTCATAAAATAATCGACAATTCTTTTACTTGCATTTCCGTCACCATACGGATTAACCACATGTTTCATCTCCTGATATGCAGCAGGACAATCAAGCAGTTTAGATACAGTATTGATGATAACATTTGGATCCGTCCCGACAAGTTTCACCGTGCCGGCATCGATAGCTTCAGGGCGTTCTGTGGCATTACGCATCACCAAAACCGGTATACCAATCCCCGGAGCCTCCTCCTGAATTCCGCCGCTGTCAGTAAGTATAATGTATGATTTGCTCATCAAATATACGAAAGCGAAGTATTCTAAAGGCTCAACAAAAAATAAATTGTCGGGTATTTCAGATGCGTATATTTGCTTTATTTGCCCTCTAACCACCGGGTTCAAATGCATCGTACATACAAAATCAACATCCGGATACATTTTTGACAATGATTTTATGGCATTGCAGATATTATCAAGCCCATCACCGATATTTTCCCTACGATGTGCGGTGATAACGATAAGACGTCTGGATTTTTCGTTAAGTCTGTCAATATCGTAGCCACTCATACGTATGGAATCCTTGATTGTATGTAGTCGTGCATTAATGTCAAGGGCTTTTGTGACAGTCTGCAATGCGTCAATCACAGTGTTGCCGGTCACTATAATAGAATCGTTACTTATATTCTCAGCAAGTAAATTTTGTCGATTCAATTCTGTAGGAGCAAAGTGCCAATTGGAAATACGGGATGTTATCTGACGGTTTGCCTCCTCGGGCCAAGGATTTGACAAGTTATTGGTTCGCAGTCCGGCTTCTATATGCCCCACAGGAATATGATGATAGAAAGCTGCCAAAGCCGCAGATGTAGATGTGGAAGTATCACCATGTACTAATAATATGTCAGGCTTATCTGTCAAAAACAGATTCTTCAACCCTGACAGCACCATGACACTTATATCCGTCAGATCCTGTCCCAGTTTCATTATGTCGAGGTCATAATCAGGATTGATCTGAAAAACATCCAGAACCTGATCCAGCATTTGCCTATGCTGACCGGTAACAGTCACCACAGTTCTAAAAGCATCGGGATATTTTTGGAACTCTTTAACCAGCGGAGCCATCTTTATCGCTTCCGGGCGAGTGCCGAACACTAACATTACTGTTTTCATAATCTACAATCTCCCGGTATAAAGCAAAAAAGCGTATTTAAGATACGGATATAGCCGTTTTAATCTTGTCGGTTGAACCATGAATCGCCATATCCACTCGCACCCGTAACGCTGCAATAGACGTGGTGCTCTTTTAAAATTCCCGATATATAAATCAAAGCTTCCTCCAAGTCCCTGATAGATTGCCGTATGGA
Source organism: uncultured Duncaniella sp. (assembly GCA_910577335.1). Classification (GTDB taxonomy): domain Bacteria; phylum Bacteroidota; class Bacteroidia; order Bacteroidales; family Muribaculaceae; genus Duncaniella. Next base: position 69,956 of record CAJTMJ010000017.1, on the reverse strand, counting down.
CTTCCTGCATCCTGTTCATAAGCAACTCCTGCTTAGGAGAGCCCATCGCCACAAAAACCACATCTGGTTTGCGTGACGCAATATCTTCTATCAACTTGTTCTCTTCTGACACAGAATTAATATATCCGTCTCTCCAACCTACGATATTAATACCGGGGTACTCACGTTCGAGCTTTTCAACAGTCTGTTTAACCACTTGCCGGGTGGCACCGACAAGGTAAAAACTTTTTGACTTATAGAACTTCGACACAATATCAAGCCATAACTCACATCCGGGAATTCTTACCGCAGATGCCTCCCCTTTTCTGTGGGCAGCCTTTACAGCACCAGCACCGTCACAATATCCGATGTTGGAGTTTATTATGTCGATTAGTTTTTGATTGGCATTGATAACTTTCTCGGCATTGACCGCTACAAGTATCCCTTTGACAGAATCAGCATATTCTATCAACTGGGAAGATGAAGCGAATGGATGAACTTTTATATTTTTAATCGAGAAAGTCTGCATACGATTATAACGGAACAAAACACAGCACTATTGCATACACACTATTATTTTAATATCCCGCAGAAATCAAGCACTGTTTTATCCTTAAACAATAACTTGAAGAATTGTTTGTGAGCGGTAAGGAACACAGCTATATCGCACATCTGATACGCCTCTTCATAATCGACAAGATCATACTTAATATGCGTCTTTAGATACGGCTCAACAATCAGGAACTTAACGTCGGGATGCTTATCCATAACAGTGGAGGTAATGAATACCGCCGGCGATTCTCGCAGATCATCTATATCAGGTTTAAAAGCAAGTCCCATCATAGCCACAACAGGCAATCGATGATTTTTTCTTTCAAACTCCAATATAGAATTGCTGATGCGTTCTGTTACCCATAACGATTTATATCGGTTAACCTCCCTCGCCTTTGCAATCAGTTTGGCTTCATGGGGATAGGCTGATGTGATGAAGTATGGATCTACGGCTATGCAATGTCCGCCGACACCACATCCCGGTTTTAGGATATTAACTCGCGGATGCATATTTGCAAGCCTAATTAATTCCCAAACATCTACGCCTGCGGCATCACAAACCAATGAAAGCTCATTTGCAAAGGCTATCTGAACATCCCGGCTTGCATTCTCAGTTAATTTACATAACTCAGCTGTCCGAGAATCAGTCTTATGCAATTCACCCTTGACTATTCTGGAATAGAATTCAGCAGCCTTATCAGTGGATTTTTTATCTATACCGCCAATTACACGGTCATTATGGATCAATTCCTCTATGACATTTCCCGGCAATACCCTTTCAGGGCAATAAGCCATATAAATATCCCCTTTAAGCTCAGGTCGCATGGAAAATATATACAATGCCATATTCTCCGTGGTTCCAACAGGACAGGTCGATTCTATCACCACAAGGTCTCCGGACTTTAGCAACGGCGTGATATCTTCAATTGCCTTTCTCACATAGGAAATATCAGGGCAATTATTTGCGTCTAAAGGTGTCGGGACGACAATAAAATATGCCTCTGCTATTTCAGGCTTACAGGAAGCCCGAAATCTACCATTCTCAATCACCTTTTGCAACAATGCTTCCAAACCCGGCTCAACGAAATGGAGACGACCATTATTTGTCATCTCCACTACTTTTGGGTTTATATCAACGCCTAATATGCCATCACTTTCCACAGCTGTTATCACAGCGGTAGGAAGTCCTACATAGCCTAAGCCTATAAAGCACGCTTTATGGCATTTCCCCATTTCGCAAAGTTCACTTATGTCGGATTTACTTTCTTCTACGTTTTTTCTTGCCATGCTGCGACAAAGCTTCATTTACCGACATCTTGGAACCCATATCATCCTCTCGACGCAAATCATTCCCTTTATTGTCAAGCAGGATAAAATCAAGTTGTTTCTTCTCAAGGTCGGCACGAGCCACTTTTATATCCACATTGTCACCAAGACGATAGCGATGATTATTTCTACGTCCTATCAGACAATGATTTTTCTCATCAAAATCGTAATAATCATCTGCCAAGTCACGCATCGGGACAAGACCTTCACAAAGATTATCATTAAGCTCCACATACAGTCCCCATTCGGTGACACCGGATATAATTCCTGAATATGTCTCACCCAAATGTTCCTGCATATATTCAACCTGCTTATATTTTATCGAAGAGCGTTCTGCATTCGCCGCAAGCTGTTCCATTTCGCTTGAATGTTTACACTGCTCCTCAAGCTTCTGCAGATTGACACTTCGACCATTATTCAGATACTTATCAAGCAAGCGATGAACCATCATGTCAGGATAACGGCGAATCGGGGATGTGAAATGAGTGTAATAATCGAAGCCCAGACCATAATGCCCGATATTATCGGTGGTATATATGGCTTTAGCCATAGAACGGATGGCAAGTGTGGCAAGATAATTTTCCTCACCCCTACCCTTGATTTCAGCCAACATTCTGTTAATAGAACGGTTGATCTCCCTCGGAGTACCCGATGATTTCACTTTGTAGCCGAAATTACGGGCTATGGCAGCCAAATCGGAAAGACGAGATGGATCGGGCACATCATGCACTCGATACACAAACGCCTTAGGTTTCTTTTTACCAACAGGTTTACCGACAAATGTCGCAACAGTCTTATTGGCAAGCAACATAAACTCTTCTATAAGCTTATTTGCATCCTTTGCCACCTTGAAGAACACACCTAATGGCTTGCCTTTCTCGTCAATATGGAACTTAACCTCGGCACGGTCAAATTCTACAGAGCCGTTCTCATAACGCTGTTGACGCAATATCTTAGCCAGATCATTAAGCTTCTGAATCTCTTCAACGCAATCACCTAAACCGGTCTCTATGACTTCCTGCGCCTCTTCGTATGCGAAACGTCTATTAGATTTTATAACGGTGCGAGCTATTTTTGATTTTATGACTTTAGCATCGTCATCCATTTCAAAAATAACAGAAAAAGCTAATTTCTCTTCATTGGGACGCAACGAGCATATTCCGTTACACAAATGCTCAGGGAGCATTGGCACCACTCGGTCAACAAGATAAACAGAAGTGGCTCTCTTCTGCGCTTCCTTGTCAATTATTGTATCAGGATGCACATAATAAGTCACATCCGCTATATGGACGCCAATCTCATAGTTGCCATTATTTAACTTTCTGAATGACAGAGCGTCATCGAAATCCTTGGCATCGGCAGGGTCAATGGTGAAAGTCATCACATCACGCATATCCAATCGCTGTGCAATGACCTCCTCAGTAATACCGGCACCAATCTTATCGGCAGCTTTCTCAACTGACGAGGGGTATTTATACGGCAAACCGAATTCCGCTAAAATAGCATGTATCTCAGCATTGTTTTCGCCGGTTTTACCAAGTATATCAACCACTTCCCCGCTCGGGTTTTTGAAATCATCTTTCCAGTCAGTTATACGGACAACTGCCTTATCACCGGTTTTTCCACCTTTGAGTTTAGCTTTCGGAATAAAGATATCGGTAGACAGGAACTTGGAATCCGTAAGGAGATATCCGAAATGTTTATCCACCTTAAGAGTTCCGATGAAAGTCTGTTCCTTCTTTTCGACAATCTCAATCACTTCAGCTTCAGGCTCAGCACCACGGCGACGTGCTGCAATATTGACACGCACAACATCACCATTCAACGCATGCATGGAATTCCGTTCAGCTACGAAGATAGACTCACCATCAGCCTCTGTGACAACCGAATTTTTGCCATTGCTTCTGCGCACAAACACACCTATAGCCTCATTGCCTCGTTGTGGCGACTTATATTTACCCGGAGAGACTTCGATTATCTCACCGTTAAACGCCATCTCCACGAGTTGCAAAGCAATGTTTCGTTGCTGGGTCGCTGTTTTAGCACCTATTGCATGGGCTACCTGCTTATAATTATATGTGTTGTTCTTCTGCTGTGCGACAAATTCAATAACTTGGTATTCCAAGTTTTTGGCACTTCGTGATGCAGAGGTTCTTTTTGATGATTGAGCCATGGCTGAAATGTTATAGTTTGTATTTATAATGACTTATCATGCCTCTATGTTCGCATTAAGCGTCGATATTGGCATAATTTGCATTGGCTTCAATGAAATCCTTACGAGGAGCCACATCCTCACCCATAAGCATTGAGAAAATACGGTCAGCCTCAGCAGCGTCACTTATGGTGACCTGTTTAAGAAGACGTTGATTCGGATCCATTGTTGTGTCACGGAGCTCTTCGGCACTCATCTCACCAAGACCTTTGTAACGCTGAACTTTTGTTTTATCACCGTTAACAGCGATAAACTGCTGCACCTGAGCGTCAGTCCAACAATATTCTTCGACCTTACCACGAGAGCATTTATACAATGGCGGCGTTGCAAGATATAGATATCCTTGCTCGATCACCGGACGCATACGGCGGAAGAAGAATGTCATCAGCAATGTGGCAATATGGCTACCATCGACATCGGCATCTGTCATTATTATAATCTTATGGTATGCCAGACGAGAGATATTGATTTCCTTCGGATCTTCCTCAGTGCCAACGGTTACACGCATGGCTCTGTAAAGGCTGATAATTTCCTGATTATCCAAGATCTTATGGTCCATAGCCTTCTCCACATTCAGGATCTTACCTCTAAGAGGAAGAATAGCTTGGAATGTACGATCACGTCCCTGCTTAGCAGTTCCGCCCGCAGAATCACCCTCGACAAGGAAAAGTTCGCAATCCTCGGCATGTCTGGATGAACAGTCTGCCAATTTGCCGGGAAGACCGCCACCTGAAAGCGGAGATTTTCTCTGTATCTTCACACGTGCGTTATATGCAGCATGACGAGCCTGTGCTGCAAGCACAATCTTATCAACAATTATACGAGCTTGCTTCGGATGCTCTTCCAAATAGTATCTTAACGCCTCACTGACAGCGGCTGACACAGCACCAGCCACTTCACTATTTCCAAGTTTGGTCTTGGTCTGACCTTCAAACTGTGGTTCGAGCACTTTCACAGAAACCACTGCTGTAAGACCTTCACGGAAGTCATCACCCGCAATCTCAATCTTTACCTTGTCAAGGAGCTTATTATCCTCGGCATACTTTTTCAAAGTAGTGGTAAGTCCTCTGCGGAAACCGGTAAGGTGTGTACCACCCTCGATTGTATTGATATTGTTTACAAAGGAATATACATTCTCATTGAATGAGCTATTATATGTCAATGCGACTTCAACAGGTATGCCCTGACGTTCAGTATTAAGATGTATGACCTCATTTATCAATGATTCCTTGTTCGAATCGATATACTGAACAAATTCCTTCAGACCATCCTTTGAGTAGAATTTCTCACGCTTAGGATTACCTTCGGCATTAATGTTTCGCATATCAGTAAGGGTAAGTGTAATACCCGCATTAAGATATGCCAAGTCACGCAAACGATTTGCCAAAGTGTTATAATCATACTCAGTGACAGTGAATATACTTCCGTCAGGTTTAAATGTGACGGTAGTACCTGTCTCTTCACTCTCACCTATCACCTTAAGCTCGGATGTGGGCTTTCCACAGGAATATTCCTGCATATAAACCTTACCGTCTCGGCGAACTTCCGCTCTAAGATATGTTGACAATGCATTAACACATGACACACCGACACCGTGAAGACCACCGGAAACTTTATATGATCCTTTGTCAAACTTACCACCGGCATGAAGGACAGTTAATACGACCTCCAAGGCACTTTTATGCTCCTTTTCATGCATATCGACAGGTATACCTCTACCATTATCGACAACGGTGATAGAATTATCTTGATTTATTGTAACTTCAATATGCGTAGCGAAACCGGCGAGAGCTTCATCTATTGAGTTATCGACAACTTCATAAACAAGATGATGCAAACCTTTCGCACTTACATCGCCAATATACATGGCAGGACGCTTTCTTACAGCCTCAAGTCCTTCAAGCACCTGAATATTACTGGCGCTATATTCTTCTCTTTCTTTGTCTTCTGACATAGTTGGATTATTAATTTTCAATCTATTTTTCACAAAGTTGTGATAGTCTCAACGCTTCAAATTTCACACAACAAAATTTGACGTTTGAGCAAACAAAATTACTAATTATTTTTCACACCCCCAAAATCTCACAAGCTATTTTTAACGTTCGCTCCTGCGTTTTATACGTTTTGCCAATCCCCCCTACGGCATATAAGCATAAATGCGAATTTGGCATTTTACATAGCGTCAGTCATTTGCCATGATCTGCGACAAACGATGTTCGAGTTCGGTAGAACTTAGTCTTGTTGTCAGCGCACCCCTATGGGCTACCGATATATTTCCGGTCTCCTCCGATACCACAATAGCAAACGCATCAGAAGCCTGCGAAATACCCAGTGCCGACCTGTGGCGAAGTCCCAAAGCTCGCGGCACATTTCTGTCGTGACTCACAGGGAGAATACACCCGGCACTTCGTATTCTATCATTGTCTATAATCATAGCGCCGTCATGCAGTGGTGAATTCTTAAAAAATATATTCTCTATAAGTCTTGAATTTATATCCGCATCTATAATATCACCACTTTTCTCATAACTTTCCAAGGGCATCTCCTGACGGATCACTATCAAAGCTCCGGTTTTAGTCTTTGACATATTCATACAGGCATACACTATAGGCAATACATATTTACGAGTATCGGAAGTATTACCATCCTTGTCATGTTTAAAGAGATTCTTTAAAAAACGCCATCGCTTATGGTCGCCAAGCTCGACCAAGAATCTCTTAATCTGATCCTGAAACAAAATTACCAATACCAGCAAACCAATCCCCATAAACTGGTCCAAGATGGTGCCGATAAGCTTCATTTCCAGTATCTGCGAAGTGAGAACCCAAACCACAATAAATGCCAGAACGCCGAAGAATATATTCAGCGTACCACTTTCCTTCATTATCCTGTAAAGATAAAAAAGCAAAAGAGCCACAATGGCTATATCAAAGGCATCTTTTATCCCAAAATGCTCCATCAGTAACCTCTATTTAGATAATTCATATAATTTCACCGCTTGAACAGCCTCTCTAACGTCATGAACACGGAGAAAAGCAGCACCTCTCATAAGCGCAATCGTATTGAGAACCGTAGTCCCGTTTAAAGCGTCCTCAGAAGAGACATCCAAAGCTTTTTTTATCATTGATTTTCTTGAGACACCTATCAAAACCGGGACTCCCAACTGAGAAGAAAATGTCTCAAGTGACCGCATTATGTCATAGTTCTGTTCCAGAGTCTTACTGAAACCGAATCCGGGGTCAACAATCACATCCGCCACTCCCATTAGATGCAATTTTCTCAGTTTCTTAGACAATTCCAATAAAATGTCCGCAGTAACATCTTCGTAATCTGTATATAATTGCATAGTAGCAGGAGTACCCCTCATGTGCATCAATACATACGGCACGTTAAGAGCTGCGACAGTATCAAACATTTTTTCATCAAGCTCTCCACCCGAAATGTCATTGATAATATCAACGCCCATTTCACTTACCGCTATTTTTGCCACTTCGGAGCGAAATGTGTCAACCGACACCGGTATATCCACATTTAAACTTCTTATGACCTCCATCCCTACTCCTATACGATCTATCTCTTCCTGCGCTGACACATCATCGGCACCGGGGCGTGAAGAATAAGCTCCTATATCAATGAAATCCACGCCTGACAACAGCATATCCTCCACACGCATTTTCACAGCATCACAATCCATAGTGCGTGAAGCCTCGTAGAAGGAATCGGGAGTAACATTTACTATCCCCATGACCTGAGGACGCTCATAGCTCCTTAACTCACCCTTTATATTTAAAGTAAACGGATGGAACATCTGTAGGATTAGTTAAATTTGTTGCGAAGTTAATCAAATTATCATTCATATCCAAATAAACAATTACGCAGATCCTCCCCGGTTCTAAATTAATATCACAAACGACAAAACGGCCTCTCCTCACGGAGTGACCGTTTTGTTGTCTTAGCAATAAGACTCTACAAACCTAACATAAAAACACATTTACTATTATGCAATTCTTTTGTCGCTAAAAAACACTAACAATCTATACTAACCCTAAAACTAAATACATGCTTAAAATCATTTTTTAATGCGCCCAAACATAGCTGTGAGCAACATTCACATTGCAAAATTACAACCCAATCCGGGTCTTAGCAAGAAATTTGGAATAATATATAGACAAATATAACATACTTTTACACATAACAAACTATTAATAAGAATGTTAATTTTGTGCGCATCACAACAAAATATAAGCAAAATTTAGGACATTACTCATAAAATTATAACCAATACTTAACAAATTAACCATATAAATATGACTCATGATATGGATTTTACCTTCATAATATTCTCTTCAAAATCATCTCTTGAAAGAGCTCTATTTTTTAATTTATTACGGTAAGTATAAATGGTATAAACCGAATAATTTAGTAGCTGTGCAATCTTCGCACTTTCTTCTATTCCGAGACGCATAAAAGCCAGTATACGCAAATCGGTATTAAGCTTCTCACCTTCTCTCAATACAATCTGCTCTTCGGGACGCAAAAGGCGATTGACATCCGAAACAAACGAGGGATAAATATGAAGGAACGCATCATCGAAAACATCATAAAATTCCTTAGACTGCTCCTCTATGAATTTGCCGGATTTTGTCAGCTTGTATAGATCATCAACCTTCCCGGCTGAAATTTTCCTGCTCACAATCTTGCTGAACTGACTAAGCTTATCCATATATATAGAACACAGATTTAAGAATTGTGATATATACACATCCTTGGTGCTGTTGGCTTCTTCAAGACGCTTTGCCAAACGGTTCATCTGTGTGACTTTTCGCCTAAGGACACCCATAGTCGCAGCAAGTATACAGAGCAAAACACCCATGATGGCAATCACAATATAAATTCGATTGCGAGAAGCCTTTAACTCCGCTTTATGTGCGCTTTCAATTATAGGAAGCGCCTGTGCGGATTGTATCATACGCAATGGAGCATGGCAATCTACAGCATTCCTTAACGCAATAGAAAGGTAATCGTGTGCACGTTCAATATCATTGTTGAGATACATTATTTTGCCTAATTCCTGCAAAGAGGCAACCTCCAACGTGGCACTCCTAATATCAGCTATAGCGGAAAGCGCCAAGTAATACGTATACTCATGATGTTCTCCGCGAGCTTTTGCTATGTCTGCTAAAAAATGGCAAGCACGGGCATAAAGATAATTTTCTTCCGATATATGCTCAAGCATATCGGTTAAAATCGCTTTTGATTTTGAATATTCCTGTCTATAGAAGAAATATTCGCCTTGGTTCTGCTTAAACTGAGGTGACTCGAAGTCAAGTAATGGTGTCAGCTTTGCCTGACCATCTTTAGCTTTCGCCATGTAGGCGTCGTAGACTTCAGGATAGTCAGTGAAATATGTGGCTATATAGAAATACATCTGACGTTTTGCATCGTAATATTCAGCCAATTGCCCTGAAGGTATAGCTGACACATCAATGCTCTCAAACGTCTCACTCGCCTTCCCAATAAAAGCGAGCAACGGCAAAAATGTTGCTTCTCTAAGCGCAAAACGAGTTTCGATCGAATCCTCGCCTAATTCTTTGGCAATAATCTTACCATTATGAAAATAAATAACAGCCGAATCTGTATTAAATGCGCTGTATGCCTCTCCCAAATCAAACATAGTGGCAAGCATAGCTCGTTTGTCTCCACTTTTATTCATAAGAGTGGAACGCAATGAATCAATCGATTGTTGCCTGAATTCTATGTATTTATCTCGATTTGCAAGTTCTTGGTCAAGCCTTTGCAATATCGAATCGACATCCTTATCAGAGATAGCCTTGGCAGTAACATCCAAGGCTATCATTGATATAAGGAATAATAAAGTTAACAGATTCTTCATGATATTATTGGTCTATAAGACAGACAATAATTCATTTAATGCACGGTGATATTCAGCTTTTCGTAGGCTCTTTCAGCCTTGGCTTTAGCCTCCTCAACCGTATCGGCTGTAGCCAAAATGACACCCATACGACGATGACCATGTATCTCGGGCTTACCGAATATCCTTATCTGCACACCCGGCTCTTCCAACACTTTTTCAAGATCTCCCATTTCGATCTCTTTGGTATCGCCTTCCACAACTATCGCACGTGAAGCGGACGGACCATAGAAACGTATACCCGGAACAGGGAGTCCCAACAAAGCTCTTGCATGAAGCGCAAATTCACTTAAATCCTGCGAAATCATTGTCACCATACCGGTATCATGCGGTCTCGGAGATACTTCGCTGAATATAACCTCATTTCCCTTCACAAACAGCTCCACGCCGAATATGCCATAGCCGCCAAGAGCGTCTGTCACTTTACGTGCTATTTCCTGTGCAGCGGCTTTCGCCTCAGGGGTCATTGCCTGCGGTTGCCAAGAATAACGGTAATCGCCATCGATTTGGATATGGCCAATAGGTTCACAGAAAGATGTACCGGCTACAGAACGGACAGTAAGCTGAGTTATTTCGTAATCGAACTTAACGAATCCTTCCACTATCACACGACCGGCGCCGGCTCTACCACCTTCTTGAGCTATTTTCCATGACTTCTCAATATCATCGGGAGTCTTAATTACACTCTGTCCGTGTCCGCTTGACGACATGATCGGCTTAACCACACATGGTATACCTATCTCATCGACAGCTTTCTTAAACTCGTCATAGTCAGAAGCAAATTTATAGGGGGATGTGAGGATTCCGAGTTCCTCAGCAGCAAGGCGACGAATACCTTCCCTATTCATTGTAAGGAATGCAGCATTGGCAGTGGGAGTCACCTTATACCCTTCCTTTTCCAACTCAACCAGCACGGGAGTAGCAATCGCCTCCACTTCCGGGATTATATGATCGGGCTTCTCCGACTCAATGACGTTGCGAAGTTCTTTACCGTCAAGCATGTTGAACACACACCACTTATCAGCCACATGCATCGCCGGGGCATTATGGTATTTGTCACATGCAACCACTTCCACACCCATTCGCTGGAGTTCTATAGCCACTTCTTTTCCCAATTCTCCACTTCCGAGCAATAGAGTCTTTCGACCACTCGGAGTCCATTTACTTCCTATTTTTGCCATATTGTGTTAAAATGGATAATATTTTAAGATACTGGTGCAAATTTAGTCATTTTTTTCAAGAAATCAGCCGTAAAAACACAAATGCGTCCAGTTTTTCAACCTTCAACAATTTTGATTTGAATAATTGGTGGGAAATTCTTAATTTTGTCGTCAAAATTTTCTAATATTAATTTTTAGGTAAAAATGAGAAAAAATATCGTAGCAGGCAACTGGAAGATGAACACCACTCTGCCCGAAGGTGTGAAACTCGCTGAAGATGTAAATGCCGCATTGGCTAACGTCACCCCTAAATGCGAGGTGATTATCTGTGTGCCTTTCACCCACTTGGCATCAATCAACAATGTGATTGACACCAACAAGCTCGGTCTTGGCGCTGAAAACTGCGCTGACCACAAATCAGGCGCATACACAGGTGAAGTTTCTGCTCCCATGGTTGCTTCTACCGGTGCCAAATATGTCATTCTTGGTCACTCGGAACGTCGTCAGTACTACAATGAGACCTCTGAAACTCTTCGTGAAAAAGTTCGTCTCGCCCTTGACAATAATCTGACTCCGATTTTCTGTATCGGTGAAGTTCTTGAGCAGCGTGAAGATGGCAGCTACTTTGAAGTTGTGAAAGCTCAGATTGAAGAAGGTCTCTTTAATCTTGACGCAACTGAATTTGGCAAGATTATCCTCGCTTACGAACCGGTATGGGCAATCGGTACCGGCAAAACCGCAACTGATGATCAGGCTCAGGAAATCCATGCTTTCATCCGCAAGACTATTGAGGATAAGTATGGCAAGGAAGTCGCTGAAAACACCTCTATATTGTATGGCGGCAGCTGCAAGCCTTCAAACGCAGCTCAGCTTTTCGCTAAACCTGATGTTGACGGTGGTCTCATCGGCGGCGCTTCCCTCGATGCAGAATCATTTATGGGTATCGTAACAGCATTCTAATTTCCTTTAGCAAGGAATGTAAATATCAAATCTTGCGCAGTGCGTATGCATAAATCGGCATGATCATTGCGCAAGATTTTTTCCTCTTAAACACCCCTATCCGATATTACCGACATGAGAGCATATATACTTCCCGTAATTTTAACAGCATTGGCGTCTAACGCAGATGTTAATACCCCTGTGACTATAGTTGATCACATCACTACCGGTAATGATAATATCATAAACCAGCCCGAGCAACTTACCCGCAGGCTCTTTCCTGTAATAGGAGTGGAGGAAACAGAACTAAAAGAGGAAATACAGCGTCCTGTAAATGGGAGAATGGCTGGATTCCGTGTGCAGGTGTTCAGCGACAACAACGCACGTACTGCCAAGAACGAGGCACGGTCCAAACAACGCACCATCTCTTCCCGTTTTCCTCAATATCAGACTTATGTCATGTACACATCACCCTACTGGCGTCTAAAAGTCGGTGATTTCCGCACTCAGCAGGAAGCTAACAATGCCGCTGACGAATTACGAAAAGCATTCCCGGCATACAGTAAGGAGATACGTGTGGTAAGGGACCGAGTAAATATCAATGATTAGCTGAACATACATTATTAAGACAATCCCCATGTCAAAAGAATTAAGTCAGGAGACAATTGAGAAAATCGCAGAACACTACAAAGCGATAATATCACTTATAGGAGAGGATGTGACCCGTGAAGGATTGCTAAAAACTCCTATGCGAGCTGCGAAAGCCATAGCATACGTGACTCGTGGCTATCGTCAGGATCCTGATGAAATCATAAACAACGCCATATTTACCCATGAAGGGTCAAGGATGGTCGTGGTGAAAGATATAGAATTCTACTCACTCTGCGAGCATCACATACTGCCGTTCTTCGGCAGAGTGTCAGTTGGATATATACCCAACGGAAAAACAATAGGACTAAGCAAACTGGCAAGGCTTGTTGACTATTATGCACGCCGGCTACAAGTACAGGAACGCATGACTGCTCAGATATGCCATGTAATAATGGAAAAGTTACAGGCTAAGGGTGTGATTGTGGTCTGCACCGGGGAACATTTGTGTATGAAAATGCGTGGAGTTGAGAAACAAGATTCTGCGACAACCACAATAGAAACTTCAGGTGTATTCAACGACTCGGCAGTCCTATGCGACGAGTTTTTCAAAGTATTATCACACCAATAATCAGATAATCAGATTAAGCTAAAGCCAAGATTATAATTTGGCATTGGTGACACCCTCTTTCACATCTTCAAGCTTCACCAAATTAGAAACAATAGCATAAATTGTCAATCCGGCAGGAGTATGGATATGTAATTTAGAGGCTATATTCCTTCTGTGAGTCATAACCGTATTCACAGATACATTCATTTCTGAAGCAATCTCTTTGTTGCTCAATCCCCTAACTATACCGACTATAACCTCCTTCTCTCTGGGACTTAAATCTTTACCTTTAGAATCGCCTTCCTCAAAAGCCACATTTTTTCTGATCACCTGTGCTATATCATCGGCTGAATCATAGATTGAAAATGTGTCATCTAAATTCTTTTGCACTGATGAAGGTAACGAGGAATGGACAACGCCTATAATCCGGCTTGCAGGATTATTATTTTTAAAATCAGCGCACCATTCATTATTATATGCCACGGGGTCAATTATAAGTAATGACGGAGCCCATAGATTGATATCTGCATCCAAGTCATCCGACAATTCCATTATGGAAAAATCAATATCCTTAATCTCCCTTAGTATCCCTAATATGCCTGAAGATATAATGGCAGAAGGGATCATCATGGCAATTGTGATGTGACGCATATCCTCCTATCTTTTTTCAATTTTTGAAATTATAGGTATCAACATCTTATTTTCAATAAGAGCATGTGACGCCAAATCGTCCTCACAGTTATATATGTCAACCAACACATCATACATTTTATATGGCATATTGGTATTATAATACCGCAAGATTATATTTTTTATCTCTGACAGCTTCTCCTCCACATCATCGTCATGCTGCCTGCGAAAAACGTCAATGGTATATTTGGATTCTTTCCCTTCGTGTAATTCCTTCACGTATGGGAATACGACTTTTTCCTCATATTCAAAATGCCTTTTCACCATGTCTACATAATCGTCGAAAAAATCAACTATTATAGGATTTATGTCCTGATGGCTATCGTCCAAAGCATTTAATAAATTCGCACGTATATGAGGGAATTTATACGTTAAATAATAATCATGTGAATTATGCAGGAATTTCACCACATCCAATGGCGATGCCTTATCAAGCAGATGACCGTCTATTTTCCCTGTCAATAAAAAATTAACAATGAGAAGAAACACATCGACATCAATCCCAGAATCGCGGCATAAATCGCCCACTGACTTATTTCCAAAGCCTAACGGCAAGGAAAATCTGCTAAGCACAGGAAGAATGTTGTAGTCCTCATTTACGAGGTCTACAACACTATCCTTTGCTGTATAATTTCTTAATATGCTCACACAGATTATTCCTTCACTTCTTTTTCATCGGTATTTTCTGCTTCGCCCTCCTCCTTTTCTACAAATTCAGAAATTCCGGCAGCTAACAGCAGGTTGTACCATGTGAGAAGCTTTTTGATATCTGTAGTATAAACTTTTTCTTGGTCGTATGAGGGCAATATTGTCTCGAAATAATCCCTGACAGCCTGATCATCACCGATGGCTTTGATGTCAATCTCAGCACCATTATTGGCAACCTTTACTTTTTCAAGGACCTCACCAAGAGGAATATCACCATCATTTGTGTATATTGAAATATCGCCAAGCGATATCACTTTATCATGAGCATAAGCGGGAGTACGTTTACCTGTGGCAATTGCCTCCACTATAAGCATATTTTTACCGCGGTTAACAAGGCGGAACAATCCGGGGCGACCGGCTATTGATAAAATCGTCTTAAGCATGGTTATATTCTTTATTTTAAGCGGGCACAAAGATACAACAATTAATACCGCTCAACAAATTTTTCACATATATTTTAATTTTGCCGACTTTAAACGCACAGCAAACCTACAGTACGATTATGCTTGTTTTTCCGCTCTGACAGAATCAGAGGATGCTGCATTTGGCTGAGAGGTCTGTTTTTCATCAGAAAATTTATTAGTGAGAAATACCGTAAACACAGGGAAAAGTATCAAACCTGCCGCCGACAACACCACACCAAGCACATGTCCTGTAGGAGTAATGGCATGTATGCCGCAACCTGCAGTAGTCAGGCTCATTATCGACCACCATAAGGAGGACCAATAATCCGGCACTCCGGGATTGACATAATGCTCCGAAACAAAAAATGTGAGTGAGCAGAAATAAACAATCATAATAATCACCATCATATAGGTTGACAGCATCGTATTGACGAATCGAGAGGAGGTTGTCACACCTGTCACCATGGCAAACACATACGCAGCCCTGATCATCGGCACAAACCTTAACACATATTGCCATTCCGGTTGTAGCGGTATGTGGTAATAATGTATTATGTTCAGATACGGTATAGATATGAGTATGAACAATATATGCGTTCGTAAGTATTTCCACCTGCTCTGAGAAAGAATTATTTCAAGCAGAATATCAAACTCAAAAAACAAGCAACATATAAACTGCACTCGCAGATATGTTTCGTCAGCCAAAAAAGAAATATCCCGTAAAGTATCAAGGGTAATAAGCGCAATAAGCAGTATTGCCAACAAAATAACAACCAAATGAATAGTTGTCATTATCCTGTTCCGAACCTTTTGGCTTAACATGAGAATGGGTATAGTTAAACATTTAACATCAGTTTTATATGTTTAACAAATTTCGGAACGAATATGTTGGGCTTTGGAAAATTTAGACATTTGATATATTATCATGCAAACAGTCACTACTGTCGCTAAAACATCAGATGTCGGGAATGCAGTCCATACCCCGTCAAGACCCATTTTAGCCGGCAATATCAGTAGTAACGGTATCAAGAAGATAACCTGACGGGTCAACGACAGGAATATGGAGGCTCCTGCTTTACCAATTGACTGGAACAATGTAGTGGATACAATCTGGAAGCCAACCACTGTGAATGCGCATAGAGATATGTGCAGACACCTCGAAGTCTCCCCTATCAGTCCGGCGTCAGTCGTAAACGCCCTGCCGATCCATTCCGGGAAAATCAGACCTATAAGCTGTCCGGTAGTCACAACGGCTGTGGAAACACCCACTGCAAGCCAAAATGTTTTCTTCAAGCGATGTATCTGTTCCGCACCATAATTATAACCGATTATTGGCTGCATACCTTGACATATACCCACGACAATCATAGTCATTAGTGAAGTGTAAGTGGTAAAGATACCAGCCGCACCGACAGCTATATCTCCGCCATGAGCATACAATGTCTTGTTTATTATGACATTTATGAAACATGCCGCTGCATTCACGAGCGAAGGTGCCGCACCGATTGAAATGATGGATAATATGACTCGCCAATCAAGTACATACATGCTCTTCTCCCGGACAAATCGTATAATACTGCTTTTCGAAAAGAAATGGCTCATAACAAATATCGCAGAGACAGTCATTGATATATCCGTTGCAATCGCAGCTCCCTTTATACCCCAATCAAGATAAAAGATGAAGATAGGTGCTAATATGACATTCAGACCTGCGCCTATAAACATAGTCACCATGGCACGGATAGGATAACCCGATGCCCTCATGAAATTATTGAACGTGAATGCAAAGTTAGTCATGAACATTCCCGGCAATATGTAGAGCATAAAGTCATGAGCGTATGGCAGCGTCACTGCACTTGCCCCGAAAGCTAAAAGAATGTCATCTATAAATATTGCAAATACTGACAGATAGCAGCATATTATCAGGAACATAAGCCCCAAGGCATTTCCCAAAACCTTTTGCGCTCCGTTATAATCTTTTGCACCAAGTAAAATAGAGATGCGGGCTGAACCTCCGGCACCGACAAGCACACCCAAGGCGGCTGACAGATTCATCACCGGAAAGGTGATTGCCAGACCGGCTATAGCCTCAGGACCTACACCCTGTCCTATGAATATTCGGTCGATGACATTATACAATGACATCACCATCATCCCCACCACCGCAGGAAGACTATATCTCCAAAGGAGCTTCCCGACAGGTGCATTTTGCAATTCTTTTAAACTTTCTTTGTCTTTTACCTTTTCCATAATTTACATGCAAAGTTACCAATTAAGCATCCATTCGTATGACCTATTAATGATTTTTTAGCATTTTTTAGCGTTAGATTGAGATATAAATCGTAATTTTGCCATTGGTAATATATTATATCGTATTCTATTATATGAACCGCCTGCTATTTATTATATTTCTTCTTACCGGTATTAGCGGTCACGCCAAGGATTTGGACATGTTTTCACTAAAAGGCTCGGTTGACTCTTTGTGTATAATCATAGATGATGCTGGTCTTACGTGGCAGACAGAGTTCAAATTTGATAATAATGGATATTTGATTGAATTTGATGGGATTAAGATTGACACAGAGCGAAATGAATTAAATCAGATAACTGACTTTATAATCGAAGAGGACGACGAGGATAGCGAACCTATAACGATTGAAACCATTCTCGAATATGATAGCCACGGGAGGGTTATAAAGACTACAAACATATCGCCTGACGAAGAATGGACAGAAACTTTCACTTACGATGATAAAGGGAGACTTTTATCAAAGGTTTATGAAAGTCCTTATGCCTCGGAAAAATTCTCATACGTCTACGTTAAGGAGGACTCAAAAGGGAATTGGACACAACGACAGGAAAAAATCGCATCAACTGATCAAATCACGACTCATACCAGAAATATAATTTATAAACCAGAATAATAAATCATTCATATCACAATATCTAACGACATGAATAAGATAGTCGAAAAAGAGCATTTTTCAGAGCACGTAGTAAAGCTCGTGATGGAAGCGCCACTGATAGCCCGCTCTCGCCGTGCAGGACACTTTGTCATTGTACGTGCCGATGAAGGTGGTGAACGTATACCATTGACAATCGCCGATGCCGACACGGAGAAAGGCACAATCACATTAATAATTCAAGAGATTGGTGTTTCAACTAAAAAGATATGCGCCTTGGAGGTTGGCGACTCTCTCGCCGACGTTGTAGGTCCATTAGGTCAGGCAACCCATATTGAAAAATTCGGCACCGTGGTATGCTGTGGCGGCGGTGTCGGTGTGGCACCATTGCTCCCTATAATAAAAGCCATGAAACAGGCTGGGAATCGTGTAATATCCATCCTTGCCGCACGTACAGCCGATCTTATAATCTTGGAAGACCAAGTTAAGGAATATAGCGATGAAGTCATAATAATGACCGATGACGGCTCTGCCGGAAAGAAAGGTCTTGTCACTGCCGGAGTTGAGGAAGTGATCAATCGTGAGAAAGTGGATATGGTGGTAACCATTGGTCCGGCTATAATGATGAAATTCGTAGCTCTAACCACTAAGAAATACGATGTCCCCACAATGTGCTCACTCAATACTATCATGGTTGACGGCACAGGCATGTGCGGCGCTTGTCGTGTGACTGTTGATGGAAAGACGAAATTTGTATGTATCGACGGTCCTGAGTTTGATGCCCACAAAGTTAATTTTGACGAAATGTTGATGAGACTTAAAAGCTATAATTAATCATCATTAATCAGATTATAATCATGAATCAAGATAATATGCGTGACGCTCAATGGCGTGAAGAGCTCCGCAAAGCACATACAGCAAAGCAAAGAGCAGATATTCCAAGAGTGATCATGCCACAACTTGACCCAAATTACAGAATCACATGTAATGAAGAGGTCAATCAGGGGCTGTCGGAAGAACAGGCAATCTTAGAAGCGACCCGTTGCATGGACTGCCCGGATCCTCAGTGTATGCAAGGTTGTCCCGTATCTATAAACATACCGGGCTTCATTAAAAATATCGAACGAAAAGATTTTATCCAAGCCGCAGCTGTTCTTAAGGAGACAAGCGCTTTGCCAGCCGTTTGTGGTAGAGTATGCCCGCAGGAGAAGCAATGTGAGTCACGTTGCATATATAATAAGATGAAAAAAGCTCCTGTCGCCATCGGATATCTTGAACGTTTCGCTGCTGACTACGAACGTGAGAACAGGGATAAGGACAGCAATAAAACCACACCTGTGATTACAAAGAACAATCTTAAGATTGCTGTGGTAGGCTCCGGTCCTTCCGGTCTGTCATTTGCCGGAGATATGATCAAACGAGGCTATGATGTCACAGTCTATGAGGCGTTGCATGAAATTGGCGGTGTGTTGAAATATGGCATCCCCGAATTCCGTCTCCCCAACACAGTTGTGGAAGCTGAAATCAACGGTCTTAGGGATCTCGGCGTAAAATTTGAGAAAGATTGTATTATCGGTAAAACCATATCATACGATCAGCTTCATGAGTTAGGTTACCATGGCATATTCGTTGCTTCAGGCGCCGGACTGCCGAGATTTATGGGTATCCCGGGCGAGAATCTAATTGGGGTTATGTCATCTAATGAATATCTGACACGCATAAACCTCATGGGCGCAGGCCTCCCCGACCATGATACACCGGTGCTACATGGCAAACGTGTGGCTGTAATAGGTGGTGGTAACACTGCTATGGACTCTGTTCGCACTGCTCGCCGTCAAGGTGCTGAAGTGGCTATGATCGTTTACAGACGAAGCGAGGAAGAGATGCCTGCCCGAGTTGAGGAAGTTCATCATGCCAAGGAAGAAGGTGTCAAATTTATGACCCTTAACAACCCTGTGGAGTATCTTGCCGACGAAAAAGGTAGAGTAAGAGCCATGATGCTACAAAAAATGGGACTTGGTGAACCAGATGCCTCCGGCAGACGTTCTCCTGTTCCGGTAGAAGGCGCTATCGAAGAAGTGCCCGTTGATTTGGTAATCGTAAGTGTCGGTGTATCCCCTAACCCGCTTATCCCACATGCCATTCCTCAGCTTGAAGTGTCAAAAAGAGGCACAATAGTTGTTAACGAAGAGACAATGCAGTCATCGCTTGGCGATATTTACGCCGGAGGAGATATTGTCAGAGGTGGCGCTACTGTTATATTGGCAATGGGTGACGGACGACGTGCCGCCGCTGCTATGCATGAAGCTTTAAGTAAATAATGAACATAACATTTAGACATATCATTACAGGTATTTGTCTGCTTACAGCATCCACTCTTGGGGCGATATCGCCCCAAGAGGTTGACGATGCCGTGAAAGCAGCCAAAGATGCCCCCAAGAACAAGGCTTTAAATTATTCCGCAGGAGAAGCGTTAAAATACGCAGGAAGATATAGCGAGGCTGTGCCATTTTATCTCAACAGCAATAATTCAGGCAACCTCGGACTTGCTGAAGTATACTTCTACCTGTATGACTATGATAAGGCTGAGGAGTATTTGGATAAATATGTTGCCAAACGCACCAAAGCGGAAGCGGAGAAGGATATGGACTTCTCGTTTGGTGACGGCTCTGAGACCATGGACTGGACAGAGCATTTACGTTCGCGCATAGAGCTGGGCCGGTCAATGCTCGACAGAGTTGAGAAAATCCAAATAATTGACAGCATAAATGTGCCTTCCGACAGATTTTTTGAGTTCATAAAATTGGCGAAAAGCGCAGGTTCTCTTCAAAGCGAATCAGTCATAGAAGAGATTGTGCCCCAAGCCAAAATGGAAGAACTTGAAATATCCGAATGTGTGTCTCCGGTATATGAAAGCGAGAACGGAGATGATCTGATATGGTACGGCACCACGGATACCGGAGAATCGAAGATGTACGAAAGCATCAGACTTGCCGACGGCTCATGGGACAATCCATCACTTCTGTTTGATTATAAAACCATATTCGGAAATCCCAATGGCACATTGGTTGCATATCCATTCCTGATGAGCGATGGTGTAACCCTATATTTTGCCGCCGACGGAGAGGCTTCGTTAGGCGACCTCGACATATTCATATCTCGACGTGACGAGGACGGATTTCTACAGCCATCCAACATAGGTATGCCGTACAACTCACCTCATAATGACTATTTATATGCCATTGATGAGCAGACCGGCACCGGATGGTGGGCAACTGACCGAAATCAGATTGAGGACAGTGTGACTATATATACATTCATACCTCAGGATTTACGCATAAATTATCCTGTTGACACTGAGAATCTAACAGATTTCGCCAAGGTAAGCTCCATCGCTGCCACTCAGAATGAAGGTGTGGATTACTCGGAGCTCCGAAATAAGATTGCGAACTTATCTGTTAATAAGTCAAGAGAAAATGAAACCGCATTTGAGTTCGCATTCCCGGGAGGTATTGTATACACAAGTCTCTCTGATTTCAAAAATTCGCAGGCAAAGGAGATGATGGGTACTTATCTGAGAGCACTTGCTAATCGAGACACTAAACTCAGCCATCTTGCAGAGTTGCGCAATTCATATCGAAATGGGGAAACATCTGTAGCTGACGAAATAAAAAATCTTGAGAAAAGTCTTGAAACAGATGCTCTTGAACTTAAGCGCACCAAGAATCAGATTATAAAAACAGAAAACGCCAGTCATTAACATCATAAATTAAAATATGGAATTAACTCTTATTCTCCTTTTGATCGCAGTTGTAATCCTCATCTGCATCTTTTTCTACTACGTTCCGTTCTTCCTATGGATATCGGCACGTGTGAGCGGAGTCAGGATTTCACTTATGCAATTGTTCCTCATGCGCATCCGTAAAGTGCCCGCATCGGTCATAGTTAGAGCTCTTATCGAAGCCCACAAGGCAGGACTTAATGACGTGAGCCGTGATGACCTTGAAGCTCATTATCTCGCAGGCGGTAATGTGGAAAAAGTGGTACACGCTTTGGTATCCGCATCTAAAGCCAACATAGACCTTGGATTCAAGATGGCAACCGCTATCGACCTCGCAGGCCGCGATGTGTTTCAGGCTGTTCAGATGTCGGTAAATCCCAAAGTAATTGAGACTCCCCATGTGACAGCCGTTGCCAAAGACGGAATCCAGCTTATTGCCATAGCCCGTGTTACAGTCCGTGCAAATATCCGCCAGTTGGTCGGTGGTGCCGGCGAGGACACCGTGCTTGCCCGTGTAGGTGAAGGCATTGTATCCTCAATCGGTTCATCTGAAAGCCACAAGCAAGTGTTGGAGAATCCTGATAACATATCAAAACTTGTGCTTCGCAAAGGTCTTGACTCCGGTACCGCATTTGAAATTCTATCAATTGATATTGCCGATATAGATATAGGTAAGAATATCGGAGCTGCCCTCCAGATTGACCAAGCTCAAGCTGACAAGAACATCGCTCAGGCAAAAGCTGAGGAACGCAGGGCAATGGCGATTGCGCTCGAACAGGAAATGCGAGCCAAAGCTCAGGAAGCACGTGCAAAAGTTATCGAAGCGGAAGCCGAACTCCCCAGAGCAATGGCACAGGCATTCCTCTCAGGAAACTTAGGTATAATGGATTACTATCGCATGAAGAATATTGAATCAGACACAAACATGCGTCAGAACATAGCTAATCCTCCTATTGCTAAATAAAAGCAAAATCCGTGAATCTTAAAGAAATAATTACCTCAACTAAAGCCTATAATTTCCATTCACACACCCAATTTTGTGATGGAAGAGCATCAATGGCTGAATTTGTGGAGGAAGCTGTTAAAGAGGGGTATCTCCATTATGGATTTACCCCTCATTCTCCTATACCCTTCAAGTCACCATGTAATATGGAGATGGAACAAGTGGAAGAATATTTCAACGAATTTAACCGGCTGAAAAATCTCTACAAAGACAAAATCAATCTCTATATATCCATGGAGATTGATTATCTCGGAAACCAATGGGGCGCAACCAACCCATATTTCAAAAATCTGCCTCTTGATTACAGATTAAGTTCCGTACACTTCATACCGACTCCTGCAGGAGACAAGATGATAGATATCGACGGACGTCCGGAATCATTCATACAAAAGATGCATGAGTATTTCAACGATGATATACATTATGTGGTGGACACATTTTATGATCACACCATGCAGATGATTGAATCCGGAGGATTTGACGTATTGGGGCACTTTGACAAGATAGGATTTAACGCCTCACATTTCCAACCGGGAATCGAAGACGAAGATTGGTATATCGCCCATATCGACAGAGTGATTGAGAAGCTCAAAAGCACTAATTTTATAGTGGAGATAAACACCAAAGCTTGGGAAGCTCCGGTAAATTCCACAGAAGAGCAAATTAAATCCTACATCCCTCGTCTCTTCCCCTCCCCCTGTACTATAGCCAAACTATTAGATGCAGACATACCGTTAATGGTTAATAGCGACACGCACTACCCTTTCAGGCTAAATTCAGGAAGACAAGCGGCATTCGATATTATAGACCGATTAAAAGGAAAATAGTAACAAGAAAAAGAGAGGGGGTCTCACGACTGCCTCTCTCTCCATTCATCACATTATGCTTATTTTTAGTGCTATGTACTTTAACTATATGTATCGGCTGGCTACAATATCCCAGTCTACAATTTTCCATAATTCCTTTAATGCGTCAAGCCTACGATTGCGATAATCGATGTAGTACGCATGTTCCCAAACATCAAACACAAGAAGCGGTGTGAGACCTTGGGTCAATGGATTTCCGGCATTTGAAGTTTGGTTTATAAACAACTTTCCATCCTTATCTTTGGAAAGCCAGACCCAGCCTGATCCGAAAATTGATGCTCCAGCATTCTCAAACTCAGTCTTAAATTCTTCAAATGAGCCAAATTGCTCTTCAATGGCTTTAAGAAGATGTCCTTCAGGCTTATGAGCGCCGTCAGGAGAGAATGTAAAGAAATAGAATATATGGTTCCAAGCCTGAGAAGCATTATTGAACAGAGGTCCGGATGCTGAAGTGATTATTTCTTCAAGCTCCATATCCTCATATTCTGTATCTTTGATCAACTTGTTGAGGTTATCTATATATGTTTTCTCATGCTTACCATAGTGGTATTCCACTGTCTCACGAGAGATAGATGGCGCAAGTGCATCTTTCGCATAGGGTAATTCGGGAAGTTCGTAAATCATGAATATATGTTTTTAGTTTGTTATTGCTAATTGTTCATTTTGTACTTTTAAAACGCCTTTGAGTATAGTAAGTTCATTAATTGTGTGTTAAAATATGCCAATTAAAACTGTCCCCTATGTTTCATCATATTTATATATTAGTGATTTATTATCATAAATACATATCAGTTTGATAGACAATTCATTCATTTTTTGATTTTTTTGTTGTAATTTTGGGGCGAAATTTCAAAATTATCACTTTTCACCTCTAAAAACGTTAGAGGAATATTTTTCAAGAAGTCGAATAGATATGAAAGTACTAAAATTCGGTGGCACATCTGTAGGTTCAGCAGAACGTATTCGCCACGTCGCATCGCTCGTTAGCGAACGAGGAAAAAACATTATCGTACTCTCCGCCATGTCTGGCACTACCAATTCATTGGTAGAAATATCCGAATATCTTTACAAGAAGAATATTAATGGAGCAAAAGAGACTATTAATATTCTCGAATCAAAGTATTTAAAAACCATAGCATCTCTCTACGACAAGCATGAGAGCCGTGAGAAAGCGCTCAAAGAAATAAAAGCTTGTTTCAACTATATTCGTTCATTCACCTCTCGCGAGAATTTCACCGAGATAGAAGAGAAAATCATCCTTGCACAAGGAGAAATCATGAGTGTCGCAATGATGACAATACTTCTGAACGAACGTGGATTATATGCAGAGTCACTTCCTGCTCTTGACTTTATGAAGACAGGACAACAGGGGGAGCCTGACACCCAGCACATACAACTTCATCTCCAAGCACTCCTTGACAAATACATGGATGCGGACATTTATGTAACTCAAGGATTTATCTGCCGCAATGCTACCGGTGAGATCGATAACCTCCAGCGTGGTGGTAGTGACTACACAGCCTCTCTTATAGGAGCAGCGATAGAAGCTGACGAGATTGAGATATGGACAGACATTGACGGAATGCATAACAACGACCCGCGCTACGTAGAAAAGACCGATCCTGTTAGCGAACTCCACTATGAAGAAGCTGCCGAACTGGCATATTTCGGTGCAAAAATCCTTCATCCGACCTGCGTGTTGCCGGCAAAGGTAAACAATATCCCTGTCCGTCTTCTTAACACAATGGAACCGGAAGCTCACGGTACACTCATATATAATAATATCACCGAGCCTTCAATAAAAGCTGTCGCTGCAAAAGATAATGTCGTGGCAATAAAAATTAAGAGTTCACGTATGCTTCTCGCTTACGGATTCTTGACAAAAGTATTCGAGACATTTGAAAAATACAAGACTCCTATCGATATGATCGCCACAAGTGAAGTCGGAGTATCTTTGACTATTGACTCGGAAAGATTTTTGCCTGAAATTGTGGATGAATTAAAGAAATTCGGCACAGTTACAGTTGACAAAGATATGGTCATCATCTGCGTTGTAGGAAATATGGAATGGACTAACACCGGCTATGAATCCAAAGCGATGGAAGCATTGGCTGACATACCTGTACGTATGATTTCATACGGTGGTTCAAACTACAATATCTCATTCCTCATACGTAAGGAAGACAAAATCAGTGCTCTTAATAAATTAAGTGACAAACTTTTTAATAACAATTAAGAATGACCCGTTTTCCTATAGATGAGTTTAAAGCACTTCAGACACCATTTTATTTCTATGATCTGAATCTGCTTGACCAGACTCTCAACGAGATCAAACGCACAGCAAGGGATACCCGATACAAAGTGCATTATGCCATTAAAGCAAATGCTAACCCCGGCATACTCCGCCGTATTCAGGCAGCCGGACTTGGCGTGGATTGTGTTAGTGGCGGCGAAATAATGGCGGCTGTTGAAGCCGGATTTAAGCCTGAGCAAATCGTATTTGCGGGTGTCGGCAAAAGTGACAGGGAGATAGAATTAGCCCTTGAAAAATGTATCGGATGTTTCAATGTCGAGTCTGAACCGGAGCTACATGTTATCAATGAGATAGCTAAGACTATGGATAAAAAAGCCAATATTGCGATTCGAGTAAATCCCAATATTGACGCTCATACTCATGAATATATCACCACCGGTCTCGCTGAGAACAAATTCGGTATCAACCTTGAGCAGCTGAACGAGATTATAAATCTCGTCAATTCCCTTGATAATGTCAAACTTGAAGGTTTACATTTCCATATAGGCTCACAAATCACCGAGACCGAGCCGTTTGTCATGCTTTGTCAGACCATAAACAAGCTTCAGGACGAATATGAAGCACTCGGGATACGCTTTTCGACAATCAATGTGGGAGGTGGTCTCGGAATTGATTATGCAACTCCCGACAAACACCCTATCCCTGATTTTGAAAGCTATTTCAAAACCTTCCGTAATCATTTACGGCTGCGTGAAGATCAGCAGTTACATTTTGAATTAGGGCGTTCGGTAGTGGCTCAATGCGGCTCCCTTATTACTAAGGTGCTATATGTGAAGGAGGGTATCACAAAGAGATTTGCCATCGTTGATGCCGGCATGACAGATCTCATCCGCCCTGCTCTTTACAATGCGCACCATAAGATTGAGAATATATCCAATCCAAACGGAGAAATGCATCATTATGATGTGGTAGGTCCTATTTGCGAATCCTCCGATTGCTTCGGAAAAGAAGAGTTGCTTCCATCTATCTCTCGCGGAGACCTGTTGGCACTCCGTTCAGCGGGAGCATACGGTGAGATTATGGCATCGCAATATAACTGTCGCACTCTTCCCCACTCCGTATTCTCTGAAAAATAACCAATAATCTAACAGATTTTTCACATTATGTCAGACAAATCTATCCAAGAGGAAGTTTACCGTGATGCGGATCCTCTTGAATTACCTGAAAACGCGTTTCGTGAGTTGGGCAAAGATGAGACCTATCGTCCCATCATGCACCCTGCGCATGATTATCCCGAAGTGACACCTTACTCTGTCACTATGGGTTTGATCTTGGCGATAATATTTAGTGCGGCTGCAGCTTATCTTGGGCTTAAGGTCGGACAAGTATTTGAAGCAGCCATACCTATTGCTATTATTGCTGTGGGTCTTTCAAGCGCATTAAAGAAAGATAATCCGCTTGGTCAAAATGTCATCATACAGTCAATCGGAGCTTGTTCCGGTGTGATTGTAGCCGGTGCCATTTTCACTCTCCCCGCACTTTATATCCTACAGGCTAAATACCCCGACATCACAGTTAACTTCCTTGAAATTTTCTGTAGCTCTCTTCTTGGCGGTGTGTTAGGTATACTGTTCTTCATTCCTTTCCGTAAATATTTCGTAAAGGATATGCATGGCAAATATCCTTTCCCTGAAGCCACCGCTACCACTCAGGTGCTTGCAAGCGGACTCGGAAAGGCATCAGCCAAGAATGACGGACAAGCCAAAACTCTCGTCGTGGCTTCGCTCATCGGTGGCATATATGACTACCTTGTAGAGACATTCGGCTGGTGGGCAGGCACACTTGACACAATGGTAACCAACTGGGGACAAACCCTTGCCGCTAAAACCAAACTCGCACTTAGTTGCAACACCGGAGCGGCTGTACTCGGTCTCGGTTACATCATCGGTCTTAAGTATGCGTTTATAATATTTGCCGGTTCAATATTTGTGTGGTGGGTAATCATCCCCTTGTTCGGAACATACGGCTCACCTGAAATCACCGCATTGGCTCCCAATGTCATCTTTAGCGACTACGCCCGTCTGATAGGTATCGGAGGTATCGCCATGGCTGGTATTATAGGTATAGTTAAATCATGGGGCATCATCCGTGAGGCTGTAGGACTCGCCGGTCGTGAATTAAAAGGTAACAAAAGCGAGGGAAAGACCATCCGCTGGCAGACTGACATATCAATGAAGCATATAGTGTTCTTCATTGCGATTGCTCTTGCAGCCGTACTCTTATTCTTCTGGTTCGGAGTTATCCATACATTCTGGCAGGCTTTGGTGGCATGGATTGTTGTCACACTGATAGCATTCTTATTCACCACCGTGGCTGCTAACGCTATTGCGATAGTCGGTTCAAATCCTGTATCGGGCATGACTTTGATGACCCTTATCATAGCCTCGGCAATCTTTGTGGGTATAGGTCTTAGCGGCACTTCCGGCATAGTTGCATCAATGGTAATAGGCGGTGTCGTTTGTACTGCACTGTCAATGGCTGGAGGATTTGTGACAGACCTTAAGGTAGGATACTGGCTTGGTTCAACTCCCCGTAAACAGGAAAGCTGGAAATTCCTCGGCACACTGGTTTCTGCAGCAACCGTAGGCGGTGTGATATTACTTCTGAATCAGGTATACGGATTCACAGGTGAGAATGCGCTCGTTGCTCCACAAGCAAACGCTATGGCAAAGGTTATAGAGCCACTGATGATGGGTGGTGACACTCCTTGGATTCTCTACATGGTCGGAGCAATTCTCGCATTGCTCCTGAACTGGCTCGGAGTTCCTGCTCTCGCATTCTGCCTCGGTATGTTCATACCGTTGTCACTCAATACACCGCTTTTGGTAGGTGGAGCCATCGCTTGGTTTGTAGGCACACGTTCTAACGACAAGGCTATAAACGATGCTCGCCGTGACAGAGGCACACTTATTTCATCCGGTCTTATTGCTGGTGGTGCATTGTTCGGTGTATTCGCCGCACTGACACGCTTCCTTGGATTCGAATACTCCAATCCTATGGCAGCCATCTCAGTACAATGGGCAGGACTTGCAGTTTATGCGTTATTAATTGTTTATCTCATTTGGGATTCAATGAGGATCAAGAGATAATTCGAATATGCAGAAAATTAATCGTGAGATATTGGCACTCGCCATTCCTTCGATTATAACCAATATCACCACTCCATTACTTGCTTTAATGGATGTGGTGATTGTTGGTCATATGGGGAGCCCTGTCTACATAGCCGCTATCGCAGTTGGCGGTACATTATTCAACATGATGTACTGGTTGTTTGCGTTTCTGCGCATGGGATCAAGCGGATTGACAGCGCAAGCCAACGGTGCCGATAATGGCATAGAGAGCAATCTGGTGCTCATACGAGGGTTGTTAGTCGCCATAATTGCCTCACTCATCATTATACTGCTGCAAAATGTAATATGCAAATATGCATTGGATTTCATGGAGGTTGAGAAGGAAACACGTGAGCTTGCCGACCTGTATTTTTCAATTCTCGTGTGGGGTGCACCTGCGGTACTATGCACTTATTCGCTGTCGGGATGGTTTCTCGGGCTTAAGAATGCCAAAGCTCCGATGTGGGTATCATTCATCATAAACATTACCAACATTGTGGTAAGCCTGATACTTGTATTCGTGTTCAAATTAAAAATATCAGGCGTGGCGACAGGCACTTTATCCGCTCAATGGATAGGGCTGATAATCGGAATGATCATAGCCTATAAAAAATACCACCCTACCATCCCTCCAATCAGAGTCATTGTCGATTCCAAAGAGCTTAAACGGTTCTTTTCAATAAATACCGATATCTTTCTGCGCACACTCTGTCTTATAGCAGTAACAGTATGGTTTACCAGAGTAGGCTCCCAACAAGGCACCATAATTTTAGCCGTAAATACATTGCTTATGCAGTTCTTCATCCTGTTTTCATATTTCATGGATGGATTCGCATTTGCAGGAGAATCACTCTGCGGCAATTTCATAGGCGCAGGAAATAAAACGGGTCTACATACATGTATAAATGCCCTGTTTAAATGGGGAACACTAATGGCAGTGATATTCTCAATTATCTACTTCCTTGGAGGAAGTTCACTGATGAGCATCATGACTACCGATGATGTAATAGTGGAACATTCCAAAGAATACTACTATTGGGTAATCGCAATACCGTTCGCCGGATTTGCATCATTCACATGGGACGGTATATTTATAGGTGCCACACAAACACGAGCCATGCTTATATCCATGGCAACTTCTACCGCCATATATTTTATAATGTACTTCACTCTATTCCATCGGTTAGGAAATCATGGTTTATGGATAGCCTTCATAGCTTATCTGCTCACACGCGGAATAATACTGACGTTATTACGGCATCGCATCAGACCTAAAACCAACACCATCATTTAATAATCCATAAATCCACCCTTACAATATAAAATGCACCCGGGATAGTTACTTATAACTGTCCCGGGTGCTGACTATTTTATGGAATTTACGTGAGCTGATTTATTCCTCTTCAAAATGTTCTCTCACCTCAGCCATAGTTTCAGCGTAAGTCTCTTTGATAAAGAACACGCAGAACGCACCTACGATAAGAAGTACTCCGGCAAGCCCGATCATATTTATCTGATGATGTGCGGCTCCTCCGACAAGAGTGAAGACAACACCACCGAGAGCAGCAGCCACAATCTGCGGGATTGTGATTGTACCGTTAAATAGTCCGAGGTAAGTACCCATGTGACGACCTGAGATAGAGTTAGTCAAAATAGTAAATGGAAGTGCAAGCATAGCTGCCCATGCGGCGCCAACCATAAAGAACGATATAAAGAGTAAATATTTATCAGTGAAGAACATTGAAGAGATAAATCCGACTCCACCAATAATCAAACTGAGAGCATATACGAATTTATGATTATTAAATCGTGGGATGAAAGCAGCCCATATTACAGAACCAATGGCTTGAACAGCAAAAAGCAAACCTGTCCAGTTACCTGCTTCCTGATAAGAAGCGGTCTGAGTCCCTTCGCCGGGAAGCCAGCCAAAAGCTTGTTCAGCCACACCACCGGTGGTATATGTCCACATATACATGAAAGCGCCCCAACAGAAGAACTGTACCAACCCAACAGTCCAGAACACTTTGGGAGCTTTTGCCAAAAGCTTAAACACATTTGTTTTTTCCTCTTCTTTACACTCTGTAATGCCATGATACTCGGCATATTCTTTCGGAGGCATTTCCTTAACCTTCCAGAAAGTATAAAGGACACACAGAATCAAAATTGCAGCACCGATATAGAAAGAGTATGACACTGAATCAGGCACCTGATTTCCATCAGCTATATTGCTTATTCCAAACCATGCCAACATGAACGGGAATACATAACCCACTACCGACCCGGCATTGCAAAGGAAACTCTGAATTGAGTATGCAAGACCTTTCTGCTTCTCATTAACCATATCGCCAACAAGCATCTTAAACGGCTGCATGGAGATATTGATTGACAGATCAAGAAACATAAGTGCAAACGCTCCGAACACTAATGCGCCCGCAACTGCAAAATGGAAACTGCCGGCATTAGGGAGAAGGCACATCACAATGACAGCCATTACAGCTCCTACAATCAGATATGGAAGACGGCGGCCGAATCTACACCAAGTTTTATCGCTAAGAGCACCTACTATCGGTTGAATTATCAAACCGGCAATCGGTGGTAGAAGCCAAAAATAGCTTAACGAGTGGGGATCAGCACCCAATGTGGCAAATATACGAGAAATGTTGGCGCTTTGCAGAGCGTATGCAATCTGCACGCCGAAGAACCCAAAACTTAAGTTCCATAGTTTCCCAAAACTTTGGTCTGGTTTGTTTTTTATCATTTCTAATTAAATATAAGGTATGATATAATCTGAAAATTCCTATTAATCGTAAAATCCGGCAATGTTTAACCTGTCGCCGACCAGTATACAAACAGTATGACTACATCTTCTTTTTCTTCTTAACCAAAGAATATAGCCATTTTATTTCATAATCCCATCTCACCTCATCGGGTGTCTCAAGAATCATCGGGATATTATCCATGCGCGGATCATTCATCAATCTGACCCAAAAATCCTTTCCTAACACACCTTTCGCAATCGAGGCGTGGCGGTCAACCTTTGAACCCAAAGCCTTCAACGTGTCATTAAGATGCATTCCGCTAAGGTACTTGAAACCTATAATACGCTCAAATTCATTCCAAGTAGCATCGTAGGCTTCAGGAGATGTCATGTCATATCCAGCAGCATGAGCGTGGCAGGTATCGATACATACCCCCACTCTGCTTTTATCCTCCACTTTGTCAATGATATGGGCTATCTGCTCAAATGTGAACCCCAAATTACTACCTTGACCGGCAGTATTTTCTATCACCGCCTTCACGCCTACCGATTTGCTCAAAGCGTCATTTATGGATTCTGCAATCAAATCAAGACATGCATCAGTTTCAATTTCACGCATGTGACTTCCGGGATGGAAGTTAAGCATGGTCAGCCCTAATTGCTCACATCTTTGCAGTTCATCCAAAAATGCCTCACGGGATTTTTTAAGCTTTTCAGGGTCAGGAGAGCCCAAATTTATCAAGAAACTATCATGAGGAAGTATCACGTCGGGAGTATATCCGTATTTAACGCAATTATCCTTGAATTTAGCCGCATCATCATCCGTTATGGCTTTTGAAGTCCACCTTGACGGATTGCGGGTAAACAGCGCAAATGATTTTGCACCAATGAGATGAGCGTTGATAGGTATATTGCCGACACCCTTCTCAGCCGAGACATGTGCTCCTATATATTTCATTAAATTTGAGTTTACGCATTAAATTGACGCAAATTTAGTAAATAAATCGTATCTTTGCAAACAAATTTACACATCTGCGTCAATTCTTATTGCGTCCGATAAAGCGACACAATTGAAAGATGCGGAAATATTGATAACAACTTCATAGTTAGAATATCCAATGGCTCAGAAACCGTCAATTCCCAAAGGGACAAGAGACTTTACACCCGCTGAAATGGCTCGTAGAAATTATATCTTTGACACAATCAGAAGTGTGTTCCATTTGTTTGGATTCCAGCAGATCGAAACTCCTGCTATGGAAAACCTGTCAACTCTTATGGGTAAATATGGAGAAGAAGGTGACAAACTTCTTTTCAAAATATTGAATTCAGGGGATTTCCTTCGAGGTGTAGATCAGAAACTCATCGAGGCTGGAGAGTGTCCTAAATTAGCTGGACAGGTGTGCGAGAAAGGTCTAAGATATGACTTGACTGTGCCATTCGCAAGATTCGTGGTGATGCACAGAAACGATTTGTCGTTCCCGTTCAAAAGATTCCAGATTCAACCAGTATGGAGAGCTGACCGCCCCCAGAAGGGTCGTTATCGTGAATTTTACCAGTGTGATGCCGATGTAATTGGTTCCGATTCACTCTTAAATGAAATCGAACTTTTGCAGCTTATTGACGAGGTATTCAGAAGATTAAAAATCAACATAACCATCAAGCTGAATAATCGTAAGATTCTTGCCGGTATAGCGGAATTAATAGGCGAGCCCGACAAGATAGTGGATATCACTGTTGCTATAGACAAGATTGACAAAATCGGGCTTGAAAATGTGAAGAATGAGCTTAGAGAACGTGGACTCTCTGACGAATCAATAGATAAAATCACCCCGATAATCACTTTGGAAGGCACAAACGAAGAACGCCTTGAAAAGTTATCGCAATTACTTTCAACCAGTGAAATCGGACTTAAGGGTGTTGCCGAACTCCGTGAAGTGATGAACGGAACCGAACGTCTCGGTCTGAAGGCAAAACTCGAACTTGATGTCTCACTTGCCCGTGGTTTGAACTACTACACCGGAACCATAATTGAAGTTAAGGCTCAGGATGTTGAAATTGGCAGTATCACAGGTGGTGGTCGTTATGATAATCTCACCGGTGTGTTCGGGCTTCCGGGAGTTTCCGGAGTCGGAATTTCATTTGGTGCTGACCGTATATATGACGTGCTTAACGCTCTCAACCTATACCCTAACGATATCACAGGCTCCGCAAAAGTTATGTTTACCAATTTCGGTGTTGAGGAAGCTGCAAGATCACTCGCTATAATCAAACAGCTCCGGGAAGCCGGAATAGCATGTGAGATATATCCCGATTCATCAAAAATGAAAAAGCAGATGGGACGTGCCGACTCCCTCGGTATCCCCTACGTTGCTATTATTGGTGAAACAGAATTGGCAAACAATACCGTAACATTGAAAGATATGATTACCGGTAATCAGGAAGAACTTTCGGTTGATAATCTAATCACCAAGCTGAAATAACTTCCTTTTTCACCAAATTTATGGTCAATTATAGCAATTCTTTCTTATACCTCAAGAAAAATTGGTTACTTTTGCCATAATCTAAATAAGACTCTATGATTATTTCCGAATCCTTAGCCTCTTTTGGCAAATACTGCATATTCATGGGGAGAGTGTTTTCCATCCCTGACCGATGGAAAACATTCTTTTCAAGAACTTTTTTTGAGATATCAAAACTTGGTGTAGATTCCATTCCACTGGTCATTGTCATATCTCTGTTTATCGGAGCTGTGATCACCATCCAGATGGAAATCAACACTGTCTCACCTCTCATACCTGCCTACTCGACAGGTTTAGCCACTCGTGAGATTATTCTTCTTGAGTTCTCCAACTCTATCCTCTGCCTTATATTAGCAGGTAAAGTCGGGTCTAACATAGCGTCTGAAATAGGCACTATGCGAGTCACCGAGCAGATAGACGCTCTTGATATCATGGGTGTGAACTCGGCGAATTTTCTTGTGCTTCCGAAAGTGATAGGCTTTTTGTTCTACATGCCTATATTGGTTGTATTCTGTATTTTCACATCATTCCTTGGCGGTTTCTTCATTGCTATTTTCACTGATATAATCCCGCTAAGCCGTTTTGTATACGGACTGCAGACAATGTTCCAAGAATGGTATGTGTGGTACGGACTTATCAAGTCATTGTTCTTCTCATTTATCATAACTTCCGTCGCTGCCTTTTACGGATATTTCGTTCATGGCGGAGCGCTTGAAGTCGGTAAGGCATCCACAAATGCCGTGGTAGCTTCAAGTATTCTGATTTTGCTTCTTGATGTCGTACTTACCAAATTACTGCTACAATGATAGAAGTTAAGAACGTCACAAAGTCATTTGACGATAAAACCATATTGCACGATATCAGTGCCACCTTCTACACCGGCAAAACAAATCTTATCATTGGTCAAAGCGGTTCCGGTAAAACGGTATTGGTAAAATCCATTGTCGGACTTGTAAAGCCCGAAGAAGGAGAAATTTTGTATGACGGTCGAGATTTAATGCAGATGAACGTCAATCAAACCAAGGAATTGCGTAAGGAGATAGGCATGCTATTCCAAGGCTCTGCATTGTTCGACTCAGAGACCGTGCTTGGCAATGTCATGTTCCCTCTCACCATGTTCACCAATATGACACCGGCAGAGGTTAAGGACAGAGCACAATTTTGTCTCGAACGTGTGAATCTGAAAGGTGCTGACAAGAAATATCCGTCAGAGATTTCAGGCGGTATGCAGAAGCGTGTGGCTATTGCACGAGCGATAGCATTGAATCCCAAGTACCTGTTTTGCGATGAGCCAAACTCCGGATTGGATCCAAGGACATCCATCTTGATAGATGAGCTACTCAGCGACATAACGCATGAGTATAATATCACCACCATCATCAATACCCATGACATGAACTCAGTTCTTGGAATCGGTGAAAACATCGTTTTCATAAACAAGGGATATCGTGAATGGGTCGGAGACATGCATGAGATTTATAAAGCGTCAAACGAAGCTCTGAATGAATTCGTATTTGCCAACGACCTGTTCCAAAAAGTCAAAGCATACGTCCTATCCCACGAACATAAGTGATATCTATATTTAGTATAATAAAAAGAATGAGGGGCTGAAAAAGCCCCATACATTGCTATTCTTTTCAATCATCAACGCTCCATAAGACTATGGAATCAGGAGTAGATTTAGCCACATCCACAAGCCTTTGGTTGGAAGAACCTCGGAACAGAAGTTTAACGTCTCGTTTATCCATCATGAATGGACCGTCTACCAGTACATCTATATATGGCAGCAACCTTGAAAGTCTTTCGTCAGTGACAATTTCTTCGTAGGTGTACCCTGTATAGCACCATATATTCTTACCGAGAGCTTTGATTTTCTTTGCCAATTCTATCAGACTATCAACCTGTGCAAAAGGGTCTCCCCCTGTGAATGTGACATCGAAATCTTCCTCAATGACACGAGCCGCAATTTCATCAATTGACATATCGTTACCGCCACCCAAGTCCCACGATTCGGGATTATGACATCCCTGGCAATGATGCGTACATCCTGCAAAATATATCGATGTACGCAATCCCGGTCCGTCAACAGGAGTGCCGGCTATTATATCAAGAACTCGCATAATTACTTATGTACTATACGATCTTTTAGTTCGGCAAGCTTGGCTTTGTTCCAACGATCTGTAGTACCTACCAAATAACCGGTGATACGCTGCAGACAGTCAATGTTATGGCTATGACATTTAGGACATTCCTTCAAATCATCCTGTGCGTCCTCATATCCGCAATCCATGCAGCGGTTACGGTTATGATTCACCGAGCAGTAACCGATGTTATACTTATCCATCAGGTCAACTATGTCACACACAGCTTTAAGATTATGGGTAGCGTCACCATCAATCTCCACATAGAATATATGTCCGCCACCTGTAAGCTCATGATATGGAGCTTCGACCTTGGCTTTATGACGAGGTGAGCAGTGATAGTACACAGGGACATGGTTAGAGTTTGTGTAGTAAATCTTATCGGTAATACCGGGAATAACACCAAATGACCTGCGGTCACGGGATGTGAATTTACCTGAAAGGCCTTCCGCCGGTGTGGCAAGAACAGAGAAATTATGTTGATACTTCTCACTGTAATCATTGACACGTGAGCGCATGTGCGACACAATTCTCAATCCGAGCTTCTGCGCCTCCTCGCTTTCGCCATGGTGCTTGCCAACGAGAGCTATAAGACATTCGGCAAGCCCGATGAAACCGATACCCAATGTACCCTGATTTATGACACTCTCGATGGTATCATTCGGACCAAGTTTTTCAGCTCCGGTCCAAAGACGTGACATAAGAAGCGGGAACTGCTTAACCATGGCAGTCTTTTGGAAATTGTAACGATCGCAAAGCTGACGAGCTGTAATGTCAAGAATTTCATCAAGTTTTGAGAAGAATTTAGCAATTCTCTCCTCCTTGTCAATGATATTCATACACTCCAAGGCTATGCGCACTATGTTGATAGTAGAGAAGCTAAGATTTCCTCGACCTATTGATGTCTTTTCACCAAAGCGATTCTCAAACACACGTGTGCGACAGCCCATGGTAGCCACTTCGTATTTATATCTCTCCGGGTCATTGGCATCCCATTTCTCATGCTGATTAAATGTGGCGTCAAGATTTACGAAATTGGGGAAGAATCTGCGTGCTGTAACTTTACATGCAAACTGATAGAGGTCATAATTTCTATCTTCAGGAAGATAGCTGACACCTCTCTTCTTTTTCCATATCTGGATGGGGAATATAGCTGTGGCTCCATTTCCTACACCTTCGTATGTTGAACGTAGAATCTCACGTATTATACATCTGCCTTCAGCCGACGTGTCAGTACCATAATTAATGGAGCTGAACACCACCTGATTACCACCACGAGAGTGAATGGTATTCATATTGTGGATAAATGCCTCCATAGCCTGATGAACTCGGCTCACGGTCTGATTAATGGCATGTTGCTTCCAACGTTCTTCACCTTGCAACCCCTCAAGATCACAGCTTATATAGTCGTCAATCTCAACATCATAGAGATGTGATAGATTCTCTCCGGTTAGAGATTCCAATTTTTGAATTTCCTCTTTATAAGAAGAACGCACGAAAGGTGCAAGATAGAAGTCGAATGCTGGGATAGCCTGTCCTCCATGCATCTCATTCTGAGCGGTCTCAAGGGAAATACATCCAATAATACTTGCAGTCTCAATGCGTTTTGCAGGGCGTGACTCACCATGTCCGGCAACAAATCCATGTTTTAAAATATTATCCAACGGATGCTGCACGCAAGTAAGACTCTTTGTGGGGTAATAATCCTTATCATGTATATGCAGATAACCCTGCTGCACCGCATCTTTTGCTTCAGGTGACAACAGATAGTCATCGACAAAAGGCTTTGTGGTTTCGCTGGCAAATTTCATCATCATACCTGCCGGCGAATCTGTATTCATGTTCGCATTTTCACGAGTAATATCGTTATTCTTTGCCTCGATGATTTCAAGGAACATGTCACGGGTTTTGGCACGACGAGCTATCGAACGCTGATCACGGTATGCGATATATCGTTTGGCAACCTCCTTACGGGGCGACTTCATCAACTCAAGTTCTACCCTATCCTGAATATCTTCCACGGTCATCTGTTCCTGACCGATCATACCTATACGATCTGTGATTCGGGATATAAGAGCTTCATCTTCTCCCATCTCTGTCGTAAGCATTGCTTTACGTATAGCTGCCTTGATCTTTTCTTCATTATATCCCACGACACGTCCGTCGCGTTTAACCACAGTTTGAATCATCTTTTTCTATGAATTGTTTTTAAGGATTATTGATGAGTATTATTGCAAAAACTTTTTGTTAATAATTATATCGCAAAATTACACTTTAGTTGACAAATATGCAAGATTTATGATAAGAATTTTTATTAAAAGTTTTATATTTTGGAAAACTTTTTCGTAATGTCAAAATATTAAATATTTGATTTATTGCGAATTATAAAATATTTTGGAAAACTTTATATTTTTATTGTGTCAATTTTATCCACACAATCGATAAGTTCAAATAAATTACATATAAAATGTTTTGGCAAAAATACATCTTCAAAATCACAGAAGTTCTGTTGAAATACATTATCCGATGTTGCTTTCAAACATATTGTTTCCCATCCCATTTCATTTCCACTCACAAAATCCTTCGCAGGATTATCTCCGACATACACATATCTTTCATTCGGATATTTCCTCATAATATCTTTCATAGCACCTCCGGAAATTTTTTCTTCCCCGAATTTCTCGGATATGTATATCATATCGGCATTTATCAGACGGTCCAGCCCAAGAGCTTTTATCTTGTGCTCCTGCGTGACAGTCCTGCCGTCTGTTATCAACGCTAATGCGTGACCTTTTTTCAAAAGTGTCACCAATGTGTATATCGCAGCCACCGATAGCGATATGTCAGGTTCATGAGTGCGATATATTTTTAAAAGTTTATCTATCTCCACACCTATTAAGTCAAACGCTTTGGCGGGAGAAGGCGCCTTCATCATTAATGGCAATAAATGCGTCCCGTATATATGGGCTATTGCCTTATATGCGGAACGCACGTAATCCATTTCATGATACAATGTATCATCCAAATCAAAGGCGACTATCATTCGGGAGAGCTGTGCTAAAAGATGTCATTCAAAATAATAATCGACACATGCCCTCGCCTCCTTATGACCTGCGAGCAAACCGGCGGCTGCAACGTGTGCAGGGTGATTGGCATAGACTGCCACATCCTCCATTCGTTTTACTATGGCGGTTAAAACGACATCCCAATCCTCATTGGGATTATCATTGATACCGACTTCCATGTAATCCAACACATCTATTTTCGCAGGAAGCTCCAATAACGCTGCCTTGAATTTCTCAGCTACGGCACGACGCTCTTCATTAGAGCCTAATAGCTTGAATGTCACAATATGTTTTACCATAAATCATTATTACCTGTTAAAATTTGCTCAAAATTAATAAAATTTATTCATCCGGCATCATTAATAATTGTCAAAAACAAGATGGCATGTTAAATTTTTACATTATATTTGTGAA
This sequence comes from uncultured Duncaniella sp., assembly GCA_910577335.1. GTDB lineage: Bacteria > Bacteroidota > Bacteroidia > Bacteroidales > Muribaculaceae > Duncaniella. The sequence continues at coordinate 29,982 of CAJTMJ010000017.1, read as the reverse complement.
AGATTTCTTATACACTTGTAAATGGTTACAACCTCATATAATTTCGACCTCACTGCACATAACACATTTGCGATGAAAGTTAAGTGCAATTGCTTCATGGAATATACTACTCCTGAAGACATTCCTTTTGTCCTGTCAACAATACGCAAAGATGTTGATATGTTCCATATCGGAGGTGGAAGCAACTTGCTTTTCACATCTGATTTTCCCGGAGTCATATTGCATAGCGCAATTAAAGGGATAGAGGTCGTAGATGAAACTCCCGATTCAATTATTCTGAAAGTCGGAGCAGGAGAAACCATGGACGAATTCATAAAATGGTGTTGCGATTCCGGTTATTGGGGCTTGGAAAACCTCTCAGGGATACCGGGCGAAGTTGGCGCCTCAGCGGTACAAAACGTTGGCGCTTACGGAGTTGAAGCCGGTGACAAAATCGTTCGCGTTCACGCATTTGACACTGACAGTCACGAATTCACGACAATTGAAAAGGCTGACTGCTTGTTTGGATACAGAACCTCCAAATTCAAACTGAAAGATGAAAAGGGACGATATATCATTCATTCGGTCGAATACCAATTGTCGAAAACCTCTGACCCTAAAATAGAATATCCGGCTCTCGCCAACAGGATAAAGGATCTAAACATTGAATCTCTAAGTCCACATGTCATCAGGGATGAAATAATTGAGATACGCAACAGCAAACTCCCCGACCCTGATAAAATACCAAGCGCAGGAAGTTTCTTTAAAAATCCGGTGGTCACCGAAGAACAATATCAGAACATCGCAAAGATAATGGGTTCAACTGATTTCCCCCATTTCAAAGTTGATGACGGATATAAAATCCCGGCGGCATGGTTAATTGATACATGCGGATGGAAAGGTGTGAAGAAAGGCAATGCCGAGGTTTGGAAATTACAACCGCTGGTTATTGTCAACCCTACAAAATCGGCATCTCCCGAAGAGATTATATCTCTTGAAAATGACATCATCCGGTCAATTGCCGACAAATTCGGGGTAGTATTATCTCCGGAGGTTGAACACATTCATCCTTAATTATATTTATATATTAGATTTTCACTCATCACCCACTATAAACTATAATTTATGAGCACATATATAATCGAAGGCGGTCACAGACTGCATGGAAGCATTCGTCCACAAGGAGCTAAAAATGAAGCATTGCAAGTCATAAGCGCCACACTCTTGACCAGCGAGCCGGTGACTATCCACAATGTGCCCAATATTTTGGACATCATGAATCTAATCAACCTTCTAAAAGCCATGAGAGTGAAGGTTGATAAAATCGGCGAGTCAAGCTATCGCTTCCAAGCCGATGATTTAGATGAAGAATATATCTCAAGTGCTGATTTCGTGACACGATGTGCATCTCTGAGAGGTTCTGTGCTGGTGGTCGGACCGCTTCTCGCAAGATTGGGACAAGCCTATTTTGCAAAACCCGGAGGTGACAAAATAGGCAGAAGAAAAGTTGACACACATATCACCGGACTGTCAAAACTCGGAGCTATGATAGCTTATAACGAGGAACGTCAGGCTTATTATCTTGTCACTGTAAATGGACTGAAAGGGTGTTACATGCTCCTTGACGAGGCATCAGTTACAGGAACTGCAAACATAATCATGGCTGCCGCCCTTGCTGAAGGCACCACCACGATATACAATGCGGCATGTGAGCCATACGTGCAACAGCTATGCAAGATGCTTGTGCGTATGGGCGTAAAAATAGAAGGTATCGGGTCTAATCTTCTTCACATAACAGGTACCGGCAAGCTTACAGGCACCGAGCATACCATACTTCCTGACATGATTGAAGTGGGTAGCTTTATCGGTATGGCAGCCATAACACAAAGCGAACTGACAATAAAAGATGTTTCGTATGACAACCTTGGCATCATTCCCGATTCATTCAAACGACTTGGCATAAACCTTGAACGAAAAGGTGACGACATATTCATCCCCTCGCAGGATTGCTATGAGATTGAGACAAACCTCGACGGCTCCATACCGACTATAGCCGATGCTCCATGGCCCGGACTCACCCCTGACCTACTCTCTGTGATGCTCGTCACTGCGACACAATGTAAAGGTAGCGTGTTGATACATCAAAAGATGTTTGAGAGCCGCCTATTTTTCGTAGACAGGCTGATCGACATGGGTGCCCAGATAATGCTTTGCGATCCGCATAGAGCTGTGGTGATCGGTCTGGATCATAGATTCCCGCTAAGAGCCAATAAGATGCACTCACCTGACATCAGAGCCGGTATTGCTATGCTGATAGCGGCAATGAGCGCCAAAGGTGTGTCACAAATTGATAATATTGACCAAATAGACCGCGGTTATCAGGCTATTGACACCCGACTAAACTCTATTGGCGCCTGCATACACCGCAGAGACTAAGCCAACGGGTCATTTATACGGATATGACCCACATAAATCTTTCAATTTGAATCTTTAACGCGATGGACAAAAAAGTATTCACACCGGAAGAGTCCGTAAAAATCAAAGCTCTGGTAAGCCTACTCCTGCATGAAGCTAAGGATGTGGCTAATCCGGAAGATTATCGCACTGTAAAGAAGGCTATCAACAATGCCGTAAAAGCGAATATCCCGGCTGTTGACCGTCATAGTATAAATCAAGTGATACACTCGCTTGAAACAGCCATCGCACTTTGTCAGATGGTATCTCCCGACCGCAATATGATTATTGCGACCATGATTTATGGGCTATGCGTGGTTGATTTCATAAAAATTGAAGAAGTCAAACGTCTTTGGGGCGATGACACTGCACACCTTGTCAGCGGACTGCTTAAGGTCTCCACTCTATACGGGAAACAAGGCGTGGTAAAGACAGACAACTTCCGTCGCCTACTTATGACATTTGCCGAAGATATTCGTGTCATTATAATAATGATTGTGGATCGTCTGACACTCATGCGCACCATAAATCATCACCCTGATGAGAAATTTGTCACTGACACGGCTTTCGAGGCAAACTATCTATATGCTCCGCTTGCCCACCGCCTTGGGCTGTATAAAATAAAGAGTGAACTTGAGGATATGTCACTCAAATATACAGCAAGGGAGACATATACCAAAATAGCGAGAGAACTTAACGAAACTAAAGTTGCTCGTGACGCATATATAGCTGATTTCATAGCACCTCTTAAGGAAAAACTCGACGCCACCGGGCTGGATTTTGAAATAAAAGGACGAACTAAATCCATATATTCTATATGGAATAAGCTTCGCAAGCAACAGGTTGAAATGTCGGGTATATACGACCTTTTCGCCATTCGTATAATCCTCGATGTGCCTTTGGATAGGGAAAAATCCGACTGCTGGAATGTATATTCAATAGTAGCCGACATGTATACCCCCAATCCTGCCCGCATGAAGGACTGGTTATCTATTCCCAAGAGCAACGGGTATGAATCGCTACATACCACTGTCAAGGGTCCTGAGAATAAGTGGGTCGAAGTGCAGATCCGCACTAAGCGCATGGATCTCGTGGCTGAAAAAGGACTTGCTGCACATTGGAAGTATAAAGGTATTAAGAGCGAAGGTGATCTCGATGTGTGGATGAACAACATCCGCGACATCCTCGAGACAGCCGACGGTCCAATGGAATTGATGAAAAATTTCAAAATGGACCTTTACGACAAGGAGGTATTTGTGTTTACACCTAAGGGAGACCTGTATAGATTGCCTTTAGGTGCCACAGTGCTCGACTTCGCTTTTAATATACATTCAAAGCTTGGATGCACATGCGTCGGCGGCAAAGTAAACGGTCGTAATCGAAAACTAAATTATAAGCTTCATTCCGGCGACACTGTTGAAATATCAACCGCACCGGGACAGATCCCTAAGCAGGACTGGTTGAATTTTGTTGTGACCTCTAAAGCCCGCAACAAAATACGCCAGACTCTCAACGAGCGTGTCAACCGTGCCGCAGAACTTGGCAAAGAATTATTACATCGACGTTGCAAAAACCGCAAAATTGAGCTGGAAGAGGCTCCTCTTATGCGCACCATCAAAAAGATGGGCTATAAGACCGTCACAGACTTTTACAATGCGATTTCCGAAGAGGCAATTGATGTGAACGATGTGATAACTCAGTATGAGCTGGTTGAAAATGCGGATAAGAAAGAAGAGACCGAAAAGCGCAGTGCTGAAGAATTCGAACTGCAGAACAACTCCGAAAGAAATGCTGACAGCTCGGATGACATACTCATTATAGGTGACAACATAAAAGGTATCAATTACCGTCTTTCAAAATGCTGTAATCCTATATTCGGAGATGATGTGTTCGGCTTTGTGTCAGCGGAAGGCGCTATCAAAATACATAGAAACGACTGCCCGAACGCACAGCATATCCGATACAAGTATCCCTACCGTGTGATTCGCACACGCTGGTCAGGTAAGGTCGGCAATCAGTTTGCAGCAACACTTAAGATAATCGGCAATGATGACATTGGCATCATTACCAACATATCTTCTATAATAAACAAAGAGAAGGATGTGGCACTTCGAAACATATCTATCGAATCGAAGGATGGTATTTTCTCCGGATTTCTTGTTGTAGGAGTTAATGACACATCTGCATTAAACAATATCATTAAAAAAATCAAAACCGTCAAAGGTGTTAAAGATGTTCAACGTAGCAATTAAAAATATACAAAGGTTGGGAGTCGCATTTCTACTTACCACTCCCCTTCTTCTCACATCGTGCGGAAACAGTGCCGCCGACAAAGCACAGGCAATCCTTGATGAAGCAAGGACTGCATACGATGCTAAGAATTATGCTCTTGCCATTGAACTTACTGATTCAATAAAGCGAGCATACCCTCATGAATTTGACATCCGTAAAGAAGCTTTGCATTTGTCTACCATAGCAACCGAAGGGAAAGTATTGCGTGAACTGGAGTCTGCCGACTCGCTTACAGCTGTGTTGGGAGCTTTAGGCGATTCATTACAGAAGAATGTAAAATTTGTCAGCAATCCGATTGAAGGATATTATGTGGCACGTGAAACCAATCCGACATCATTCATCGGCTCGACAGGGTTACAGGCACGAATGACACCTAATGGTGATTTCTATCTCATGTCATCCTTAAAAGCAAAGCCTGTAAAAAGCACATCCATATCAGTATCGTGTGACGGCAAGCAAGCCACCACATCTACAGTAGCACACGACGGAGAACGGAATGACCGTTCGATGGGTGCTGAGGTCATAACATTCATGGGTGCTGAATGTGATACTGTTGGCAAATTTATCAGTGAGAACATAGGTAAGAATATGACCCTGACATTTAACGGAAATAGTTCTTATTCACAACCTCTGTCAGCACAGCAAGCCAAGGAGATTGCAGATTTGTACAATTATGCTACTACTATCCGCAAGTTCAAGATAGCAACTCTTGAAAAAGAAAGGCTCACCAGAGCGTTGGATCTCGCACGCTCACAGGCGGCACGTACATATATTGAGAAGAAGGAGCCGAATAAATAATCAAACGCTTTAGACAGACACGCATGAAAAAGTTTGATAAGTTAAAGGAAACCATTATAAGCAAATGGCAACGGATATATAACCGCTGCATTGCTATATGGAATTACTGCAGCAGCGGTGTTTGGGAAGACCGGAGAGTCAGTCTAAAAATCAATATCATAAAGACTGCCAATCTCACGGTCAGAACCTTCCTTAGCACGGACCTTCAGTCGAAGGCATGTGCGATGACTTATCGGACATTATTGGCTATTGTCCCTGCCCTTGCGTTGCTATTTGCGATCGGGCGTGGGTTCGGTCTGCAAAATTTACTGCAAAAGCAACTCTACAGTTATTTCCCATCCCAAAGCCGAGCCTTGGATATGGCTTTTTCATTCGTGGACTCATGTCTTGCACAGGCTTCAGAAGGTATTTTCGTCGGCGTGGGTATCGTGTTCTTGCTATGGACCATCATATCCCTGCTTAGCAATGTGGAGGATACCTTCAATCAGATTTGGGGCGTAACGGTGGGACGCTCAATATTCCGCAAAGCCACTGATTATCTTGCCATCTGCATAATACTTCCCGTACTTATGACATGTTCGGGCGGTTTGCAGATATTCATGTCGAATACCATCCAACGACTTCTCCCGTTTGACTACATCACACCTATAATCTCATGGTTGCTTGACTGTGTGTCATACATTTTCGGATGGCTGTTTTTCGTGGGTGCGTACATGCTGATACCAAACACGAAGGTCAGATTCAAAAATGCATTCATAGCGGGTGTGATAGCAGGCACAGCCTTTCAAATATTGCAATGGCTCTTCGTCTCGGGTCAGTTGTATGTATCGAAATACAATGCCATATATGGTAGTTTCTCATTCCTCCCGTTGATGCTTTTATGGCTGCAACTTTCATGGCTCATAACACTCGCAGGAGCTTTGATATGCTGCTCGGCTCAAAATATCTTTATGTTCAGTTACGAGAAACAGATCAACGCCATATCTTCAAACTACAGACGTAAAGTGGCATTGGCTGTCATGACCGTAATTATAAAACGATTTAAAGATGATAAACCGGCAGTCAACATATCCACCCTCTCGGAATCATGTATGATTCCGCCAAGATTGGCGAGGATGATAGCACTGTATCTGTTGGATTGCGGTTTGATAAACAGGGTCGTTCCCAGTAGCGCTCATGAGCTTGAAGACGATCTCCCTCTCCAACCATCAAAGGATTTAGAGTACTATACACTTGGAAACGTCCTGTGTATTCTGGCATCGCATGGGGAATCAGATTTCATACCTGAGTTTGATGAGAAATTTAAAGAAATCATCCAGCTATGTGATTCAATAACAGAAAAAGTGAGAACCTCACATCAGGACTTTCCGCTATATGACATATCAATTAATGTTCCTGAAGTTTAACCTATATTTATTCATTATATTTTAACCATTCAACTATCATGAAAGAAGTAATTTCAACTACTGCTGCTCCCGCAGCCATCGGACCATACAGTCAGGCAATCAAATGTGGCAACATGCTTTTCTGCTCAGGTCAAATACCGGTAAATCCCGCCACAGGTGAAATACCGGAAGGTATCAAGGCTCAGACCGCACAGTCGCTCGCAAATGTAAAGGCACTTTTAGCAGCTGCCGGCACAAGCATTGACAATGTTGTTAAGACCACAGTATTCCTTGCCGACATGAGCTTGTTCGGAGAAATGAATGCCGTGTATGCAGAGACATTCAGCGAACCCTTCCCCGCTCGTTCAGCCGTAGCTGTTCGTGAACTGCCCAAACAGGTATTAGTGGAAATAGAAGTGATCGCCGCTCTCTAAACCTCAGTCACATAAGCAATGAAAAGCCTGATGAACGTTTCGACATTCATCAGGCTTTTTCTAAAAGGAAACTCGTAGATGTTTTTTCAATTATTCTGCGGGAGTCAGGTCAACGGCATATATACCGCGTTTACCTGTCGGATACAGACCTCTGATTATCATGACCTTTTCGTCACCATTACCCTTCATGATCGCCTTATATATCTTTTCAACATCCTCAGGCGATGAAACTCGTGTATCATTAATAGAATAGATTATAAATCCTTCACGCACACCGGCATCTCTAAAATGTCCGTCACGCACATCTACAATCTTAACACCATTGCTGATACCAAGCTGCTTCAAGGTTGCTTCATCGACCTTCTTAAAGGCACATCCGAGATCTGTGAAATCAGAAGCCTTGGTCATATTTGTAGTACCCTGCTGGTTAAGCAATTTCACTTCCACTGAGTAAGGCTTGTTATCACGAATGTAACTAACCTTAATCTTATCGCCCGGACGATATTTCGATACCTGCTCCTGAAGCTGAGCCACATTATCGGTAGCCACATCATTTATCTTTACAATGACATCACCTTCGACAATACCTGCTTCTTTAGCCGATGATCTGTCGCTGACACTGCCGACATACACACCTTTGGTCACGGCAGTAATTCCTTTATCCTTTGCTATTTCATTTGAAAGATCTGAAATACCAATACCAAGGACTGCACGTTGAACTGTGCCGAACTGGCGTAAGTCACTTGCAACTTTCTTGACAATGGAGGTCGGGATAGCGAATGAATAACCTGCATAGTTACCGGTCTGGCTATATATGGCAGTATTTATACCTATAAGTTCTCCGCTCAAATTTACCAATGCGCCACCTGAGTTACCGGGATTGACAGCGGCATCTGTCTGGATGTAAGATTCAATACCCATTGGACGAGATGAGTGTGTGGCAGAACCGATGCTGCGAGCCTTGGCTGAAACGATACCGGTTGTAACAGTTGACGTAAAACCGAAGGGATTACCTACAGCAAGCACCCACTCTCCGACCTTCAACGCATCACTGTCGCCCATAGGTATTACAGGAAGATCTTTTGCATCAATCTTAATCAACGCAAGGTCAGTCATTGAATCAGAACCGATAACTGTGGCATCGAATGTACGGTTATCGTTAAGAGTCACTTCAAGACGTTCGGCATCATCTATGACATGGTTGTTTGTCACAATATAACCATCGGCACTGATTATCACGCCTGAGCCAAGTCCCATCTGTTGCTGCTTGGGCTGCTGTTGCTGATATTGACGACGTTGGTTGCCGTTAGGGCTTCCGAAAAAATATTCAAAGAATGGATCGTTAAAGAATCCACCATTCCCGCCTTGTGAATATCCCCGTGGTGTGGCATAACTTTTTATGGACACTACCCCATTTATAGTGCTCTCTGCCGCCTCTGTAAAATCAGTAGACTGCACAGGTGTCTGTGAGACCTTGAATAGTCCATTAGATGCCGAATTGTCAACTGTATATGTTGTAACATCTACAACATTGTCAGATAACAAAGCATGTTTCATTGCAACAGTGGTGACTGCCGAGCCTAATACTGCAGAACCCGTAGCAAGTAAAATGATTTTGCCGGATAATTTCATACTTCTAAACTTGTTTTTGTTTATGTGATTGAACTTGTTTCTTTTTTCATTGAAATCCATTCCTTGTAATGATTGGATTCACTAATAAGACTGCAAATATCATGCAATGTTACATCCCTTGCAATTAAATATCGCCAGGTTTAAACAATTTTAAGACGAGCCATGCCATTTTAAGATATATTTACCACGTAAAATAACTATCCGACAATAAAAACTGACAGTGGCATGTCAGAATACAAATGATTATTCGTAATTTTGCCATATCATGAAAAAGCATCATATATTATTACTATTAATATTACCGTTCTTAGCGACATTAGCCGTGTCGTGCGGTTCATCACGCAATACTGCGACATTAGTAAAAAAGAGCCCGGTCAAAGGAGATGCCGTGTCAGCAAATCAGACTGTCTCCATACCTCAATCTCTTGCACCCCAATCAAAAGCATTGCTTAAGGAAGCAAGCATGTGGTTGGGTACACCTTATAAATATGGTGGTTCGAGCAGGAATGGTGTGGATTGTTCCGGTTTTGTCACACAGGTATATCTGTCCGCACTGGCTATCAAACTCCCAAGAAGTTCTAAGGAACAGTCCGACTATTGTACTCCCACACCCAAGAAAGAACTTGTGCCCGGCGACCTGTTATTCTTCGCCACAGGCAGAAGCAATAAAGTCTCACATGTCGGCATCTTTATAGGTGACAACCGCATGATTCATGCATCTTCATCCAAGGGTGTTATAGTCAGCGATATCACAGCTGATTACTATACCCGTACATTCACAGGTTCGGGCCGTGTGAATCAATATCATGCCATGATTTCCGACTATAAGGAAGAGCCGTCCCTAAATGAAGGTATCGCATCAAATACCCCGGTTGTAAACGAAATTAATATATCATCCATTGAAAATAACGGGGACACACCATTTAATTATACTCCTGTGACATCACTACCCGAGAAAAAGGTATCAAATAGTCCAAAAACAGCAACCGTTCAGAGCAAACTGCCTGCCACCAGCCCTATTACCCCGGCAAAGGCAGCAAAGAGTGTTGTGCCTGAAATATCAGCCGATGATGCACGTACGAGTGTGCTTAATTCCATTATCGAACAAAAATTAGACTCAATCTACAGCAATTAAATCTGCTATTTCATGAATCGTTCCATTCCTCCAAAAATCCATAACTTTGGCACTCTGACTCTCCCCGATGTTAACAAGACTGTTCTCCCCAACGGCATAGCGGTACATTTCATAAGTGGTGGCGACAGCGATGTCAACCGACTGACAGTAACACTGCCGGGCGGAGAGGCAGAATCTCCCGTTGCCGGATTGAGCAACCTTGCCATGCTGTTGCTTCTTGAAGGTACCTCCAAACACACTGGAGAGCAAATTGTAAACATATTGGAATACAATGGAGCATGGACTAACACTTCTGTATCGACTCATCATTCTTCCATCACTCTGTTTAGTCTGAATGACAGATTACCATCTATAATTGACTTGTTGGTAGAAATATTAACGGATTCCATTTTCCCGGAAGACGCATTAAATATGATGATAAAACGAAGGATTTCAAAAATCGAGATTGACCGTGAAAAAGTCACATATCATTCAAATGCGGCTATCCGTAAAATGATATATGGTGAAAATCATCCGTTAGCACGAGTTGAAACCCCCGAGTCCATCATAAAGATAACGTCTAAGGACCTATCAGATTTTCATTATTCCCGGCTTGACACCAAAAATGTGAATATATTCCTCTCCGGGAAATTGTCTAATGAATTAATCGAATCTGTCCTAACAGCCTTTTCAAAAATATCATCCGATAAAAACTACAGTATAGAACCGCTGAGTTTTCCTGATTTTGCTTCGCCCCAAAAAGAAATTATTATCCGACCGCGTAGCCTGCAGAGCGCCATAAACATGGTCATGCCTACTATCGGTCGTGACGATAGTGATTTCGTACCACTACGTGCCACTGTCACCGCATTTGGCGGATATTTTGGCAGTAGACTAATGGCAAATATTCGTGAGGACAAAGGTTTTACCTACGGGATTTCGGCTTCACTGCTCGGATACAAAAACAAAAGTTTTATCTATATATCCACTCAGACCGATTGCTCAAATGTGGAGCCTCTGATACGGGAAGTATACACCGAGATTGAACGGCTAAAAGACCCGGGCACATACACCCAAGATGAAATAAACCGATTGAGCCAATTCCAACTCTCCAATCTCGCATCAGTGCTTGATTCTCCTTTCTCTATTATGGATATGTATCAGACAAGGATTACTGCAGGAACCCCGTCCGACTATTTCCACCAGCAACAAAAATTAGCGCATAATTTATCACCTGAACTATTATCGGAAATGGCAATCAGTTATTTTGACACAAATATAATGTGTACAGCCATTGCCGGAGCTTAGTTTATGTCAAAAACAACAATATTATTGATGCTATTTACTCACAAATTTGTAACTTTGTGGTCTAATAAGCAAAAATATGTTCGAAATAGAGTTAACTACAACTATAATAACACTTTACTCTGCATTAGCAGTTTGTTTCCTCTACTTAATTTTTGGATTTCGCCACTACGTAGCCTCTGTTGCGCAAAAAGTGGCAGAAGATAATGAAACCCCATTACCTGACTCGCCTGACGCCTATCCGTCAGTATCGGTTATAGTGTATTCGGAGGATGACGCGCAGAATCTCGAAATACTGTTGCCTCAGATACTTGAACAAGATTATCCGGCAATGATGGAGGTAATTGTGGTTAATGACGGAGCCGTCGGTTCGACTAAAGATGTGATTGCCCAATTAGAACAAAGGTATTCAAACCTATACATGACATTCACACCGTTGGAATCCCGATCTCTGTCAAGAAAGAAATTAGCGGTCACACTCGGCATAAAGGCAGCCAGATATGAAACCGTGATGTTGACCACCGGCAACTGTAGGATTGAATCTCCAATTTGGTTAAAGTCCATGATGAGGCATTTCATTAACGGGAAAGAAATCGTGCTCGGATATGCCACACCTGTGATGCTCGAAGATTCAGTCAGCACAATCAAACGCCGTCATTCTTTCGATACCGTATGGAGCGCTGTCGAATATCTATCATGGGCTATCGCCGGTCGTCCTTACAGAGGTTCATGCCATAACCTCGCTTATAAGAGAAGTGTATTTTTCAAAAATAAGGGATTTTCAAAATCATTGAACCTGAAATATGGCGATGATGACATATTTATAAACGAAGTGTCTAAGCGCAAAAACACTGCCACAGAGCTTTCAACCGCTTCAATCGTAGAAATAGCTGAAAATGATCCGTCAGCATCATTCAAACGCACTAAACTCCGCTATGACTATACTGCTAAAAAGCTCAAGACAGGAGCGAGAATATTCTTCAGCAGTTGCTCATGGGCATGGTGGATATTCATCGGAAGTGCTGTCGCTGTATCAATAGTAGGACTCCCCTCTTTTATCCCTATGATCATCTCGTCTGTCCTCCTATTGATATTATGGATAATACTGATGATCACGTGGAAGAAGACATCGGTTTCGCTTGGCTCTCGTCCGCTGTTGCTAACATTCCCTTGGCTCATGTGTTATCATCCTATATTCAATCTCTATTATCGTATAAAGGGACACATTAAACGTGGTTCTAACCTTACTTGGATATAAGATTATATGACAGGCACAATTGAAATCAATGGTTTGAAGCTTTTCGCCCGGCACGGAGTCTATGACTTTGAACGGGAGAAAGGGAATACATTTGAAGTGGCCGTCCATCTACGCTATCCTATCGAGAGTGCTATGGAATCGGATGACTTGGAACATACCTTGAACTATGCTGAAGCTGTCGAAGTTATAAAACAGGTTATGGACATACCATCCCAACTGCTTGAGCATGTGGTAAAACGCCTCCATGACACACTTACTCAAAAATATCCCCTTGTGAGCGGAGGTATGATTCGGGTTGCGAAACTTAATCCTCCAATCCCGGCTGACATGCAGAACGTTGCGGTCAAAATAGAATGGTAAACATCAGACTTATAACAGAATAACAAATATATCAGATACAATATGACACCTATACTTCTACTTACAGGCTATCTTGGAAGTGGCAAGACCACATTGGTAAACCATATTTTAACTAACGAGAGAGGAATACGCTTTGCCGTTATCGTGAATGACATAGGCGAAGTTAACATCGACGCCGACCTCATTCAGCGAGGAGGAATTGTAGACACTAAAGATGACTCGCTCGTAGCTCTCCAAAACGGATGTATCTGCTGTACCTTAAAGATGGATCTCATAAAGCAGATAGAGGACATCATGGCAATGGATAAGTTCGACTATATAGTCATCGAAGCAAGCGGTATTTGCGAACCTGCTCCTATAGCCCAGACTATCTGTTCTATCCCACAGATGGGTCAGGGATATATCAAATACGGCACACCTAAACTTGATTGTATCGTCACTGTCGTAGACGCTCTTCGCCTTCAGGATGAATTTTCTTGTGGAGAAAAGCTCACACAGGATAATCTTGATGAAGAAGATATTGAAAATCTCATCATACAACAGATTGAATTTTGCAATATAATCCTGCTCAATAAATCTTCCGAGGTTTCAGACAAGGAACGTGACAGGATCAAAGCCATTATACGTGCTATTCAGCCTAAGGCAGAAATCATAGAATGTGATTATGCCAACGTTGACATAACACGCCTTCTCAACACTAACCTTTTCAAATTTGAGAAAGTTGCAACATCTGCCGCTTGGGTTGAACAGATAGAGAAGCCTATCGACGAAATAGAAGCCGAAGAGAAGGAGCATCATCACCACCATCACCACCATGATGACGAATGTGATGAACATGAGCATGAGCACCACCATGAGCATGAGCACGATGAACATCACCATGAAGATGACGAGCACCACCACGAGCATCATCATGAACATGATGAGAATTGCACATGCGGTTGCCATCATCACCACCATCACCACGGAGAGGGTGAAGCTGAAGAATATGGAATCGGCACATTCGTATATTTCCGCCGTCCGGCTTTCGACCTGAATAAGTTTGACTATTTCGCAGCTCGAAACTGGCCCGCAGGTATAATTCGCTCAAAAGGTATATGCTATTTCAGCAATAACCCTGATATGTCATATCTGTTTGAGACAGCTGGTAAGCAAAAGCAGCTCAAGGAAGCCGGAATGTGGTTTGCCACCGCACCCGAAGATGAATTCAAAGAACTCGTGGAGCAAGATCCAAGCATCCTGCGTGATTGGGATGAAGATTATGGCGATAGAATGATCAAGATTGTGTTTATAGGACAACATCTCGACAAAAAAGCTATAACCGAAGCACTTGATTCCTGTCTGGATCTTTAATCCATCTACTGCCGATGAAACCATACTTGCAAGTTGAAGACCTCACAAAAAGCTACGGAGACCGTATGCTTTTTGACTCGATAACTTTTGGAGTAAACGAAGGTGATAAAATCGGAGTCATTGCGAAAAATGGCACCGGTAAATCAACATTATTGCGCATACTCTCAGGGGAAGAAGCTCCTGACAGCGGCAATATAACCTATCGTAACGACTTGCGGGTAGGCTTCCTACAACAAAATCCGGTATTCATTCAAGGTATGACCATTATGGAAAACCTTATCACAGCAATACCGGAGCATGACCATGAAGAGTGGGACAAAGAGGACAGGGTTAAGCAGATGCTTTCACAACTTGGCATCGACAACCCACATGCTTCCGTTGACCATCTGTCAGGCGGTCAGATAAAAAGAATTGCATTAGCTCAGGTGCTTTTAAGCAGTCCTGATCTACTCATCCTCGATGAACCTACCAACCATTTGGATATAGCAGCTGTTGAGTGGCTTGAAAATTATCTTTCACGCCAACGTATCACGTTGCTCATGGTCACACATGATAGATATTTCCTTGACAGAGTGTGCAACAAGATTATCGAGATCGATCTTAAAAAGATATTTACATACGAAGGCAATTTCGACTACTATCTGCGCAAACGTGCGGAACGCATTGAAGCTCTGACAGGAGAATTGGCAAAGATCAAGAATACTCTGCGGAAAGAACAGGAGTGGATGCGCCGCCAGCCTCAAGCACGTGCCGGGAAAGCCAAATATCGAATAGATGCGTTCTATGACCTCAAAGAAAGATCTAAAGCCCGTTATGACGAGAAAAATATAAATCCCAACGAGATAAAATCGTCATACATAGGCTCAAAAATATTTGAAGCGGAAGGCATTTGCAAAAAATTTGGCGACAAAGTAATTCTTGATGACTTTACATATACATTCGCACGATACGAAAAGGTAGGCATAGTGGGTGGCAACGGAGTCGGCAAATCCACCTTTGTAAAAATGCTGCAGGGCTTGCTTAAGCAGGACAGTGGCGAATGGAATGTGGGTGAAACCGTTCGTTTCGGCTACTATTCTCAGGAAGGGTTGCAACTGTCGGCTGATAAAAAAGTAATTGACGCAATTACAGACATCACAGAGGACGTAGTTGTGAATGGCACCACCCATTACACTCCGATGCAATTCCTCACAAAATTTCTCTTCTCCCCCGCCGACCAACAGAAATATATATCCACACTTAGCGGTGGAGAGATGCGAAGACTGCATCTTGCAGCGGTGCTTATCACACAGCCGAATTTTCTGATACTTGACGAGCCAACAAACGACCTTGATATAATGACTTTGGGTATTCTTGAAGAATACCTCCAGAATTTTAAAGGATGTGTTATTGTCATTTCTCACGACCGTTTCTTCCTTGACTCCATTGTTGACCATCTTTTTGTGATGGAAGGTAACGGTGTGATCAAAGATTTCCCCGGCAATTATACCGATTACAGAAATTACCTAAAAGAACAACGCAGTCTACAGAATCAGACACAGGAAACTGCCAAACCGAATCAACAGCCCGCATCGAAACGGGAATCACAACAACGTCCGGCAAAATTAACCTATAAAGAGAAGAAGGAATTTGAAGCTCTGACTGCCGAGATTGATTCGCTCACTGCTGAGAAAAACGAATTGGAGCAACTATTTAACTCCGGTGCAGAGATTAATGATGTCGCAGCTAAGGCAGCCCGTTACAGCGAGCTAAAAGAAATTCTCGACGAAAAGGAGATGCGATGGCTTGAACTCTCTGAAAAAGTCTGATTACGGATTATAAAGGTCAGGATTAAAGAAATTAGCTACATCATACGCTAATTCAAGCGCACGCACTGCCGGGCTGTCGGGATTGATACTTTTTGCTTTTGCATAATCGCCCATGGCAGCCCCTCTGTCGCCGAGACGCCACAGCAATTTACCTCTTTCAAAATATAACTTGTCAGAAGCAGGAGACTCTTCAATCATTCTATTAAGAAGTTCAAGAGCCTCATGCAGCTGATTTTTATTTATAAGTTCATTTATTTTACTGTTCTGATCCATTTCAGATATAAGTGTTATTTGTACGCAAAGCTAATCAAAACTCTCTAATATACGTAACTTTTTCAGATTAATTTATGTTTTATAAGTATTACGTCATACTATTGATTTTTAACGACCTCTGAATTATGAAAAAGGTAATCGTACTTATATCAACAATTATACTATTGTCATCTGTCGCTTCTGCAACGACATACACAAACACACAATGTGAAGGCTCTTCAATGCCTTATCCCACTCCTCCTGAAAATTCGTTGACATATCCCGACTCCCTTTCACCTGTATTTATCAACCATGTGGGTCGCCATGGCGCACGTTTCATGTCATCCTCAAAATTCACCAACTCCTTGATGAAATCACTCGTGAATGCTGAAAAATTAGGGTGCATCACTCCGGAAGGTTTGGCTTTAAAAAAGCTATGCCAAACAGTGATTGCCAAGACCGACGATAATTGGGGCGCTCTTGACTCGTTAGGTATGGCAGAACAAAGAGAAATAGCCACACATGCGTTCAACACCTTCAAAACACTATTCGCCGGAAGGAAGATACATGCAATATCCTCATACGTACCCCGCTGTGTGGCTTCAATGGATGAATTCACACACCAGCTCACAAGACTTGACACACAAATAGAGATATATACATCCTCCGGTAAGCAGAACTCACCATTGGTTCGCCCATGGGAAAGCGATACAGCCTATCAGGAATTCATGAAAAGTGACAAATGGAGCAAAATATATGACTCGTACAGAGATAGCAACGTCCCAGAATCCGTATCATACAAAATCCTCGGGAGCTATTACCCTTTCACAGGGGATGAAGCCCGAAGCTTTGCTCTTAATGTGTATAAATTAGTATCGGGATGTGCGGCGATAGGGATAGAGTGTGACTGGGACAAATATATGACTTTAGAGGAATATAACTCCCTTTGGTCAATTGAAAACATGCACCACTATCTCACTCACTCAGCATCATCTATCTCAGATATACCTGCTGAATTAGCGTCAAGACTATTGCTTGACCTCATATCCACCACCCAAGAAGCCGTAAATGGCAAAAATGAATACTCCGCACGTTTCCGTTTCGGTCATGCCGAGACACTTATGCCATTATTGTCTCTGATGCATATTAAAGGCTGCTACTACCTTACGCACGATTTCAATACCGTAAAATTACATTGGCGTGACTTTTATGTGGTACCGATGGCTGCTAACCTCCAGATAATACTTTTCAAATCCGTATCCGGAAAGTATTACATACGTGTTGATCATAACGAAATCCCTGTCCCGTTAATTCCCGGCGACGAGTCAATCTACATTCCGTGGGATAAAGCCAAAGAATTTTTATTGGACTGTGTTAAAATGCGTAAATATCCTGTCTGACAGCAACCGATATACCTCTCTGTCACTTTCAGAGAGAAGCGCTTCATGTTTCTCCATTATATTTTTGTCCCCTCTTACAGCTGGACCTGTCTGTCCCTGTTCAGGAGTATTGGCAAAAGCCTTGCGTAGTGTCTCCTCCATCAATGGTTTCATCACGTCGAAGGTCAAACCCTCCTTTCGCAACAGTTCATCAGCTATGACCCACATATAATTTGTGAAGTTACAGCTGAACACAGCTGCGATATGCATCTTTCTGCGAAGCTCGCTATCCGCATGATAAACCTTATCGAAGGTTTTGGCAGCAAAACTCTCTATCTCTTTCTCAACCTCCTGCGAAGAACCCTCAATAAACAATGGCACTTCCGACATCTCCAATGGCGCATTCTTGGAGAATGTCTGCATAGGGTAAAACACACCATATCTTGGAGATAGTGCGGATAAAACCTCCATATTTACAGAACCCGACGTATGGAGCCACAAAGCGTTATTGGGCGACAGCTTTTGAGCTATCTCCCCTATGCTATCATCCTTTATGCTTATAATATAAATATCGGCGTCAGGCAATATCTGCGACAAGTCGTCAGTGGCTTTTGCGTCTCTGAGCTTCTCAGCCAACGCTTGCGCATTATTAAATGTGCGGCTATATACTTGACGTATGCGTCCGGCTCCGCTTCGTTCAATCGCAGGCGCAATATGCGAAGCGACATTCCCGGCACCTATAAATACTATGTCAGGTAAAATCTCCTGATCACCATTTAGCGATGTGCACATTCTCCCAACGAAGTTTTTCCACATCCTGAAGTTTACGCTGCTCGTCCTTATGCCCTATTGACAATATACATACCACAGGACATGTTTCAGGTATACCCAATGCCTCTTGAACATATTCTTCCGAGGGTATGCCGTCAGCCGTAAAACGACCTCTTACCTGAATCCAGCATGAGCCTAAACCGAGGTCTTCAGCCTGCAACTGCATGTATGAAGCAGCCACCGATCCATCTTCAATCCACGGCTCCGTAGCTGTCGAATCGACCGCAATCACTATGGCAAGCGGACACTTGGCTATAGGTGCAGCGCCCATTGGTTTGCATTGGCTAAGACGCTGTAACATATCCTCATCCTCAACCACAATGAACTGCCAAGCCCTTGAACTCTTTGAAGTGGGAGCTAATAACCCTGCTTCGAGTATGAGGCGTACATGTTCTGGATCAATTTTTTCGGGAGTATATCGACGTATGCTGCGTCGTGCTATTAGCAAATCGTGAAATGTCATATTCTCTTGAAATTTTTAACGCTTACAAACCCATACATTAGGATATTGCGATACAATATCATTAGCTATGGATCTTGCGGCTGTTATAGTTGGCGCAGTGCCTACATAGACACGGTAATTGCCATCCATCTCTATTATTCTTAAATCCGGATTCCCATTTATGTGCCTTAAAGCTGAATTATGGGACGGCAAGGAAGCTACGACCAAAAGATACCTGTCGGTATCGCTGAAATTCATACCTCCACTATTTTCACCTTCAGAGACTTCTGCATTATTCTCTATTGCGGGATATGAGATGTTAAGAGCAATCTCCCGTGAAAGTGCAGGTTCCAATGCTGAATCCACCGAAACATTCAATGGCAACGCTGTGTCAACCTTCGAACTTATACCGGTGTCGAGTGATGCGAATGTCATTTCGGGACCTCTTACAAGACCTCTGGTGGAATATAATATGCCTAAAGCGACCATTATAACCACTATGGACGCAACAATCTTCAACGGAGCAGGAATTGAAACAATACGCGGAGTGTTGTCTTCAACCTCTGACTCGACATCTGTTTCCGAAATGACAGGTTGAATTGTTATAGGCTTTAATCCGGCATAACGAAGAGATGAAAGCGAATAATTTGACGGCTCAAACACAGGGGCATCGGGATTAACACCTTTATGAAGCGAGCCAAGATTACCCATGGCTATTTCTCCAGTCAGTCCGAGTTGATGACGCATAGCTGTGATTTCTGACTCAAGAGCCATACGTGCATTTTCAATGCTCATACCCTCTTTCCGGCTTATACTTGCGACTAATAGCCCGTCATTATGTCTCACCTCCGGATTAAAACCGAGCGTCCGCTTCGGAGGGAAGAAATGACAGGTCTTTGGGTCATAATAAGCATGGGTGTCATTTACAAGAAACGCACCCAAACCGGGTACCACGACACAATCGTGGCACAAAAGCAAATATTCAATATGTTCAGCTATGTCTAACACATTGCAAAGATACTAAACTTTTCCCGATATAACAAGCTCATAAATCCACATCAAAAATAAAAAATAAGGATGTCAGAACTGCATAAATTCTAACATCCTCATATTTAAGTTTTAATGAATTTTATTTATTTTTCATTTGCTTTATCTAAATCTCGCAAGTCATAATTAAGCTTATCCTTGTCCTCATCATCGGCTGTCACTATGACAGGAGCATGACCATTGACTTCGACATCTACAAGTTTAACTGTCGGATAATTGCAGTGGAAGATATCTGATTTAGCCTTGATTTTCAGATTCTCCATACGGAAGTTTTCAACTTTATCGTCCTTATTTCCGGCTATAGCTCCAAGATTATCGCAGGAAACATCGATATTTCTCATTGTCACATTCTTAACCACTCCGACAGGATGCTCGTTTGTCCCTTCAAGTGTAAAAAATTGTTTCCATGGGAGCATCTCTATTAGAGTGCCGCACTTACCTTTCACATTTTCTACCATTATGTTCTCATAAATCTGGTAAGTGTCGGGGCGCATTTTCAAGCGCAATAACGAGCACTCGTTTTCAAGTGTACAATTACGTAATATAATATTCTTAGCATGAAAGCACTCACTGCCAAGAGTTATGGTGCCATGCAAGTTAGGACCAAAGGTACAATTTTCGACCAATATATCCTCCACCATTCCGTTTTCAACCGATTTGTGAGCAAACACACCTTTACCACCTTTCATGCACACACCATCGTCATCGCAATTCAGATAGCAACCTCTTACCGTCACCCTACGGCAACCGTCAAGGTCTATGGCATCACTACTTGGCGCTCTTACCGGCTCTGCGGGAGCATAAACCTCGCAATTTTCAATCAGCACATCATTACATAAGTATAAGTGAGTAGTCCAGAATGCCGAGTTTATAAGTTTCACACCTGTAATTTTGACATTATCACACCCCCAGAGGAACACCAATCTCGGACGTTTAACTTCAAGGTTAGTCCATGCCCGATTATCCTCACGAGCTTTAGCCACATGATCCCAGAACTGAACCCAAAATTTATATCCGTTACCGTTTATAGTGCCGGGACCTTTTATCTCGAATCCATCTACATGGTATGCATTCACAAGAGCTGGATGATAATATATGCTACGTCCCTCCATTCGTGAGGGCATCAAAGGATAATCGGCAATGTTGTCCGATCCTTTCAGCACTGCCCCGTCCTGAATCTCCAACGACGTACCGGGTTTGAAGAACAGAGCGCCTGAAAGATAGGTTCCTTTTGGCAACACAATAGTACCACCACCTTCTGCCTCGGCAAGGTCAATCACCCGCTGCAATTGGGCTGTCTGTATCTGCGTGCTGTCAGTTGACACATTATAGTCTGTCACACGATATTCTTTGGCGCTTAGTGCCAATGTCATGGAGAGCGAAACCGGCAATAATGCAATCTTCAATATATGCTTCATAAAGATATCTGTTTATCGAATTATTTTTTAAATGAATTGTCAAGAAAATTCACTGCGTATTCAAGCGTGGTGTCAACCCACGGATGGAAGAACCAGAACGGATGAACATCTACCGGGATTTTATGACGTTCGGTATATATACCTTTTTTATTATATATCTCAACCAATTCATCACGACCGTCGCTATACCGTGGCAAGCCGCTGCTTATGAAACATATCGGAGCCGATTTATCGGTGATCCATAATATGGCGGAAGCCTCTTCCCAGTTATCTTTAGCTTGGTCATACATACCGCCAAGCCACCTGGCATTTACCGGCATCACACCTTTCTTAGCCAAACGCTCATTGGCATCTGCAATATTACTTTCCGATACGAATGTGGCTATACCGTCCATATTTATAACCGCCTGAACGTCACTTGATACATCCGACCATTCACCTTTACCTTCATGTCTTTCCGAGCCATTTGTCACACCCACCAATGTTGCAAGCTGAGCACCTGCCGAACATCCTGACACGGCTATCTTATCAGGATCTATGCCATATTTCGAAGCATTGGCTCTCGCCCATCTCACCACTGTCTTTATATCGTGGAGTGCGGCAGGATACTTCGCTTCAGGTGTCATGCGGTATTCCACCGGAATAGTTACATATCCCTTTGCTGCGATCTGCTGCGCCATCGGCACTTGCAAAGACTTGTCACCTGAGTTCCATCCACCCCCATGAATCATTATCAGAGCCGGGTAAACCTCGTTATTGTCCGGACGGAATATGTCAACATGCATATCTCTATCTCCGTAGGGAGTGTTTTTATGAGTCGTATACACCACATTATTATATTCCTTGACCCCGGCAGGAAGTTTGGCTAATGCCAACACTGCCTCAGGATGATGTTTCCTTACTTTTATATTAGTGGAATAAGCAGTGAACGAGGTATCGCGAGGTATAGCCCGATTAAATCGCTTATTACAGCACTTCTTATTCGCAGCCAATAACTTAATGAATTTCTCCCCTCTCTCAACCATCAGATCATGCCCTGCGTCATTAAGGTGGGCAGTGTCATTTGGACCTTGGAAATATTTTGCACGAAATTCAGGATTGTTGACATCTATTATATCCGAAGACGACACATCAAGCACCGGTATGTCATACTTATCACACGCTTTATGTATCTCGGCTATCACCTCTTTAAAATAAGGACGGTCAACTCCCCACGGAGTAACGAACCCTATCGGCGAACAGGGATATTTGGCTTTCAGTCCTGCACACAACGAGTCAAGACCTAACTTAAATTTATCCCAGCCGCCATGTCTGTTGACATACACGGCATCATTATGCCCGGCTATGACTAAAATATAATCAGCACTATCGGGCATCGACAGATAACGCTCTGTCATCGCCAGTCCAAAGCCGTCGGCAGTGCGATCAAAAGCTATACTGCTGCCATTGCGCCCGAAATTGACATATTCCATCCCTAATTTTTCCGCTAATTTAGCGTGCCATGACTCGGTAAAGGGGCGTTTATGATTCCTGACGTAACTATCGCCGAACACACAAAGAGTCTTCCCTTTGAAATCACAGTCGTTGTCAGCCGCATTACAAAATCCGTATGCGAAAATGACACTTAATAAAACACTTATTATTTTCATTGTGGTATTGATTTTAAGAATATAGAAGTCAACACTTCAAATGCCTTAAAAAATTTAAATATCCATGTCGTTTTTAACTTGCACGTAAGTTAGCGACAAAGGTAAGCTATTTTCAGTGATTACACAAACCCCGTTCGAGAAAAAGCCATCACTGCAACCTTTATCGCCTGTCAAATTCAATTTCCACCTTTGAAATTCTGATTTTATTGATTAATTTTGTACCGAACTGATATAAATTTGATTTCCCATGAAAGGAATAGTGTTGGCAGGCGGAAGCGGCACACGCCTCTATCCTATCACAAAAGGTGTAAGCAAACAGCTTCTTCCGGTTTTTGATAAGCCAATGATATATTACCCGATCTCCACTCTTATGCTTGCGGGCATAAGGGAAATGCTTATCATATCCACTCCGCAGGATCTTCCTTCATTCAAACGTCTGCTTGGCGATGGCAGTCAGTTGGGCGTCAAATTTGAATATGCCGAGCAGCCAAGCCCCGATGGACTCGCCCAAGCATTCATAATCGGTGAAGACTTCATTGGTTCAGACTCTTGTTGTCTGGTGCTTGGCGACAACATCTTTCATGGCAGCGGTTTCACCTCTATGCTTACTAATGCTGTAGAGACTGTTGAGAAAGAGAATAAGGCAGCTGTTTTCGGCTATTGGGTAAGTGACCCTGAACGCTATGGAGTGGTCGAATTTGACAATGAGGGCAACTGCCTGAGCATCGAAGAAAAGCCCCGGAAGCCGAAATCCAATTATGCAGTGACCGGACTGTACTTCTACCCTAACAAAGTAGTTGAAATAGCTAAAGGTATTAAACCGTCAGCAAGAGGTGAATTGGAAATCACATCGGTCAACCAAAAATTCCTTGAAGATGGCGAGCTGAAAGTAAATCTGTTGGGAAGAGGTTTCGCATGGCTTGACACCGGCACTCATGATTCCCTCTCAGAGGCATCCACATATATTGAAGTGTTAGAGAAACGACAGGGTCTGAAAGTGGCATGTATTGAAGGGATAGCCTACCGCAAGGGATGGATTGACCGGAAGCAGATGGAAGAATTGGCACAACCGATGCTGAAAAATCCGTACGGTCAATATTTAATGAAAGTTATAAACGAGATGGACAAAACATCCTCCCCTAATCTTGATTAAGGTCCACGTATAAGTTTCATCATAAAATGCAATGGAGTTAATAGCGACAGATATAAAAGATGTGGTCATAATAAAACCACGAATATTCAACGACTCTCGGGGATACTTTTTCGAGAGTTATTCCAAACGTACTTTTGACGATTTAATCGGGCCTGTCAAATTTGTACAGGACAACGAATCAATGTCATCAAAAGGTGTTGTGCGTGGATTGCATTTTCAATATCCGCCATACGCTCAAAGCAAACTCGTGAGATGCGTTAAAGGTAATGTGCTTGACATTGCTGTCGATATCCGCAAAGGCTCCCCTACTTTCGGCAAGCATGTGGCTGTGGAGCTTTCAGAGGGAAACCATTACCAGATGTTCATTCCGCAAGGTTTTGCTCATGGATTTGCAGTGCTGTCTGACGTGGCGATTTTTCAGTATAAGTGCGACAACTTTTATTCGCCGGAAGCTGACGGAGGCATATATCTCCTTGACGACACCCTTAACATAGACTGGCAAATAAATCCTGACGAGATGATATTAAGCGCCAAGGATATGCGAAGTCAAAAATTTGAGGATTTCGACTCACCTTTTATATATGAGCCTTGAATCGAATTAAACAGACAAGCTAAAATTCAATATTAAATCTATAATATACACAAAAGTGAAACAGGTCAAAGATTTTATTCTATTAAGAAACCAACAGATCAATCCCGATTACTCACGATTGACTCTGACACCTGCTGATGGAGAAAAACTTCCTGAAATTTTACCGGGTCAATTCGTACAGGTTGCTGTTGAGGCCCCGGGCATATTTCTCCGCCGTCCTATTTCCATCAATGATGTGAACGTTGAGGATAATAGCATAGACTTGCTCATACGCAATGCCGGGAAAGGCACCAATGCGCTCATCCATAGCGAAGAAAACACCTTAATTAATATATTGCTACCTCTCGGAAACGGATTTTCAACTGATGCTCCTGCAGGCTCACGACTACTCCTTATCGGTGGCGGTGTCGGTGTAGCTCCGCTTCTCTATCTCGGCAAAATACTGAAAGACAAAGGATATAAACCTGAGTTCCTGCTCGGCGCCCGGTCAGAGAAGGATCTTCTGGAACTTAACGAATTCAAAAACGTCGGTGAAGTGCATATCTGCACCGAGGATGGCTCGCTCGGCACAAAAGGTCTGGTGACAGCTCATAAAGTAATGCAGGAGGATATCTATCGTTACTATTGCTGCGGTCCTGCACCTATGATGAAAGCCATCGCTAAGATTGCATACGCCTCCAATACCGACTGCGAGGTGTCGCTTGAAAACATGATGGCGTGCGGATTAGGAGCTTGCCTGTGTTGCGTTGAAAAGACCGTCAAAGGCAACGTATGTGTATGCACAGAAGGTCCTGTATTCAATATCGACAAACTCACATGGGATAAGTAATCTGATACCACAACTGTGGCATAAGAACTTACCGGTAAAATTTAACAAACTTGGTTTATGGCAAATTTATCAGTCAATATAGGCAATCTTAAATTGAAAAATCCGGTGCTGACCGCATCGGGCACTTTTGGATATGGCGAGGAGTTCGAACCGTTCATTGATTTGAACCGCCTTGGAGGATACATAATCAAAGGTACAACTCTTAACGCCCGTGAAGGCAACGATTATCCCCGCATGGTCGAGACACCTTCAGGTATGCTCAACGCTGTGGGGCTGCAGAATAAGGGTGTGGACTATTTTATTGAAAATATCTATCCCCGCATCAAGCATTACGACTCCGAACTCATAGTGAATGTTTCCGGAGCAAAAGTTGAGGATTATGCAGAGACTGCGCGTCGTCTTGCCAATCTCGATAAGGTAAACGCTATCGAGGTGAATATATCTTGCCCCAATGTGAAGGAAGGGGGAATGGCTTTCGGAACAACCACTCAAGGAGCTGCCGCCGTCACAAAAGCAGTCCGTGAGGCTTTCCCCAAGACTCTTATAGTGAAACTTTCGCCAAATGTCACTTCAATAGCCGATATTGCTAAAGCGGTTGAAGCGGAAGGTGCCGATTCTGTGTCGCTCATAAACACTCTTATGGGTATGTCGATCGATGTTGAGCGCAGACGCCCTCACCTATCAACAATAACTGGAGGTCTATCAGGTGCTGCCGTGCGCCCTGTCGCCGTAAGAATGGTATGGCAGACTGCTAAAGCTGTCAAGATACCCGTGATTGGATTAGGTGGCATAATGAATGGAAGAGACGCTATCGAATTTATGCTTGCCGGAGCAACAGCTGTTGAAATCGGCACAGCCAATTTCATCGACCCTGCCGTGACAATGAAGGTCATTGATTTCATGGAGGACTATTGCATCAGACATAACATCAGCGACATCAACGAAATTATTGGTGAGATTTAAAACACGGACAAATTCACATATTTCTATCCTTTTTCACCAAATTTTCATCTCGCATCAAAAAAAGTCGTCCAAAAATTTGCACGTGTCAAAAAATACCCCTACCTTTGCACCGTCAATTCAGGGAGACAAGTTCTACAACTGATAAAAACTTGAAAACTCATCCAAAAACTGATTGACATACATATTTAATTGCCTTGTGGTGTAATGGTAGCACGTCGGATTCTGGTTCCGCCTGTGAGGGTTCGAATCCTTCCAAGGCAACACAAAGAAAGAGCTAAGTCGCATTGACTCAGCTCTTTCTTCTTTTTTACCCTGCGCACAAATGTTAAAAATTGTATATTTGATACTTATTTGATACTTTTCCAAAATTTTCATCTTCACCACACACCCCCAAAAGTATCAACTCAATGGCACGCAAACAATCTTATCGTATCATTTGTTAAAGTTTTTGAGTGCTAAGATTTCATAACGTTTCAACAAGTATAGTTAAAACTGATTGGCTCTCACGATTTATTAACGCTCTAAGCCCAACACCACCCTATGCCACCACCAATGACATTCCGCGATGTTGTACCTGTCTTGGAAAAACTGAGACAGGAAATAAAGTTTCCCCAGATTGCAAAATCAGACTTATTCTGTCGAAAGGAAATAGCGGAGATTTTCAAGAAATTGTATTCTTTTGACCTTGAATCGGTCGTTATAGAGACCCACGCACTTGGCGAGGTTGGCAGAATACTTGCCGATACCGTCAGAAATCTTTGTGCAGAGATTGTGTGTCGAATTCATACCTTCTATGATACATACCGGGAACTCGATAGAAAGGAGCGGTCAAAAAGAGACGATTTTGATGAGTATGAAATCAAGCGTCTTTTTAATGAATTTGAACTTCTGAAAATTGATGCGCAACTATATCAAGGTTCATTGATTGCAAGGGGGAAGATGCCAATGCCTTCCGATTGTACAATGAACGACATCAACCGCGAGCTTTTCGCATATCATCTTGATGAACACAGGGAGCGTTGGCTTAAGCGAAAACGGAAATTCCTTGTAAGCCTGCAAAGAAGTATCGAATTTGATGAGTTTCTCGAAGAGGAAACGCCTCCACTCTACAGTCGCCTAAGAGATGTCTGCTACAAATTGTTTATCACGACAGAACGATACTTTTCGCCATGCGAAATCAAGCTCCATAATAAATTAAGGTTGACATTCGAGGAAAAGCTTATGCAGCGGGGAGGAAGCTATCTGATACCTTTGGAAGAAAAAACGGTATCGGCAGTTCACGACATACAGGAAAAGAAATGCTGGGAAGGCGAATTATTCCCGATGATACTCATTTCCGAGTTATATGAGGTGTGCAACGACGTGTTCGACAATCCGACAGAAACCCAGTTTCACTCATCGCTCAATCTCCACGGCAAGCATGAGCCGATAAAGATACGTCCCAAACAGACCATCAAGGCTTGTTATCTCATATCTAAGCTGTATGAGATTGTTCCTGCTAAACACAAAACCGCATGGCGTGAGGATATTCTCAACCATCTCGGTATCGAATGGAGCTACTACGAAAAGAAGTATTGTCACCCCCGAGGAAGTGATGCCAGTGCATCGAGTCGGGCTTACGCTGATGAGGTGGATGAAATCTTCAAAAACCATAAAAAACGGGCATGATACTCTGTGTGACTCTGTGATACCACTCACACATCACTTTCACCACTTGAAATTCCACTTTTGACACCTTATGAGACTACCCATTAGAGTCTGATACTCTGATGGGTAGTTCTCTTTTGTACATACACCAATACCACATACACACCACTCATAACCGGTTGTAATTTTGCAGTGTCCGGGAGATACTCGGATATGCTCTCACAAAGGGCGTAAGTATAACTCAAATCCACACTGCGTATGACAAAAGACCAGTTACTCAAACTCCCTCTCTGGCAATATACCGGAGAACAACTTTTAGAATTGCTTGACTCCCGAAATGCCAAGGACAATGTAGAGTCCGAAAGTTCTGCCGCCACAGCAAAGCGATGGTTCGTCTATGGTATCGAAGGTCTTTGCGAACTTCTCCAATGCAGCAAGGCAACCGCTCACCGCATAAAGAACAGCGGCGTAATCAAAGATGCCATTACCCAAACGGGCAGAAAAATCATCATCGACGCCCAGCTTGCGCTTGAACTTATCCAGTCATCTAAAAAAGGAGGTCGCAAATGCAAGAAGTAAAAGCAGAAATCCTCCGACTCTGGGAGGAGAAGCAGTTGAGAATCACTGATGAGATTCAGACTGCGCCGGAGGTGCTGTATGCCAACGGCAGCGTTATCGGTACGCTTGGCAACTTCTCTGCTTCTACAGGAAAGGCAAAGAGCAAAAAGACATTCAATGTCGCTGCCATTGTCGGGGCATCGCTCGTGAACGGTAAGGTGTTGGGCTATACCGCCGAGTTTCCCGACGACAAGCGCACAATCCTCTATTTCGACACCGAGCAAAGTCCATACCATTGCCAAAAGGTCATGGAGCGCGCTCTGCGATTGGCGAAACTGCCGACCGACACACACCCGGAGAATCTGAAATTTGCCGCCTTGCGTCAGCTTACACCCGCCTTGCGGCTTGAAGTCATAGAACAGGCTATAATCAACACTCCGGGCGTTGGGCTTGTAATCATCGACGGTGTGCGCGACCTGATGTATGACATCAACTGCGCCAAGGAATCGACCGACCTTATCGGGAAGCTGATGGAGTGGACTGACAAATTTCAGATACATATCCACACCGTTCTGCACCTCAACAAGAGCGACGACAACGCCCGTGGTCACGTCGGTACCGAACTCAACAACAAGGCTGAGACAGTCCTTCAGGTGAGCCGAAGCAAAACAGATGATACCGTATCGGAGGTATGCGCCGCTATGATTCGCGCCGCAGAGTTTGACCCGTTTGCCTTCCGGGTGAACGACTACGGATTGCCGGAGATTGCCAGCGGATATGTGTTCACCGAACCGGGCAAGAAAGCCAGAGATCCGTATCCCTACAAGGAGTTGACCGAGGAACAGCACCGTGAGGCATTGGGTGTAGTTTTCGCCAATGGCCCGATAAAAGGTTGCCGTAACTTCGAGGCTGCATTAAAAGCCGGATATGCCGCCTGTGGACACTCGTATTCCAACAATAAGGTCAAGGGCTTAAAGACCTTTCTTGACAACAAAGGCATGATTCGCTATGAGAACCGCGAGTATATCTACAATCCGGATTTCTACTATT